>NZ_NFHD01000001.1 GCF_002159185.1 Gemmiger sp. An87
TGTGCCGAAGATACTTGGTTGGAGACGACCTGGGAAAATAGGTAGGCGCCGGCTTTTCTCTTTGCTTTTTCTGGTCTTCAACTCACAGACCAAACAATTCAATATGCACTTCTAGCTCAGTTGGTGCCCCGGAGGTGAGCGCCGCCAGTGGCGGATGCAGCGAACCGGAAGAGCAGCGCAGCGGCTCGGATGGCGAGCGGCAGGGCCAGATGGTTTTGCAAGGCCCAAAATTTAATACATGCACTTCTAGCTCAGTTGGTAGAGCAGCTGACTCTTAATCAGCGGGCCCAGGGTTCGAGTCCCTGGAAGTGCACCACAAAAAGGCAGGACAAACGTCCTGCCTTTTTTGTTGCACTTCCCCCCTTCGGGGGCGGCTTTACCGTTCGCGCTGTGGCGCTCCGGTTCAGCTCGCAGGGACTCTCGGGCTAAACAATATGCCACCGGCATATTGTTCTTAACGCTCTCGTCTAGAAGTGCACCAAAAGGAAGCGGCCCGAAAGATGCTTGCCTTTTTTGTTGCACTTCCCCCCTTCGGGGGCGGCTTCACCGTTCGCGCTGATGGCGCTCCGGTTCAGCTCGCAGGGCCTCTCGGGCTAAACAATATGCCACCGGCATATTGTTCTTAACGCCCTCGTCTAGAAGTGCACCACAAAGAGGCAAACCACAGTTGATGCTCACTTTTCTTTTGCCGCACTTCCCCCTGCGGGGCGGCTTCACCGTTCGCGCTGAGGCGCTCCGGTTCAGCTCGCAGGGACTCTCAAGCTAAAAAACATGCCACCGGCATGTTTTTCTTAACGCCTTCGTCTGGAAGTGCACCAAAAGGAGGCGGCCCGAGAGATGCCCTGTTTGTGACTTCTTCCTTTTTATAAGCGGGCGGAAAAGCTGCTGGATCAAAGCAGATACACGGCCAGATTATGTTATACAATTACTTGAATATATTCTTTTATATACAATTCGTGATAAGAAAAAGGCGCCCGGGTCGGGCGCCTTTTTTGTTGTTGATCGGAAAAATCACACCCGGGTGCAAAGGGTCTGCAGGGTGCCGGTGACGACAAAATCGCCGCTGTTTGCGGGCAGGAAGATGCTGTCACCTTTCTTGACCGGCAGGGTCTCTTCGCCGCAGGTTACTTCGCCTTCGCCGTCTACCACCAGGAGGGAAACGAAGCTCTCCGGGCCTGCAGTGCCCTTGAAATCATTGGTATATGCGTCCACGGTAAAGTAGTCGCACTGGGCTAGATGACCGCCGAAATCGTGATTTTTGGGCGGCTGGAGCTCGGTGACGGCCAGTGCCTGGGGAATGTGCAGGGCGCGGGGCTTGCCGTCTGCACCCACGCGGCCGTAGTCGTAGACCCGGTAGGTCACGTTGGAGTTCTGCTGGATCTCGGCGATCACGATGCCCTGGCAGATGGCGTGCAGAGTGCCCGCGGGGATGAAGAACACATCGCCCTTATGCACAGGAGCGGCGTTCAGCACCTCGGTGAGGGTGTTGTCCTGGATGCGGCGCTCGAATTCCTCCCGGCTGATCTCGTGATCGAAGCCGTAGTAAAGGAAGGCGTTCGGCTCACAGTCCAGGATGTACCACATCTCAGTCTTGCCGTACTGGCCCTCGTGCTCCAGGGCGTATTCGTTGCTGGGGTGAACCTGGATGGACAGGTTGCCCTTGGCGTCGATGAATTTGGTCAGAATGGGGAAATCCTCGAATCGCTCGCAGTTGGTGCCAAGGATACCCCGGCCCTGAGCGGCGATGTAGTCCGCCAGGGTCTGGCCCGCGTGGGGGCCGTTCACGATGGTGGAGGGGCCGTCCTTGTGGCAGGAGAGCACCCAGGCCTCGGCCAGGGGGTTCAGGTCGCTCTCGATGCCGAAGTCGGTGCGCAGCTTTTCGCCGCCCCACAGGTAATCCTTGCAGGTGGGTTTCAGTTTCAACATAGCCATGCTTTGGTCGTCCTTTCTGGGATGAATTACAAGAGTGCCGCACAGGCGGTGCCGCTGGATGCGGCCCGCCTGTGCGGCTGTAAGGAATCCGGTCAGCCGCACACGGTCAGATCGGTGCGCAGCAGGATGTTTTCGGCGTTGTCGCCCAGCTGAATCTCGAAATCGCCGGGCTCTACCCGCCAGACGTAATCGGCGCCCAGGGTGCGCAGGGCACGGGGACCAACCGATACGCTCACGCGGCGGGCTTCGCCGGGAGCCAGCTCCACACGGGTGAAGGCGGCCAGCTGACGTTCCGGTTTGACCACCGAGCTGAAGTAGTCCCGCACATAAATCTGGGGAACCGCCACACCGGCACGGCTGCCGGTGTTCTCCACCGTGAATTCCACGGTGACGGTCTCGCCGGGAGCGATCTGGGTGCGGTCCAGCTTCAGGTCATGATAAGCGAAGGTGGTGTAGGCCAGGCCGTAGCCGAAGGGATACAGGGGCAGCCAATCCATCTCCACGTAGCGCTTGCCGCCGCCCGGACGGCGGCTGTAATGGCAGGGCACCTGGCCCACGCTGCGGGGGAAGGTGATGGGCAGACGGCCGCTGGGCTCCGCATCGCCGAAGAGCACGTCGGCAATGCCTGCGCCGCCCTGCTCGCCGGGGAACCAGGCCTCCAGGATGGCGGGCAGATGCTCGTTCTCCCAGTTGGCGCTCACCGGACGGCCGCTCTGGAGCAGCAGCACCACCGGGGTGCCGGTGGCGTATACGGCCTTGACCAGCTCCAACTGGCGGCCGGGCAGGTCCAGAGAGGTGCGGTCGAAGTTTTCGCCGCTGGTCTCTTCGTTGTCGCCCATGCAGAGGATGGCCACGTCGGCCTGACGGGCGGCGTTCACCGCCGCATCGAAATCCTCATGGCCGGCGCTGTAGCCGAAGATGACACGGGCGCCGCGGCCGTCGTTGGTGAACTCGATGCGCACCTTATAGCGGCGGCCCGCCTCAAAGCGGAAGTCCAGAGCCTGATCGGCGCTCTTGTCCGGGCCCCAGCCGTCGATGAGCAGTTCATCGTCGATGTACAGGCGCATGCTGTCCTGGGTGCTCAGGCCGATGCAGCCATCCATGGTCTTGGGCATGCAGACATAACCGGTCCAGGCCACGCTGAAGCAGCCGGCATCCAGCTCGGGATGGGGCAGCGAGAAGATCCAGTTGAAGTTCACGGTGCGGTCGGTACGGGTCTGCACCGGGGTGCCTTCGGGCTTGGGACCGTTGTAGTAACGGCCGGTGAGACCGGCGTTGCCCTCCTCGTCGCAGAGCATGCTGGGGTCAAAGGGATGCAGCGCCTGGCCCAGAATGTTGCAGCCGCGGGCGTGGATGACCCGGGTACCGGGGGCCACCGCATTGCGGATGCCGTCCAGCACGGTCACCTGGCCGGTGCGGCCGCGGGCCTCGGAATAGTCGCCCAGGGCGGCTTCGTCCGCGCCGGGGCCGATGACCGCGATGCAGCCCAGGTCCTTGCGCAGGGGCAGCAGGCCGTCGTTTTTCAGCAGAACCACGCTTTCCCGGGCAATGCGCCGGGCCAGCTCCAGATGATCGGGGCAGCGCAGCACCTTTTCGGCGCGGGTCTCGTCGGTGAAGGGGTTCTCGAACAGCCCCAGCAGGAACTTCACCCGCAGCACGCGGCGGCAGGCGGTGTCCAGGATGGCGGGGTCCAGCTTGCCGCTCTCCACCAGATGCTCCAGGGCATTCTGCCATACGTCATGAGGGAAGTCGTAGAGCTGCAGATCCACGCCCGCTTCCACGCCCAGGCGCACGGCCTCCTCCGGCGTGGGGGCGATGAAGTGCCAGTCGTACAGGCGGGAGACGGCGGTCAAGTCGGTGCGCACAAAGCCCCGCATGCCGTATTGGCCGCGCAGTACGTCGGTGAGCAGCTCGTGGTCCATGGAGACAGGGATGCTGTCGATGGAATTATAGCTGCACATGGCGTTCATGGCGCCACCGTCCACAAAGGCGGATTCAAACACGGGCAGACAGTCGCTGAACACGTCGTGACGGCCCATGGTGCAGGGGGCGCAGTTCAGACCGCCCACCGGGTTGCCGTAGCCCACATAATGCTTGGGCTCGGCGGCAATGGCGTCCGGAGCGGTCAGGTCGTCGCCCTGCATGCCCCGCACCACCTCGCGGGCGAATTCGCCGCACAGGTGGGTGTCCTCGCCGTAGGATTCCTCGCCGCGGCCGTAACGGGGGTCGCGGATCAGGTCCATTACCGGGCTGTAGCTCTCGTGGATGCCCATGGCCCGGGTCTCGGTGGCGATGGCGTGGCCCATCTGCCGCCCCAGCTCCGGGTGGAAGGTGGCGGCCAGGCCGAGCTGCTGGGGGAAGCTGGTGGCACGGTTGTTGAACAGGCCGTGCAGCGCCTCTTCGCTGAACAGAAAGGGGATGCCCAGACGGGTCTTTTCCAGAGCGTAGCGCTGCACCTGGTTGGCCAGGGCGGCGGTCATGCCGCGCAGCTGCACGCTGCCCACGCTGTGGCCCTGCAGCAGTGCGTCAAACCGGTCCATATCCATGGCGGTCACCTGGCCGTTTTCATCCTGGGTGGTGAAGTCGCCGGAGAAATACTGGTCGGTCTGCATAATTTTTTCCCGCAGCGTCATCCGGCCGAGCAGGTCGTCGATGCGCTCTTCCACGGGAAGCTTGGGGTCTTGATAGGGAAACATCGAAAACATTCCTCCCAAGGGGATCAGGATTTGTTGTTGGGCAATTTACGGCCGTTCACGGCCAGGTTGGCAAAGCCCAGCGCCGCCGCCAGCAGGAACAGGCAGGGGATGCTGGAGTTGCCCAGAACGTTCTGCAGCAGGGGCTGCAATGTGGTACCCACACTGGCGGACAGACAGGCCGCGATGCTGGCGGTGGCCGAGGTTACGCCGATGTAGGTGGTCTTTGCGTTTTCCGGACTGGAGGCGAACTGCAGGTTCATGCTGGCGATGGACGCGCCGCCCGAGCAGGCGGCAGTGGCCACCATCAGAATGGGGGCCGTGAAGGGCGCCCAGGAGGGGCGCACAAAGGCCCAGCCCAGCGTGCAGGAGAGGTTGATCGCGGCGGTGAGCCAGATGACACGCCGCCAGCCCGCAGCGTCGGCCAGACGGCCCCAGTACCAGCTGCCGGCCATGCCGGCCACGGCGGAGACCACGCCCACCGTGGTGATGAAGCTGTGGCTCAGGTTCAGAACCCGCAGCTCGTACACCGACAGAAACGGGGTGGAGAGTCCACCCGGCAGACCGCCCAGGATGCAGTAGAGCAGCAGCGGACGGTAGGCTTTGTCCCGCACAGGGCGCAGGATGTCGGCTGGGCGCAGCTTGCTCACGAAGGCCACCGGATTTTCCCGAACCAGGCCCAGCAGCAGCGCGTCCAGGATTGCCAGAGCGGCACAGACCGCGCCGATGAGCAGGTAGCCCGCGTCCGGGCGGCCGATGCGGGTGAAGTAGTCCAGCTGACGGCCCATCACCAGGGTGGCGGCGCTGTTGACGCAGACCGCCGTGATGTCCTTGCGGGCAAAGAAGGCGCCGCGCCTGCCGTCCGGTGCGAGGCCCAGCGTCAGGTGGGAAAGGCCGGGGGTGACCACACCCGCGGCAAAAAAAGCGATGGTATAGAGCGCCAGCACCACCCAGCGGGCCTCGGCGTGGCCCGGCACCGCCAAAGGCACCAGGAACACCGCAGCCAGCGAGAAGCGGTAGACCACGCACAGCAGCCAGATGGACAGCTTGCGGTGGTGGATGCGTTCAAACAGAAACGGGGAGAAAAATTGCAGTACACAGCCCAGCTGCGGGATCATGGCCACAAAGGCGCAGAAGGAAATGGATGCGCCCAGCTGACTCAGATACCCGGCCAGGAAGTTGCCGGTTCCCACTGAATAAAGGACGGCCGCCACGGCGCCCTCGGTGATGAGAGCGTGGCGGCCGGCCTCCAATTGCGATTCGGTGGGCGGTTCTGACGGGAAAAACAGTTGACGAAACCAGCCCATGATCTGCCTCCCGGCGTTTTACTCCGCCTGCATCTGCCGCCCGCGCAGCAGGTCGGCGTAACGCACGATCAGCCGGGTCAGGTTGGGCAGGCCGCTTTCACGGCTGATTTGACGCCACTGGTTCAGGTACAGCGCATACCAGTGCTCCAGACGGGCGGCCAGGGCCGGGTTCTCGGTGCGGGGACCGGTCAGCCAGACGCCGATCTCGTTCCAGAGCAGCACGCTCTCGGCGGTGACGCTGGTCAGGCTGATGATCTCCTTCTTGCCCGCGGGCAGGAAGGGGGCGCAGGCCAGCACCTGGGAAAGGGCTTCTTTTACGGCGGCGTTGGCCTCGGGAACCTTGGTCATGTCCACTTCCGCCAGCAGCTCGGCCCGGCGGGCCTCGTCGCCGTCCATCCAGTTGACCACGTGCCACCAGTCGAAGACCTCATGGTCGGACATCGCGGTCAGGGCGGCCATCAGCTTGCCGGAGGTATCGCCGTAGCCAATGCGGGACACCGCCTCATTCAGCTCGTCGGCCTCCACCGGCTCGGCGTTCCAGCTGAAGGCTGCGCCGTACAGGATGCCGGGGATGGTGAGACGGGGGTCGTTGATGTGAGCGTAGTCGCCCCAGTCGGTGTTCAGCAGGCCGATGGCCTTGTATTTGTGGGCGTGGTGGCACATGAGCCGGATGTTGGAATAGGCATACCGGTACAGGGGAACCCACTGGTTCCAGGCGCATACGCCCGGGCAGGCATACTGGGTGATGCCGCTGGCCGCGATGTCGCGGATCTCGTTTTCCCGCTGGTTGGGCAGATAGCCCCAGTTCAGACAGATGGTCTCCTTGGGCAGTTCAGCGCAGCTCTGGGGGAAACGCCACATGATATCGCCCCAGAACATGGGGATGCAGCCCTGGGATACCAGGTACTCGCACAGGGCCTTCACGTGGCTCACGTAGAGGGCCTTTTCGCCCAGCTCGTCGGCCAGGTGTTTGCTGCGGCCCTTGCCCAGGTCGAAGGTTTCGTCGGCGCAGATGTTGAACTTGTTGGTGCGGAACAGCGGACGGTACTCGTCGATCAGCTTCTTGACGAAGTCCAGCACGTCCGGGTTGGAGACGTTCAGGGTGTGGTGCGCACCGGCGTAGGTGTAGCTGAAGGGGATCTTCTCAGAATCCGGCAGCTCGCACAGGTCGCAGCAGGTCTTGGTGGACAGGATCTTGTACATGTGGCCGAAGCTGGACAGGGAGGGCACCAGCTCGATGTGACGGGCGGCGCAGTAGGCGTCCAGCTCCAGGATGTCGTCGGCGGTGAGGGGGGTGTCGTCCCGCCAGGCCTCGGACAGATCCCGGAACAGATAGGTGTGCTCAATGTACAGCTGCCACTGGTTGACCTTGTAGCGGCAGAGCAGATCCGCCACCCGCTTTAAGTAATCCAGGGTGGGTACCCGGCCGCGAGAGCAGTCCAGGTAGTAACCGCGGTTGGCCAGGTCGGGCCAGTCCTCGATGAATACCGAGGGCAGTACCGCGCCGTGGCGCTCCAGGTACTGGATCAGGGTCTGCACGCCGTTGCACAGGCCTTCGTCGGTGCCGGCGCAGAGGGTGGCGCCCTCGCTGCCCACGGTCAGCGTGTAGCGGTCGGCCAGCGTGCTGTCCACGCGCAGGGCGATGTCGCCGGAAAAGGCTTCGCCCCGACCAAGGGCCGGGCAGAGCCCGGCCTGGTCACGAATGGCGTTTTGCAGCATCTGCGCATAGAGCAGAGCCTCCGGTGCGGTGCCGGGGCAGAGCACGATGCGGGTGTGCGGAGTCAGGGTCATTGCGCCCGAACGGGACTCCACCCGTTTGGGCTGCGGCAAAAATTCCATAGCCATAGGAATGATCCTCGCGGCCTTGCGGCCTGTTGTGAATGTGTGGGAAGGCGCGGCTCAGCGGATGCGCAGCGTCTTGATCTCGTAGGGCTTGATGGTGAAGCGGATGCCGCCGTCCTCCAGGGAAACGGCCTCGCCGTCCGGCTGCTCCATGCAGTCGCAGCTTACCGCCTCGGTCACGGGGCGGCCCCAGTGCAGCACGGTGTCGGTGAGGGCGTTCTCGCTCTCGTACATACGCACGATCACGCCGTCGCCGTCCTCGGCCTGCTTGATGGTCTCCACAACCACGTTGGGAGCGTCGCACACGGCCAGGCTGAAGGCCTCGCCGGGCTCGCCGCCAGCCACAGCCAGAGCGGGCTGGTTGAGGAAGAAGGCTTCACGCACAGTGCCGGCAGCACGCCAGGTCTCGGCGTGGGGGTACAGAGCGTAGGTGAAGTGATGTACTTCCTGGTCGGTGGTGGGGTTGGGCTCGATGCCGGACTTGATCAGAGTCAGGGAGATGCAGCTGTCCTTCACGGAATGACCGTACTTGCAGTCGTTCAGCAGGCTGACGCCGTAGTGGCCCTCGGACAGGTCGGCCCACTTCTGGCCGCAGCTCTCGAAGCGAGCCTTGTCCCAGCTGGTGTTGGTGTGGGTCTTGCGGGTCAGGTTGCCGTACTGGACCTCGAAGGTGGCCTCGTCGGTGTGTACGTTCACGGGGAACTGCACCTTCAGCAGATGCTGATGCTCATGCCAATCCACAGTGGTCACGAAGTCGATGCGGCGGATGTCCGCGTAGAAGTGGATGTCCTGAGAGATGGTGGAGTTGCTGAACTCGCGCTCGATGTGCAGGGTAGCGCGCACCGGGCCCTGCTCGGTCCAGGTGAAGGAGCGCAGATCGGTCACATCCCAGAACTTCTCGGTGTAGTAGATGTCGATATCCCAGTTGTCGTAGTAGATGGGCTTATCCTCGAAGACACGCAGCAGGTTGGCGGTCTTGCCGGCCTGCAGCACCTCGCGGCGGTTCTCCTTGTCGAACAGACCGGCGATGCCGCCCTGCTCGTCGAAGCGCACGGTGTAGAAGGGGGTCTCCAGGGTGTGGCCATCCTCGCTCAGAGCGAAACGGCTGGCCTGCTCGGTCTTGTCGGCAACCGCGAAGGTCTTGCGGCCCTTGGAGGGCAGATCGGCCAGGAAGGCAACAGCGCCGTTCTCGGTCTGCTGTACGGGGTAAACGCGGCCGGTCTCGTCGGTCAGGGCAGCAGCGCTGCACTCGCCCAGCTCGACCACGTCGTTGCGGCCGAAGCCGGTGGTGTTGTAAACGGTCATGCCGCTGCCGGCGGGGGTCAGAGCGGTCAGGCGCTCGGCGCACAGAGAACCGATCTCGGCCTCCATCTGAGCGTACTCTTCCTTGGTGACCTCGTATACCTCATGGATGGAGGAGCCGGGCAGGATGTCGTGGAACTGGTTGATCAGGATGCCGTGCCACAGACGGTCGATGGCCTCGGTGGGGTAGGCGACCTGAGCGGCAGCCAGCACGCTCAGCAGCTCCAGGTCCATCATGTGCAGCTCGGCCTTGCGGTTGGAGCGCTTGTTGCGGGCCATGGAGGTCAGGGTGCCGCGGTGATACTCGAAGTAGAGCTCGCCCTCCCAGGTGGGCAGGCGGCGGTTGCCGGAAACGCGCTCCTTCAGCTCGTCGAAGTAGGTGCGGGCGAAGGCCTGGCGTACCTTGGGCAGACCCTCCACGCCCTTTTCCATACGGGTAGAGGTCTCCAGCATGGAACGGGTCGGGCCGCCGCCGCCGTCGCCGTAGCCGTAGCAGACCAGGATATCGTTGTTGATGTCCTTCTGCTGGTAACGGTGCCAGCCGCCGATGATGGCGTCCGGATGCAGGATGCCGTTGTAGGTGGTGAAGAAGTCCTTCTCATCCTGGCCAACGCCCAGGGTGGTGACCAGATGGGTCAGGATCTCGGTGCCGTCGATGCCGCGCCACATGAAGGTGTCGTAGGGCATTTTGTTGAACTGGTTCCAGGCCAGCTTGGTGGTCATGAAGTAGTCGATGCCGCACTTCTTCATGATCTGGGGCAGAGCGCCGGAATAGCCGAACACGTCGGGCAGCCACAGGATGCGGTTGTCCAGGCCGAACTCCTCCTGGAAGAAGCGCTTGCCGTACAGGAACTGACGCACCAGGCTCTCGCCGCTGGTCAGGTTGCAGTCGGCCTCTACCCACATGCCGCCTTCGGGTTCCCAGCGGCCCTCGGCCACGCGGGCCTTGATCTGCTCGAACAGCTCAGGGTAACGCTGCTTGAGGAAGTAGTACAGCTGGGGCTGGCTGGACATGAACTTGTAGTTGGGGTACTCCTCCATCAGCTTCAGCACGGTGGCAAAGCTGCGGCAGACCTTCTCGCGGGTCTGGGCAACGGTCCACCACCAGGCCACGTCGATGTGGGTGTGGCCGATGCAGCTGGCGATCACTTCGTCGTGACCGGCCAGGTCGGTGTAAAGGTCCTTGGCCAGGAATTCCCGGGCCTGGGCCACGGTGGCGTAGAAGCTCTCGTTGTAGGGGGTGCGCAGGTCCAGCAGGTTGATGGCGTCGTTCAGCACACGCTCCAGGTCCCGGCGGGCCTTGCTGTCCGCATCCAGGCGGGGGAAGGCCTGCAGGGGCACAACCAGGTCATAGTACAGGCCCTCGATCTCCGGGTCCACCTCGCGCAGGTCCACGATCAGGTTGAACTCGGTGTGCAGGATGCCGGTGTAGGCCTGCAGCTCCAGGCGGTACTGGGTACCGGCCTTGGCGCAGCGGTCCAGCAGCACGTCCCGGTGGTTCATGTCGATGCCCTGGGTGACCACGCCGTTCACAAACAGCAGGAACTGGGGGTTCTTGGCGTCGTCCCACTCGTCGATCTGGGTGCACACGTGCATCCACAGGGGCTTGCCGTCCATCTCTTCGGGAACGGTCACGTCGGCGCGGAACCAGTAGTGCTTGTCGGGGCCGTACCAGTGCATGGTGCGGCAGTCGAAGGCCTCGAAGGGAGCGGGATCGGCGTCCGCGTCCTCGGGGCGCAGGAAGTTGCCCGGCTTGTACAGCCAGTTGTCGGTGGGGAATTTCTGCTTCACAGACAGCTTCTGCAGCTCGGTGCAGATGCCGTTGATCCGCTTGTCCAAAAAGCTCATAGTTTCCATAGTTTTTTCCTTTTGCGCTTGGAAGCCCGCACAGGCGGGCTCGGGTTAATGAAATACGTCGTAATTGAAATCGTGATAGTGGAAGCCCAGCCAGCGGAACCGCACGTCTCCCGGCCGGGAAGGTGCGGGAGACGTGCGGAAGTAACCGTTTTCTAGGGCTTGCGGACGGGTTTGGGCGGTGTGCTCCAGCAGCATCCGGAACAGCTCGCGGCCCCGGGGCGGCATGATCAGGCAGGGGACGTGGGCAGACCCCTCAAAGAAGAGGTTCTTCTGAGACATGTGGTGGTCGCCCAGCATCTCGCCGTGGTCGGAGGTGAAGATGACCCAGGTGTTTTTGTCCAGGCCGTTTTCCCGCAGGCAGGCAAACAGCCGGCCCAGCGCATAGTCCACCTGAGTGATCATTGCATAGTAGGCGCGGCGGGTGTTTGCCAGCTGCCGGGGGCTGTAGAGATGCACGTCGGTGTTCTCGTAGCTTCCGGCCAGAAAGCCCTGGGGCGCGGCGTCCAGGTCACGGGACCAGTCGCCGTAAACTGCCTCGGGCATGGGGATGCCGTCGTAGATCTCCCAGAAATCCCTGCAGGGATCAAAGGGAGGATGCGGCTTGGTGAAGCTGGTCCAGAGGAAGAAGGGCCGCAAGGGGTCCCTCGTTTCCAGAAAGTCGATGGAGCCGTCCACGATCCAGGTGGTGATGCTGTCTCTGGTGTCCACGGTGGAGAGTGCGGGCACCAGCTCGCACTCCATAGCGCCGTGGGTCTTGGGACGCAGGCCCTGCTTTTCGCAGCTCCGCAGATAGTCGATGGGGAGCGTCATGCTCTCGAAGCCGTAGCAGGCGCGCACGGGGTCGAAGTGCATCTTGCCCATGGCGCGGGTCTGGTACCCGGGGCATCGGTGAGCAGGGCGGGCAGGGTGGCCCGGCGGGCGGTGGCCTGCCTCATGACCTGAGCGTGGGTCGCGTTGGTGACCACGCCGCTTTCATACCCGCGCAGGCCGGTCATCAGAGTGGTGCGGGAAGGCACACAGATGGGACAATCGGCATAACAGTGGGTATAAGCGGTGCCTTACGTATACAAATAGTTTAGATGCGGCGTGTAGATGCTGGAGTTTCCCAGCGCCTGGATGGTATCGAACCGCTGTTGGTCTGTGGTGATGAGCAGGATGTTATCCTGAGACAATCAGACCATCTCCCCGCCGGAGGTGCAGTCGAAGGAATTGGACTTGATGTAGTCCAGCAGGCGATCCACGGTGGTGAAGGCCAGGCCGGTCACGGTGTCGGCGCAGCCGTAGTAAACGGCGATGCGGCCGGTCTCTGCGTCCGCCAGGGCGGCGCAGGGGAAGGTGACGTTGGGCACGTCGCCCATGCACTCATAGGGCATATGGGGAGCCAGGATGTAATCCTTGCCGCGGGCCTTGACCTTCCAGGGCTCGTCCAGATCCAGCAGGGCGGCGCCCATGCGGTAGACGTAGCCGTTGCAGGTGTTGATAACGCCGTGGTAGATCAGCAGCCAGCCCTCATCGGTCTCGATGGGCACCGGGCCGGGGCCGATCTTCAGGCTCTGCCAGGCGGACTCGTCGCCCTTCACAGCGCCCATCATGTAGCGGTGGCGGCCCCAGTAGACCAGATCCTCACTCTGGCTGACAAAGATATCGCCGAAGGGGGTGTGGCCGGTGTCGCTGGGGCGGCTCATCATCATGTAGCGGCCCTGAATCTTGCGGGGGAACAGCACGCCGTTGCGGTTGTAGGGCAGGAAGGCGTTCTCCAGCTGGTGGAAGGTCTTGAAGTCCTCGGTCCAGGCAATGCCGATGGTGGGGCCGTGGTAGCCGTTGCACCAGGTCACGTAGTACTTGCCGTCCATGTAGCAGACGCGGGGGTCATAGCGGTATTCCCGCTTGGTGATCTCCGGGTTCTCGCCCACCAGGTGAATGGGCTCGTCGTCGATGGTCCAGTGGATGCCGTCCTTGCTGAAGCCGGCGAAGATGTCCATGCTGATGGACATGCTGTCGCAGCGGAACACACCGGCAAAGCCGTCGCCGAAGGGAACCACAGCGCTGTTGAACACGCTGTTGGAGCGCTTGTTGCCGTCGCGGCCGATGATGGGGTTGGCATCATAGCGCCACAGGGGCAGACGGGATTCGGCAGGAGGGTCCTGCCAGGGGATGTTGGGCAATGCGTTGCCAATGATCTTAGCCATATGATTTCCTCCTGAATATGGGGTTCAAAGATTATCCCACGATGCGCACGATGGGGGCGAACATCTGCTCGTGCAGAGCGTCCAGGGCACGTTCGGGGTCGGTTTCGTCGGTGAGACACAGGGTGTAGCGGTATTCGGTAAAGCCGGAGAGATCCAGCTTGAAGTTGGTCTCCCAGGTGTTGTTCATCAGCCAGCTGTACACCGGGCGGCGGTTGTCTTCGGGCAGGCGCTCGCACAGGCGGATGGGGTGGTGCGCCAGCTCGCCGAAGTAATACAGCGGGGTGTCGAAGGCGGCCAGCAGAACGCCGCCGTCCTCGCCCAAAAAGGCCAGACCGTCATCGCTCATGCTGTATTCCATGTTGGTGCCGGGCAGCTGGTCCACGCCGGGGCGCATGGCCTCGCGGCCGCCCTTGCGCAGCCACAGCTGGCTGCCGGGAACGTCCAGGGTCAGAGGCAGGTAGACGCTCTCCACGTCGGTGGAAAGGGTCTTGCCCAGCTCCAGGCTCAGGTCGATGCGGGGCATATCCTCATACAGCTTGAGCACCACGTCGCAGTGGATGCTGCCGGTCATGCTGCCGCGCAGGCGCAGGATGGTGAACACGGAGCCGTGCTCTTCGCAGATCACTTCCTCCAGCACAGCGGGGTACTGCTTGGCGTGCTTGCCGCGAACGTTGCGGCCCAGCAGGCGGCGTTCCTCGTAAACGTCGGTCTGGCCGGGGCGAACGGGAGTGCACTCGTACACCGGGGTGAAGAAGGGCAGGCCGTTTTTGGGCATCAGCTCGCGGCCGGCACGCTTGTCGAACAGGCTGCACAGGCCCTGGCCCACCTTGTACTCCAGCCGGAACCAGCGGTTCTCGAAGCTGTAGGGCAGACGGTAGGTGAACGGGTCGAAATCGTTCACGATGTCCCGGATGCGCTCGGCGCCCACATAGCAGCGGCGGGTGTTCAGCTTTTGCTCCACGGCGGGGGCTTTGTCATAAGTATACTGCTTTACCTCATGAGGGGCAAAGGTGTCGGTGAAGGAGATCAGACGTCCGCGGGGATGGGGACTGACCTGGCAGGGCAGCTGGCGGCCGTCCTCGGTGCGGATCACTGCCTCCGGCAGCCCGGCGGGCAGGGTCTCCACATAGAATTCCACCGGCATCACACCGGCCTGACCGGTGGGGTTCTGCACCCGGATGGTGCCGCTGGTGGCGTAGTAGCGCAGGATGTCGCCCTGTTCGCGGGCGATGCGGCCCAGCAGGCGGGCCGCGGCCTCATGGGCCTGGCTGGCGTAGCCGTTCTTGCGGCTGTCCAGATCCAACACCATGGATACGTAGGGGTTGGTGATGCTGGCGGAATGGCCCCAGGTGTGCTCGGCGTAGAGCAGCAGGTTGTCCTCGGCCTGGCGCACCAGCTCGGGAGCCTTGGTGTCCAGATCGGGGTCCAGGCGGCGGGCCAGGTCGTAGCTGCGGCGGGCGCCCAGGTAATGCTTCACCGCGTAGGGAGTGGAGCCCACGCCGTTGGCCCACCAGTCGTTCAGATCGCCCCGCAGCACCGGCGCATCCTGCAGCTTGGGAGCGATGGCGGCGTACAGCTCCTGCAGGCTGACCATCTTTACCTGCACGGTGTCGCCGTATTTCTCGTTGTAGCCCTGAATGGTCTGGAGAATCAGGGGTTCGGGGGGCGCGTTGTCGCTGAACACGCCGGATACCGAGGCCAGGATGAAGTCGTAGGGGTAGCCGTTCTCCTCACACTCGGTCAGGTAGGCGTCCAGATTCTGAGCCAGGGCCTCCACGTCGTCCGCGGGGCGGGGGCCGGTGCCCAGCCGGTCCATGGTCATGAAGTTGGGGGTGTGGTTGGGACGCAGGCCCAGCACGTTGCCCAGGTTGTAGTGCTCGCCGTTCCATACCAGCAGCCGCTTGCCCTCGGCGTTCTCCCAGAAGTAGGCGTTCTGGTTCTGGTACAGGGGGTACATGCCGTGGTGGCAGTGGATGTTGGTGTAGAGGAATTCCACGCCGTTGTCCAGCATGGCGTCCCGCTGGCCCATGGAGATGCCGTTGATGTCGGCGCACATGGCGGTGTTCAGGGTTACGCCTGCTTCGGCGAAGCGCTTGTGCCACTGACCCAGGCGGCGGGAGTAGATGCCGCAGTCCAGCAGGTCGGTGAAGTTCAGGTAGTTGGCGGAAAGGCCCAGACGGCCGTCGGCAGCCAGCTCAAGGAACTGCTTGCGTTCCTCTTCGGTGGCGGATTTGAAGAACTCCTCCACACAATACAGAGTCTCGCAGTTCCAGCGGAAATCCCGGTTGGCTTCGTCCTGCATCATGCGCAGGGCAGTGCGGATGTAATCCACCTGCAGCTCGATCACGTGCTCCTGCAGGTCGGTGTAACCGATATCGGTGTGGGAATGATGCACGGCATACACCGTGCGGATGCCATGCTGTTTCATGGAGAGAGTCCTCACTTCATGCATTTTTGTCCTGTGTGTGTTTATCAAAAAGGGCCGCCGCACGGCCGGGCCGGTGAAAACGTTGATCTTGACAATAATCTGTTCGATCAAAGGCGGCGGTGAAACGGAATGCCGCTTTCTGTGTTTTCTCCTGCCCGCGCGGTGCGGCGGCCTTATGTGGTGGATTGAATTGCGGTAAAAATTCCGATGGAATTATGCGGCGCTGCTGGCAGAAGTGCTCTCGGCAGCGGTGCTTTCAGCAGCGGAAGTGCTCTCGGCGGGAGCGCTCTCAGTGGTGGTGCCCTTGGTGGCCATGAAGGCGTCTACCTGCTCCTGGCACTGAGCAACGATCTCGTCGAAGCCGGCCTTGCGCATCTCGTCCATGATCTCGGGAACGATCTCATCGGTGGGACGGGTGCCGGACAGCAGCTCGCCCTTGTAGCGCTCGTAGATGGCAACGCAGTTGGCCAGCTGATCCTTGAAGGCGGAGGTGTCCAGGGTGAAGCCCAGCAGCACGGAAGCCTCGGCGTTCTCGTTCAGCTCCTTCACCTCGTCGTACTGGTTGAAATCGAACTCGTCGCTGGGAGTAACGGCGAAGAAGCTGCCCTGGGTGTAACCGGCCATGGTCCAGTCAGCATTGTTCTTGTGAACCCACTGCTTGGTGTCGTCGGTGTAATCCCAGTTGTCGCCCTGTACGCCGTAGTACAGCAGGTCACGTACGTAGGAATCGGTGTTTACCAGCTGCAGCAGCTCCAGAGCCTTCTCGGGGTAAGCGCAGTTGGCGGAGATGCAGTTGATGGAGCCGCGAACGGTGTCGTTGGAGATAACCGTGGGGCCAAGCTTGGTGGCCTGAGCGTCAACACCCATCTGGGGACCCCAGCTGGTGATGGCGGCGCCGGACCAGCCCTGTGCTACGCTGCAGGGCTTGTAAGCGTTCTCTTCGGGCTTGGTGGCAGCGTCAGAGTTGATGATGCCAGCCTGGTACCACTCGTGGAAGGTGTTCAGGGAAGCCTGGATGTCCGGCTGCTCCAGAACGGGAACAACGGTAGCGGTCTCGTCGTTGTAGCGAACGCCGATGGGCAGCAGGCCGGTGCCCATGTTGTCGTACTCAAAGGCAACCCAGGTGGCGCCGTTCTTGTTCATGGGGAAGGAAGCCTCACCCTTGGTGTCCTTCATGGCGGTCAGGGTGTCGGTCAGGGTGCCCAGGTCAGACATGGGCATAGCCTCGGGAATGGTGAAGCCGGTGCCTTCGGCCAGCTCCTTGTCCCAAACCAGGTACTCGGAGATGGAGGAGTCCTTGTAGGTGGGCACGCCGTACAGCTTGCCGTCGATCTCACAGGCATCCCAGTAATCCTCGGGGATGGAGGCATACAGCTCGGGGCTGGAGGTCTTGACCAGCTCGCTGATGTCGGCGAAAGCGCCGATGTGCACGTCGTTCACATAGGTGTTCATGTTGGTGAACAGGATGTCGTACTCACCACCGGTGTTCACGATCACGTTGCGGCGGTTGTCCCAGTCGCCCCAGGAAACGACCTGAACGTCCAGATTGACGCCGATCTTTTCTTCCAGGTAGGGGTTGATCTGCTCCAGCCAGGCGTCGTAGTTGGTGGGCTGGCCGTTACCAACGGTAACCCAGGTCAGGTTGACCACTTCGCCGTCGGCAGCACCGGAGGTGGTGCCAGCGGTGCTGGCGGTGCTGGCGGTACCGGAGGTGGTGCCACTGCCGCCGCATGCGGCCATGCTCAGCGCCATAGCGCCGGCCATGCCCAGAGCAAGTGCTTTGTTGAGCTTTTTCATGTTGTTTCTCCTTTTCTGTTTTATAAAGTGATTCCGAATTGGAAAACCTTAAGAAAAACGATCCCTTAGCCCTTGACCGCGCCGATGGTCAGACCGGAAATGAAGTATTTCTGGAAGAAGGGGTAGGCGCAGGCGATGGGGATAACGATGATAACCGCGATGGCCATGCGCACGGATTCGGAGGGCATGGAGTTGCGGTACTGCTGCAGGCTCAGGCCGGCAGAGGGGTTGTTGGCGATGTAGTCCAGGTTCTTCATCATGTTGTTCAGAAGAGCCTGCAGGCTGACCAGGTTGTTCTTGGAGATGTACAAGCTGGACTGGAACCAGTCGTTCCAGTAGCCGAAGGTCAGGAACAGACCGATGGTGGCGAATACAGGCTTGGAGATGGGAATCACGATCCGGCCGAAGATGGTCAGCTGGGAAGCGCCGTCGATCTTGGCGGATTCGATGATGGAATCCGGTATGGTGGTGCGGAAGAAGGTCTTACAGATGATCACGTTGAAGCTTGAGACCGCCAGCGGCAGGATCAAGCACCAGATGGTGTCGTTCAGGTGCAGCATGTTGGCCACAACCACGTAGTTGGCAACCATGCCGCCGTTGAAGATCATGGGGATGAAGACCACCCAGTTGAAGAAGCCGCGCAGGCGGTACTGGGGGCGGGAGAGCACGTAGCCCATGCTGGTGGTCAGCAGCACGCCGATGATGGTACCCACCACGGTAACGATGACGGAGATCAGCAGCGCGTGGGAGATGGTGCCCCGCTCGTTCCACAAAAACTGGTAAGCGGCGGAGGAGAAGGTCTCAGGCCACAGAGCGTAGCCGTGGGTGCGAATGGATTCCTCCGAGCTGACCGAGATCATGATGACGTAGAAAACAGGGAACAGGCACACGAAGGAAAGCAGGGCAAACAGGGCGTTGAACGCAGCGTTGGTGGCCGGTTTGATCCGGTCCAGCTTGGCCGTGGCGCGGGCTTCCTCGCGCTCGATGGATTTTTGCTCCTTGCGGAGCTTGCGCTTTTCAGAAACGGTCATGATGCTCCTCCTTTCTCTTAGATGATGGCGCTGTCGGAATCCAGCTTGGAAACGATGAAGTTGGCCAGCAGGATGGTTGCGCAGCAGCATACCGCCTGGAACAGGCCGGCGGCCGCGATCTGGCCGATGGACATGCCGTTGGTGCGCAGGTTCTGGAAGATGAAGGTATCGAAGGTGCTGGCCACGTTGTACAGGGAGTTGGGCACGCCCTGGGTGACCTGGTAGAACAGACCGAAGTCGGAGTAGAAGATCTTACCGATGTTCAGGATGAACATGATGATGATCATGGGCTTGATGGAGGGGATGGTGATGTACTTGGCCTGCTGCCACTTGGTGGCGCCGTCCAGCAGGGCGGCCTCATACAGGGTGCCGTCGATGCCGGTGATGCTGGCCAGGTAAACCACCATGTTGTAGCCCAGAGACTTCCAGGTGGACATGAAGGCCAGAATGAAGGGCCAGTAGATGGGGGCCGAGTACCACATGACCTTTTCGCCGCCCAGAGCGGTGATGATGTTGTTGGCCAGGCCCTTGTCGGGATTCAGGAAGGCGTATACGAAGTAGCTGACCACGACCCAGGACATGAAGTAGGGGAAGAACATCATGGTCTGGTAGCACTTCGAGGCGAACTTGGAGTACAGCTGGTTGATGATGATCGCCAGGGTGACCGGAATCACCAGGTTGATGACGATGAACACCAGGTTGTACAGCAGAGTGTTGCGCAGCAGCATGCCGAAGGTGTTGCTGCTCAGGAAGAAATTGAAGTTTTGGAACCCGCACCAGTCACTCTGGAACAGGCTGGCTAAGAAGCCTTTGCCGGGGGCCAGTCTGAAATCCTTGAAGGAAATGATCAGGCCGAACATCGGCAGGTAGCAGAACACGGCGAACCAGATGGTTGCGGGCAGACCGAGCAGGGTGAGCTCCGTGTCGTCGCGGGTCCAGCGCCTGTGTTTGGGTCGTGCCTGGGCGGAGGCAGCGGTCTTCTCCTTTTTCATGTGGGCACTCCTTTCAGTTGATCGATCATGCGGAAAAACGGTTGACAACCATTAACGATAGTTAACATGTTAATCACGCATGTTTTCATTTGTTAGCTTAATATTAACCTGTCCCCAGAGGGTTGTCAACCGGCAAACTGCACAAGTTTCAAGACTTTTTGTTGACATTGCTTCATTTTTGTGAATAATCCATAAAAATTAAATGAAGTTTTTGAGCAGAAAAAGGAATATGGTTAACACGTGTTAATAAATGTATTGTGTTTCGAGTTTAGATAAGGTATAATTATAAAAAGCAAAACTGAATGCGAAAAAGACGGGAGTGTAGCATCATGTGTAAACCAACCATGCAGGACATTGCGGACGCATTGTCAACTTCCCGCGTTTCGGTGTGGAAGGCGCTGAACAACCGGCCCGGCGTATCGGATGCGCTGCGCCAGCAGATTCAGGAAAAGGCACGGGAAATGGGCTACTGGCAGCCTGCGGCGGCCCCTGCGGCGGTGCAGGAGCCCAGTCACGGCCGTACGGTGGCGGTGGCGGTGTGCCGGCCGGAATCGTCACTGTTCTGGATGCAGATCATCCACCAGATCGCAAAGGATCTGTCGAGGAAAGATGTTAATCTGATGTATACCTACCTGCCCACCGGGTACAGGGAAGGATACACCCTGCCCTCCAGCCTGACCGACGGCTCGGTGGAGGGAATCATCGTGCTCAATGTTTACTCTCCGCCCATCTTCCAGATGCTGGCGGACCTTCCGCTGCCCAAGGTCTACCTGGATACCATCCCGTCCATGCCCTTTGACCGGCTGAACGGGGACCTTCTGCTCATCGAAGGCCGGGAGCCCATCCGCCGCATTACCAGCCGTTTGCTGGACAAGGGATACACCCGACTGGGATTTTTGGGCGACGTTAACTACGCCCAGACCAACACCGACCGCTACCGCGGTTTTCTGGATGCATTTGCTGAGCGTGGCATTACCCCCGACCCGGCCCTTTCCATGACAGGTGCTCTGGGGCTGCGCACCCACTACGAGGAGCTCAGCCATTTCCTGGACAAGCTGCCGGTTCAGCCGGACGGGTTTGTATGTGTGAGCGACTACATCGCCCATTTTATTCAGCGCTACTACGAGGAGCACGGTGTGGAAGCAGGCCGTGTTCCGGCGCTGACAGGCTTTGACAACAACGCCGAGTATCTGAACGTGGCCGAGCGCATCACCACGGTGGAGGTGCGCCCCAAGACCCTGGGGGCCCGGCTGGCCAGCAAGATTTTGTTCCTGCTGGAGCACCCGGGTCTGGCCCAGGAGGTCAGCTATGTGTCCTCGGACGTGCTGTACCGGGGTGCGCTGGCCGGGGAGTAAGCCCGGTCAGCGGTCCACCTCGATCAAAAAACTGCTGCTGCCTGCGGGGTAGTAGCTCTCGGTATATTCCACCCGCTTTCCGTCGCCGGTCAGGCCGGTGGAGGTGATCAGAATGGTCGGTTCAAAGGGGCTGATCTCCAGCTGTGCCGCCACCTCGGCGGGCGGCGGTACCACCTCCAGCCGGCGGCTGGCGTGGCGTACCACCAGCCCGCGGCCGGCCATCACCTCATAGAAGGAAAGGTCGGTGAAGTCCAGCTGGGCCATGTCCGGAAAGAGCTTGTGGGGCACGTACAGCGTGGTGTAAACCACGGGCGCGTTGTTCCGGTAGCCCTCCAGGTGACGCAGCCGGACCAGCCGGGTCACCTTGGCCCCGGCGGGCAGCTGCAGTTCCCGGGCTGCCGCCTCGGGCGCCCGCTCCACCGCCAGATCCAGCACACGGGTGCGCAGGGTGCGGTGGTTTTTTTCGCTCTCGGCCCGGTAGCCGGTGACGAACCGGGTGGACTCGTGGGCCACCTTGGGCTCGGTCACAAAGGTGCCCCTGCCCTTGACGCGCATCAGCCAGCCCTCCCGGGCCAGCGTGTCCAGCGCCTGGCGCAGGGTGGGGCGGCTGACGCCCAGCAGGGCGCACAGCTCATTTTCTGTGGGGATCTGGCTCCCCACCGGGTATTCACCGGACTGGATGCGGCCGCGGATGTACTCCGCGGCCTGCTCGTGCAGCGCTTGTGCCATAATTGATGTCTCCTTTTGCGTGGGTCAGCCGCGCACGCAGGCGGCAATGACCTTGACCGGTGCGCCGTCCGGGGCCTCGATGCGATAGTCGCCCGCGGCCTGGGGCAGGATGCAGGTCTCGCCGTAGTGCAGCTCCATGGGAGCAAAGGCTCCGCTGGGGCTGGTCAGCAATGCCCGCTCGCCGTCCACCAGGTTCAGCACGTGGACGCTGCCGTTGCGCGGCATGTCGGCGGTTCGGTCGGTGGTGATGCGGAAGGTGTCGATGAACTCCCGCTCGTGCAGGCCGGTGCGCTCCAGGGTGGTGTGCTCGTCCTGTTTCAGCACCCGGGCCTGATGAATCAGATTTTCGCTCACCCATTTGGTGTCCCGGTCCCACTGGATGTTGGCCATGCCGTGGTCCAGATGGATGGGCCGGGGCTTGCCGTCCAGATCCAGGCGGCCCCAGTCCCACATCTTGAAGGTGAAGATGTAGGGAGTGGAGCTGATCTCCAGCACCATGGTGCCCGCGCCGGAGCAGTGGGTGGTGCCCGCGGGGATCAGCACATGGTCGTGCTTTTTCACCGGGAAATTGTTGATGTATTTTTCGGCCGGGAAGGGCGCTTCGCCCGCCTGGGCGCGGCGCAGGTCGGCCTCCATGGCGGCCGGGTCCACACCCTCTTTGACGCCCAGCCAGACCGAGGCGTTCTCGTCGGCGTCCAGGATGTAGTAGCTCTCGTCCTGGGTGTAGTTCATATGGAAGTTCTGCTGGATGTACTCGGTCAGGGGATGTACCTGCAGCGACAGATTCTGCCCGCCCACCGTATCCAGCATATCAAACCGGATGGGGAATTCCTTGCCGAACCGTGCGTGTACCCGCTCGCCCAGCAAGGCGCGGGGCTGCTGCAGCACCAGGTTCAGCGCGGGAGTCTGGATCAGATGGCCGCCGAAATCCAGCAGCAGGCTGTTTTCCTCGGGCACGCCGTCGAAGCTCCAGGCGTAGTTGCTGCCGTTCTCCGGCAGGGCAAAATGGTCCTTCATCCAGTGACCGCCCCAGACACCCGGGTCAAAGTAGGGTACCATCCGGAAGGGACGGCGGGCGGTCTGACGCAGCGCTTCCCGGTAGGAGGCGCCGTCCACCATGGCAGGGCTGCCTTCGGTGGTCATATCCAGATAGAAATCCATGGTGTTCAGCAGGTGATCCTTTTCCCGGTCCGCCCAGCGCCACTCGGCAAAGAAGCCGCGCTTGTACTTTTTCAGCTTGGGCAGGTCGGTCTGGGCGGTGCGCCAGTTGCTCATGCCCCGGCGGTACCGCAGCTGGATTTCCCAGCGGGTGATGTCCGCCACCACCTGCACATCACCGGGATGCACCAGTGTGGCGCCCACGCCATAAACCAGCACCAGCCCGGCGGGCGCTTCCTGAATGTGACGGCGAACCTCAGCCAGCTTGTCTTCATAGAAGAAATCCTTCAGCCGGCGGGTCGTCATGATGCCGAATACCGGGTCATTGGGCAGCAGGTCCTGCTCCAGGGCGGCATCCAGCTTTTCCGGCTCAAAGGCCAGGTCATCGCTGTGGATCACCAGCACCGGCTCCAGGCCGGTCAGTCCCTCCAGCAGCTCCTGCTGGTCCACGCCGGGGTAGCACTCCACAGTGAGCACCCGCTTGCCTTCGGCGGCGGCGCGCAGCATGGGCATGATCTGCGCAAAGCCCTCGGCCAGCCGCGCCTCGGGGCAGTTGACCTCCACGTGGGGGTACAATACATAATTACCGGATCGTACTTTTTCCATTGGAAACGCCTCCTCGCTTTTGCTGTGCTTACAGCATAGGCGGTTTTTTTACACATGTCAATACATTTTGACTATTTTGAAGAAAAAATGGTTGATTTGTATTTACAAATATTCGGCAGATGCGTATACTGAAGCAAGAAGCATCACATAAGGAAGGACGATAGTGTATGAATACTCCGTTGCTTTGCCTGGACGTGGGCGGAACCGAGATCAAGGGCGCAGTGGTCTGCGACGGGCGGCTGCTGACCCCGCTGCGGCATTTCCCCTCCCGCTCCCACGAGGACCGGGAAACCCTGCTGCAGAATTTTACCTCCATCATCCGGGCACTGCTGAACGAGCCCGGCGCCCCGAAAGCGGTGGGCGGGCTGCGGCTGGCATTCCCCGGCCCCTTTGATTACCCGAACGGCATCTGCCTGGTACAGGGGCTGGACAAGTACGACGCGCTGTACGGCGTGAGCCTGCGCAAGGAGCTGTTCGACCGGCTGCCCGGTCTGCTGGAAAGGCCGGAGGACATCCGCTTTATCAATGATGTGGCGGCCTTTGCCCTGGGCGAGACCCATTACGGCGATGCGCGGGGCAGCGCCCGGTCCATATCGGTGTGCATCGGTACCGGCTGCGGCAGCGCCTTCTGCATGGGCGAGGGCCTGGCGCCGGACGGCATCCCCGGTGTGCCCAAGGGCGGCGAGATCTATCCCACGCCGTTTCTGGGCAAATGCATCGACGACATCGTCTCCAAGCGTGGTCTGGTGGAGCTGACCAGCCAGCGGTTGGGCGAGCCGATGGAGGGCGCGGCGCTGGCGGCCCGGGTTGCGGCGGGCGACGAGCAGGCAGCCGCCTGCTTTTTGGAATTCGGCGGCCGCCTGCACGATGCGCTGGAACCCTTCCTGCGCCAGTTCCGGCCGGAATGCCTCTGCGTGGGCGGTCAGATCACCCGCAGCTTTTCCATGTTCGGCGGCCCGCTGCAGGACCTCTGCCTGGAATTGGGGACCAAACTCTTCGTGGCGGCGGACACCTCCGAGCTGGCCATGGCGGGCCTTTGCACCCTGTAAAAGTGAATCGATCAAGAAAGGCGGCGCATTGCAATGTATTATATCGGTGTGGACCTGGGCACCTCGGCCTGCAAATTCCTGCTCGTGGATGAGGCGGGCCAGGTGTGCCGGGAGCTCACCCGCGAATATCCTCTCTCCATGCCCAGAACCGGCTGGAGCGAACAGGACCCGGCGCTCTGGTGGCAGGCCTGCCTGAGCGGCATCCCCACACTGCTGGAGGGCTTCGACGCGGCCCAGGTACAGGGCATGGGCATCGGTGGCCAGATGCACGGCCTGGTGGCGCTGGACAGTGAGGGCCAGGTGCTGCGCCCGGCCATCCTCTGGAACGACGGCCGCACGGCGGAGCAGACCGAATATCTGAATACTGTAATCGGCAAAAAGGAGCTGAGCCGCCTCACCGGCAACATCGCCTTTGCCGGATTCACGGCCCCCAAGCTGCTCTGGATGCGCGAGCAAGAGCCGGAGCTGTTCGGGCGTATCGCCAAAATTCTGCTGCCCAAGGATTATCTGGTCTGGAAACTGACCGGCTGCTTCTCCACCGATTATTCGGATGCCTCCGGTATGCTGCTGCTGGACGTGGAGCACAAGTGCTGGAGCGAGGAGATGTGCCGCATCTGCGGCGTGAAGCCGGAATGGCTGGCCGAGCTGCACGAAAGCTGGCAGGAGGTGGGCTGCCTGCAGCCCCAGGCCGCTCAGGCGCTGGGCCTGCCCGAAGGGGTGAAGGTCTGCGCCGGTGCGGGTGACAACGCGGCCGCCGCCATCGGCACCGGTACGGTGGGCGAGGGACGGTGCAACATCAGCCTGGGCACCTCCGGCACCATCTTCATCAGCCGGGAGCGCTTTGGCGTGGATGGGGCCAACGGTCTGCACGCCTTTGCCCATGCGGACGGCGGCTGGCACCTGATGGGCTGTATGCTGTCCGCCGCATCCTGCAACAAGTGGTGGATGGATGAAATTCTGAAGGTGAGCGCGGCGGATTATCCCGCCGAGCAGGCCCCCATTGCCCGGGAAAAGCTGGGCCGCAATTCGGTATACTTCCTGCCCTATCTGATGGGCGAGCGCAGCCCCATCAACGACACCAACGCCCGGGGCACCCTGATCGGCATGAGCATGAACACCACCCGGGCCGACATCACCCAGGCGGTGCTGGAGGGCGTGGCCTTCGCCATCCGGGATTCCTTCGAGGCTGCCCGCTCGGCGGGTGCGGTGATTCCCCGGTCCGGCTTGTGCGGCGGCGGCGCCAAGAGCCCCCTGTGGGGTACCATTCTGGCCAACGTGCTGGGCATTCCGCTGGACCTCCCGGTCACCGAGCAGGGCCCCGGCTACGGCGGCGCGCTGCTGGCCATGGTCTGCTGCGGCCGTTTCGCCTCGGTGCGCGAGGCTGCGGACACACTGGTCCATGTGAGCCGGACCATCCAGCCGGACCCGGAGCTGACCGCCCGGTACGAGGAGCGTTATCAGAAGTTCCGCCGGATTTACCCGGCCTGCAAAGAGCTGTTCGGCGCGCTGGCGGATTGAGAAAGGAAGGAAGCAAGTATGACGATTTATCCGGTCACTTCGCCGGAATTTGCCCGGTACGGCCGGGTGATTTCCGGTTACGAGGGCGAGTGCGCCGCCATCACCGGTGCGCTGAATACCCACACTCCGCTGCCCGAAGCCACCGGCTACGTGCCGGAGGAACCGGCCCTGCAGCAGCTGCCCCAGGCCCAGGTGCTGGGCGGCTCGCTCTACGGCGGCATGCCGGTGCAGTTCGGCTGGTGCAACGGCCACAACACCCGGCTCAACTGCCTGGAATACCACCGGGACAGTGAGTTCAACCTGGGCACCGAGGACTTTATCCTGCTGCTGGCAAAGCAGGAGGAGATTGAAAACGGCCAGCTGGATACCGCCAGGGTCAAGGCCTTCCGGGTCCCGGCGGGTGTGCTGGTGGAGGTCTACGCCACCACCCTGCATTACGCCCCCTGTCACACCGACCCGGCCAAGGGCTTCCGGGTGATGGTGGCCCTGCCCAAGGGCACCAACACCGATAAGCCGGAGCTGCCGGTGCAGGGCGGTGACGACGCCTGGCTGTGGGCCTGCAACAAGTGGCTGCTGGCCCATCCCGATTCGGACGAAGCCCGTCAGGGGGCAGCCGCCGCCCTGGTGGGAGAAAATATCGACATTGCCGCTGCATTGTAATTGGTAATAAGAAAAGAGGAGGAATCTGTCATGCAGTCTGCAAACATTCCCGAGGTGCGCCTGGGCATCGTGGCGGTCAGCCGCGACTGCTTCCCGGTCGCGCTGTCCACCCAGCGCCGTCAGAACATCGCCGCCGCCTGCAAGGCCAAGGGTCTTGACCTCTACGA
This sequence comes from Gemmiger sp. An87, assembly GCF_002159185.1. Classification (GTDB taxonomy): domain Bacteria; phylum Bacillota; class Clostridia; order Oscillospirales; family Ruminococcaceae; genus Allofournierella. The sequence goes on from NZ_NFHD01000001.1 coordinate 26,613, forward strand.
GTGCCCCGTCACCGTGGAGAACGAGAACGACATGAAGAAGGCGGTGGCCGATCTGCGGGCCGCCGGATGCAACGCGCTCACCGTGTTTCTGGGCAACTTCGGCCCCGAGACCCCCGAGACCCTGCTGGCCAAATACTTTCACGGCCCCTGCATGTTCGTGGCGGCCGCTGAGGGCGACGGCGACCTGATCAACGGCCGCGGCGACGCCTACTGCGGCATGCTGAACTGCTCCTACAATCTGGGCATGCGCCACCTGAAGGCCTACATCCCCGAGTACCCGGTGGGCACCGCCGAGGAGCTGGCGGACAAGATGGCCGAGTTCGTGCCCGTGGCCCGGGCCATTTTGGGTGTGCGCGGGCTGAAGATCATCACCTTTGGTCCCCGCCCGCAGGACTTCTTTGCCTGCAACGCTCCCATCAAAGGCCTGTATGAGCTGGGCGTGGAAGTGGAGGAGAACTCCGAGCTGGATCTGTTGGTGGCCTACCGCAAGCATGCCAACGACCCCCGCATCCCGGAGGTCTGCGCCGACATGGCTGCCGAGATGGGCGAGGGCAAATACTATCCCGATCTGCTGGCCCGGATGGCACAGTTCGAGCTGACCCTGCTGGACTGGGCCGAGGAGCACAAGGGCAGCCGCAAATATGTGGCCTTTGCGGACAAGTGCTGGCCTGCCTTCCCCGAGGAGTTCGGCTTCGAGCCCTGCTATGTGAACTCCCGTCTGGCCGCCCGGGGCATTCCGGTGGCCTGCGAGGTGGACATTTACGGCGCGCTGAGCGAGTACATCGGCCTGTGCGTCAGCGGCGACGCGGTCACCCTGCTGGATATCAACAATAGCGTGCCCGGCTACATTTATAAGGAAGACATCGCCGGCAAGTTCGATTACAGCCTCACCGATACCTTCATGGGCTTCCACTGCGGCAACACTCCCTCCTGCAAGATGTGCGCCGACCGTGCGGTGAAGTACCAGCTGATCCAGCACCGCCTGCTGGAGCCGGAAGGCAGCGAGCCGGACTTCACCCGCGGCACCCTGGAGGGCGACATCGCGCCCTCCGACATCACCTTCTACCGCCTCCAGTGCGACAGTGAGGGCGTACTGCGGGCCTACATCGCCCAGGGCGAGGTGCTGCCGGTGGCCACCCGCAGCTTCGGTGGCATCGGCGTGTTCGCTATCCCCGAGATGGGCCGCTTCTACCGCCATGTGCTGATCCAGAAGCGCTACCCTCACCACGGAGCCGTGGCCTTCGCCCACTGCGGCAAGGCCCTGTTCGAGGTGTTCAAGTACCTGGGCGTTCAGGACATCGCCTACAACCAGCCCAAGGCGCTGCCCTATCCCACCGAGAACCCCTTCGCCTGATTGAAAACAGTGTAAACGAAAAGCCCCGGTTCCGAGCGGAACCGGGGCTTTTGCTGTTATGGGGGAAAGGATTCAGGTGCGCTTTTCCAGAGGAACGTATTCCCGGCGGGGCTGCACCGCCATGTAGGCCGGGCGGATGATCTTGCCCATGTTGATCAGCTCCTCCATGCGGTGGGCGCTCCAGCCCGCCACACGGCCCATGGCGAACAGCGGGGTGAACAGCTCGGTGGGCAGGCCCAGCATCCGGTACACAAAACCGCTGTAGAAGTCCACGTTGGCGGAAACACCCTTGTAGATGCGGCGCTTTTCCGCGATGACCTGGGGAGCCAGCCGCTCCACCGCCGCATACAGGGCGTATTCCTTGTGCAGGCCCTTTTCGTCGCTCAGCCGCTCCACAAAGCTGCGCAGAATCTGGGCGCGGGGGTCGCTGACCGAGTAGACCGCGTGGCCCATGCCGTAAATCAGACCGCTCTTGTCGAACCGCTCGCCCGCCAGAAGACCCGCCAGATAATCCTTGATGGCGTCCTCGTCCTCCCAGTCGGTGAGGGTGGCCTCCATGTCCTCGAACATGCGCACCACCTTGATGTTTGCGCCGCCGTGGCGGGGACCCTTCAGGCTGGCCAGCGCCGCCGCCATGCAGCTGTAGGTGTCGGTGCCGGAGCTGGTGACCACGTGGGTGGTGAAGGTGGAGTTGTTGCCGCCGCCGTGCTCGGCGTGCAGCACCAGGCACAGATCCAGAATGCGGGCCTCCAGCGGGGTATACTGACCGTCCGGCCGGAGCAGGGTGAGAATGTTCTCTGCGGTGGAAAGCTCGGGCCGGGGCGTGTGGATGTAAAGGCTTTTTCCATTTAAATAGTAATTATAGGCCTGGTAGCCGTAAACCGCGATCAGCGGGAAGATGGCGATCATGTCGATGCACTGGCGGATCACGTTGGGCAGGCTGATGTCGTCCGGCCGTTCGTCGTAGCTGGCCATGGTGAGTACGCACCGGGCCAGAGTGTTCATCATGTCCGGACTGGGGGCTTTCAGAATCACATCCCGCACAAAGTTGGTGGGCAGGCTGCGGTAAAAGGCAAGCTGGCGGTTGAACTGCTCCAGCTGGGCTGCGTCCGGCAGCTGGCCGAACATGAGCAGGTAAGCCGTCTCCTCAAAGCCGAAGCGACCGTCGTTCAGAAAGCCGCTGGTCAGCTGCTGGATGGAGTAGCCCCGGTAATACAGCTCGCCCGGACAGGGCTGCTGCTCGCCGTTCACCGTCTTGCTGCTGATGATCTCGCTGATCTCGGTGAGGCCGGCCAGCACGCCGGTGCCGTCCAGATCGCGCAGGCCGCGCTTGACGTTGTAGCGGACGTAATCGTCCCGGTTGATCTGGCTGTTGGCCAGGCAGACCTGTGCCAGCCGCTCAATAGCGGGGGTGACGCGGGAGTATTCGGAAATTTCAGCCATGGCAGTATGCCTCCTTTGCGTGGGGTGGAGGGGCCGCCGCCGGGGCGGGGCAAAACCCTATTTATTTAGTATAGCATAAAAGTAGCGTGCTGAACAGACCAAAGAAAAAAGCCTCGAAAAAGGGGGGCGAAAAAAAGAAAAAATTTTTTTTCAAAAAGGGGTTGATTTTTCTGAAAACGCTTGGTATAATAATCAAGCACTCAGCGATGAGGCGCAACTGAATAACTGATATGTGGGAGTGTTCCCGAGCGGCCAATGGGGGCAGACTGTAAATCTGTTGCATTTTTGCTTCGGTGGTTCGAATCCACCCGCTCCCACCAACAAAAAGCCTTGCAGAATCGAGATTCTGCAAGGCTTTTTGCTTTCTGGACCACGTTTTGGACCACACTTCCGGTGGAATCCTTCATGGCGTCAGATAGCGCCCCAGAATCTGATCAACTTCATTTGCAATACGGGAGTCGTCATCGGTGAGTTTGTGCGCGTATACGCCGCGCGTGTCCATGCTGGCAGATTGACCGCACAATCGGCGCAGATCACCCTCACGAAGGTTTTGCGCCAGGGAAATGAAGGTGTGGCGCATTTCATAGCAGCTGATGGCTGTAATGCCGTTTGAACGTGCGTAGGACTTCCATTGATGATAGCGGCTCTGTTGATTCAAAGCGGGAAATAGAGGGCTGTCAGGCGTTGTGGGCATGCCCAGGGAATGGAGCAGGGACAGTTGCTGATCGATGAGGATTCGGGCGAATGTATTGAGACCAAAGGTGCGGCGCGCATTCTGGTTTTTGCCCTTTGTCTTTTCTCCGTAGCGATTGATGGCCCGCTGAATATGAAGCTTATCGCCGTCAATATCGCCGATATGAAGGCCCATCAGTTCGCCGGGGCGCAGCCCGGTGACCACTGCAAACCGATAGGCATAAATCTGGTCATCAAAAACACGCTCACCACGCACAAGACGTGTATCCACACGAAAAAGGGTTTGAAGCTCTTCCGGTTGAAGAATTTCCTTTTCCTGCTTCTCAGCGCAGGTACGCACCTCCAGACCTTCCAGAACCAGATCAGTAAAGTCGTTGATACGGCACCACTTGACGAATTGTTGCTCGGTGTTGCGAAGACCTCGGAGCGTTTTCAGACTGAGTGGACCCTTGGGCGGGCGTGTGGGATGTGGCTGTAAACATCCTTTTTGTGCGGAGAGATTCAGGACCCGCTGCAGATGTCCTTCGTTCAGACGGGAAATTTTCAGGTTCCCGCAGGCAGGATATAGTTCCTGCCGAACTTTCGGGTTTGCTCCAGTGTACTGGTGCCAACACGTTTTTCTTCCTGCAGGTACAAAAGGAAACTGTCCCACAATTCCGCCACCAGGGGATCACAATTTTCATAGGAAAGGCCGGCGCTTCGTTTCCAGCTGTCAGCTTTCCGTTCGGCTTCCTTTTTCCCTCGCAAACCGGGAACGGTACTGTAGAAGGTTTTTCGTTCCCCATTCCGCTGTGCGTTTACCCGCCAGCGCTTTCGGCCCGGTTCCCACCGGGCCTCTACTTTTTTCGTTTGCATTGCAGTACTCCTCATTTGGAACAGGCACGGCCAGGAGTGCGGCTGGGATAGTTCTCCTGGGCAAAGAAGTACCGGTAGTAGTCCGATTCCTGAATGCTCAGGCGAGCGGCCATTCGATTGATTTCATTCACACGGAAGAAGCTGCGCCCAGCCATTCGATCTGTCATGGTGGCGTCCGCAATACCGGCAATTTCAGCCAGCTCCTTCTGGTTGATGTTCTCCCGGATCATCCGGCACCGCAATTCGGCAAAAGTTTTCTGCGTACGCATAATCGAATCTCCTTTCATTATCAAAAAAGTTAATTACAATGTAGAGTATAATTAACGAAAAAGATAATTTCAATAGGGAGAGATTCACTTAAATGTTAATTTTCTGTTGCGGAATGGGGCAATATGCAATAGAATAGAAGAGAGACAACGAGAGAAGGGGGATAAGACGTGAACATTGGAGAAAAAATACGCAGGATTCGCTCTTTTCGCGGAATGACACAAAAAGAATTGGGTATTGCCCTGGGGCTAAAAGGCGATCCTCAGACGCGAATTGCGCAATATGAGACGGGTTATCGGGTTCCCAAGCGGGATTTGATTCTCCGGATGGCAGAGGTGCTGGATGTTTGCGTGTATGCCCTGGATTCAGAGAACGAAGGCAGTTCGACGGTGATGATTGAAATGCTTTTCTGGGCAGACGTGGAGTCGCCGTCGATCTTAACGCTGGCAACGGCCAAGCGGAATGACAAAAAATATAATTCCGTGATGGGATATGAGATTGAATACACAGATAATGATGACTGGATGCCCCGAGAACCTACCATGCTGTGGTTCAATCATGTCATTGTGAATGATGCGCTCAGGGAGTGGGCGATCCGTCAGCAGGAATTGCGGGATAAGATCATTACGCGGGACGAGTATTTTGAATGGAAGCTCCAGTGGCCCTATTCCTGCGATGACTGTGGCCGCGTGGAGCCGGTGAAGAAGTGGAGAGGAACAACGGGTCGGTTGTGGAGAAATAGTGATTCGATGAGATGAACATATAAAGTTAATATATTTTAGCTGGCACAGCTACTAGCTATAGTTCGCTATATGTGGATAATAGCATGGGATGATCAGAGTTGTGTATGCTGCTTTCTAGGAAAAATCCGAACTGTTTCTTTACAGAAATCAGTTCGGATTTTTATTTTAGCGAAAATTAAAGTGATGAGTTGTTTCAAAAAGTAACCTTCTGAATGTCACGGATTTGACATTTTTGACCTTTTTGTTGTTTATTCTGTTTAAAAATTTGGTTATGATGATATGCACATAAGGTGCGATGAAAAAGGTTAAAGAAGAAAGCCCGGTATTGTCGCAGCAGGCAAACGAAAAACAATAAACAAACAAGGAGGAATGGCTTTGCAACGTCCATGTTTTATTGATGAAGATGCCAGCTTTGTAATGGAGTGCCCGGAGGAAATCAGTCAGCTATATTTTCCGTTGGCATCGGAGACCGGTCTGAAAAGTTGTGTGTCGCCAGATTTGGGCGGTGATGCAAAGCTGTGCCAGGAAACTTTTTTACTGGAACCGGTTAGCGTCGAAAATCTGCATAATAACCGTTCCACACGGAATTTTTGGATGGTTGATTCCGACGGTGTTGCGGTTTCTCTGACAGGAGCTTCAGCAATGCAGCAGGCAACTCGGTTTACGCCGAATCAGGATAGCAGCCGACTGACGGCAGGTCTGATGTGGCATACGCTGGAGCGTACGGTATGTAGTATAGGCGTTCATGCAAAGATGACCAGCTTTGTGCCGGTACAGGATAATGTGGAGATCCTGTCGGTGACGGTAAAGAACTATACGGAGAAGACTCGCCGGTATGTTCCGTATGCTGCGATTCCATTGTATGGGCGCAGTGCGGACAATCTTCGGGACCACAGGAATGTGACGTCGATGCTTCATCGAATCCACACAACAGAGCATGGTGTTCTGGTTTGCCCGACGATGTCGTTTGATGAACGGGGCCACAGACCGAATCATAAGGTCTATTATGTGTTGGGATATCAGGAGAATAGTCAGAAGCCGGAAGCGTTCTATCCCACGGTTGAGGAATTCATCGGAGAAGGCGGAACTTTTACCCGTCCCCGTGCTGTATGCGAGGCCTATCTGGGCGTTCCCGCGGGCACTTCCCGTGCAGGACGCGAGGCGATGGGCGCTTTCCGCTTCCCTGAAATCGAGCTGGCTCCTGGGGAAAGCTGCCGGTTTGTGCTGCTTCTTGGGGTAGAAGATAGTAGTGCAGATGTTGATGCGATTTTCACCCGGTATAATTCCGTTGCAAAAATCGATCAAGTGCTTGAGCAGACGAAGCGCTACTGGAAGCAAAAGGTTAATATGGCCTTTTCTACCAATAATGCTGACAGAGACCGGCTGATGAAGTGGATCTGTTTCCAGCCCTATCTGCGGCGGCTATTTGGCTGTTCGTTTTTGCCGCATCACGATTATGGCCGCGGCGGCCGGGGCTGGCGCGACCTGTGGCAGGACTGTTTGTCACTTTTGCTGATGGAACCCGGTCAGGTAGGGCAGATGATCGAAGCCAATTACGGTGGTGTTCGTGTGGATGGTACGAATGCTACGATCATCGGTGCGGGCGATGGTAATTTTATTGCAGACCGCAACGGTATTGCCCGAGTATGGATGGACCATGCGCTGTGGCCTCAGATGACCACAAAGTTGTATATTGACCAAACCGGCGACAGCGGGATACTGGAACGTGTGGCCCCCTATTTCAAGGACCCTCAGGCAATGCGCGGGAATGGAATCGATGATACATGGACCCCGGATGAGGGCAATTGGCAACGTACAGCAGCGGGCGAGATCTACCAAGGGACAATTCTGGAGCATCTGCTGGTGGAGCAACTGACTGCATTTTATGATGTGGGCGAGCATAATCTGTACCGTTTGCGCGGTGCGGACTGGAACGACGCACTGGATATGGCAGCGGAACGGGGCGAGAGCGTTGCGTTTACCTGTGCGTACGCGGGGAATCTGCGCGAGCTGGCGGAAATGATTCAGACAATGGATAAAGCATGCCCTGGGCGTGAGATTGAATTGCTGGAGGAGCTGGCGATCCTGCTGGGCGGAGAGAAGCAGGATTATGACGATATTCAGAGCAAGCAGGAGCGGCTGAAAAACTATCTGGATCGCTGCCGTTTCACAGTGAGCGGACAAAGAATGCGGGTCAAGCTATCCGATCTGGCGGAAGATCTGCAGCAGCGTGCAGATTGGCTGACGGAGCATTTACGCCGGCAGGAATGGATCGATCATGGAGAAGAGGGCTGGTTTAACAGCTACTACGACAACGACGGACAGGCTGTGGAGGGGATCTTCCCCTCGGGTGTTCGCATGATGCTCACTGGTCAGGTGTTTGCGATCATGGGAAAGGTTGCAGACGACGGGCAGATCAAGCAAATCACCCGGAGTGCAGATCATTACCTCTATCGTCCTGAGATCGGTGGCTACCGGCTGAACACAGATTTTAACGAGCTGAAATTTAATTTAGGGCGTATGTTTGGATTTGCGTATGGCGAGAAGGAGAACGGGGCTGTTTTTTCGCATATGGCGGTTATGTATGCGAATGCGCTTTATCGCCGCGGTTTTGCAAAAGAGGGCTGGAAGGTTCTCAAAGCTCTGGCGGATGCAGCGCTTCACTTTGAAAGCAGCCGGATTTATCCGGGTATTCCTGAATATTTTTCTGCAGATGGCCGAGGAATGTACAACTATCTGACCGGTGCGGCCAGCTGGTTCATGCTGACGATGATCACCCAGGTGTTTGGCGTAAGAGGCCAGGAGGGCAATCTGCTTCTGGAGCCGAGACTGACCGCCGAGCAGTTTGACCAGAACGGAACTGCGCAGGTGAGCCTGCAGTTCGCAGGATGCCCCTTGACGATTCGTTATCACAATGCGGAGGGCAAGGAATACGGCGAGTATGGGATCGCTTCGGCGTGCTGCGGCGAACAGATGTTGACGCAGGATATGCAGGGAAGGATCGTGGTGCCCCGGGAACAGATCGAACGGCTTGGAGCAGCAGGCGGCGTGATCGATGTGAAACTTGTTTAAAAACGAAGGATGGGATTTCAGATGAAGTATGGATATTTTGATGATTTGCAGCGGGAATATGTAGTGCAGCGGCCGGATACGCCTGCACCCTGGGTAAACTACCTTGGGTCTCCGGAATATGGTGCGATCGTTTCCAATAATGCGGGTGGCTACAGCTTTGCAAAATCCGGCGCAAACGGGCGGATCCTGCGGTATGTATTCAACCAGTTTGATCAACCGGGCCGTTATCTCTATCTGCGAGATAACGCCAGCGGAGATTTCTGGTCTGCTTCGTGGCAGCCTGTGGGGAAAGACCTGGAGAAGTACCACTGCGAGTGCCGCCATGGCATGGGTTACACCCGGATGCTGGCCGAATACAGCGGGATTCAGTCAGAGGCAGTGTACTATGTGCCGAAGGACAGTGCTCATGAGGTGTGGGAGCTGACGGTGACCAACCGTTCGGCGGAACGGCGGGAGCTGACGCTGACCGGCTATGCGGAGTTCACCAACCACAGCAATTATGAACAGGATCAGGTTAACCTGCAGTACTCACTGTTTATCAGCCGGACTCTGTTTGACACTGATCGGATCATGCAGCAGATTCATGGCAATCTGGATGCACAGGCGGCCGATGAGATGGTGGACGGAAAGACCGTTACCGAACGCTTTTTTGGCTTGGCGGGCGCTCAGGTCGCTTCCTACTGTGGAGATAAGGATGCCTTCCTTGGGCGTTATCACACCTATGGGAACCCGAAGGGGGTTGCAGCCGGAGACCTGGGAAATGTGCTCAGCTACAATGAAAATTCCTGCGGGGCGCTATCCTGTGTCGTGGAGCTGGAGCCTGGCGAAAGCCGCACGGTCGCCTTCCTGCTGGGGATGAAGCCCTCCGCAAAGGCGGCAGAGCTGCTGCAGGGTTACCGGAATGCCGCGGATCGCTGCGAGAAAGAGCTGAAAGAGCTGAAGGAGGAATGGTATGGTCGCCTGGACCATCTTCAGGTCGATACACCGGACCCGGCCTTCAACACGATGATCAACACATGGAATGCCTATAACTGCTTTATTACATTTGTGTGGTCCCGCGCGGCTTCCTTTATTTACTGCGGCCTGCGCAATGGTTACGGATATCGAGACACCGTGCAGGATATTCAGGGGATTATTCATCTGGAACCAGAGATGGCACGAGAGAAGATCCGCTTCATGCTGTCTGCCCAGGTGGATAACGGCGGCGGGCTGCCGCTGGTGAAGTTTACCCATAATCCTGGCCATGAAGATACCCCGGACGATGCTTCGTATGTGGCAGAGACTGGGCATCCTGCCTATCGTGCGGACGACGCGCTGTGGCTGTTCCCCACGGTATACAAGTATGTGGCGGAAACTGGCGACAAGGAATTTCTGGATCAGGTGATCCCTTTTGCAAATCGAGATGAAGGCACCGTGTACGAGCATCTGAAGCGTGCGGTTCAGTTCTCTCTGGCTCATCTGGGGCCTCACGGTCTGCCGGCCGGATTGTATGCGGACTGGAACGATTGTTTGCGATTGGGGGCAAACGGCGAATCCACTTTTGTGGCGCTGCAGTTCTACTATGCGTTGCGTATTCTGAAATATTTTGCGGAGGATCGTGGGCAGCAAGAGGATTGCCGTTGGCTGGAAAATGAACTGGAGGAAGCGGGCAAAAAAATTCAGGCGCTGTGCTGGGATGGTGACCGCTTCATTCGTGGCTTTACAGAAGAAGGTGAACGCATCGGTGCTGCTCAGGACCCGGAGGCGAACCTGTGGCTGAACCCCCAGAGCTGGGCGGTAATCAGTGGGCTGGCTAGTGAGGAACAGGCGGATGAAGCAATGCGTAAGGTGTTCGATCGACTGAATACTCCATACGGAGCGGTTCTGATGGATCCGCCTTATCATGCACATGCTTTTGATGGTGCGTTGGCGGTCATTTATAACCCTGGAACAAAAGAGAACGCGGGCATCTTCTCGCAGTCGCAGGGCTGGCTGATCTTGGCGGAGGCTCTGCTCGGGCACGGAGAACGTGCGTTCCGTTATTTCACAGAAAATGCGCCGGCGGCGCAAAATGACCGGGCAGAGATCCGTCGCTTGGAGCCTTATTGCTATGGTCAGTTTACGGAAGGGCCTGCCAGCAAGCATTTCGGACGTTCGCAAGTGCATTGGCTGACGGGTACCGCTTCCACGGTGATGGTTGGCTGTGTGGAAGGAATTCTGGGCCTTCGGCCGGATCTGAATGGCCTGCGCCTGGCACCTGCGGTGCCGAAGCAGTGGAAGTCGTTTACAATGGAGAAGGACTTCCGCGGTCGGAAGCTGCATATCCGTGTGGAAAATCCGAATGGGAAAGAGTCTGGTTTTACCTCCCTGAATGTCAATGGACAGGAACTTGCTTCCAATTACATTCCGGAGAAGCTGCTGACTGCAGAGAATGAGATACTGCTGGTTCTTTAAGCGGATAGGATAAAAAAATCCCGCCGGGCGGTCAGCCCGGCGGGATTTTTGCAGTTATCAAAAGCGTTAATCCTCCCAGGGGTTCAAGCGGCTTACATCCCGATATTTTTTGGGAGTCATTCCGGTAACTTCGCGGAATTGCTGGATAAAATGACTTTGGGAGGAAAACGCCAGCTGGTTGGCAATGTCGATCATGGAACTGTCGCTGAAACGCAGAAGATTTTTGGCCATGTTGATTTTCTGTTGGCGAATATATCCGCTGACGGAAGTTCCGGTTTCTTTTTTAAAAAGGCGGGAAAGATAGCTGGGAGAAACCCCCAGTTCGTCGGCCAGGTCTTCAATGGTGATACGCTCTTTGATGTGAGCATAAATGTATTCTTTTCCTGCGTTGATATGCTTGGAGTTGGTATCGTTGCGCAGATGCTTGCGCATCTTTTTGGTGAAATCCATCACCATATCATCGTGCAGCTGACAAACCGCATTCACGGAGTGAAGATCGTCCAGCTTTTGAATATAGAAATCGCTGAGTCGAAAAGCCTGCTCCAGCTCCATGCCGCTTTGAACACAAAGCCGGGTGATCATAGCGGTGGTTATGACGAGGTGATATTTCAGGTTGAGTACGGGGTCGCGAGACAGCTGCCCTACCCCTTCCTCCTGGCTGAAACGGCCCGATTCGCAGTTGCGTCGTACATAATCCACATTTCCACTGGCTACTGCATGATAAAACTGATATTCCTCACTGGGGTTTCGGTGTTCCATTTCATCGATCTCGTCATTGGCTTCCAAAAGAAGCCACTCCTTCTGATAGCTCATAATTGCCCCCTTTTTGTGCTGGGAGGATGGTTAAATCTGTCCGGTGCAGAAAACTAGGTCGGAAGTTAATATAGAATATTTTATTTTATTATACTATGAAACTAGAGTGGTAGCAATGAAATCAGAGTGGCTGAAGCTGAGGAAGAAAAGTGGGAGATAAGATTTGGAAATGCATAATGGACAAAATTTAGTCATGAATTTGATATTATTTGTTTGATTATAATATATTGGATAAGAGCAGGACGGTATAATAATAGTACGATAACGGATTCGGTACTCCACGCAGGGGTATCAAAAAAATAGGAGGTTTTTAGCATGAACAAAAGAGTAGTTTCTCTGCTGGCAGCAACTGTAGTTGGTGCCAGTGTGCTGACCGGTTGCGGCGCCGGAGCAGGTGCATCCGGCAGTACTGTAAGCGACGGTACTTCGGCGGAAGGTGCGGTCATCAATATCTATAGCTGGAACGATGAATTCCGCACTCGTCTGGAGGCCATCTATCCGGAAGTGGAAAGCACTTCTTCCGATGGCACTGTTACCAAGCTCAAGGATGGCACCGAGATCCACTGGATTATCAACCCCAATCAGGATGGCGTGTACCAGCAGAAGCTGGACGAGGCACTGCTGAATCAGGCATCGGCTGCAAACGATGATAAGGTGGATATTTTCCTTTCTGAAACCGATTATGTGTTCAAATACACCGATGCGGATGCAGATGTAGCTATGCCTCTGGAGGATCTGGGCATTGATCCTGCAACTGATTTGGCTGACCAGTATGAGTTTACCAAGACCACTGCTTCGGACCAGAATGGCGTACAGCGCGGTTCTACCTGGCAGTGCTGCCCAGGCCTGTTGGTGTATCGCCGCGATATTGCCAAGGATGTTTTCGGTACCGATGATCCCGTAGCAGTAGGCGAAAAGGTTAAGGACTGGGATACTTTGAAGGGAACTGCAGAAGAACTGAAGGCGAAGGGTTACTTTACGTTTGCCTCCTATGCGGATACCTTCCGGCTGTACGGCAACAGCATCTCCGCTCCTTGGGTGGCTGCTGGTGAGACTACGGTTAAGGTAGATCCGCAGATCATGAACTGGATCAATGATTCCAAGGAATGGCTGGATGCGGGATATTTCGATAAGACGGTTAAAGGGCAGTGGAATGATGACTGGAATAAGTCCATGAGTTCCTCCTCCAAGGTGTTTGCTTTCCTGCTGCCTGCATGGGGCATCGACTTTACTCTGAATCCCAACTGGGATGGCGAAAGCGGAATGTGGGGCGTGACCAATCCCCCGCAGGAATATAACTGGGGCGGTTCCTACATCCACGCAGCCACCGGCACTGACAACCCGGAGCATGTAAAGGACATCATTTTGGCGCTGACTGCCGATAAGGATAACCTGCTTAAGATCTCTCGCGATTACATGGACTTCACCAACACGGTCAGCGGCATGCAGGAAGCTGCCACGGACGCATCCTTTGCTTCTGAGTTCCTGGGTGGCCAGAACCCCTATGAGTACTTCGCTCCTGTGGCGGAGAACATCAAGATCGCGCCGCTCTCTTCCTACGATCAGGGCTGCGTTGAGCTGATCCAGAATGCGTTCAGCGATTACTTCCAGGATAATGTGGACTACGACCAGGCAAAAGCAAACTTTGAGACCGCGATCCGGGAGCGTTATCCTGACGTTACCGAGATCCAGTGGGCGGAGTAATATAGCTACTGGTAACCCCAAATTGAAAATGGCTGCCGCACTGATAATACAGTGCGGCAGCATTTTCCCGAAAAGGAACGGTGAACTATGAAAAAGAAAAATAATCATCTCAGCTATGCCAAATGGGGCTATTTGTTTATCCTTCCGTTCTTTGCAGCATTTTTCATCTTTTCATTAATTCCGCTGGTGGATACAGTTCGCTACAGTTTTTATGAGTACTATCGTTCCGGCATCAAAGAGGTTGGTCCTACGTTTATTGGTTTGGAGAATTATGCTGAGTTGCTTCGCTCCGATATGATCGGCTATGCTGGAAATACCCTGATTCTGTGGCTCATTGGTTTTGTGCCTCAGATTGTCATTGCGTTGTTGCTGGCCAATTGGTTTACAGATATCCGCATTAAGATTCGCGGAATGCAGGTGTTTAAAATTATTATTTATCTGCCGAATCTGATTATGGCGTCGGCATTTGCCATGCTTTTCTTTGCGCTGTTTTCCACCAATGGCCCCATCAATTCGATTTTGCTGTCTGTGGGAATGGTTTCTGAACCGATCGATTTTATGGGCACTGCGTTCGGTACCCGTTCGCTGATCGGCTTGATGAACTTCCTCATGTGGTTTGGCAACACGACCATTATGCTGATGGCTGCCATAATGAGCATCAGCCCGGACATTTTTGAGGCTTGCGAGTTGGATGGCTGCGGCAGTGTAAAGCGCTTTTTCTATATTACCTTGCCGCTGATCCGCCCGATTCTGGCGTACACACTGATTACCTCCATCATCGGTGGATTGCAGATGTTCGATGTGCCGCAGATCCTGACCAACGGACAGGGCAATCCGAACCGTACTTCTATGACACTGATCATGTTCCTGAATAGTCATTTGAAGAGCCGTAACTATGGTATGGCGGGCGCGCTGTCGGTCTATCTGTTTATCGTCAGCGGTGTTCTGTGCTTCTTTGTCTATCGCATGACGAACGGTAAGGATAAAACAGGCACGGCGCGGGCCGCCAAGAAAGCAAAAGGAGGCAGCAAAGCATGAAACATAAAAAAGGTAATTTGGGCGAAACGATCCTCGCTTACTTTATTTTGATCGTGCTGTCCTTTCTGTGCCTGTTCTTCTTTTACATCTTAATCGTCAACGCCACTCGCTCTCATGCGGATCTGCAGAAAGGGTTCAGCTGGCTGCCCGGCAACTATTTTCTGGAAAATCTGAAAAGTGTGGCGAATGACGGCAGCTTCCCCATGTTCCGGGGAATCCTGAACAGCCTGATCGTCTCCACCTGTACGGCGGCATTGTGTACTTATTTTTCGGCGCTTACTGCTTATGGACTGTATGCCTATCAGTTTAAGCTGAAAAAAGTTGCGTTTACATTTATTATGGCGATTCTGGTCATGCCCACACAGGTCACAGCCATGGGCTTCTTGCGCTTGATGACAAACATTGGGCTGTATGATTCGCTGCTGCCGCTCATCCTGCCTTCGGTGGCGTCTCCGGCTGTGTTCTATTTTATGTACAGCTACCTGGAATCCTCACTGCCGCTTTCGCTGGTGGAAGCGGCGCGGATCGATGGTTCTGGCGAATTTATGACCTTCAACCGCATTGTGCTGCCGATTATGAAACCTGCGGTAGCGGTGCAGGCTATCTTTACCTTCGTGGGTTCTTGGAATAACTACTTTGTTCCTGCCCTGATCATTCAGTCGAAGGACAAGATGACGGTTCCCATCCTAATTGCCACATTGCGCGGCGCTGACTATATGAATTTTGATATGGGCAAGATTTATATGATGATTATGGTGGCGATCGTTCCGATCATTGTGGTTTATCTGCTGCTGTCCAAATACATTATCGCCGGCATCACGCTGGGCGGCGTGAAAGAATAATCCCCGGCAAAAAGACCGTCATAGTATACAACACTATGGCGGCCTTTTGTGTATTCATATTTGAGAGGAAGTTTGTTTTATGGTAATAACGCATAATTTTAGCGGCAGCCGGGATGCGGCTCCTGCTGCGCGAGAAATTTGTCACGCCGCACTGGCGAGAAAAGCAGCAGCAGCTGGGATCGTACTGCTGAAAAATAATGGGATCTTGCCACTGGCGGCAACGGCGCCAATTGCGCTGTTCGGAAACGGTGCAGGGCATACGGTAAAGGGCGGAATCGGCTCCGGAGATGTGAACAATCGGGAGAATATCTCGATTTATGAGGGCCTTAAGGCGGTTGGAGTGCCTCTGACCAGTGAATCATGGATAGAAGACTATGAGAAACGGTATATGACGGCGCGCTTTCAGTGGAGAGACAAAATTCTGGAAGATGCAAAAAAGGTGGAAAATCCATTCGATGCCTATGCAGACAACCCTTTTGTGCTTCCGCAGGGGCGAGACATTGAACCGGAGGACTGGCGGGGAGCCGCTGCTGCGGTGTATGTGATCAGTCGCATTTCGGGAGAAGGAAAGGATCGAACCGCACAGGAAGGCGATTATCGGCTGAGCGAACAGGAGCGGGAAGACCTTCGCAGGTTAGATGCGGCAGAACTTCCGGTGATCCTGCTAATCAATGCGGGAGGTCCGGTGGAGCTGACCGACCTGATGGAGCAGATGCACCATCTGGCGGCGATTCTGCAGATTTCTCAGCTGGGTCAGCAGGGAGGAGCTGCCGTTGCAGATGTTCTGCTTGGGAAAGTGGTCCCGGAGGGGAAACTTACTGCCACCTGGGCACGTCGTTATACGGATTACCCCAGTGCAGATACATTCGGGGCGTGCAATGGCGATTTGGAGAAAGAGATCTACACAGAGGGAATCTATGTGGGCTATCGCTACTTTGACAGTTTTGATATACAGCCCTTGTTCCCGTTTGGGTACGGACTGTCCTACACCGAGTTTTCAGTAGAGTTTGAAGGGATGGAGGCCGATGCGCATGCTGTTCGGGTGGCAGTTAAGGTGAGCAATACCGGCAAACTTTATGCGGGCCGTGAAGTGGTTCAGGTTTATGCAGCCTGCCCGCAGAACGGGGGCGCAAAGGAATACCGGCGTTTGGTGGGCTTTGCAAAGACGCAGCAACTTGGACCGGGGGAGACTCAGTGTGTAACGATTGCGGTGGATGCGAAGCAGCTGGCTTCCTTTTCTCAGGAAAAGCAGGCGTGGGTCCTGGAACAAGGCGTGTATACTCTTTTTGTAGGCAATAGTAGTGTGAACTGTAAGCCCTGCGCCCACCTAAAGGTGGAGACAGAAAAGGTGCTGGAGCGCACACATCCGATCTGCCCGGTGCAGCATCCCTTTGAAGAACTGAAATGTGCTGCGCCTGCAATGGAGAAGGCGGCGCTGGCCACACAGATGAAACTGCCGTGCATTCGGTTCAACCCTGAGCCGGAGGAGAAGGCACAGGCCGCAATAGTCCCGCTGGCAGACGGCCCGGTGGAGGAGTTGATCCCTCTGCTCTATGGCAATATCACAAAAGGCGCCAGCACCTTGGGTTCCGCGGGAATCCGCGTGCCTGGTTCTGCGGGCGAGACGTCCGAGGCGCTGGAGACATCCCGTGGGGTTCGGTCGCTGATTATGGCGGATGGCCCTGCCGGTCTCCGGCTGCGCCAGAGCTATCAGGTTGATCGGGATACGGGTGAGGTGATTCCCACCGGAGTATTGGGGTCCCTGGACAACGGATTCCTGGATGAGCCGAAGCATCATGACAATGCGGACACCTACTATCAATTCTGTACGGCATTTCCGGTGGGCACGGCGCTGGCTCAAAGCTGGGATCTTGAACTTATGGATGAATTCGGGCGGGCGATTGCCGCGGAAATGGAGGAATTCCATATCGATCTGTGGTTGGCCCCGGGGCTGAATATTCACCGAAATCCACTCTGCGGACGTAATTTTGAATATTATGCGGAGGACCCGCTGCTGTCCGGCATGATTGCGGCGGCGGTGACCCGCGGCGTGCAGCATGACGGCAGCCGAGGGGTGACCATCAAGCATTTTGCGTGCAACAACCAGGAGGATCACCGAATGGGCGTGGATGTGCGTGTTTCGGAACGAGCGTTGCGAGAGATTTATCTGCGAGGATTTGAAATTGTAGTCAAGGCGGCAGCTCCGGCAGCGATCATGACTTCGTATAATCGTATCAATGGTGTGCAGGCGGCGAACAGCAGAGATCTGTGTACGGTGGTAGCTCGTAAGGAGTGGGGATTCGGCGGACTGATTATGTCTGATTGGAACACCACCGTTCCCGCAGATGGCAGTATTCCCTGGCAGTGTGCGGCAGCAGGGAATGATGTGATCATGCCAGGAAACCCGCAGGATGATGCAGATATCCGGAAAGCTTTGCGGGAGGGCGTCCTGAAAGAGGAAGAGGTGCGTGCTTGTGCAGGCCGTTTGATTGAGCTGTCCCAGCGGTTGAGTCAGGGAAGATAAATGGGAATCAATGCAGCAGAATATAGTGAATGCTCATAGCAGATAAGAGGGGTTATAGAGTATTATGCACCACAGTCCAAACCTGCTGCATGATCGCGGAAACCTGCTGAATTTGCGGATCATCCAGTCGGCCGGTTGCATTGGCCAGACGGGTGATCTGGTTCAGATTGTTCCCAATGGCGGACAGCTCTCTGGAAAGTTCCCGGTAGCTTTCCGCGGGGCGTGGTTTGATGGAACAGCCGGAAATCAACTGGCGTACAATGGCACTCTTGGATAGGCCGCTCACGGTTTGCAGGTGCTCCAGGTGCTGCGCCTCTTCTTTCGAGAGAAATGTTTCAAAGCGGATGGGTCTATTTCGCATGATGCAGAATCCTTTCAGATGGAATGGGGTATCAGGGGTTTTCCCCTGACAAGTGGCGTTTGTGTGGACAAATGCCGTGCTTGCTGGAAGTTTACCGGCTGAATAGAGCGGTGTGCCGAAGAAGGCAGCGCAATGGGCTGCGGGAAGAAGCGCCGAGCTTTCGAGCCTGGGATTTTAAAATGAAAAGAAGGAGCTTTCCTCTTTTCAGATAGTAGGTTCCATATTTGGTTCTTTCTATATTTACTCTCTTCTATACTTGGTTGCATCGGAATCTCCGTATTTGGAAAATCCGATCATGGAAAAGCCGATTTCGGGCCAGGGAGCGAATCAGGAAAAGGGCTGTTCAAAGATCTGATAATCGTAGTCGATGATATGGCCCTGTGCATCGCGCACCTTTTCGCGCTTTAAGTAATGGTGAGCTTCCAGTTCCTTCAGCCCGGTGCGGACGCTGTCCAGACCGTCCCGGTTTTGGCTGGCAAGACCGCGAATGCTGTAGTCCCAGTCATCTGGATTGGAGAGCATATAGGAGAGCAGTCCTTTGGCTTTCAGTGAAAGATTTGGATCACGCAGATGGACATTGCTCATAACGGTGTAGTTGTTCCGTTTCGGGACGCGGAAAACAGGCATGGGTAAGCTCCTTTCGGTTTTGTGCAATGATTTCGGACCCCGTTTTTTGGACCACACTGCATTGAAACGGGGCGAAATCAATGGTATTATGGAAAACAGAATCCGCAGAATTTAAGGAAAAAACCAGGGCAGGAAGCGGGGGAAAAAGAAACGGGAGGTCTCCGGCCGTTCGAATCCACCCGCTCCCACCAAAAATCCCGGATGTGAAAACATCCGGGATTTTTTTGCGTTATCTGCAACCTCTGTTGGCGGTTGTTGGGTGGGCGCAAAAAGCCCTCTGCATGATATCCATGCAGAGGGCTTTTTGTTTTACAGCAGGCAGAGTTCACAGCCCCTGATTCCAGTACTGAGTGGCCAGCGCGATAAAGTGCTTACCGGGTTTGCTCAGGTAGGCGCCTTTTTTGTAACAGGCCATCAAATTCCAGCGGGGATGGGTGTCCAGACAGAAGAAAGATACGCCGGGGATGTGTTCCAGAGGATCGATGTCCGGCACGATGCTGCAGCACAGCCCTGCTGCCACCATTTCCAGAATGGTGGTAGAACGGGCAGTCTCAAACAGGGTGGTGGGATAAAAGCCCGCTTCCCGAAACAGCTGGCGCAGATAATCGTAAATGGTGGACTTTTTGTGCATGAAGGCAAAGGGCTCATTCCGGAAATCTGCGAGAGAGAGCTCGGGATATTTGCTGTAAGGCGAGGGCTTTGCCCGGGCACACAGCGGATGTCTGGCAGGAACCGCAAGTACCAGTTCCTCTTCCTGAATGGGAATGTACACATCCTTGCTTTTCTGTCGATCCAGAAGGGTAACAAATCCGATATCTACCTTGCCGGCGGCAATCAGTTCCTGCTGTTGGCGCACGCTGGTTTCGATGGCCTGCACGGTCACATTGGGCCAGTCTCGATGAAACAGAGGATAAACGTGGGTGAACATGTAGGAGCCGCGCTCTGGTGGAAAGCTGATGGTAAGGCTGCTGTTCTGCAAAGCAACAATATCGTTCAGGCGCTGGTAGGTCTCCTTTTTGATGCGTAGAATCTCCCGAGCGCTGTTCAGGTATACTGTGCCCGCCTCGGTGGGCAGCCAACCGCCCCGCAGCCGCTGGAACAGCTGGGTGCCCAGTTCACTTTCCAGATGAAGCAGCTGCTGGTTCAGGGCGGAAGGGGTGATAAACAGCTGCTCGGCAGCGTGGGTAATATTGCCCTCGTCGGCGATTTTGACAATATACTCCAGTTCTTTTAGGTTCATTTAAACAAGACTCCTGTGCGCTTTTGCCATATTATAGCATGAATGTTTGTGCACAGCAAGCAAAATGGCGCACCTTATTAAGATTTTCTAATTCTATAGTGATTTCTATTAAATTGACTAATAGTTACGGCGGATCTATGATGGAGGTGGAAAAACAAAGCACAGGAGGTTTGAGCATGAGCAAAGAACTGGAAAAGGAATTTCGCATCAAGGACGAGCGATACCGAAGCAGTACCCTGACCAACGGGCTGGGAAAGTCCGGCCAGCGTGCATTGCTGTATGCCACCGGTATGGATGAGGAGGATCTGAAAAAGCCCTTCGTTGCGGTGATCGGATCTTTCAGCGAGATGGTGCCGGGCCATGTGCATCTGCGGGAGCTGGCCGATTATGTCAAGCAGGGCATCATCGAAGCAGGCGGCGTGCCCCGCCAGTCCGAGACCATTGCAATCTGTGATGGATTATGCCAGGGTCACAAGGGAATGTGCTATCCGCTGGCCAGCCGGGAGCTGATTGCAGATTCGGTGGAGATGGTGGTGGAGGCCCACCACTTTGATGCCATGGTTCTGCTGCCCGGCTGTGACAAGATCATCCCCGGCATGCTGATGGCTGCCGCCCGACTGGACATCCCTGCCATCGTGGTGCCCGGCGGCCCAATGATGCCGGGTAACGTGGGCGGCAATCCTCTGTTCTGTTCCAGCGAACTGAGGGAATATCCCGGCCGTGTGGAGGCAGGCAAGGTAACCATTCAGGAAATGAAAGAGGCTGAGATGGCGGCACTGCCAACCGTGGGCAGCTGTGCGCATCTGGGTACCGCAAACTCCATGTGCATGCTCACCGAGGTACTGGGAATGGCCCTGCCCGGGGCGGGCACTGCACCTGCCGTATCCAACAAGCGCAAGCGCATCGCGAAGGCTTCCGGTCGGGCGGTGATGGAAATGCTTCGTACCGGGCTGACTCCGCGCAAGATTCTCACCCGGCAGGCGCTGCTCAATGGTGTGGCGGGTGCCATGGCCACCGGCTCCTCCACCAATCTTGTACTGCATCTGATGGCCATTGCCCACGAGGCGGGGGTAGAACTTTCGCTGAAGGACTTTGATGAGATCAGCAAACAGGTGCCTTTTGTGTGCAATCTGCAGCCTTCGGGTAAATATCCCATCGTATCGCTGGATGCCAGTGGCGGCATCCCGGCGGTTCTTAAGACCATTGAGTCGCGGCTGCACACTGAGGTGCTCACGGTGACCGGAAAGACCATGGGCCAGATGCTGGAGAGCGTAAAGGCAAATCCGGACGACGTGCTGCGCACCATGGAAAAACCCCAGAAGCCGGAGGGTGGCATTGCGGTGCTGCACGGCAATCTGGCACCGGATGGCGCAGTGGTCAAGCAGTCCGGCGTGCGGGAGGATATGTACCACTTCAAGGGCAAGGCACGGGTGTTCAATTCCATGGAGGAAGCGGATGCCGCTGTGAGCGGCGACACCATTGAGAAGGGCACCGTGATCGTAATCCGTTACGAGGGCCCGAAGGGAGGGCCCGGCATGCGGGAGATGCTCTCCACCACCGCGCTGATTATGGGCCGCGGTATGGATGCCGACTGTGCTCTGATTACCGACGGCCGTTTCTCCGGCGCAACCCACGGCCCCTGCATCGGGCACATCTCGCCGGAGGCTGCGGCGGGCGGCCCCATTGCCTTTGTGCAGGACGGTGATGAAATCGAGATCGACATCGAGAACCGGACGCTGACCATTGACGTATCCGAAGAGGAGTTCGCCCGGCGCAAAGAGGGTTGGACCCCGCTGAAAAAACCGCGCAAGCCCGCGCTGGCAAAATACGCCTACCTGGTGAGCAGCGCAGATACCGGCGCGGTGATCGATACCGATAAACTGTAAGGAGGAACTACAGATGAGCCAAGAAACACAAATGCTGCTTGGGCTTGTCCTGGGCATTGCGGTCATGATCGTTCTGGTCATGAAAACGAAAACACACACCTTTATCGCGCTGCTGCTGGCAGCAGCCATCACCGGCCTGGTGGGCGGCATGACCCCCTCCGACGCGGTGTCCGCCATTTCGTCGGGTTTTGGCAACACGTTGGCCAGCACCGGCATCATCATCGGCCTCGGCGTAATGCTGGGCGGCATTCTGGAAAAGACCGGTGGGCCTACACTGCCATCAAGAAGATCGGCAGCGGCAAGGAGGAATGGGCGCTGGGCATCACCGGCTGGATCGTTTCCATCCCGGTGTTCGCGGATTCCGCTCTGGTGATCTTCCGCCCGCTGACCAAAGCCCTTTCCCGTGTGACCGGCAAATCCGTGATCGGCCTGGCCCTGGCGCTGGCCTGCGGCCTGCAGTGCACCCACACCATGGTGCCGCCCACGCCCGGCCCCCTCACCGCGGCTGGTATGATGGGCGTGGATGTGGGCCAGATGATCCTGGTGGGCGCGGCCCTCTCCATCCCCATCCTGATTGCTTCGGTGCTGTACTCCAAGTGGATCGGCAAGAAGATTTATCAGATTCCCAATCTGGACGGTACTTATGACCGCAAGGAATTCAAAAAAGAGTATCTGAAGAAGATGGATCAGCTGGATTCCATCATGGATACCAAGAACCTGCCCGGTCTGTGGCCCTCGGTGGCGCCCATTCTGGTTCCGCTGCTGCTGATTTTCCTGAAGACCGGCATCAGCCTGACTCCCATTCAGAGCGGCCCGCTGTACTACGTGATCAGCCTGCTGGGCGAGCCCATTGTGGCCCTGGCCATCGGCACCACGCTGGCGGTTTACGGCCTGGGCCGGCATATGGCCCAGAAGGAAGTCATCAACGTGATGAACGAGAGCATCAAGGACACCGGTATTATCATGCTGATCACCGGCGCGGGCGGCGCGCTGGGCAACGTGGTGAAGGTGAGCGGCATCGGCGACGTGCTGGGCGAGATGGTAGTCAACTGGCCCATCCCGGCCATCCTGATCCCGGTTATCATCGCGGCACTGATGCGTATCGCCCTTGGCTCCGCCACGGTGGCGATTACCACCGCTGCTTCTCTCACCGCCCTGCTGCTGCCCGCTCTGGGCCTGGCACCTGTTCTGCTGGCACAGGCCTGCTGCATCGGCGCCTTCTCCTTCGGTTACTTCAACGACAGCGGCTTCTGGGTCTTTAACGGTATGTTCGGTCTGACCGAAATGAAGGATCAGCTCAAGTGCAAGACCGCTGTTTCCATGATTATGGCCGGTGTCGGTGTGGTGGAGCTGATGATCATTAACCTATTCCTCTAAGAGCGGGGCGGCGGCCCTGTCTCTGATTTCTCCGGTTGCCCTCTGCGGTGCGAAAGTGCCGCAGAGGGCGTTACAGGTTCTGCAGATACAGGCCGGCTTCCTCTGGCGGCCTGCATCTGGAAGTGTATGGGTACAAGAAACTGAAACGTTTTTGAAAATCCTGCAAGACAAATGGAACGCAAAACGAAATCTCGGCAGAATGGTACAAGGGGCCGTGGCCGGTTTGGTGATTTTTGTCGATTGTTAAGGCGGCGACAGGCTGGTATGATGGCACTGTGAGAAAGACAACTGTGGCCACGGTTGCTCGAAGCTGTTTCAGCACGCAAAAGAGAAATCAATGAACCGGAGGAATTACAGATGAGTTATCCCGCCATAGTGGGATTTGTGATGATGATCCTCATCACAGTACTCCTGCTGAAAAAGACTGTCAGCCCGATTTTCGCCTTTACGGTGATCCCCATCGTGGGCGCGTTTCTGGTTGGTTCCAGCGTAGCCGAGGTTTGCAGCTATGTGGAGACCGGCCTGGGCAAAACGATGGAGCTGATGTTTATCATCTTCTTCTCGCTGCCCTATTTCGCCCTGATGAACGATGCGGGCCTGTTTAACCGGCTGGTGGAGATCCTGCTGAAGAAGACCAAGCTCAGTGTGGTCACTGTGTGTGTGATCACGGTGCTGGTCTCCCTGATCACCGAGATCGACGGCAGCGTGACCAGCACCTATCTGGTTACCGTGCCCATGATGCTGCCCCTCTACAAAAAGCTGAAGATCGACCCCAAGGTGCTGCTGTTCCTGTGCTCGGCTACCATGTGCGCACTGTTTGTGCTGCCCTGGAACGCCCGTAACCTGCGTGCGGCCACCCTGCTGGAGGGCATTGATTCGCCCAACAACTACATCTTCTCCAAGATGCTGCCCCTGATGCTCATCTACATTGTCATGTGCATTGCGGCCGCCGTTCTGATGGCCAAATGGCAGATGAAGAAGGGCGCCGGCGTGGTGGACGGCGAAAGCACCAGCGAAGTACACATGGAATACAGCGAGCTGGCCCGTCCCAAGCTGTTCTGGTTCAACCTGCTGCTCACCATTGCTCTGATCGTGGGTCTGACCGTGGTGCCCTGCCCGGATTATTTCATCTTTGCGGTGGGCCTGGTCATCGCCATGGCGGTGAACTACCCTGACCAGAAGCTCCAGGGCGAGCTGATGAAGAGCTACGGCAAGCAGATGTACTCCACTGCCTGCGCCATCTTCCTGTCCGGCGTGGTGGTCGGTGTGCTGAGCGAGAGCCCCATGATGGACGCCATGGTTGATTTCCTGATCGGTCTGATCCCCACCGCCATGGGCCCCTGGATGTATCTGATCATTGCGGTGCTCAGCTTCCCTCTGATGCTCATCTTTACCAACGATATCTGGCAGTTCTCCATTGTTCCCATCGTGGCCGCTCTGAGCACCCAGTATGGTGTGGCCAACGAGGTGGTTGTGATGGCCCTGCTGATGAACATGGGCGCCATGATCTCGCCTGTGGCGCAGCCTCAGCTGTATCTGGCCTGCGACCTGGGCGACAAGACCGAACTTGCGGATTATGTGAAGTTCAGCTTCAAGCCCCTGTGGGTGATGAACATCCTCTGGCTGGTATTCGGCTGGGCGCTGGGCATCTTCCGCTGAGTGTGCGGTCTGCGCTGTGCAATGTGTTCCGTATGCGGCTCCGGCATTCTGCCGGGGCCGTTTTTTGTGAAACAAGGAAAGGAGCCGCTGATAATGAAAAAAAAGCTGTTTTACGCGCCGGTGGATCATCCCCGCTGTGGGGATGATCTGGAGCATCCCTGGAAGTATGCGGTGCCCGCCTACCGGGCGGCACCCCATGTGTGGCAGGTGGGCGGGCAGGACGACGTGTGCGCCTATCTGCTGGACTGCGGCGAGGAGCTGATGCTCATCGACACCGGCTACCGGGCCTCCTTTTATCTGATGCTGGATCAGATCTGGCGGCTGGGCTATGACCCGCGCCGGATCCGGAAGATTCTGCTCAGTCACTGGCACTGGGACCATGTGAACGGCGCGCGCTATCTGCAGGAACTGTCCGGGGCAGAGGTGTGGATTTCGGCCATCGACGAGGAGCAGCATCAGCTGTGGAAGGAGCGCACCGATCCGCTGCCCATGGTGGATTACCGGGCGGACCGTTTCTACGACGATTCCGCCACCATTGATCTGGGGCGCTTTTCGGTGCATACCCGCCTGACCCCTGGCCATACCCCCGGGGCAACCTCCTTCTGGTTCGACGACACCGACGAGACCACCGGCGAGACCTTCCGCTGCGCCATGCACGGCGGGCTGGGTATTGCCATGATGGCGCCGGAATATCTGGAGCGGTACGATCTGCCCCGGCAGCTGCCCCGTGTTTTTGTGGAGGATTGCCTGGAGCTGGCCGACCGATGGAAGGTGGACATCTGCCTGCCCAGTCACCTGAATCAGGGCAATGTGAAACCCAATATCCCCGCAGACCGGACCGACTACCGGGTCTGGATCGACCGGGCCCAGTGGGGCGAAACCATGCGGGGGCGGGCCGCCGCGGTGCGGGCCATGTACCCGGCGGGCCTTGGAACAGGTGATGAAATGATTTGAAATATGCATGAAAGGATTGCAACGGGCGAATGAAATCCCGTGCGAACCGCACAATGCGCCCGCGGGATTTTAGGCGGCATTGCAGATTGCCGCCGCCGCCCGCCGCTGGTATGCTTATACCAGAACGAAAGACCGAGCGCCGGGCGGCTGCCTGCGGCCCGCCCGATTCCGAACAATACAAAGGAGCATCAATTATGAAAACACCCGTGATCACCAAGATGGAAGTGTATCCCGTTGCCGGGCGGGACTGCATGGAGCTGAACCTCTCCGGCGCGCACGCCCCCTACTTCACCCGAAACATCGTCATTCTCACCGACTCCACCGGCACCGAAGGTGTGGGCGAGGTGCCCGGCGGCCAGAAGATCACCAACGCGCTGGAGAGCGTGAAGGATCTGGTGGTCGGCACCGCCATCGGCGACTACAAGGCAACCCTGAACAAGGTGCGCGGCTGGCTGGATGCCAACATCAAGGACGATGTGCGCGGTCAGCAGACCTTTGATCTGCGCACCGGCGTGCATGTGGTCACCGCCATCGAGGCCCCGTTGCTGGATCTGCTGGGCAAATATCTGGACGTGCCCGCCGCCGCCCTGATGGGCGATGGTGTGCAGCGGGAGCGGGTGCGCTTTCTGAGCTACCTGTTCTATGTGGGCGACCGCAAAAAGACCGACCTGCCCTACGCTTCGGAGCCGGATTCCGACTGCGAATGGTACCGCCTGCGCCACGAGGAGGCCATGACCCCCGAAGCCATTGTGGCTCTGGCTAAGGCCACCCATGACAAATACGGCTTTGAGGACTTCAAGCTGAAGGGCGGCGTGCTGGAGCCCAAGGAGGAACTGAAGGCGGTACAGGCCATCAAGGAAGCTTTCCCCAACGCCCGTGTGGACCTGGACCCCAACGGCTGCTGGAGCCTGGCCGAGGCGCTGGAAATTGCCCCCGAGCTGAAAAAGGTACTGGCTTACTGTGAGGACCCCTGCGGTGCCGAGAACGGTTTCTCCGGCCGTGAGGTGATGGCCGAGTTCCGCAAGGCCACCATGATGCCCACCGCCACCAACATGATCAACACCGACTGGCGCCAGATGTGCCACTGCATTGCCCTGCAGAGCGTGGACATTCCCCTGGCCGATCCCCATTTCTGGACCATGAACGGCTCGGTTCGCGTGGGCCAGCTGTGCAATGACTTCGGTCTGATGTGGGGCTGCCATTCCAACAACCATTTCGACATCAGCCTGGCCATGGTGGTGCAGTGCGCCGCCGCCATCCCCGGCAAGATGAACGGCATCGACACCCACTGGATCTGGCAGGAGGGCCTGGAGCGGCTGACCAAGGAGCCCATGCAGATCGTGGACGGCTGCATCGACCTGCCCAAGAAGCCGGGTCTGGGCATCGAGGTGGACCGGGAGCAGGTGATGAAGGCGCACCAGCTGTATGTGGACAACTGCCTGGGCGCCCGCGATGACGCCAAGGGCATGCAGTATCTGATCCCTGGCTGGAAGTTCGATCCCAAGCGCCCCTGCATGGTGCGCTGAGCCGCAAAAGCGATGTTTTTTCAGGGTGGGCCGGCAAGGCCCGCCCTTTTTCGTCTGCCGCTGGTGCGGCGGGGCGAAAGCTGGTATAATTGGTTTCAGAATCCTTGCAATCTCATTGCAGGGCATTACGCGGGCAGCGCAGCTGCCGGAAAGGGGCTGTTATGAGCCACATTGCGATTCTTCTGCCCAAGGACGATCTGGTCCTTCAGGCCAGAGAACTGGCCAAGGGGCATTATTCCATTGCGGAAATCCGCCAGATCGAGACCGAGAACGCGGTGGAGGAGGCACGCGCCTCCATCCAGAACGGCGCGGGCATTCTGATCTGCCGTGGCCTGCAGGCGCTGCGCATCCGGGAAAATCTGAACGTGCCGGTGGTGAGCGTAAAGCTTACCGCCCAGGGCATCGGCCTGTTGCTGTGCAAGGCAAAGCGGCTCACGGTGGAGCCCCGGCCCCGGGTGGCGCTGGTGGCCGTGTGCGACATGCTGTGTGACACCAGCTGCTGCAGCATGCTGTTCGGGGTGGATCTGCAGATTTTTGCCTACCGCACCGAAGAGGAATATGAGGAGATGAACCGCAAGGCACTGGCCAGCAAGCCGGACGTGATCATCGGCGGCGATCTGACCATGGACATGGCCCGGCAGGCGGGCTGTGCCAGCCTGTTTCTGGATTTCAGCGACGATTCCTTCAACGATGCCATCCAGAACGCCGAGACCGCGCTCATGGCCAACGAGATGAACCAGCGGGCCAACGCCCAGATCGACGCGCTGCTGAACAACACCACCAACGGTTACATTCAGGTGAACCGGACGGGTCGGGTGACCAAGAGCAATGACATCATGCTGGAGGCGCTGGAGTGCAGCCGGGATGCCCTGGTCGGCCGTCCGCTGCAGGAGGTGATTCCCGGCCTGGAAAAGGACGTGATCGACAACGTGCTGGCCGGGGGCAACAGCTACTCCACCTTTCTGCACATCCGCTATCAGGCCATGGTGGCCATTCTGGCCCCCATCCGGCTGGAGGACGGCCAGGTGGACGGGGCAATCCTTTCCTGCCACAAGGTACACCGGTCCATCCAGCTGGACCCCCGCGCCGAGGACGGCGAGCTGTTGCAGGGAAACCTGACCCAGCGCACCTTCGACAACGTACACCACCGCTCGGCCGCCATGGCGAAGGCGGTGGATCAGGCCCGGCTGTTCAGCCAGTCCAGCGCGCCCATTCTGCTGGCCGGGCCGCAGGGACTGGAGGTGGGCCTGCTGGCCCAGTGCATCCACAACAACAGCACCAACCGCACCGGCCCCTTCGTGCAACTGAACTGCGCCAGTCTGGAGCCGGAGGACCAGATGACCGCCCTGTTCGGCACCGGCTACAAAAACAAGGACGGCGAGGTGGACCTGGGCGTGCTTGGCATGGCGGAGAACGGCACCCTGCTGCTGCAGGAGGTGGACAAGCTCTCCTATACGGTGCAGTCCAACATTTATCAGGCGGTGCGCTACCACCGGGTGATCCAGCGCAATCTGGAACGGCCGGTGCATGTGAACACCCGCATCATCGTTACCTCCGAGGGCGATCTGTACGCGCTGGCCTGCGAGGGTGCGTTCCGGATGGATCTGTACTATCTGCTGGCGGGTCTGCGCATCGACCTGCCCCCGCTGAAAAAGCGGCCGGAGGACCTGGAGGACATGCTGCAGGCCACCTTCCAGCGGCTGTGCGAGAACCTGCGCCGCTACCATGTGATCACAAACGGCGGCATGGAGCTGCTGAAAAGCCTGGACTGGCCGGGCAACATCATCCAGATCAACGCCTTTCTGGAGCGGCTGGTGCTCACCGCCCGCCACCGCAGCATCGACGAAACCGCCATCCGCAGCCTGTACGATGAGATGTTCCCCCCGCTGGCCCGCGAGGCAGGCCAGCCCGCCGCACCCCGGCAGAGCCGGGAAGGCCAGCGGATTCTGGAGGCGCTGGAGCGCAACGACGGAAACCGGGCCGTCACCGCGCAGGAGCTGGGCATCAGCACCACCACCCTGTGGCGCAAGATCAAAAAGCTGGGCATTGAGATCTGAAAAAAGCACCGCATTCCATTCACGGAGTGCGGTGCTTTTTGCTGGGAAAATGCAGGTTTCTGTTTCAGCATGAAAGAAAAATGAAACGCTTTTCGCACGCTTTTGAAAGACTGGCAAATTGCAATGAAATGCACCCCGGGGCTTTGGCTTATCCGTCAATTGTTTTGCCGGGCCGTTTTTTTATAATTGGTAGTGTCAAGAACGAAGGCGGCGCGCAGGCGACGTCCATGTGTGAAAGAAAGGATGATTTACCATGGCTTTTGTGCCCTATGGGATCACGCCCCCCATTATCACCCCGTTCCGTGAAGACGGATCGGTGGATTATGAAACGCTGGCCATGATGAGCAAACGGCTGGTGGAAAACGGCGTACACGGCCTGTTCCCCATGGGAACCACCGGTGAGTTCTATGCGGTGAACGACGAGGAGTTCGTGAAGATCCTGACCACCGTGAAGGATGCGGTGGCCGGCATGATCACCCGCAAGGGCCGGCCCATCCAGCTGTTCGCCGGCTGCAATCACATCACCACCCGGGGTGTAATCCATCTGATCCGCCTGGTGGAGCAGGTGGGCGGCTACGACGCGGTGAGCGTGCTCACCCCCATGTTCGTCAGCCAGACCCAGGACGAGCTGTACACCTACTACAAGACCATTGCCGAGAGCACCGATATGCCGGTGATCCTCTACAACAACAAGCCCAAGACCAACGTGACCATCGCCCCCGAGACCGTGGCCCGCCTGGCCCGGGAGTGCGCCAACATTGTGGCGGTGAAGGATTCCACCGGCGACATGACCAACAGCGAGGAGTACCTGCGCCTGACCCGTGATCAGCGGGATCACTTCAACGTGCTCATGGGCCGCGACACTCTGATCTTTGCCGCCCTGATGTACGGCGCCACCGGCGCCATCGCCAGCTGCGCCAACGTGGCCCCCCGCATCACCGCTGACATCTACGACAAGTGGGAGGACGGCGACCTGGCGGGCGCGCTGGAGGCCCAGTACAAGCTGGCTCCCCTGCGCATCGCCACCAACATGGGCACCTTCCCCCAGACCATCAAGGAGGCACTGGTGATGCAGGGCCTGCCGGTGGGCAAGTGCCTGGACCCTATTCAGGAGCTGAACGCGGACCAGAAGGCAAAGCTGCGCAAGGTGCTGGAGGACATGGACCTGCTGTAATTGGAGAAAGGAGCGAGGACCGATGGAATACCGCCGCTTTCAGAACAAGATGTTTGTGCGCATCGACCGGGGCGAGGAGATCCTGGAGCAGCTGAAAAAGCTGTGTGAGACCGAGCAGATCACCCTGGCCGAGGTGAAGGCCCTGGGCGCGCTGAGCGAGTTCACCGTGGGCCTGTTCAACCCGGACACCAAGCAGTACGACAGCCACACCTACCACGAGCTGACCGAGATCACCAGCCTGTGGGGCACCGTGACCACCAAGGAGGGCGAGCACTACGCTCACCTGCATCTGAGTGCCGCAGGGCTGGACAACAAGGCCCTGGGCGGCCACATGAGCCACGCAGTAGTGGGCGGCACCTGCGAGATGGTGCTGGATGTGGTGGACGGCACGGTAGAGCGCCAGATGAGCGACGAGATCGGGCTGAACCTGTTCAAATTCTTATGATTTCCCCCGAACTTCTTTCGGAGAAACACTATACAAAAGAAACGAGGTAATTTATCATGAAAATTGGTTTGATTGGACTGGGCATCATGGGCAAGCCCATGGCAAAGAATCTGCTGAAGGCCGGCTACGAGCTGGTGGTAAACGACCGCAACCAGGCCAGCATTGACGAGGTGGTGGCCGCCGGTGCCGCCTACGCCACTCAGGCTGAGATCGGCGAGACCTGCGACGTGGTACTGACCATGCTGCCCAACTCCCCCCAGGTGAAGGAAGTCATGCTGGGCGACGACGGTGTGGCCGCTCACATGAAGGCCGGCTCCACCTTCATCGACATGAGCTCCATCAACCCCGTGGCCAGCAAGGAGATCGCTGCCGTGCTGGAGGCCAAGGGCATCGACATGCTGGACGCTCCCGTTTCCGGCGGTGAGCCCAAGGCCATCGACGGCACCCTGTCCTTCATGGTGGGCGGCAAGCAGGAAGTGTTCGACAAGTACAAGGACCTGCTGGGCGCCATGGGTGCTTCCGTGGTGCGCTGCGGCGATGTGGGCGCCGGCAACACCACCAAGCTGGCCAACCAGATCATCGTTGCCTGCAACATCCAGGCTCTGGCCGAGGCCCTGACCCTGGCTCAGAAGGCTGGTGTGGACCCTGAGCTGGTATTCCAGGCCATCCGCGGCGGCCTGGCCGGCAGCACCGTCATGGAGGCCAAGGCTCCCATGATGATCGCCGGCAACGACAAGCCAGGCTTCAAGATCGACCTGCACATCAAGGACCTGAACAACGCTCTGGACTGCGCCCACACCGTTGGCTCTCCGCTGCCCATGACCGCCGCCGTACAGGAAGTGATGCAGTGGCTGCACAACAACGGCAAGGGCCAGGCGGACCACAGCGCCATTGCCCAGTATTACGAGAAGCTGACCGGCATTCAGATCGGCCGCTGATCCCATTCAATAAAAAAGCGAGGAATGTGCCATGAACAGCAGCTTGCGCAGCGATGCGAATACCATCATTGAACGGTCCATTCAGGCCGTTCTGCCGGATGAGGCGGTGCGCCGCGCCCTGAGCGGCCGGGAATTTTCCGGCCGGGTGCTGCTGGTGGCGGCGGGCAAGGCGGCCTGGCAGATGGCCAGTGCCGCTGCCGCCCAGCTGGGCGACGGGCTTTCCGCCGGCGTGGTGGTGACCAAATACGACCATGTGAAAGGGGACATTCCCCACTGTGCCTGCTATGAGGCGGGCCATCCGGTGCCGGACGAAAACTCCTTCGCCGCCACCCAGGCCGCGCTGGATCTGGTCAAAGACGCGGGCGAGGGCGACACCGTGCTGTTTCTGCTTTCCGGCGGAGGCAGCGCCCTGTTTGAAAAACCGCTGGTGAGCGGCGAGGAGCTGCAGAACATCACCGGCCAGCTGCTGGCCTGCGGGGCGGACATCGTGGAGATGAACACCCTGCGCAAGCGGCTGAGTGCGGTGAAGGGCGGGCGCTTTGCTCAGCTGTGCGCCCCGGCGAAGGTGTTCGCAGTGGTGCTCAGCGACATTCTGGGCGACCCGCTGGACATGATCGCCTCCGGCCCGGCCTGCCCGGATTCCTCCACCTGCGCTCAGGCGCTGGCGGTGGTGGAAAAATATCATCTGACCCTGAGCGACGCTGCCATGGAGTGCCTGAAGCAGGAAACCCCCAAGCAGCTGGACAATGTGGAAACCCAGATCACCGGCAGCGTGCGCCAGCTGTGCGCCGCTGCGGCCCAGGTCTGCCGCCAGCTGGGCTATGAGCCGGTGATCCTCACCGACCAGCTGTGCTGTCAGGCAAAGGAGGCGGGGAGTTTTCTTGCCTCCATCGTCAAGACCCATGCCTGCCCCGAACACCCCATGGCCTTCATCGCCGGGGGTGAAACGGTGGTGCAGCTGACCGGAAAAGGCAAGGGCGGCCGCAACCAGGAGCTTGCCCTGGCCGCCGCCGAGGGCATTGCCGGTATGGACAATGCCGCCGTGTTCAGTGTGGGCAGCGACGGTACCGACGGCCCCACCGACGCCGCCGGCGGTTATGTGGACGGAAGCACCCGGGCCGCACTTCTGGCTGAGGGACTGACCGTACACGGGGTACTGGCGGACAATGACGCCTACCATGCCCTGAAAAAGACCGGTGGGCTGATTGTGACCGGCCCCACCGGCACCAATGTGAACGACGTGGCTCTGGCGCTGGTGCGCTGAGCCGGTTGTGTACACACCAACCAAACTGTTACCGAACCTCTCATTTTAATATTCTCCTTATAAAGCGGACGCCGCCCGGATGCTGGATCATGCCCCCCAGCGCCGGGCGGCGTCTGCTTTGTTGGGAAGCGTGCAAGATGCCGCACGCCGGATGAAACGAAGATGAAAGGAATCTGAATGGTTTGCCAAAGCGCACAGCCCGATGGGGCATATCCCGGAAGGTTTGCCGCTTGTGGGCAAGCCGGATGGAGAACTACAATAAAAGCAGAAAGAGAACGCGGCACACAGCCGCGGAACCTGTAAGAACCCGGAGGGAAACAAAATGAACGCAACATCACCCATCATCACCAAAATGCAGGTGATCCCGGTGGCGGGCTACGACAGCATGCTCATGACCCTGAGCGGAGCCCACGCCCCCTGCTTCACCCGAAATCTGGTCATCCTGACCGACAGCGCCGGCCACACCGGCATTGGTGAGATCCACGGCGGCGACTACACCTGCGAATGCCTGAACGCGGTGAAGCCTCTGGTGGAGGGCCAGCCCGTGGCCTGTTACCGTCAGGTGCTGCAGCGCATCCACAAGCTGGCCCAGCGGGCCGAGGGCGACGACGGCGAGGGCATCCAGACGCTGGACATCTCCAAGCTGAAGTTCGTGGTCAAGAGCGAGTGGGCCATCGAGTGCGCCATGATGGACCTGATGGGCCAGTTCCTGGGCGTGCCCATGTGCCAGCTGCTGGGCGAGGGTCAGCAGCGCACCGAGGTGGAGATGCTGGGCTACATGTTCTATGTGTCCGACAAGAACAAGTACACCGCCCCCGGCATCCAGTATCTGGACGAGAGCAGCAGCACCGACCCCTGGTTCCGCCTGCGTCGGGAGGAGATCCTGACCCCCGAGCGGATGGTGGAGGAAGCCCAGGTGCTGCATGAGAAGTACGGCTTCAACAACTTCAAGCTCAAGGGCGGCGTGCTGCGGGGCGAAGAGGAGATGGAGGCGCTGCGGGCCATCAAGAAGGCATTCCCGGACGCTCGCATCAACATTGACCCCAACGGCGCCTGGAGTCTGGAGGAGGCCATCCGTCTGTGCAAGGATATGCACGACGTGATCACCTATGTGGAAGACCCCTGCGGCCCCGAAGCCGGTTATTCCGGCCGCGAGATCATGCGGGAGTTCAAGAACGCCACCCAGTTCCAGGTGGCCACCAACATGATCGCCACCGACTGGCGGCAGTTCTATCACACCATCAGCCTGAACGCCTGCGACATCATTCTGGCCGACCCCCACTTCTGGGGCTTCGACGGCACCATCCGCATGGCCCAGCTGCTGGAGAAGTGGGGCCTGACCTGGGGTGTACACTCCAACAACCATTTCGACATCACGCTGGCGGCCTTTGCCCAGGTGGGCGCGGCAGCGCCCGGCGAGCCCGCCCCGCTGGATACCCACTGGATCTGGCAGGACGGCCAGAACCTGCTGCTGGATACCCCGCAGATCGTGAACGGCAAGCTGCAGGTACCGGACGCCCCGGGCCTGGGCGTACACCTGAACATGGAGCGGGTGATGCAGGCCAACGCCCTGTACAACAGCCTGCCCAGCCACGACCGGGACGATGCCATGGCCATGCAGTACCTGATTCCGAACTGGAAGTACGACCACAAGAAACCCTGCCTGGTGCGCTGAAGCAGCAGACGGATTTTTCCTCTTTTCTCTCTCAGAAATACGAAGAACGCCCCGGCTTTGAGCCGGGGCGTTCTTCGGTTTTGTACACGCTTTTGCCGGAGGGTGTGAGAAAGAGAACCGGCGCAGCGCAAAAGAGAAAAGAGGAATGCTTATTTGAGATGACGGTCGAAGAAGTCGATCATCAGCTGCTTGACCGAGGGCTGGAAGAACTCGCGGGAGCCGTGGCCGCCGTGGCGCAGCACGTAGAACTCGGCTTTGTCCTCCAGACCGGCGTCACAGATGGCCTGATAGAAGGGCTCGCTGCTCAGCTCCAACGGAACAATGGGGTCGTTGTCGCCATGGAGAATCTGGATGGGGCACATGCCCGGGTTGATCTTGCCGGTCACGCTGGCGGCCACCGCACGCTCCTTCATGGTGGCGGGATCACCGCCCAGCAGCGCGCCGCCGTGGGTGTCCTCCAGACGGTGCCAGCGGAAGGAAGGATCATCGAAGCGTTTTTCCTCGCTTTCCATCAGCGCCAGCACATCCACCGGGCCGAACATGTCGCAGCAGGCCTGCACTCGGGAGGACTGGTCCAGGGATTCGCCCACGTCGTCGCCGTCCAGATTCATGGCCACCATGGCAGCCAGATGGCCGCCCGCCGACCGGCCGAACACACCGATGTGTTCGGGGTCGATCTCAAATTTCGCGGCGTTGGCCCGAAGGAAACGGATGGCCTGCTTCACGTCCCGGATCTGATCCGGATAATGGCCCTGGGCGCTGCTGCGGTAGTAGATGGACGCCACCACATAGCCTGCGTCGGCAAAGGCGCTCATCTCGCCCAGCATCAGATTTTTGTCCGCGCCGCGCCAGCCGCCGCCGGGAATCCACACCAGAGCGGGCTTGGGGGAATGGTCCTCCCGGGGGTCGTCCTTGCCGATGGCCAGCTTCTGTTCGCTGTTGCCGTTTGGCAGCAGCACCGAGAGCTTCAGCTCCAGGGGCTTGCCCTCCAGATCGGTGCGGGTGGCGTAGACCACATTGTCGATGAGATTCAGGGCCTTGCGCTTGTGGCCCGGGTCGATGTACTGTTTCATGTTGTTGCCTCGTATGTTTGATGAATTTTAGTTGTAGATGGGGAAGAACAGATTCACGCCGATAATCAGCGAGACCATGAGCAGCAGAACCAGAGGCAGGGTGAACTTCATCACCTTAAGGGCATTGTGATTGCCGATGCCGAAGGCCATCATGGCGCCGGCACAGCCGGTGGGCATGGCAACTGCAAACCAGCTGGAGACAGCGGCCACCAGAACCACAGCCTTCACATTCATGTCGCCGGCCTGTGCAGTGGCCGCAGCAATGGGGCACATGAGAGCCATGGTGCCCATGTTGGACAAAAAGTTGGTGAGCAGAGTGGTGACTACGCAGAACACGATGGTCACAAACAGGCCGCTGGGATTGGAGCCCAGAATGTTCAGTACGGTATTGCCGATCAGGTCGCCCACGCCGGTGCTGCCCAGCACAGAGGACATCACGGTCATACCGGCGATCATCCAGACCATGTCGCTGGTCAGGGTGGAGACCGCTTCCTTGACGCTGAGAACCTTGGTGAGGATCAGAATCAGAACGCCCGCCGCGGGCAGAACGTTGGTGATATCGCTGCCCAGCTGGTTGGAGAACATGAAGCCACCCATGACCAGCAGGAAGACCAGGAAGATAATGATCTCATCCCGGCGGCTCAGGGGAGCGGCGTCTTTTACGTCTTTGACCTGAGAGCTGTCGATCTTGCCGCTGGGAATCAGCTTATAGCACAGGATGCAGTAGAGGGTGCCGACAATGGCGGGCAGAATGCCGGCCTTGAAGTAGTCGGTGATGGCCAGCAGATCCTCGGGGCCGACCATGCCCTGATAGAAGGAGTTGATGGTGCCGGGCATGGTGGCGCCCATGCCGATGGGAATTTTGGAAGTCCAGATGGTGTTGATGCAGGCTACCGCAAACAGCATGCGGGCGGGGGAGATGGAGCTTTTTTCGTCCAGCGTCTGCACAAACAGCAGCATGATGGACAGGCAGGCGATCTGGCCCATCAGCTGGGACAGGGCGATGGTGATCACATACAGCGCAACCACCAGGAAAATGCCCTGCTTGCCCTGCAGATTGGTCATCACACCGCGCAGGCGGTGTACCAGGCTGGTCTTGCCCAGGGCAGTTGCCACCACGATCATGGTTGCCACCATGATTGTGGTGCTGTTGGAAAGACCGGAAAAGGCAGTGGAAAGGTCGCAAACACCGGTAAGCACAAAGGCCACGCAGCAGATCATTGCGGTCACACCGTAGGGAATGATACGGGTCAGCAGCATGACGACCATGAACGCAAGAATGGCCAGAACAATAATCATTTCTATGGTCATGATGATCCTCCTGATTGTTTGGTTGAAAAACAACAGGAAAAATCGACGTTTTTCCATGGAGTGCGGCCGCAAAATTGTGCGAAATGCCTGTTGTTTTTTCTCTATATCCATATATTACAGAGAAAATGACGGACACACAATCCAGCGAAGGCTATACAAATTATAAGCAAAAACTATGGATGCTCTTGCGCCTGACCGTTTGCAGCGATACAATAGAGCCAGAACGGAAAACGGGAGGAAACGGACGTGAACGTGCGGAGCATGGAATATCTGCTGGCCATTGAAAAAACGGGAAGCCTTTCCGCCGCGGGGCGGCTGCTGAAGGTCTCGCAGCCCACGCTCACGGTGTTTGTGCAGGGGCTGGAGCGGCAGCTGGGCGCGTCGCTGTTCCGGCGGGAGGGTCACTGCCTTGTGCCCACCGCACAGGGCCGGGTGCTGCTGGACGCCGCCCGGGAGATCGTGGCGGTGAAGGAGCAGACCTATCAGACCATCCACCGGCTGACCCATCACCAGAGCAGCCGTATTGTGATCGGCGCCAGCCCGCTGCGGGGCTCGCTGATGGTGGCGCAGATCTTTCCCGCCTTCAACCGGCGGTTCCCGGATGTGGAGCTGGTGATCCGGGAGGGCTAC
Organism: Gemmiger sp. An87; assembly: GCF_002159185.1. Classification (GTDB taxonomy): domain Bacteria; phylum Bacillota; class Clostridia; order Oscillospirales; family Ruminococcaceae; genus Allofournierella. The sequence goes on from NZ_NFHD01000001.1 coordinate 64,591, forward strand.
ACCCGGGACATCAAGAACTGGGTGCGGCGGGGCGAGGTGGACTGTGCCCTGTCCAGCTACATCAGCGGCGAGAAGGGGTTCGAGATCATTGCAACCATGAAGGAGGAGATCGTGGCGGCGGTGCCCGGCTTTCATCCCATGGCGGCCATGGCCCGGGAGCGGGGCGACGTGCTGCCCTGTGTGGACATCCGCTGCTTTGCGGATTCTCCCTTTGTGCTCATGGCGTCAGGGAATACCGCCCGCGCGGTGTATGACCGGATCATGGAAAAGGAGGGGCTGCACCCCACCGAGGTGTTTGAGACCAACAATCTGCTGGTGCTCTGCCGCATGGTGGGGCAGGGGATGGGCGTGGCGCTGATTCCCGCCAGCTCCATGCAGAAAAATCGGGAAGATACGGTGTATTTTTCGATTTATCCCCGGTACTACATGCACCTGGGCATGCTGCTGCCGCCGGGGCGAGCAGAGCTGAGCGAGGCCCAGCGGTATCTGGCCTATCTGGTGATCCGCAGCGATATGGAGAACCCCGCCTATCAGCGTGGTCTGAACGTGCGGGCCCAGCAGATCTTGAATGAATTTGAAGGAGGGGAAGCGCCGTGAGCCTGCAAAGCATGGAATATGTGATTGCCATTTCCGAGGAAAAGAGTCTTTCCCGGGCGGCGGAGCGGCTGCTGATCAGCCAGGCCGCCCTGAGCCAGCATGTGAAAAAGCTGGAAACCGAGCTGGACGCCAAGCTGTTCCAGCGCCAGCACGGTCATCTGGTGCTCACCGATGCGGGCCGTGTGTATGTGAACGGGGCGCGCAGGGTGCTGGATATTTACAACCGGGCCCTGTATCAAATCTACCACATGTGAGGAAAACAAGCAAAGAGCCTGTGCGGTGCACAGGCTCTTTTTGCGTGCCGAATCAGTTCAGGCTCTGCAGGTATTCATCCATGGCGGCCGCCACGGTCTTGGAATACTTCACCGCCTCCACCACGGTGCGGGCGCCCAGCACCACGTCGCCGCTGGCAAAGATGCCCGGGCGGCTGGTGTGGCCGGTCTCGTCGGTGGCCAGAAGGCCGCGCTCGGTGGTGTTCAGGCCGGTGGTGGTGTTCACGATTTTGTCCTTGGGGCCCTGGCTCACCGCGATGATCACGCTGTCCGCCGGAAAGAGCGCCGGTTCGCTCAGCTGGGTTACCTGACCGTTTTCATCGAAGGATGCCTGCCGGTACTCCACGCCCTGATCGGTGATGCGCTCGCTGTGGATGCCGTAAAGAAATTCCACTCCGTCGGCCAGCGCGTAGTCCACCTCTCGCACGCTGGCGGCGGCCCTGTCGGACCGGCAGAGGATGGTCACATGTTTTGCCCCCTTGCGCAGGGCGGTGCGGGCCACGTCCATGGCCGAGTTGCCCGCGCCGATCACCGCCACATCATCGCCCAGATCATACACATCCGGATCCACCAGATAGTCGATGGCAAAATGTACATGGCCCAGGCTCTCGCCGGGGATGCCCAGCTTTTTGGGCCGCCACACACCGGTGCCGATGAAGATGGCCTGATAGCCGTCCCGCTGCAGATCATCCACCGTGAGTGCCCCGCCGATGGAGGTGTTGGGCCGGATCTTCACCCCCAGCTTCACCAACTGATCCTTGTACCGGTCCAGCACCGACTTGGGCAGCCGGAAGGCAGGAATGCCGTAGCGCAGCACGCCGCCGATCTTCTCCCGGCTTTCGAACAGGGTCACATCGTAGCCCTTCTGGGCCAGCAGCACCGCGATGGTGATGCCCGCGGGCCCGCTGCCGATGATGGCCGCCCGCTTGCCCTTGTTTGCCTCCCGCTGGATCTTCATCCGGTCCAGATAGGTGTCCGAGATGTAGTTCTCGATGCTGGAGATATGCACCGGGGCGCTCTTGCGGCCCAGCACACAGTGCCCCTCGCACTGCTTCTCGTGGTCGCACACCAGCGAGCAGACCACGCTCAGGGGGTTGTTCTCAAACAGCATCTCGCCGGCGGTGTCCAGCTGGCTGTTCAGAAACAGCTGGATCATGTCCGGAATGGGGGTGTTGATGGGGCAACCGGTGCGGCACTGGGGTACCTTGCAGTGCAAACAGCGCCGGGCTTCGTTTACCACATGGATGGCCATATTGTGTTTCCTCCTTGCCAATGGTGAAAAAAGGGTGGAAAAGCACCCCGGCAAAAGCCGGGGTGCGGCGGTCAGGTAATAGGAGCGGGATTGAAGATGCACAGGTCGTTGTGGAAGCCGTACTGGTCGCTGTAGGGCTGCTTTTCGCCGCTGGCCACGTCCAGAATGAAGTCGAAGATCTCCTGCCCCACCTGAGCGATGGTTGCTTCACCGGTGGCCACGCCGCCGGCGGAAATGTCGATCAGATCGAACCAGTGCTCCTTCATCTCGTTGCGGCTGCACACCTTGATCACCGGGGCCACGTCCAGCCCGTAGGGAGTGCCGCGGCCAGTCATGAACACCTGCAGGCCGATGCCGCTGGCCAGCTGGCTGGGGCCGCACACGATGTCGCTGGCGGGGGTGGCTGCGTAGATCAGACCGTGCTTTGTGGGCTTTTCCGCGGGGCTGAGCACCTCCACAATGGGGCTGGTGCCGGATTTTGCAATGGAGCCCATGGCCTTTTCCACAATGTTGGCAAGGCCGCCCTTTTTGTTGCCCGGAGTGGGGTTGGCGTCCCGGTCCACGCCGCCCGCGTCCAGATAGTCATCGTACCATTTCATCTCGGCGGCCAGCTTGTCCCGGCAGGTCTTGTCCACGCAGCGGGCGGCCAGCAGGCGCACGCCGTCCCGCACTTCGGTCACCTCGCTGAACATCACGGTGGCGCCGCCCCGCACCAGCATATCGGCCGCATAGCCCGCGCTGGGGTTGGCGGTGATGCCGCTGAAGGCGTCGCTGCCGCCGCACTGCATGCCGATGAGCAGCTCGCTTAAGGGCAGCTCCTCCCGGCGTCGCTGGTCCAGCTTCTGCAGCTTTTTGTCGGCCATGTTCAGAATCGCCTGCATCATGGCGTCGTGGCCCGCCCAGTCCTGCAGGGTGAGCACGTTTTCCGGGGTGATGTCCTCGGGCGGGAGTACCCGGTCGTAGGTGAGCTTTTCGCAGCCCAGGCCCACCACCATGATCTCGCCGCCGAAATTGGGATGACGGATCAGGTTGGTGATCGCCCGGATGGGGATTTCGGCCATGGGCGCGTTGATGGCCACGCCGCAGCCGTAGGGATGGGTCACCGCCACCACGCCGTCCACATGGGGATACCTGGGCAGCAGCTCCTTTTTGATGCGCTCCACCGCCACCTTCAGCACACCGGCGGCGCACTGCACCGTGGTCACGATGCCCAGCAGGTTGCGGGTACCGGCGGGGCCGGTTTTGTTCCGGTAGCCCATCCAGGTGGTGCGGGTGGGGGCGGGCAGCTGCTCCGCGGGCACCAGATGGGTGGCGTAGGGCATGTCGTCCAGAGTGGGGCTCTGGGGCAGGGTGAGCATGTGCTCGTTGATCCAGCTGCCCCGGGGGATGTCATCCTTTGCGTAGCCCAGCACCACGCCGTAGCGCAGAATCTCGCCCCCGGCGGGAATGTGGGTCAGGGCGATCTTGTGGGCCTGGGGAATGGGCTGGAGAGTGACCAGGCCGGGGGCGGCCTCCACGCCCGCCTCCAGGTCATGCACGGCCACGGCCACGTTGTCCTGGGGCTTGATCTGAATGATTTTCGGGGATTCGGTAGGCATGTTTCATTCGCTCCTTCTGTGATCAAATTCCAGCTATCTTACACAATATCCAGCGGGGTGCGGCGGGTGGGCGCCGGGAAGGCGGCGTCCAGCGCGGCCAGCTCCTCGGCGCTGAGCACCAGATTCAGCGCGGCGGCGTTGTCCAGCGTGTGCTCGGCCCGGCTGCTGCGGGGGATGGGATACACCCCCGGCCGGGTGAGCAGGAAGGCCAGCAGCACCTGCCAGGGCGAGACCCCGTGGGCCTGGGCGGCCGTCTGCACCGCGGCACAGCCCGCCAGATCCCGGCGCAGGCTGCCCGCCTGGGCCAGCGGGCAGTAGGCCATCATGGGCATGCCCCGCTGCTGCATCCAGGGCAGCAGATCAAACTCCACACCCCGGCTGCCCAGATGATACAGCACCTGATCGGTGGCGCACCGGCTGCCGCCGGTCACTTCCATCAGCTCGTCCATGTCCAGCGCGTCAAAGTTGGAAACGCCCCAGGCCCGGATGCGTCCCTTCGCCTTCAGCTGCTCCATGCACTCCACCGTCTCGGCCAGGGGCACCGCGCCCCGCCAGTGCAGCAGGTACAGGTCCAGATAATCGGTGCCCAGCCGCCGCAGAGAGTTTTCGCAGCTCAGAAAAATGCTGCGCCGGTCCGCGTGAAAGGGGTACACCTTGGAGACCAGATACAGCGAGGCCCGGTCCATGCCCCGGATGGCGCTGCCGATCAGATGCTCCGATGCGCCCTCGCCGTACATTTCGGCGGTGTCGATCAGGTTCATGCCTGCCTCCACGCCCGCCTGCAGCGCCTTGCGCTCCCGGGCGGCGGTGGCGGCATTTTCGCCCAGATACCAGGTTCCCTGGCCGATGCGGCCCACCGCCCGGCCGTTTTCCGTAATGAATTCCATGCTTGTTGTCCTTTCATGCATTGAAAAATAAACTGATTTCATTGTAGTCGCCGCCGGTTGGGGTGGGCAATGGATAAACTGCACAGCCGGGCAGCATAAAGTTGTAGAAGCTGCACAATCGTTTTGAAACCTTGCATCCGGCATGGAAGATCCTGCAATGAATTGCAAGAGGGCTGCGAAAAGGAGCAATTCGTTGCAATTTCGGGGCGGATGTGCAGAAGATGCATGGTTTTCAACAGATTGTGAAAGAAATGTGGAAAAGTAAGATGCCTTCTGTATAATAAAGTCGGAAAACAGCCCGCAAAAGGAGGAAACACGGATGAAACAACGAATTGCCGCGCTGCTCTGCGCCTGCGGTCTGGTGCTGAGCGGCTGCGGAGCAGAGCAGGCACAGCCCGCCCCCACAGCCCAGCCTTCGCCCACGGTGCAGCCCGTGATTCGGGATTATCCCTGGGAGTTTGCCTGGCAGGAGGGGGACATTGATGCCCTCAAGACCCCCTGTGAACGGCAGGGCACGGTGGTGACGGTGGAATACGACACCCCGGCCTATGCGGTGAACGATCTGCTGGGGAAGGACGAGACGCTGCACAAGCGGCTGCGGGTCTACCTGCCCTACGGTTACGAGGAAAGCCGCCAGTACAACGTGCTGTATCTGCTCCACGGCACCAAATACCCGGGCGACGGGGAGATGGAGGAGTACTGGCTGGATCAGTGGGGCGAACAGACCCTGCCGGTGCTGGACAACATGATTGATCAGGGCCTGTGCGAGCCGGTGATCGTGGTCACGCCCACCTACTATTCCCGGGTGGAGGGCTGCCCGCTGGGCAGCGAGCAGGTGGAGGAGCTGGCCCGCCGGCTGGATGACCGGTATATCTCCGGCCAGGGCAAGGGCGACGACCGGGAGCAGAACATCTGGCCCCAGTACTTTGCCCAGGAGCTGCGGAACAACATCATCCCGGCGGTGGAGGGCAAATTCAGCACCTATGCCGGCGGTGACACCGGCGAGGAAAGCCTGATTGCTTCCCGGGATCACCGGGCCTTCGCGGGGCTGTCCCGCGGGTCAATGACCGTCTGCCGCTCCGGCCTGACCCAGAACGCGGACATCATTGCCTGGTTCGGCTCCTATTCCGGGGCGTGGCAGGAGTTCGACGCCATGAAGGAGGCGCTGGAGGGAGAATTTGCCGAGTATCCCATCCGCTTCTGGTATAACGGCAACGGCGTGGGAGACTTCGCGCTGCCCAACCACGAGGAATTCCGGGACCTGACGCTGGAGCAGCTGGGCGACCGCTTTGTGGACGGGGAGAACTACGCCTTTGTGACTCTCACCGACGGCGCCCACCGGTACGAGAGCTGGATCGCGGATCTGTACAACTCGCTGCTGGTCTTTTTCCGGTGAGGGGGGAATCTGTGGTATAATACAGAAAAACGGGCTCTGCCACACCGGCGAAAAGGAGCCCTTCGGAAAGGACGGGAGAGCCATGTATCCGGGACGGGTGGAGCTGCATCTTCACATGGACGGCGCGCTGACCGAGGCCTTCGCGCGGGAGTGCCTGAAACAGCAGGGAATCAAAGAGCCGGAGGATCTGGCCGCGGCGCTGGCCGCCCAGCCGCTGTGCGAAAATCTGGTGGATTATTTAAAATGCTTCGACATTCCGCTGCGCATTCTGCAATACGCCGAAACGCTGGAGCGCTGCGCCTTTGACCTGGTCTGCCGCCTGGCCCGGCAGGGCCTGGTGTACGCCGAGCTGCGGTTTGCCCCCGCCAGCCACTGCGCAAAGGGCCTGACCCAGCAGCAGGCGGTGGAGGCGGTGCTGCGGGGCATCCGGGCCGCCCGGAAGAAGCACCCGGAGATCGGCATCGGGTTGCTGCTCTGCTTCATGGTGGGCGGCGATGAGGACCACGCAGCCACGCTGGAGGCCGCCCGGCGGTATCTGGGGCAGGGCGTTGTGGGGGTGGACATTGCCGGGGCCGAGGGCATGGTGCCCATGGAGCAGTACCGGCCTCTGTTCGCCCGGGCAAAGGCGGAGGGCATCCCTTTCACCATTCACGCGGGGGAGTGCGGCAGCTGGGAGAATATCCTCACCGCCCTTTCCTTCGGGGCGCAGCGCATCGGCCACGGCACCGCCGCCATCCGCTCCCGGGAGTGCATGGACCGGCTGCGGGAGAGCGGCGCGGCGCTGGAATGCTGCTTCACCAGCAACGTGCAGACCCGGGCGGTGGCGGACCCGGCGGAGCATCCCATCCGCAAATTCCAGCAGGCGGGGCTGCGGGTGACCGTGAACACCGACAACCCCACCGTTTCCGCCACCACTCTGGCCAATGAACACCGGGTGCTGGCGGAGCGGTTCGGCTTTTCCGACGAGGAGTTTTACCAAATGGACCGCACCGCGCTGGAAAGCGCCTTTGTGAGCGATGAAGAAAAGAAAACCCTGCTGGCCCGGCTGGAAGCGCTCTGGGCCCAGGGGCAGGAATAAACGGAAAAAGGGGTGCGGGCCCGATGAGGACCCGCACCCCTTGTGCGTGTTTTGGAAGGCCGGAGCCTTACCAGAAATTCTTTTTGCGGAAGTACCACAGGCTGCCCAGCAGAATTCCGGCGCTGACCAGAATCACCGCCGGATAGCCGTAGGCCCATTGCAGTTCGGGCATGTGGGCGAAGTTCATGCCGTACCATCCGGCGATCAGCGAAAGGGGCAGGCAGAGGGTGGTCACCACCGTGAGCACCTTCATGATCCGGTTCTGCCCGATGTCGATCTGGGCCTGGTATTCGCTGGCGATCTGGCTGGCGTATTCCCGCAGCATCTGGCTTTCCCCGCGCAGGCTCTCCACCCGGCGGCCGAAGTGGCCCATGCGCTGGGCGCTTTCCGGCCCCAGCAGGTCCTCGGCGTTTTCCAGCAAGGTGTCGGCCAGGTCGTTCAGTTGGGCGTAAAACCGGTTGCACCGGTTCAGCTCCTTGCGCAGTGCGCTCATCCGGTGGATGAACCGGTCGGTGTTCCCGGCAAGAATTTCCTGCTCCAGCTGGGCGGCCCGTTCCTCCAGCTGCTGGATGTAGGGCAGACCGTCCTGAATCAGAGCGGTGAGCAGGTCCACCAGAAAATCCCCCGCGCCGCCCTGGTCGTGGGGATGCATGGCCAGTACCTGCGCCAGCAGCGCCGCGCCGGTTTCCTCCGAGGCCAGCACAAGAACGTTCGAGCCCTCCCACACGAAAGCGAGGCTTTTGGCGGGCTGCTTGGCCCGGGCGGGAATGTGCAGCGCGCCCAGAATGCGCCCGGCGTCAAAATCCACCCGGCAGTAGCGCAGCTGGTCCGGCTGGGCCAGATGGGAGGGGGGCTTCAGCTGCTCGGGCAGGGGTGCGGCAGCGGCCGCCTCCGGCGTGAGCACCGCCAGCACCCGGTCCCAGGCAGAGGGCGGTTCGGGCAGGGGCTGCAGCGGGGCGGACAGTTGATAATAGGGCATAACACAGCGCCTCCTTTGCCGCCCATTATAGCACACCCGGCCCGGCGGGGCAAAGCGCGGGCGTTGACAGCGGCCCGCCCGGTGATTATGATGGAGATAATGATTTGGACAGCGGCCCGATACGCCGCAAAAGCAAGGAGGCAGTAAAACCATGGAAGAGGTTTGGAAGGCCCGCCGGGAGCGGGTGCTGGGCGCGATGGAGGCCCAGGGGCTGGAGCAGATGATCGTGAGCGATCCCAAGAGCGTCTGGTATCTGACCGGCGTGGATGTGGAGCCCTATGAGCGGCTGTTTGCGCTGTATCTGCGCAAGGAGGGCAGTGTGCTGTTTTTGAACCGGCTGTTCCATGTGCCGAATCCTCCCTGCGAGGCGGTGTGGATGACCGACACCGACGACGGCGTGGGCATGATCGCCGCCCGGGTGGACAAGACAAAGCCCCTGGGCATTGATAAGGAATGGCCCGCCCGGTTCCTGCTGCCCCTGATGGCCGCCTGCCCGGGCATGGAGTGCCGCCTTGCTTCGGACTGTGTGGACGACGCCCGGGCCCGCAAGGACGAGGCCGAGCGGGAGCTGATGCGCATGAACTCCCGCCTGAACGACGAGGTGATGCGCCGCACCGCGGCCTTTTTGAAGGAGGGCATGACCGAGAAGGAGGGCGAGGCCTTCGTTCTGGCCCAGTATAAGGAGCTGGGCTGCGAGGATGTGTCCTTTGCGCCCATCGTGTCCTTCGGAGCAAACGCGGCGGACCCCCATCACATGCCGGACGAGACCCGTCTGAAGGCCGGGGACTGCATCGTGCTGGACATCGGCGGCAAAAAGCAGCGGTATTGCTCGGACATGACCCGCACCTACTTCTGCAAGCAGGCGTACCCGAAGTATGCCGCCATCCATGATCTGGTGCGCCGGGCCAACGAGGCCGCCGAGGCACTGGTGAAGCCGGGCGTGAAGCTGAGCGAGCTGGATGCCGCCGCCCGGAATCTGATTGCCGCCGAGGGCTACGGCGAGTATTTCACCCACCGGCTGGGGCATTTCATCGGCCAGACCGACCACGAGCAGGGCGACGTGAGCAGCACAAGCCCTCTGATGGCTGAGGAGGGCATGATCTTCTCCATCGAGCCGGGCGTTTACCTGCCGGGCGAATTCGGCGTGCGGGTGGAGGACCTGGTGCTGGTGACCGCCGGCGGCTGTGAGGTGCTGAACCAGGTGGATAAGCACTGGAGCCTGATCGGCTAAAGCAAAAAGCGAAAAAATCCCGGCGGTGCGCAAATTTCAAATTGACGCGCCGCCGGGATTTTGTTATAATAGACGATGCAAATCCAATCTGGAGAGTTGTCCGAGTGGTCGAAGGTGCGAAACTCGAAATCATGTTTCCACTTTGGAAGTCCAAACTGCCGAAAAGCCAGTAACCATGCGGGTTTGCGGGCAAGTTCAAATTGTGAATTGGGGTCTGTTCTATCCTGTTGTTCTTCCCAATTTCCACGGCTTGAATTTTGCGGGAAAATGGCTATAATGAGAGCAGCCATCTGACAGCCACTTTGAGAGGTATGTTTTGGGGTTCCGTAGTTACCGCTATCGTCCCTGATTTACCGTCATCATCCAAGTTGGTGTAATGATTCGAAATCAGGTTTCCTATGCGGAGTGCCAAACGGCTGAAACCCTTGGAACCATGCGGGTTCCAGCCGAGTTCAAATTGAATAATGTTGCTTGTTCTATCCTGTTGTTCTTCCCGATTTCCACCGGCTGAATTGGTCGGCGGGTCGGGACCAGGGATATAACATAAATTTGGAGATGTACCCAAGCGGTTGAAGGGTCCGCACTCGAAATGCGGTAGGTCGGCTCAAAACCGGCGCGAGAGTTCGAATCTCTCCATCTCCGCCATGAGGTCTGCCAGCGAAAAGCTGGTAGACCTCTTTCCTTTTTATGGAGAAACCGCCGATAGGTTTTGTAGCATGGGCGCCACAATGTCCTGCTCAATGGCTGCGGCGGATTGTTTTTTCGTGGCATATTGCAGATGCCCGTAAATATCCACCGTTGTCGAGATCTCACTGTGTCCCAGCCACTCCTTTACCTGTTCCATCGGAACACCGTTGGCCAGCAAAAGCGAGGCACAGGTATGGCGAAGATCGTGGAAACGAATGTGCCTTAAATTGTTCTTGGCAAGCAACTTCCCAAAGGTCGAGGACACATAGTTGGGTTTAATAAGATTGCCGATCACATCGACACAGACATATCCCAGATATTCTTTGTTGTAGGAACGCCCGCACAGCTTGCGATTTTCTTCCTGCTGTTTCTTGGCCTCCAGCAACCGCTCTTTCAAAAAAGGAATCAATGGATAAGTCCGCAAACTGGATTTGTTTTTTGCCTTGTCCTTCTTAATCGTGACCCGTTCTCCCTTTACATTGCAAGTTGTTACCGTATGCCGGATGGAGAAGCAGTTATGGTTGAAGTCAAAGGCACTCCATTTCAGACCGATAACTTCACTGCGGCGCAGGCCGTAAAAAGCAGTCAGAAGAACTACCAGTTCGATCTTATGCCCCTTGATGACTTCAAACAGATTCAGGACTTCCGAATCCAGGTAGTAGTCACCCTTGAAGGGTTCAGGCTTGGAAATGATAATCCGGTCAGCCGGATTGTTTGGAATCAGATTTTTGTCAACCGCATAATTCAACGCCCCATGAATCAGAGCGTGGTAATGTTTAACGGTGGTCGGCTTGACCCGTTCCAATTCTTTCTCATAAAAAGCGAGAATATCTTGTTTGGTAAGGTCACAAAGGGCGACAGGATGCTCTCGGAAATACGGGGCGATGGGGTTGTTAAGCTGTTGTTCGTATCCCGAATAGGTCGAGAGTTCAATGGGCTTGCTGTCCATCACCCGTCCGGTAGCAGACTTGTACTTGTACTCAAGCCACTGGTACAGGAAATCCACAAAGGAAATCGCTGCGGATGACGGGCCAGACGGAGAAGCCGACTGCTGTGAGGCCGTAGCCTCCTGAAGCAGCTTTTCCGTCCATTCTTTTCGGATGGTGGGAAGCATATTGTTTGCCCAGGTCTTATTGCCCTTGACTTTCTTATGGGTGGGAATCCATTTGGGCTTTCTCTTACCGTTCTCATCGGTAAGGTTTAGAACCCAATAGAGATACCCTTTTTTCTCGGCCACATGGCCGGAGATTAGTTTGCTGTTTTCTTGCAGGTGTACCGCTGGCATACTGATCTGTTCCTCCTTTTGCGGTATTGAGTTCACCTACCAATGACACCTTTATTGTATCATCGGACAGAACAAAACTCCAGGTAAATCCGCGTCAGAATTGTTAACTTTCTGCGTCTATCCGGTGAAGATCGACACCATAGCCTGCTACTCCGCAAAAGTGGAGCAGGTGATTTTCAAATAACGAAGAATGTGGGCTTTGGGGATGCGGTAAGCCCGTCCAATTTTAAGGTACTCAATTTTCCCATCTTTAAGTAACTTGTACCCGGTTTTTGTACTGACGCCAAGCGCCTCACACATTTGACCAATGTCCATCACATCCGGGTAGTCTTTTAACATCAATCGGTAGGCATCTCTGGGAGAGAGTAGGCCGCCGTCATTTTCATACATTGTGAGTCCTCCTTTCGTTGGGGTATCCTATGCCGATGCTGATTGCCAGGGCTGCATCTACCTCCAGCATTTTTTCTTTACTGATACGCCCAATGTAACCACGGAGCCGCTTCCGGTCTATTGTCCGCAGTTGTTCCAACAGAAGCAGAGAGGTAGGCGCAAGCCCCGGCACATTCTCAAGTAGGATATGGGTAGGCAGACTGTTCTTCGCTTTTCTGCTGGTGATGGCTGCTGCAACAACGGTAGGACTAAAGTGATTCCCCACATCATTTTGGATAACAAGGACAGGGCGGATGCCGCCTTGCTCGGAGCCGACCACCGGGTTCAGGTCTGCATAGAACAGATCGCCACGCCGGATAGCCTTTCGCATAAACTGACCTCCTGAATATTAAGTAAGCCGGAAAACGGGGCAGACCATAAGACCTGCCCCATTTCCGGCGAAATACAAAATCCGATTTGTTTTCTTGTTATGTGCCATTTGTCCTTGACACCCCGCACATATTGGGAAGTCATCAGTGACCGGCAGCGAACCGGCCCACGGGAATCTCACCCCTCCGAGGATCTCTCCGAGCTGCCCCCATTGCGTGATCCTGCAACCAGATGGTTTCCAAATGTTATGGACTACTCTGATCTTAAGCAGGGCTGTGGCTGGACAGGAGTACCATTATGCCCCTTTCCGGTCATGGCCGCGCCGGGTGCTGCCCGGTTTTTACAGGCTGCCGTTACTCGCTCATACAGGACAGGATTGTATGCAAGACCAATTATGATAATCAGGTGGGATCTGCTCATCATGTCCGTATATCATGGCGCGGCCCCTGAATCGGCTTTAGCTCTTCGAGCTGGAAAGGGGGGATGTTACTGATGAATGAGTATGCGGTTGTCAAGGTACAGGTGAAAGAAGAACACTCGAAAGAATGCCTTTCACCTATCGTCCTGAAACCGCAGGGGTGTCAACCCTGTGCCGCAAAATATTTTTTAAGTTTGGCAATCGCCAGGTTTATGGACTTGGCAACGGCTTGATGGCTTGTCCCTTCCATGCGACCGATCTGCCGGGTAGAGAGTCCCTGAAAAACATGAAGCCGGAATCGCCGTTTCTGAACCTCGGTCAAAGCGCCCACTGTAAAAAGCTGCTCCAGGGCTTTCCAGGCATACTTGCGGTTCTGTATGTCAACAACTCGTTCTTCCCATTCTTCATCCAGAGCGCGAGTGGCACAATGCTCCGTTTCCTCCAAACCGTGGATCGAAACATCCTTGCGGGTCTGGGCGCTCTCTGCCCGATCCTGCTCATAGTAAATTTGATCGGACAGGGCTTTCAGCTCTGCAAAGTCATGTTCCGTTTTGTCAGGATTCTCCTTCAGATAATCCTCCAGTGTGATTTCTATGATTTCGTTATGAAAGCGATAAACGATATTTGGGCTGTTTTTGTTTATCGCATAGTCGCTTTTGCGATAATTTTGCACCTCTGTTACCTCCGATTTGTTTTTTTGTGGAAAACAAATCGGAGGTGGCGGCCCCCTAACTCTTTGTTCAGGGAGCCTTAAATGAAAGCGGCCGACTTTGTATCGGAATACAAAATCAGCCGCTTCCTGGATATGTGCATTGAGAAGTCCAATAGAGCAGGCAGCACCGGCAGGCGGGGGTTTGTCCCCGCTTGGGGAAAACTCCCGCGCACAAAAACGCAGACCAACGCCTATTGAAATTTGTCCATTGAAAGCCGTGTGTCGTTGATATGGGACAAAAAGCAACTTCTCAATGCTGCGGATTTTCTGATCCATAGCACTGTTACTCCTTGTCCGCTGCTATGCGGACGGCACACAGGCGGCTGGCATCATCCCCTTTCTTCCATCAATGTGGCAGTTCTACGCTGCCGCCTTTGCTGATAATTTTTAATTGTAAGTTCTAAATTTGGAGAACCTTGACGGTTTCCCTCGGAATTTGTCGATAGCATAAAGAAAGGCGGCCCTTATCCATAAGATAAAGACCGCCGTATGCGCTGATTATGTATGATACTGTTTTTGCAGCCCCTCATCGGCCTCACCTCACTTTTTCCCAGGGGATGGGTAGACTGTCACAGTAAGAGTTTATCTTGGAGAAATCATCAGGACTTCATCGAGAAATGTAAAATTTCCTCATTTTTCTTTTAATCCTTGTAACGAAATTATACTGGGATTTTGGACACCTCTATTAAAAATTTATTTGAATCGCTGGCTTTTTGTCCCTATTTCTCAATTTTATATCCCACCCGAAAAACGGTCTTGATGTAGGTGGGGTGCTTGGGATCAGGCTCCAGCTTGTTCCGTAAGCGCCAGATCGTGTTGTCCACAGTATTGGTACCTAATTCATAGTCCTCACCCCAGGCTGCATTATAGAGCTGCTCCCGACTGAACACACGCCCAGGGCAGCGGGCCATGCAGTAAAGGATAGAGAACTCTCCGTAGTTCAGGCAGATCTCCACACCGGCCTTTGTGACCCGTCGCTGCTCTGGGAATATCTCTATATCCCCCAGAGTCAGGGTAGAAGGCGCAAGGTCAGTAGCATGGACAATCTGAACATCTTTTCCACGTAAGGCTCCCAGGATAGATTGAAAGACACTTCCGTCTGGATCAGAAGCACGAATTAGGATGATTTCTTCCATGCTACTCCCTCCCTTGATCCACATAATTATGGATTTATTTCCGCTTTTTCTTTTGCGCTAAGATATTCTTTTTCAACCGCTTCAAGATATTGTTGACGATAGGCAGCAATGACCGCTTCATCTGACGCTATAAAATACCCCCATCGCGTTTTTTCAATCACACTATGCTGTTGCAGTTCCCGAATGGCTTTCCTGACAGTTTCCGGGCTGCTTCCTGCTTCTTTTGCAAGGTCTATGAAAGAGGGCAGCTTAGCCCCCAGTGCATACTCTCCATGTAGAACACGAAAGAATATTTCATTGGCAAGGCGTTGGTATACTTTTTCTCTCACGGTAATATCCCACATCTAACTTCCTCCATAGAAAAGAGCCGATAACCACAAGGGATCAAACCTTGTGTGTTATCGGCTCTGCGTCTGTGCGTCTGGCTCTTTGATAACGGATATATCCAGATTTTTTAGCGCAATCAGTGTTTCTTGCTTACATTTCGGACAGTACAGTGGAAATCTTTCAAGGATCGTATCTTCCCGGACTTTTATTCTGGTTTTACTTCCGCATACGGGGCATAGAACCCAATTTTCTTTTTGCATGGTTCACCCCCTTTGCTATTTTTATTTCGATACAATAGGCTTTCCATCTTTATCAATCAAGGGGCAAAGACCTACGCCGGTTCCAAACTTTGCGACAAGGTAATTAACCCCGGTTTCTCTATCCACTACCACATAAAAGCCTTTCACACCTCCTGCGGTTTCGGTAATTTCAAATCTGTCACTTACCATATAGATACCTCCTAACCATTCAAGAAAATCAGAGTTCTTGCCTTGCAAAAATACGATAACTGATTTGATACATCACATAGCACCACACTAATGCCACAAGCGGAGAGCAACAGAGAAGAATAAACACAAGCTGATCGGTCAGCTCAACTCCTAATGTGGCAAGAAGCTGATATATTCCAAAACAAATCCCTGCCGGAATAAGGAAAGATACCAACAGCAGGACGCGGCCTCTTTCTGCTCCAAACTTGAATACAAGAGGAATTGACATACTACCAAAAATCAGAGCGATCACCCATGAAATCAAAGCTAAAAATAAAAGTTCCCCGATCCCCACAAGGTCAAACGTGATTTTATTTGTGATAAGGCCGCCGATAGAACCAACCACCAGTCCAAAAAGGCTGCCAACAGCGCAAAAGATAGCCAGTACAATAAATTTTCCGCCCACCAATTCTTTCTTGGAAACTGGCATAATCATGGCATATCGTGTCCACTTGGAATTATCGTCAAAAGAGAAAGTTGTTACAATCATCATGCTACACAGAATGGCGCACACGAAGATATAGCCTTCAACACCAGAAAACGGGATAAGCGCGGCTGCAAAGACCACGAGAATGAACAGCATGGATTTGGCATTATGGCCGATATTGAATAAATCTTTTAGAACAAGGCTTTTCATTTTGCTTGCTCTCCTTTCACATACAGCAGCAGAATATCATCGATGGTGGCATCATCCACTACGGCATTTTTATACTTTTTTCTGGCCTTTTCCTTGTCAGCCACCAACACATTCCATTGGTAGTCGTCCTTTCGGTAGGCCAAAACTTCTTCTTTGTCGAGCTGGTCGAACAAGGCAGCACCGCAACGGACGATACCATAATGGTAGCGAAGTTCATCTTTCGTTTTACAAAAAAGAACTTTGCCCTGATGGATAAAAGTAATATAGTCTGCGACTTTTTCTAAATCCGTTGTAATGTGCGAGGACATCAAAATAGAATGGTTTTCATCCTGAACAAAGTCAAGAAATACATCAAGAATATCATCCCGCATCACAGGATCGAGGCCACTTGTCGCTTCATCCAAAATCAGCAGTTTAGGCTTATGGGAAAGGGCAACGGCAATGCACAGTTTCATTTTCATTCCCTTGGACAAAGATTTAATCTCTTTATCCGTAGGAAGCTGAAAGCGGTTCAGATAGTTCTGAAACAAATGTGCGTCCCATTGTTTGTAGGCAGCACCAGCAATTTTTCCTACTTTGGCCGGTGTAAGAGTTTCATAGAAATTGATGCCGTCAAAGACAACGCCGATGTCCTCTTTGAGCTGTTTAGAGGACGCCAATTCTTGCCCCCAAAAAGTGACCACACCATCGTCCTTACGGATCAGGTCAAGAATGGCATTGATGGTTGTGCTTTTTCCAGCTCCATTTTCACCAATCAATCCCATGATCGTACCTTTTGGCACCGAAAAAGAAACATGGTCTAACTTAAAATCGGCGTACTGCTTTGTCAAGTTATCGACTTGCAAAATTGCATCCATAGTTAATCCTCCTCCTGATAAAACATCGTCAGCAATTCAACCAGCTTTTCTAACGATATTCCACTTGTCCGCCCTATATCAGCGGCTTCTTGCAAATGTTCTTCGGCCAATCTTTGACGTTCTTCCTGATAAAAGTCTTTGTTTTGAGCCGATACAAAACTTCCTCGTCCTACTGTCGTTTCAATAAAACCGTCCCTTTGTAAATCTTCGTATGCTTTTTGAACGGTAATGACGCTCACATGAATGGACTTTGCCAGCGCCCGCATAGAGGGAATCGGATCACCGGTTTTCAATTCACCACTCATAATCATGGCTTTTATCTGTGAAGTTATCTGCTCATAAATCGGCTTGTTCGTATTGCTGCTTATGATGATTTCCACAACGCCCCTCCTTTGTCCTATAATGTACTTATCGTACAAGTACATTATATGCAAACAGAACAGATTTGTCAAGGCGTTAAACAGTCAATACTACATAGATAATTGAACGTATCTACGCATTTAGGGGCAAAAGCCCACGGAAATCAAGACTTCTCGGTGGGGTGATAGAATGGTTTATCAAATCTCTGCCGAAACGGGCTTTGAAATGCGTAGAATAACCCCATAGGAAAACGCCGGGCGCAGGGCCAGCAGGCCGCCGCGTCCGGCGTTTTTTGTATGTTATCTCTCAATTTTATATCCCACCCGAAAAACGGTCTTGATGTAGGTGGGGTGCTTTGGGTCAGGCTCCAGCTTGTTCCGTAGTCGCCAGATCGTGTTGTCCACGGTGTTAGTGCCTAATTCATAGTTCTCACCCCAGGCCGCATTGTAGAGCTGCTCCCGGCTGAATACACGACCAGGGCAGCGGGCCATACAGTAAAGGATGGAGAACTCTCCATAGTTCAGGCAGACCTCTACACCTGCCTTTGTGACCCGACGCTGCTCTGGGAATATCTCAATATTTCCCAGAGTCAGGGCAGAAGGCTCCAGGTCAGTTACATGGAGAATCTGGACATCTTTTCCCTGTAAGGCTTCCAGGATGGAGCGAAAGACACTTCCATCTGGGTCAGAAGTACGGATGACTATAATCTCTTTCATGCGATTTCCTCCGTTGGCCGCCAATCCTGGTATCTTACTTCTTCAGCATCAAAAAGCGGCAGCCTTGATTTTGCTCAAAGCCGCCGCTGTTCTTAGACGTGTCAAAACACTGCTGCACGACGGCTTTTTTCTTTTTGCCGTCGCCCGGCAACAGTTAGTTTTCGATTTTTTTCTTGTGGGAAAAGACAATCAATCCAACCAGAAACATCACAATAAAGCAAAGTACAATGCTGATACATCCGCCGATGGTAGCCGGTACAGGGGCTTCATAGTAAGTAGATTTATCCGAGAAGAACATGGACACACGATATGCGAAGCTGCCCGGAATGATAAAACCACTTTCTGAACCGATGAACAGGCAGGATGCAAAGCCATATATAACCCCTACAACGCTTGTTACAATGATATTGCGGCTCAAGTTGATAACGATTGCCCCTAAACAGGTAGTTATCAAAACGACAACACCAGCTTCAATTCCAAACCCGATTGCCAGATTGAGGAACAGGGAAACACCCCCGGTCAACCTGCCTGCTCCATTGAGTACCGTCACAAGCAGGCCAAAAGCGATAAATAAGACGGCCGCGAAGCCGAAGCCGATAACGATGCTGACAGCGACTTTCGATAGAAAGAGCTTCTTCTTTGAAAAACCGTAGGTAATCCAGTTGATGTAAGTCTTGTTCTTGTATTCCTGATAAAACAGCGAACCAATCAAAATGAAGATCACCATTGGGAAGAACATGGAAAATTGGTTATTCATAAAGAAGAACAGGTCGGCAAGCGATTTTGTGCTGTTGTTGAAAACTGCCCCCGCACCGCCGGTAATGATGGGAAGAAGCGACAACAGCAGAAGAAATACCATAAACCATTCCCGCTTCAACTTGTAAAACTCGTTTTTAATCAACATTCCCATTATGCTTCCTCCCTCTGGCCGGAAGTCATAATATCCTCATACAGTGCTTCCAGTTCCTTTTCGTTATAGTCGTTTTCTACAACCTTGATGATTTTTCCGCCACGAATGAAAATAAGAACATCTGTGACAGCGGCAATCTCCGTCAGATTATGGCTTGATACCAAAATACAGTGTTGGGGCGATTTCAGGCGTTCTTTCAGAAGCAGCCGGATTTCCTTTATCCCCATTGGATCAAGGCCATTGGTAGGTTCGTCCAGCAGCAAATATTGAACATTGCCTAAAAAGGCGCGAGCAATTCCCAGCCGTTGGCGCATCCCCAAAGAAAGTTGAGAGAACAGCTTTTTCCGGGCGTCCAGCAGGTTTACTTGTTTGAGCGCCGCTTCGATGTTTGGCCGTTTCAGACCTAAATACTGTGCGTGGAGCTTCAAATTTTCCTCTACGGTGAGCCGGGGGTAAAAAGCTGGGTATTCAATCAAACTTCCAAAACATCTACTGGAAACGGGTTGCCCATCCGAGAGGATTTCTCCCGAAAAGGCGGTCAGGCCCAGCATGGACTTAAACAGTGTTGTTTTACCGGCCCCGTTCGGCCCCAGAATACCATAGATTTTTCCTTGCTCTAAAGTCAGGTTGATGTTGGACAGCAAGGCGGTATTTCCAACATTCAGATTTACATTTTTGATTTGCAGCATGAAATTCCTCCGTTATTGAAAAAAGATAAAAAGCAAAAAGGCCACAGCGTAAATCAAAAATGAAATCCCGATGGGTTTTGACCTCTGTTTTAGCCCTTTTAGGCCATCGCTCAATATGCCATGCAAAGCCATGAGCAGGCACACCACCAAAGCGATGAGTGAAATTACTAAAGCTACTTTAACCATTGTTTGTACCTCCTATGGCTCATACTTTACCAAAGAGGTTTAGGATTTGTTTGAGGAAAGTCTAAGGAAAGTCTAAGGATGAAAAAAGAGCTGCCGAAGCAGCCCTTTAGAAATTAACAATGGGAAACACGATTTGAATTGCAAAGATACCATTTTGCAGAGAAGCCGAGATTTGCCCGCCCATACGGGTCACAAGTCTTTGAGCGATTGCCAGCCCCAGCCCGGTTGTCTTTTTTGTCCGTGACTGGTCGGTGGTGTAAAAGCGATCAAACAAATGGGGAATATCTTCCTGCTGAATACTGCTCGACGCATTTTTAACGGTTATGACCGTTTGAGCTTCTTCTAACGCTGCGGTGATCTGATAATTTCCATCCCCGTGAACAAGCGCATTATAAACCACATTTGAGAAAATCCGGGTCAAGGCATCTGGATCGCCCCAAATGATAGCCGGTGAATTTGGGATAACGATATGGGGAACGCATTTTTTCTGTTCAAAATCGCCATAGTATGAGGCGACAACATCCCGAAGTACACTGTGTATATCTGTATTCCTGCAATTCAATTTCAGTTCGTCGGCCTCAATCCTTGCAAATTCAAACAGTTGGTCGAGAAGCAGCTTTACAGCGGAAATTCTTTCTCCCGCAATCATCACATATTCTTTTTGATCCCCGGTTAAATCCTGTTCCTGTAAGAGCTGGATATAGCCGTTTGCTGTTGCCAGCGGCGTTCGCAGGTCATGGGACAGACTGGTGATAGTATCCCGGAACAGGGTATCGCTCCTTTCGATTTCCTGACCCATGCTGCGATATTTTTTCAGAAGATGATTGATACTTGTAGCCAGATCCTGTATTGGCCTATCCGTTTTTTCCACCATGATTTCTGTTTGCGTATCCCGGTCTGTCAAAAAATCAATCTGCTTTTTGATTTTCCGAACCAGCCTCCGCTGATAAATCAGTTTCAGAAGCAAAAACAGGGAAAGCATTGCCAGCAAGATACATAACACAATCACGCAGCCATCACCGCCTTTCCAAACCGCGCAAATCCAACCTTTGAAATAGGGAGAACGAAATAGCTGTCGGTAAAAAAAGATATATTCCCAGTGTAACCAAAATGGGTATTAAATCCTCCCCAATGGTATTGATCTGCAAGCTATGGGAAAGCCCTACCACCCAATACTTGTAGAGCGAATAATCCATATCCAATGCTGTGCTTATCTTTGTGAGGTATAGATACAAAACCCCCAGCATAAAAAATGCGGTAATCGTGACAATTATCCGATGCCGGAGCAGGTAACTTAATAGATTAAGAAATGCGGTGTACCCTAAAAAGCACAGACATTGAAGCAGAAGAAAGGCTCCGATTGCAGAAAACGAATAGTCTATGTCATACCGGGATGCTCCCATTATCAAAATGGACAAATATGCAACGCCAAAGCATACAAACAGAAAAACCAAAACGCCAATCCATGAGGCCAGCAGTTTTCCAAAGAATAGATGTACTCTGCTTGTTCCTTTAGAAAGTGCGATACTGTATGTGCCGGTATGAAAATCCTCTGTAAAGTACAGGCACAAAAAGAGTGTCAACGGAAAGATCAGGCTGTAATCTGAAAATAGAAACTCCGTGAACGAAACCAGTGATATAGCCGGAAACATACCATTTACCGAATTATGATAAAATGTCAGGGCAAGCGCAAAGACAAAAAAAGCAGCCAGTGCGAGGCAGGCCCCAAACAGGCGGTTTTTGCGGATACGGAATAACTCACTTTGTATCGTCTGGATCACTCTTTGCACCTCCTGTCATTTTCAAAAGATAGTCGGTCGGCTCCATACCGGCAAGCCAGATTTCCGATACCTCTATCCCGGAATGAACCAGCAGCGTATTGATTTCCCCGGATTGCTCATTGCAATGAAAAATTCTAATCAGGTCATGGCCCAACACTTCAAAATCCGGGAACCGCTGGCTTAAAATCGTAATAGCCCGTTCTAATTGCGGGGTTCTTATCTTTATGCACCGCTGGCAGCTCTCTTTCAATTCCCCAGCCGTAAGCTCACAAAGCAGCTTGCCATCTGCCATCACGCCATATTGGGATGCAAGCCGGGAAAGCAGCGTATAATCTTGTCCAGAGATTAGAAGCGTGGTATGGTTCATTTCATGCAGATAGGTCAGAACAGAAAGCAGGTGTTCACATTCTCCCTTATCCAGCCCGGAAAAAGGGTCGTCCAGAATTATCATATCTGGATTTCCCAAAAGGGCAACCGCCAAATTCACTAAACGCTGGATCGATAAGGGTAATCGCCGTACAGCCTTTTTTTCTTTCGGGTTCAGATGCAATATATCTAAAAAACGGCTTTCTGTGCTTCCGAAAGCAGAAGAAAAATAGTGCAGCATATCAGCCGGTGACAGAGAGCCGATTGTCACAGGCTTTTGGGGTACAAATCCAATCCGGCGGCGCTCCTGCTGATAGTCTATATTGCCAAATAATTTGAGCGTACCAGATTGAGGTCGGAGTGTGCCAATAATGGCCTGCAACAGTACAGATTTTCCTGCGTTATGACCGCCATACAGTGCATAGATTTCTCCACGCATTACCTGAAATGTGATATTTTTAATCCCGTTTCCGTCCGGGAAAACATAGGTCAACCCGGCTGTTTCCAAAGCAGCCTCCAAATAATCATCCCCTTTCCATATCGTCTTATTGTAGCAGATCGGCGTGCAAACTTTATAAGATTTCTCTAAGGATTAGCCCTGCATTTTGAAACCGAGGCCCCAAACCGTCTGAATATACTTTTCCTCTGGATTGACTTTGGCAAACTTCTTGCGGAGATTTCCAATGTGGACATTGATTGCGTTATCGTCCCCGATAAAGTTTTCATTCCACACGCTTTCAAAAATATTGTTCTTTGTGAATACCTTTGAGGGTGCGGACATCAAAAGCTGTAAAATCAGATATTCATACCGTGTCAAAGCAATGGGGGTATTCCCGATTTTAGCCTCCATAGCTTCTGTATCAAGGGACAAATCCTTAAAATGAAGCATCTTGCCATTATTGGGGCCGGTGGATTTTTGAAAGCGTCGCAGCACCGCTTCAATCCGCACCAGCAGCTCTTGATTGTCAAATGGCTTTGTGATGTAATCATCTGCACCGTTTCGTATGAGGTTCACTTTGCTGTCTATATCTGTTTTAGCAGAAACACCGATAATCGGAATGTCCATCATAGCCTTTATCTTGTCCAATACGATCTCGCCCGGTATGCCGGGAAGCATCAGATCAAGTAAAATCAAGTCAAAGCTGCTTTTTTCAATCAATAAAAGTGCCTCACTTCCAGAATAGGCAGAAGTTACACAATATCCATGTTGGGTTAAAAGCCGCTTGGTCATATCATTTAGCAGTACATCATCTTCGATAATTAAAATACTAAAATTGTTTTCCATCTTTTGTTCTCCTATCACGCGGTTTTTCCGCATCTTTTGGGATCAGCCAGACACCGGCCATCTTCACAGCACCGGGAATACGGCCACCGGCGCAATAGTAGTTTACCCGGCGAGGCGTTACGCCCCATTTTTCGCTGGCCTCTTTGACAGTCATATAATCCATATCCTTAACCTCCGATTGAACTCATTATAGTTCTCACAAAAGAACAATACAAGGCGCAAAATATGAATTATTGCATAAGTTCTGGTGCCTAAATGCTTGGATGTATAATATAAAAGGCGCCGGGAGTAGGACTAATAAGGTCACACCCGACGCTCTTGATGGATTACATCGGATAAGTTATATTGGCTGTGTCTGGATGAATCAAAAATACCGGAACCTGCTTTTCCCTTGCATACCGGACACATTGCATTGTCCCGGAGCGCAGATTCCGCACATCGTCATAAACCGCCACCAGGTAATTGGCCTGATCTACCATGTAGCAATTTCTCTTGATATAGCTCTCACGGCAATCCTTGTTTCCGATGACCTCTTTTCTGCTGCAATGTTGCAGGATGAACTCCATCCGGCGCTTGCTGCGCTGATCCCACTTGGCATCATGGCCGACAAACGGCAGGGCTACAACCAATTCAATATCTTCGTATCCAGGCTGTTCCTTCAGACGAAGGATTTGTTCAGCCGCCCACATATCCACACCCAGGGCGCCGCCAACATAAAAGCGCCGGACTTCCTTTTCATCATGTAGCTTTCGGAACACCTCCAGCATATTGGCTTTGATCTTCTTGCAAAGGGTATAATCTTCACTGTATTTGAACTTGAACCGGCTTGGCCGGTGTCCAGTAATAGCACAAACGCATTCATTCATGCGGTTTCCTCCTGTTCTAATATCGGTCAACACATAGAAAACAAAAATAACTCATTTAATAAGGCGCAAACGAAATCATCAGCCAAATTATAACACAAATAATGTTCATTATCCAGGGAACCTTTCTGATATGCTAACAATCAGAGAGGTGAACTTATGGACGAAGAATTTATCCGCAATCGGATCACGGAGCTGCGGTTGAAAAAAGGCATTTCTGAATACCAGTTGAGCTTGGAACTGGGACAAAACCGTGGCTACATCCAGGCTATTTCCTCCGGCCGGGCATTGCCTTCCATGAAGCAATTCTTAAATATCTGCGAATATTTTGAAATAACGCCCCTACAATTTTTTGACGCTACTGAAAACACACCACAGCTTGTCAGAAAGGCGTTGGATGGCATCAGGACATTATCAGATGATGATTTAATTATATTGCTTGGTCTTATCGCACGGCTGAATCAAGGAAAATGACGGCAGGCGCCAAATGGCTCCTGCCGTTTATCTTTCCCTATATTATCCCCCATTTTCTCATCCACGCAAAATATTATGTAAATTGAATCTTTCTACTTGTTGAGAAGTCAGACTACATGATACAATGAAGTGGATTATGACTGGGGGTTCGCATTATGTTAATTTATATGATGATGCTTGAAACTCCAGAGGAGAAGTCGCTGTTTGAACAGATCTATCTGGAGTATCGTGGCCTGATGTTCCATGTGGCCTACGAAATTTTACATAACGAGCAGGATGCAGAGGATGCTGTGCATCAGGCTTTCGTAAAAATAGCAGAAAACATTAAAAAAATTGATGCTCCTGTGTGTCCAAAAACGCATAGCTATGTCGTTACAATAGTTGAACACCAAGCAATAGATCAGTATAGACGGTTACAAAAACACCCTTCTGTCGAACTGATCGAGGAAATTCAAGGCACAAATGCTCATTATGAAGGGGACAACGATTTGACAAAATGTATTTTGAAGTTGCCTGCCAGGTATCGAGAAATGATTTTGCTGCGTTATCATCATGGGTACACGGTCAGAGAAATCGCAAAGATGTTGGGACTGTCGTTGCCGGCCGCAATTAAACTGGATCAACGGGCCAAAAGCAAATTGAAAAAACTATGTGAGGAGGCGGGAATCCTGTGATAAGCGAGGAAATGCTGAAAAAAGCGGCGGCTGAAGCGGATCAGGCAATCAGGGATTCGCTCCCCGCTCCAGCAGAATGTGAACATGAGTTTTCCCCATCGTTTCAGAGAAAAATGCGCCGAACTTTTCGGAAAGCAAAACATCCTGTGATCTACAAACTGCCCAAATATGCAGCTTGCTTTGTTCTTGCGGTGGCTCTCGCCAGCGGTACATGGCTGACAGTGGATGCAGAAGCGCGAGCTGCTTTTTTCGCATGGGTCCGGGAACAGTACGAAGCATTTGTTGAGTATAGATTTATTGGTGATGCACCGCAAGAAAATACTATCGTAGAGTATGAGTTAACATGGTTGCCAGAAGGATTTTCTTTCCAAAAAGCGCAGGAACTTGATGGCGGTATGTATCTAACCTATACCAATGATTCGGGACAGCGTATCATATTTTCCTATTTGCGAGGAGATGATGCTGCAAGCTTGTTTGTTATTTCCGACTATACAGAGGCTCGATCTATTCAAGTCGGTAATATCTGTGCAGACTTCTATCAGGCCGACGGAGAAACATCCTCCAATATGCTGGTTTGGTCATCAGAAGAAAATGACCTTGCTTTTTATATTATGGCAGATTTTTCTGAAGATACTATGATAAAATTGGCAGCGGGTGTCCAAAAAAAATAATTCTAAAAAAACCGAATCCAACTGTCCAAAATGACCTCCTTTATTCGTTTACGGGGTATAAGCGAATGAAGGGGGTCATTTCTTTGAAAAAGCGAATTTTGCCCATCATGTTTATCTTCCTCATGCTGTTCTCATCCACTGCCTATGCAGCATCAACAAGGGCGGCAGCAGTTGTTCCACGTATCTCTTTTGATGGAACTACAGCTTCCTGTACTGTGTTCATTGCTGCGGATCGGCCAACAGATGACATTGATGCTGTAATAAAACTATGGCAAGGAAGCCGGT
Source organism: Gemmiger sp. An87 (assembly GCF_002159185.1). Taxonomy (GTDB): domain Bacteria; phylum Bacillota; class Clostridia; order Oscillospirales; family Ruminococcaceae; genus Allofournierella. The sequence goes on from NZ_NFHD01000001.1 coordinate 90,447, forward strand.
GTATCAAAACTTGGGAAAAATCTTCAGTTGGAGATCTTGCTTTCAGTGGAAAAGTAACGGTGTCGAAAGGAAAAACCTATCAATTAACAGTCGATATTACTCTTGCAGGGAAGGCGCAACCAAGGCTTTCTGTGGAAGGGACCTGTAAATGATTTCGGTGTGACAATGTATTTGAATGAATCCAAACTATGTTACAAGAAAGAAGTGATTCCAATGGGGCAAGGATTTGAATGGTAATATTTTTCCAACCTATCAAGAAATAAAGGAGACTTTTTTATGAAAAGATTTATATCCCTACTACTTTCAGTAGCAATTCTACTTACCGTTTCCGTTCCCGCATTGGCCGCCGAACAGTCTGTTAATCCTGACGAGCTTTATGCTACTATGATTCCCGAAGTCACGAACATGACTAGGGAAGAAGTGGATAATCTTCCTGAAGAACAGATCGACCGATACTTTGAACAGGCATTCGATAACAAAGTGTCCGCCGAAGATTATAGCTATTCTGAAAAACTATCTGCTGTTGAAGCTGTTGCACTCGTAGGAAAATTCGAACAAGCTACTGAACAGTACGGTATTGCGACAAGAGCAACTACTTCTACTAAAAGCAATCTGAGTTCTTATACTGGCAGCAAAGGTGTTGCATGGGTAAGAGATACACAAAAATCTCCGCTTTCCTTTGGCGAAGCCCTCTCCGGCACATTCACTCTGGAAGTTGATTATCTCACCTATTATCAAGCAGTTTCCATCTATGCACTTAGTTCTGATTTCAATTTCTTTACCAGTGTAAAGAACGCTGCTGGTACAGCGGCTGCTTCGGCCCTAATCTGTGCCAAACTTAAACTTCCGGCTGATGCAACGATTCCCGCAGCGGCAATCAGCTTTGCAATCAGCCTCGGATGGGACATTCTGGGCGCTTTGGATAGATCCAACATGAACAAAGCTCTGCAAGAGATGAAATACACCAGTCTAATGAAAGTCTATTTTATGACTGCAAATAACTTTTTGACAAGAGTATACGAGTGCTACAATTTGCCTAGCGGCAATGTATCTTGGGTAGCCAGCGTTGAGGCGTTCAAATACAAAAATATTCCCATTCCCTACGATCTGTACGGGACCTGGTATCCTGGCGTTGTCGGCAAACTGTATAAACTTGGATAAACTCTCCAAAAGGCTCTACTGAGAAACACCGTTTTTAGCGCTGAACAGAAGATTGATGTATAAAAAAGTTAGTGAGAACCGTTAATTCTGCGGCTCTCACTAACTTTTCCTATTTTCTGATTGTTCAAGTTGCTATTTTGTAACGGGCCCTTCATACGAGAGTATAATCTTATGACATTTCCGGCACAGTTCCCCCTCGGCTGCGGCTCCACCAAAAGGATTATAACTAAAAACAAATTCGCCCTTTTTTTCATCTGGATACGGGTTAATTGTAACTTTTTTCTTCTTGAGCTGCCACTTCAATGTCACTCCTGATGTCACAAAACCGTGCTCCATTTCTTCACCACAAAACGGACATTTCATAATATCTGCCTCCTGTTACAACGCTTTATGTTTTCTTATATTATAACGAATTAACTTTCCCAAATTGGACACTATAAAGATTTTTCTATCAGGTAGAGGGATGCACAATTAGCGTAGAGGTAGGCTAGTTAGCAGTTCCAACAAATATGATATATGTGTAAAAGATCAGCTTCTACGGTCAATATAGTGGCAAACTGCTCCCCCAATATGGAATCAGGGACTTCACTGACATCCACAAAAATAATTCAAAAAAATCTCAGGCAACTGTCCAAAATGACCTCCGTTATTCGTTTATGGGATGTAAGCAAATTAAGAAAAACATCCATAAAAAATGCGAGCTTTGCAGAATATAATCTTTTGAAATTCAATGCTTTGGAATTACAGACTTTTATGAGAAAGAGGTGATACCAGTGGGCCAGAAAATTGAGCAACCGCAACATTTCCCTTGCCCATTCCAAAATTGAAGGAGGTTTTTGTATGAAAAAATTAATCTCTATCTTTCTATCCGTTGTGATGCTTTTCACTTTGTCCGTTCCCGCCTTTGCCGCTAACAATTCCACTTCCCTCGAAAATGCAACAGAAACTGCTATTGAGGATCTGAGTGATGCCTCGAACCTCGCCGCTGTTTCCAGAAGTGCTGGCCTTGCTTGGGGACCGGTCACCATCGGAAATGTAAAACTCTACATGACCAATCCTCACCTTGGCTATGTTCCGGGCTTAAATATCCGTTGCTCCCATGTGAATCTCCATGCAGATAATACCACCACCAAAAAGCCCATCTTCAACTTCCATATCGTAAAATATAAGAGTGGAGACTCTGATTGCTTATACATTTACGATTCTGTTTCTCGCAAAGTAATCATTAACCAGTGCTTCAAAAACTGGACAAGTGCTGCTGGAGCAGTCGTTGAAGCTGTTAAAACAGCCCTTAAATCTGTCCTTGATCAGGCCAACTTGCTTGCCACCGTTGCAATTTGGGGGGTCCTTATTGTAGCCCTGGCTGATCTATTGATTCCCATGGACCCCATTCCCGTCCTTCCTTTCTCTGTGGAAGAACCAGACCCAGTAGTGGCTTACTCTGCTTCTGTGCCATTACCCAATGCAGCATAAACAGAAAGTGCGGGGCTTACACCCCGCACTTTCTTACTCTATTACCTTTATCATTCTTAAGATTTCAATTTCATTTTTATCTAAATTCAAAAGAACATCATCAAAATCTTCTACTGTAACAATCTCTTTTCCATTACGGAAAAAGCTATATTTCCATATTCCACGGCCCAGTAAAGACTGATAAAATACGGTCTTTACTTCTTCCGTCAATTTTCCTGTCACTCTAATGGCATTATCCATCCCATCCCACACACCAATTTTCACATCGCTTACTGCACAAATTTCCTGCTTTCCATTCATCAACGGATTCTCATTGTCACATTCTTTCGTGCCATCATCGGGAAAACAAGCCTCAAAGTCTAATTGCTGCACAAACAAGAAATCATATAACTTCTTCATCTGTTCTTTATTAGTTATCGATACAAACATATTTGCTCACGCCTTCCTGCTAAAATTACTTTACCACATCTTTATGAATACTTCTACCCATACTTACGAAAAGCGACGTCAATATCCCTTGGTCTGCTCCAGAGTTGACAAATCAGCAACGCCGGTGATCGTGTGCCTAGTTGCCCCTTAAATTTGTGCTTTGTACTTAATAACGAATTACATTTCAAATATTGGACACTATACATCTAAAATCGATTTCGGTAGTATAATTAAATACTTCAAAAATTTTGCTGACAAAGGTGTTGAAATCTGTGTTAAAATATTCTTTCCAGAGAGTGGCGGCAGTCCCCAACTCTCTGACGCATGGCCAGTAAAATAGCACAGAAAAGGAGCGTGGCGATTTATGGAACTTTCTAATATTTTTGAATCTGAACACGAAGAAAATTGGAGAATTGTGTTCGCACAATATACGGAACTTTACCGCCAAAGTCCGTCCATAGATGTGGCCATGCACTTTGCGTTCTTTTGTTGGTATCTGCTCTGGCAGTGGGATGAAATTTCTTTTCCCGGCGAAACACTATCTCCCTACGAAAAAGGGACTGTGGACACTCGAAATGGGATTTCAAAGTCTAAGTTGCTTTTCGATTTGGATGTCACTACTAAACATCTATTGACTTCCCCAGATAATACCCCTGTAAAATATCTGATTGTTCTCTGTCTTATGAAAAAAATTTATCCCTATTTTTTCAAAGAGGACACTTTCTCTGAAGTCAAAAGACAACAAGTGGTTGCTTCCATTAGTCAAAAGCCTTTGGATGATGTGGGAACTAAGGGGATATATGACTATTTGCAAACACAAAACGCTACAAACATTCTTCCAGCCGAAAGAATCGCTGTTCGCACTATCTTCCCATCCAACAGCCTGATCCAATCCTATTTTACTTGGCTGTTTGATTAAAATGTACCTATCAACAGCACAGCTATTTACTTTTTTCTTCATCCGTAAGTATCTGTTCACCTGTACGATTCAAGGGGGTATAAAAATGGACTGCCCCCCAGACCACATACGAATCGGGCGGCAATTCTGCCGCCCGATTTTTGTTTCAAAGCCATCTGCAAAGGAGTAGAAATCCGGTGTCGGCAAAGTGGCAGACTGCTCCCCAGGCGTGGGATCAGGGGTGTTACAGGCATCCGCAGGGGCGCTCTCCAGCTGCACTGCCGGGGATTCATCAGACGCATCATCTTCCGGCACAGGGGCGTTTTCCGGCTCGTCAGGGCAGGGCAAGTCAGAGCATAAGGTATAGAGATTGCTGGTCTGGCCGCCGTTCTTACGCTCGTCAAACCGGGCCTGCTTGACGATGTATCCCGCCTTCACCAGCTCATCCAGCGCCCGCTTTACGGTGGACACCCCATAGCCGCACTTGGCGGCTATGGTCTTGATAGAGGGGAAGCACTCGCCCTCTTTGTTGCAATGCAGAACCAGGACTTGCAGCACAAGCCGCGCTCTGGGCTTCAGTTCAGAAGAAAATGCCCGCTGCATATACTCAAACTTTGCCATATTCCAATCCTCCCAATCATGTCTTACTGTTACAGGCGCTTTTCTCCTGCAATATACTTCTCCACCAGCGGCCGGTAGATCTGTCCGTTGGCTCGTTTCGCAAACAGGTCGTGGGATGCCGCAGCAATCTGCACATCTTCCCCAAAGAGTTCCATACAGTATTCCTGAATTTCCTGCGGCACACAGATCGCTACCGGGCGCACTTCCAACGAACCGCACTCGGACAATGCCTTGTGGAACACCGGAATCTCATAAGGCAGGACACTCCCGCACAGAAGCCGGTGATCCGCGTCACGGAAAATAGAGGTGGGCGTCTGCATCACGCCGCAATCATAGACGATAAACTGATATGCCTTATCTGGCTCGTTGGTCAAGTAGCAGTCGATCCCATCAATGGTGTAATGCTCCCCATCCGGTGCCGCTTCGTAGATGTTCAGCAGGAGCTGCAGGTGGCGGTTCTGATTGACTTCGATATACGCCACTTCCGCACCTCTGGCCGCAAGCCAAGATGCCAGGTTAAAGGCCGTCACCGTCACGCCGCTTCTGCGCTGCGAACCGGCCACCGCAATACGGATATTCCGGGCGTTCCAGCGGTACGGAATAATTTCATCCGGCTCCGGGGCTTTCTCACGCTGAGTAACTGGCTGTTCGTAGACGGGAGCCTTTACCACATACCGCTGCATCCCATCTTCGGAAAGTGCTTCTGTCAGCTCGTCCAAGGCGTCCTCCATCGTTTCACCCGTAACCAGATTCACAACGCCGATGGACAGTAACCGCTGTACCTCGCCGTTCACATCCTCGCAGCCGGAGAGGATGACGATGATCCGGGCGGAGAACATCATCTGAAAGGATTGCAGGGCAAGGGTGAAATCATTGCCGCTTTCCTCGATACACGCCGCATCCACCACAAAGAATTTGGCGTTGGCATAATTGCGCATATCTTTTGTAACGAAACTTTTCAGGCTGAACCGGCCGACCAGTTTCTTGGCGGGCAGAGTCATATTCCGCACAGCGGGGTCAATCAGGTTGCTTTTCTGGTTACTCGTCAAGTACAACAGCATAGGATTCACCTCCCATATTTTCAGCACTGGTTTTGTCATCCGCCCCGCCGGTCAGCAAAAGGACGATGCCCACCACTACGATCACGATGTAGATAAACAGTTCAATCAGCTTGTTTCGGTTATTCATATCGCACCCCTTTAGTAGATCGCCCACAGGGGACCGCCTGCTGCGGCGCCCTTTCTGGCCTCATCCAGAATGATTGATATATCCCATTCCTGTTCGCTTCGTTTTTTACTGGCAGGATCGGCCACCAGGATTTTTCCTTCAGAGGTCACTCCACGCAGCACCATAAAGTGACCGCTGGATGTGAAGTGGCCTTTTGACATGAGTGCCACAATCAATTTCCCGGATGCCAAAGCATCCACCACGGCCTGCGGGTCATCGGTGCTGATGCTTTCCCATTGAAGCCCAAAGCCCTCCGCAGCCCCCGGTATCAACGAGTGATAGGACCCGTTGCCGGAACACCAATAGCCGTTCTGATACGCCCATTCTGCCATTGTGGGGGGATCAACGGTCTGGTCTGTCAGGCTGGATACCACAATCGCCATAGAGGTCGGGCCACATCCATAACCGCCGATATTATCGGTTCCATACGGAAGATCGGCCCAACGCTCATCCAACTGATTGTAGTAGACAACTTCGGTTGCCCCATCCGTAAAGATGACGCCCTCATAGCTCTGACCACTACCGTCTATATAGTCTTTCTCATAAATGCCGAGCTGCTGGTTGTAACCATATTGCTTCTGAAAATCCTCTACCACGTTTACCTCATCACCAATCAACCATTGGGACAGCACGGAAAAGGGGCTGGTAATGAGGTACAGGATGAAGGCAATCAAAAGCAAAAGCCCCAGAACCGGGGCCAGGATCATAAACAGGATTCTTTTCCGGCTCTCGGAGTCGGTAGCCGCCTGCACAGCTACCTTTGCCAGAATTTTTGCAGTCAACGGATCAACAGCCAAAAAATCACCTCCATAATCAGTCCGGTTCCATACCGGGGGCTTCCATCATCTGCTCCATTTGCAGATTGAACGCCTCCCGCCGTTTACCGGCGCTGTCGTCAATTTCAAACACCTTTTCTCCTTTGTCATTTTTCCGGACAGATACCATGTAGTCCCCATTGGCGATGAAGCAGGCCGTAAAGAGCGCCCGAATCGCCGGGGCAGGCATCCGCGAAATCTCAAAGGGGGTCGCAGCGCACTTGCTGCTCCAGGAAAAAAGGTTATGGGCGGCATCCGCCGTTATCTTCATCCAGTCATATTCAAATTCCTCTTTCCGCATCATCTTGGTAAAGTCGATTCCCTCCGGGCAGAGGTAGCGATCCATTTTCTTAAAAAGGGCCGGATGGGAAGCCATCAGGAAAAGGGCAGCATGATAGGAAGCGTCCAAATCACTGCCCCTCCAGCGTATGGCAGCCATCTTGTTGACCAGGTGTTCGTATCGTTCCGCATGATTCATCTGAAAACCTCCTGTGTGAAATAAGTAAGGCGACCGGGATCGCTCCCGGCCGCCACCGAATTACCGGCCGCCAGCCTTGCCCATATAGGAAAACTTGTAGGCCGGAATCTCAAAGTTTACATGAAGTCGCTTGGACCCGATGATAAAGAGCGCGTGTCCACGCCGCTTGCTCTCCAACAATTCCTGCTCCGCGTCCGTCAGGTTGTAGAGGTCTTTGGTTTCCTGAAGGTTTTTGCCGTCGCAGCCCATCAGGATTTTATAGCACGGAATATCCAAAAGGGCCTGCCCGTACATTTTGACCTCCGGGGCCAGGAAATCCACCACGGAATGAGAAATGATTGCCAGTCCAGCTTCATACTTTCTTGCCCGCTTCTCCACATTACGCAGGAACACCAGGGATTGCGGGACCTGCGGGTCAATCATCAGATATGCCTCGTCACATACCAGCAGGCAACGCTCATTCCGGTCGCGGCTCATTTCCTCCCAGCACCAGCTCAACAGGTTCAGATACTGCGTGCGTTTGACATTATCCGACGCATTTTGCAGGTCGTGGGTATCCAGGCAAATAAACCGGGAATTAGCCTCCAGCGTGGTGTGGCCGTTCCACAGAAAGCTGTCGCTGCCCGCTGCGGCGTCGTACAGCAGCATTGCCAGATCACGATATACCGGATTCTCCTTGTTGGCCTCCGCTTTCTTTTCCAGCAGGGCGTGAAGGTCGGACAGAATGGGAAAATCCGTGGCCTTGAGCTGCCGAATATCCGTTTCCCAGAAGATGCCGAACTGATTGTAGAGTTCAATGATCGTCTGCTTGAGGATTGCTTTCTGCATATCCGTCAGGCTGGGCAGATACAGGGAAAATTCAATCTCCAGTGTTTTCATGTGCAGCGCCATATCAGACATTCCGTTTCCTTCATCGGTATAGAGTTTGTCGGTTTCATCGTCATCGTCACGGGGCGCCGGTCTGATCTGCAAAAGGTTGGAGCGGCCGTTTTTTCCGCCGCCAGCATTGAGCCAGCTTCCGTTCAGGTTCCGGCACATATCCTTATATTCGGATTCCGGGTCGATGCACAGGATTTTCGTCCCCTTCATGTATTCCGAAAGCATGATGTGCTTCACAACGGTACTCTTGCCGATACCGGCCACACCCATAATCACGAAGCTACTATTGGTGCGGTCGTTTCCGCGCTCCCAGGTATCCAGAATCACCAGGCCGCCGTTGCTGTCCTTTGCAAAATAATAGCCCCGACCATCGTTGTAACCGGAGCTGGCAAACGGGAATCCGCCCACAAAGGTACTCATGGGAATAATACGGGACACAATGCTGTCCACCGTGGAGTTGGCCGGATAGGTGGGAGAAATGCTCTGGAACCCTTCCTTTTGGAGATTGGCGAGGGTGCGCACCTTGCACTTCTGGATGTTGAAGGCGCTCTCCACACGGCGGCAGACCTTTGTGAAGTTGACCTCATCCTGTGCAATCGGCATCACGGTCAGCGACATCATGGCAACCGTTTCGCCCTCTTGGTCGATCCGCTGCATGATTTTCTCGCCGTCCTCGGCGGCTTTCTCGGCGCGCTGCCGGGTCAGCGGGTCTTTGGCACTGTCAGCGGCGCCGCGCTGTTGGACAATGCTTTTGGAGATTGCGGAAATGAGCGAACCATTGTCAATGGGGGTAATCCCCACCGAAACAATGGTGCTGGGGATGTTGGTGATCTTGGAAAGCCACCCCATATCCACCTTCTGCGGATAGCGGACGGCGCCGTACACCTTACCCAGATTTTCACCGATGACCAAACTATTTCGCTTGATTTCCAGCCCCATCGGGGTAATGACATTTAGCAGCGCTTCATTGACGGGAAACGCTTCTTCTTTTTTCTTAGAACCTAACAATGATCCACCTCCAACTGTTGATTGCGGTAAGGCACCCCAATGTAGTCCAGCACAGCGCCGCACCCCAATTTATTGATGCAGTAATCATACTGCTGGGGATGCGTCACCTGCATAAGCTGAAATCGGTTCGGCTCATGCTCCAGATGAACGCCGTACATACAATACATACACCCCGATCTGGAAACACCGGTGGTTTTCAGAATCGGGGTGCCGTTCTTCTTGCGGCTTTCAACAATGTCCCCATAGATGGGGGCATAGGGAATGCCGGTCATTTTCAGATACCGCAAAATATCTTCTTCCAGCCAGAACGCAAGGGGCTGGCTGAGAGGCCGCTGGCGCTCGAAGCCGTTGCAGCCAAACTTGATCCAGGATTGCTCCCGCAGCTTGCTTTCGCAGGCCAGGACACCCGTAATCGGGTGCCGCCCGGACTGCCTTTCAAATTTGTTCAGCGGCGCTTTTTTCATGTGGTAACAACACCTTGCCGAAATCTTGAAGGGAGCGTCCAGAAGGTATTTGTAATTCTCGCAGTTGTAAATCGACTTCTTTCCGTTCTTGTCCAGCAGTTCTCCATTGAGTCGTGCCAGACGGTAAGGTTGTCCCTTTCTTGCGCCGTTGATAACATCCGAAACCTCTTTGGAGATGATCGGATAGCCGTACTTCTCAAGAATCTGAGTGAACGGATAGCGCGGGCGAAGCCAAATAACATTGTCCTTCGTTTTTACGAAATCGCGCAGTTCGGGGTATTCCAACCCCGTGTCAACATACACAGCAGGAATATCAGGGTAGACCCGCCGTGCCAGATCAAGCAGCACGGTGGAGTCTTTACCGCCCGAAAAGCTGATAAAGACCTGCCCATCGTACCGCATATACCATTCCATGATTCTCGTCTGCGTAACTCTGATTTTTCTTTCGAGGCTCCAACCCTGCATGATTTTCAAATCCTGCCGGGTGTGCTTCATACTTAGGCAACACCTACACTTTCCAAAATCGGGATCGCAGCATTGATGCCGGAATCCTCCAAATGCACATAGGCGGGGTTGTTGACCAGGTTGCACAGCCGGACAATATCCTGCTGCTCTAAAATCTCGGTCTGAATGCCGCTGTCCGAAAAATATCCGCCGAGCAGCTTGAGCTTCTGAAGCAGATCGCGCTCAACGCCATCGCTTACCCTATCCCAAATCTTGATGTAGAATTGCCGTTCCACAACCTCGCCGGAAAGAGCAAAGGCGCCCATTTCCACGATTTCCTGCTTCAGCAGTTCCTTTTGCTTCACATCGGAAGAAGAAGTGAGTGTGGCAGATAGCTCCGACAACAGCGGAGAAATATCTACCGGGCGGGATACAGCAAGAAGCTGAAACGGGTACTGTGCGCTGGACAGGCTCACCGTAAGCTGCTTGGCAATCAGCCGCTTTTCGTTTTTGCTGAACAGTTCTGTGCTGATCGGGTAGATTTTCAGATACGCCAGAGCCAGATTGTCACGGGTATAGAGGAAGTTCCCCCGAATATCTTTCACATTCACGAACTCATTGGCGGTGATCTGGGCCAGTTCTTCCTTGTCCTTGTTCTTCGATTTTTTGTGTTTGGCCGACAACTTCAGAAAAATCAGCGTCCCACCGCCCAGCAGCGCACAGACGCAGATCATAATAATCGGCAAAAGCAATTTATCGACCTCGCTTTCTTTGCCATAAAAATAGGCCCTGCTTTTCAGCAGAGCCGTGTCTTATAGTTCCAAATCTTCTTCATCTTCGCTTTCTTCGCCGTACCCAAAATCCAAGTCGTCCGATTCAAAAGAAAAGCTGTGGTCTGAGATGCAGTCCAGGGCATCGCTGGCGTTCAGCTCGTCAAAATGCTCTCGGAAGAAAGCCAAATCCTCCTCGTCAGCGCGCACGGTTTCGCCATCTCCATAGAGATAGGTCTGAATTTTCGCTTCGATGGTATCCCCCAGGGGCCATTCGGCAAGAACCTCAGAGATTTCATCACAGTCCAGCAGTTCATCCAGCCCATCAGGGCTACCGGGGACAAAATGCTCCGTCATCAGAGAGTGGGAGGCATCCAGAGTCACCACCGAAAACATTTTGCTCATCGGCTTGCCTCCATATCCTCTCCGGCTCCGGTGTCCATGTCCCATCCCTTGCCGAACATGAGGTTCATAAACTCTTTCATGTCGGCGGCGGACCGTACTTCAAAGGATACCGCTGCGGGGACCGGCTGCGGAAAATACTCCTGATACATGGCAATCTGTTCATCGGTCAAAGAAACGCCCCGTCCTTCCGGGGTATCGCAATAGAGGAAAAAAGTTCCGTGAAGGATATCCGGCCCGTACTGTCGGTTCTCCGGCAGACCTGTCAGTTTCCCGGACGCATTGCAGCAGAGAACCGTTTCGCAGGGAAGAGGAATACACTCAATGTCCCCGCCCACAAGTTCCTGCCGGTGTTCCAGAGAATCCTCCAGCATGGTCGTATAAGGCGCCCGCCCAGGTTCAAACACCATAATCCGAATCGTTCTGTTGTCGTTCATATCCATTCTCCTTTTTCTTACGGATTGCCCGGTGCGATATGCCAATCATCATAGAGGGAGCCGCTGATCGTTACATCATCGGTGAGATTCATGGCGAGCATCCCCGCAGGCGTCCAAATATCCATTACATGAGTATTGACTGTGTAGCTCCCGTCCGGGAACCAAACCGGCGAAAAATGCACCCGCTGGTTATAGGTGCTGTAAATGTTTTTGGCAAACTGGAACCGCGCCGTTGTTCCGCTGGTGAGCCGCTCCAACAGCCGCCAGTAGGTTCCATAGCCAAACTCCGGGAAGTAGGATACGGCTGTCTGCCCGTAGGTATAGTGCGATAGCGGGGCAGAGGTGCTGACGGTTGCCGTTACAGTGTTTGTTACGCCATAGCCTGATTTCATCAAATCGCCCGAAGCGGTGGGAACCTTTTCGTCCGGCTCGATTCGGGTGGTGGCGGTCATGCTGGCCGAGTAATTGTCCCGGAAGTAATCATACCATCCATCGTCTACCCAATATCCTGTGTTTTTCCCTGTGCTGTGCCACACCCAATAGGGGTGCCATTTCGCCCACCAGACACTCCATGCTGCATAGGTCTTGGTTTCTCGGCTGGGAATGCTGCTGGCCGACCAGCTTCCCATTGTATCGGTGGCTTTCGGATCGGGCGGGTCGTTGCCGGAGAGATCTACCACCTTTGCGTGAATGGTGCTTTGGCTTAACGAACCTTTGTTAGTGCTGACATAGATGGTAATATCCTGCGGCTCCGACGGTGTATGCCACTTTACCCAGGCAATCTGACTATCTCCCGATGGAATCACAATATTGTTCATCCGGTAGGTGCTGCCGTTGATACTAAAGGATACCGTAGCAGGGCTATCAGGATTGATCTCCGATCCCGCATAAAGCGTTACCGGCGTGATGACATCTGTATCCACACGATACTCGTAGTCATAGTCGGTTGGCTCCGGCTGTTCGGGCGGGTCGGTAAACCATACAATACCCATACCCAGATAGGTGATAATAGTATCGTTGGAACAGGTCTTATTGGTAGCCCCTGTATAGGCCGGAAATCCCATATCCGCATATTCCAGGAACATAGCCAGCGGCAGGTTTTTATGGGTCAAACTCGTCATGGTCTTACGCAAGGACCCGCCTGCCTGATTATCATAGAGCGCGGCTTCATGGGCAGTCATGGCCATCATAATTCCGTTGTGCTTAAAATAGGCGATTGGCTCCAAAAACAGCTTGTACTGTCCGCCAATCAGTTCCTCGTATGCGATTCCGGTCTGCTGCGCCACCAGTTTTACCGCATACTCGGAGCAGAAGTATTTCTTGATTGCTTCAATGCTGGCGCTATAACTGCCGGTGCTTATGATACGAGGCAACGCAATATCCGGTTTCTTACAGGTATAGCCACTTGTGTTTGGTGAAATGCTGGCACCGTTGACATACTGAATTTTACTGACCTTACCAAAGTGAATCTTGATAGACGGTGTATTGCTGGATAGGTCAAATGGTGTAGACACCGGTTGACCGGATTCCGCATCTACGACGGTAATCCGCACACCCTCCATACCAGGAGTCCAGGAGTTCTGCGAGGTTCCTTGTCCCATACCGCCGCCACCGCCATCCACGTTTCCGCTTCCTCCGGTTTCTGCCAGGGCGCTCATAGGGCAGATACCCAACAGCAGCACAAGTGTGAGCAATATTACAAATATCCGCTTCAAAAACGCACCTCCAATCAAATTAGTTGAGGACAAAAAAAGAGTACGGTATCGCTACCGTACTCTCCGGGGTTGTTATCAGCCCATGTTGCCGACCTGTTTGTTTATATCTCCATCGGAATGAACATTCTCCTGAACGGTGCCGCCGCCCTCGTCGGTGATCCAGCCAAAGCCCTCCAGATAGATGGAACCGCCCTGTGTGTCGCCGGTCTGGGGTTGGTTGCTGTCCGGCTCATGCACAATCGGCTCACCCTTTTCGCTGGCCGCCTGCTGTTCCTCCTGAGAAGGCGCCGGGGGCGGAGTGGTTTCGGGTTTCTTTTCACTGTCGGTCAGGTTAACGTCTACCTGATCTTCTTCCTCCACATTCAAAACAGCATCGGTCTGGTTCTGGCTGTCAGTCGCTTCGGGTTTAGAGGTGTCCGGCACCACTACCAGCGGTTCGCTGGAGCTGCTGTCCGGGGTATTGCTGCTATCCACATCCTCGGCAGATACATCCGAGGGGGTGGATGCCGGATCAACGGTTGTGGTCTGCCCGCCCTTGCCCAGCAGCACTGCGGCAATCACAATTACCACAACGGCGGCTGCGCCAAGAACGGCCAACAGCTTCTTGTTTTTTGCACTCATTTGAAAACCTCCTTGTACGGTGATTTTATATTAAAATTATGGTGATATTTCTCGCCATCATTATACCATTTGCACAAATACGGCGTCCAGGTGTGATTCCTGCCAAATATTTTTTTGCGCTATGGAAAAGCGGCAGGGCGAAATACACAAAATTAAAACCTGGGAACATATTTGGCGTTGAGTTTCATGGTGATCTGCATGGGGGGCAGATGCCCGAACCCAAAGGAAAGCGGCACATCAACAGTGATTGTCCCTGTGACATTGAGCTGCGTAATGCCATCCGGCACAGACGGGGCCAGCGGAGCATTTTTTACATCCAGGTGCAGGTCGTACAGTCGATACTCCAAATTCTCGCCGCTGTACTTTACATACTGCCCGCCCTCGTATTCAATGCCCAAAACATCTTGCAGACGGGCGTATACATTGCCGCTGGTAACATTCTGTGACCAGGACGAACCGGCAAGTTGATAGCCACCGGAGTAACCCTCACGCAAACCGGCATAGGCTTCATCCCAATTCTCGGTGGCCACATCTACAATGGCGGACTGGACAGAATCACGCACCCCCTGCGCAACGATCATCAAGCGCATATACTCAAAGGTCACACAGGCCAGAATCAGGCAGCAGAGGACAACGGCCAAAATCATCGGTACGCCTTGCCCGGATTTGTTTTTCAGGACTTCTTGAATTTTCTTCACTTCCAATACACCTCCGAAGTCCCGCTGGCCTTTGCCGTCAGAGTGACAGGAAAGGATGCAAACTCACCGAACAGCCCAATATTGACGGTGGTTGTGAGGGTCACTTCCACCTCGTTGCCGAGCTGGATTTTTCCGGTGTCGCTCCATGAGATATTGGGGTCGAGTCCGGTTTGCTCCCGCAAATCCGCTGCTTTTGCGTTTGTGGCAGAGCCAACCTGCCCATTGATTTCTGCTGTCCGAACTAATTCGTCTGCAAAGACATCAAGGTTCTGCTTTGCCACGAATACCGGTGCAATGCGGACCACCAAAGCCAGAACCATTGCAATCGCCAGAACCAGGACACACACATCCACAAAGCCCTCGCCCCGTTTGTCCTTCAGAAGTCGTTTCACGGTTTCTCCACCTCCTTTAGAACAGTTCGCCAAAGGCTTCCAACACCACATAGCCCAGGACACCCAGATACATCAGCAGGAAACAGCCCAGCAGCATAAAGGAATACTTACGCATTTTTCCCGGCTGCTTCATGGCTTCCAGTTTCAGTTTTTGAAGTTCCAACTGCTTAAAGGTCATAGAAAGCATCTGGAAATACATGATACCGTTGTCACCGCGCTTGACCGAGATCAAGCCGCGCACCACATCGGACAGCATGGTACTTCCAATCCGGCTCTCCATGCGGGTGAGTGCGTTTTCCTCGTTGCCGGATGCCATATCCGCAATCGTGATTTCCAGTTCCCGCTTCATGGCATGACCAGCGTTTCTCTGGTAGGATTTCAGGATGTTCAGCACATCACGGGATGCCCTGAGTTCCTGTTCAATGGTGTTTACAAATCTGGGCAGCTCGGCTTCGATTTCTTCCCGGCGCTGTTGAACGATCTCGTCCGCTCGTTTCTGCTCTTTGAAGTAAACTGCCACCGCCAGAAACACAATGACCGGCGCAAGGATCGGGAAAATCAGAAGGGCCGGAATTATCAGCAGAGCAATCAGACCAGCCTTTACCCAGGCCGCCGCAATATAGGTTTCCGGGGACATTTTAATTTCGGCGGATTTCAACTGTGCCTCCAGCTTCTTCCGCTTATAGCCGTCCAGATGTACCAGCGGAGAGAGCCGTGCGGCCATATCGAACAGGACAGCATTGATGCTGCCTTTCTGTGACTTTCCACGGCTCGTCACGGTCAGAACCGCCTTTGTGCTTGCGGAAGTCGGCAGCCGGAGCAGTCCGGCCAACAAAAAGAACGCTCCCAGGCCAAAGAGCGTCCCAAAGCATAGCAAAATGAGATACAAAACTCGCGTCACCTCAATTCTTTGTAATAGAGCCGTTTGGGGCCGGTGTTGCGGCTGTCGGCTCTGGGGCGCCCCGGCACATTCCAGTTCCCGCCGCCTCGCAGTCCCGGCGCACATTGCCAGCCGGAAGCTCGCAGGCTGGCTCCGTTTTCGGTTGCCAGGGTGTAGGTGATGATTTTCTGATAGCCCATCAGTTTCGCAATCCGGGCGCACCGGCTGTAAAGGAAGCTGCACCCGTTGGCAATACCATCGGTGCAAAGCCGGGTCACTTCCGCTGTTTTCCCATCATCCAGTCGGCGGGCAACGGGGCGCCCAACAATCGCAACTCCATGAACGGCGTCCAAATCATCTACGACAGCTACACAGAATTTACAGCCGCGCACCTGCCCACTGTGCCGGTGATGCGCCAGAACAAACGCATTGGCATCCCGCAGGGAGATCGGTAGCACTCTCGATGGTATCACCTCCTGACGAGATCAACGCTTGTATTCTACGGGCTTGGTGAGCCGGATCACCGCCGCAAACGAGATCAGCAGCACCAGCAGACACACCGCCAGAATCCCTTTGCCAAAGCCCGTATTTACAAGCACATCGTACCAGTCTTTATTCAGGAAGTATAACAATGGGATGTTGCCAATGAGCAGGAACGCCATTGTGATAAATTCCTTGAAAGGCTCATAAAGCAGGTAGTCCAGTTCCGCCGCAACAATCCGCATATCCGAGAGTTTCCCGATGATCGGGGTGAGCGTGCTTTTCAGGCTCTTATCGTCCTGACAGGCGATAGCGGCATCCACCCATTCCCGAAACACATAGTTGTCCAGTTTGGGCTTCATGTTGGAGAGTGCCTGTTTCACATCGGCGCTTATCATATTGGTTTCGGCCAAGAAGCCCCGGAACACATCTGCCACAGGCGGGTTCAGGTAATGAATGTTTTCTTCCACAGCGGTTATCATGCTCTCGCTGCGCAGATAGGAACTTGTGATGATAGACAGTCCGGTTTCAATCTCGTTGTTCATCAGCTTTTTATAGCTGTGAGAGGTGAACAGGACATACCAGAACGGGAGCAAGCCCATCCCGGCCGCCAAAACCGGCAGCATAAAGTAGTTCTGAATCACAATACAGATCACAGCACCCATTGCCGCCAGGAACAGAGAGAAAGCACAAATGGCGGCAAACTTCCCACCCTTTCCGGTGAGAATCAACATCTCCCGTGCTTCCAGCACGGTTTTACGGATGCCCTTCGGCTCTTTGGGGTGGTTGACCTGCTGGATTCGCTTGGAAATCGGCTGTTGCCGCCCAGAAAGCGGCTTGGTCAGTTCCTCCGCAAATGTAAAGGGGGTCATGCCCAGAATCAAGAAGATGCCGGTCAGCATCCCGACAAAGGCCAGCAAAATCAATACAATCACGCAGTTTCCTCCTTTCCAGTATCCAGTTTTACACCGCCACCAGCGATACGCTCCAGCAGACGGGGCGGCATACCGTTTTCCAAAAGCCGCTTTTGCAGGCTGGCCGAGATCGTGGATACCTTTTGAAACTCGCCATGCACCTTTACCTTGCCATCTTGGATAGAGGTTTCCGACACATGATAGCGGTAGAGGGTGTGGAGCTGCCGGGTGCCGTCCTCCAGAATCTCACATTCAGTGATCTCCATGACGCGGCGGCTGTTGTCCTCTAGCTTCTTCACAAACAGAACGATAGGAAACGCTTCTGTCACCAGGTTATACAGGGTCTTATCGCCCATGTCGTATTTCTGGGTACACAGCGTCACCATGCGGTAATAGGTTGCTTTGCAGCTATTGGCATGGGTGGTGGTGATAACTGCGTGGCCGGTGCGGGCCGCCTCCTGTGCGGCGAAAGCCTCGGCCGATTTCATCTCACCGACACACACAATGTCCGGGTTACAGGTCAGGGCAAACTCCAAAAGGCGCTCCTGATCGTAGTTCTGCTTGGGATCGTCAGAAAAACGGGTAACGGTATGGACTACATTGTTGATGACATTTCCTTCGGCGTCCTCTTTCACAAGGTCAAATTCGCGGCACCCATTTTCAATGGTGAAGATTCTCTTTTCGTTGGGAATGGTGGAGAGAATCCAGCTCATCAGCGTGGTTTTACCGCTGCCGGTGGAACCAGTCACACAGATGGACAAACCGAACCGGAGAACTTCGGCCAGAAAGTCCAGCATTTCGGCGGTGGCTGTCCCGTAGCCAATGAAATCATCACGGCTCAACTTCTTGGGATTCACGATACGAATGGATGCAGCCACACCTTTTTCTTTGTCCGTGAGCGGGTTGCCCAGAACCGTGATACGGATTTTATTGGAGAGATGGCCCACCACACCCGGCTGACTGTTATCCAGAATCATGCCGGACTTATGAAGGAGTCTGCGAATTACATCAACAGCGTGCTGTGGGGTCTGGAACCGATCTTTGGTGGGAACCACACGCCCGTCCGCATAAGTGATTTTCACATCTTTCCACGAATTGATGTTAATTTCCTCCACATCATTTGCGAAAAGATAGGGCGTCAAGAAGGAGAACTCAGCCATTTCCGTATAGAGTTTGTCGATCAGTTCCTCATGGCTCATGCCCTCAACGCCCAGACTGTAATCGTTGAGATACTTTGCGATGTATGCGGTAATCTGCTGGTGCTGCTCCTCCGGGTTATCGGTAATCAGGGTCGAATACTTGCTGGCGAGATATTCCTGAATCTCTGCCAGCACTTCGGGAAATGTCCGCTTGTTCCTGCTGGTATTGAAGAACAGGTCAATATTACTTGCCATCTCCGAACACCTCCCCGGCAATAGCGGCAATGACCGGCTCATAGGTCTTGGCCTCTTTACCGGAAAGCGGTTCCAGCAGTTTCAGCGTCGCCGCCTGTTCCTCCAACGAAGGAAGATACGGCAGCCGGTATTTCACACCGCCAAAGGAGTTCTCGTATTCGCTGCCACCCTGATAAGGGCGCGTGTTGGACAGCACCTTGATGTGCTGTTCCGGTTTGAACTTTCTGTCAGCAACCAGCGACAGATAGGACGAGAAGTAGGAGATGGCCTTCAGGTCACAGCTGCACACCCGCAGCACATCATCCGCCACCTCCAGTGCGGTGGTCGCCAGCACATTGCCGGTCAAAAGGCTGGTGCAGTCCACAATCACATAGTCTGCGATGTGCCGCAGCAGAACCAGCATATCCACCGCCTTTTCCTTGCTGTACTCCGCATGGGTAAAGACATTTTCACCGGCCTTGTAGCCCAGAAAGCTGATATAGGGGTTTTTCTCACAGGGAACACAGGTCTTGAGAACCTGTTCCTGCGTCATTCCGGGAGCCGCCAGCAGTTCGCCTACGGACACATCCGGCAGTTTCTTCTCGCTGACCACAGCCGGAAGCGTGGGCGCCGTCACATCGGTAAACACCAGCACCACATTTTTCTTCCGCTTGGACAATTCCAGGGCCAGTTTGACCGCAGTTACGGTTTTCCCGCCCCCAGGGCTGCCCCACACAGCAAGCATCTGTTTCTGCTTATTCGCCATCGGTATTCTCAACCTCCTGTTCCTCTGCGGGTTCATTGCCGGCCGCATTATCACCGGTGTTGTCGGCCACATTGTTATCATCGGATACCTCACCCTGTTCGCCATCCTGAGCTGCGGTATCTTCCTCCGGCTCCACAAAGAACTGATCCTGAGCTGCCAGGAACTTTTCGGCGTTCTCACGGGTTCCACGGTACACAAACGCCAGGTGCAGACTGTTGGATTCCTCCAAATGCGCAAGGAGCTGTGCCTGTTCGGTATTTACCAGCAGGGTAATGGTGGACGGGAGCGATTCTTCGGGATTTTCTTCCTCGTCATCCTGGGGCGCCTGATATTCCTTGTCGGCGCCGGAACTCTGTGTTGCGGCCAGGACCTCTACATACTTGAGTTCCGGGGGCTGGGTGGTTTCTCCTGTGTCCTTATCGGTTGCAAAGAGCATGATGATGTCACCAGCTTCCACCTTGCCGGAACCACCTTTGGCAAAGGTGGGAATGGTAACGGAGATCGCCACTTTGGAACCGTCCAGCTTGGTCAGGTACTCGTACTGAGTCAGTGGTTCAGAAGAAAGCCAGCCGGTGTTTACATCTGTGTTTTTGCGAAGTTCTACATCGGTATATCGGCCTACTACCTCGTCAAGTGATGTGGCAATGGCGTCAGACATACCGGACGCGCCTCTGGTGTAGACCTCAACCATATCCGCCGTGATATAGGTGCCACGGGGAATCACCTCGGCTTTCACCCGTACCGCTTCGGTCTGGGCCTTCAAACCCGCATTGAAAAGGGGCGTGATGCCAAAGCAAACCAGGACGGCTAGCAGGATACAAACCGCACCGATAATCGTCCGGTTTCTGAAAATATTCTTGTTCAAGTTGATACCTCCATTTGTTCAGATTACAGCGGCCGCAGCCGCCAGCCAATAAGCAGTTACGCCGCCAATGCAGAAGAATGGGGCAAGTGGTAGCCGGATGGAAGAAAAGTCCTGCCTGCGTACTCCAAACAGCATCACTCCTGTAAGCACGGCCAGGATCAGAGATAAAATGCTGTGCAGCAAACCAGGCCACACTCCCAGAACAAAGCCACAAGCCCCCATCAGCTTAATGTCCCCACCGCCAATGGCAAGGGTTTTCCCATGTGTCAGTAATGCAGCCAACAGGTACGGACCTCCCGTAACAAGAAGCCCCGCCACAGAAGCGGCGGGGCGCAGCTCTATCAAGCCACAAACTAAAATCATGGCCGGAATCAGATTGGGAATCTCTCGTTTTTTCATATCCCAGAGCGCAGCACAAGCCAACAGCAGGCCAAATACCACGCCTTTTACAATCAGAGGATTCATGGCTCCATATCACCGACCCACTCCAGATCCGGGTTGTCCAGTATCTCGCTATGCAAATCATAGAAATACCGCAGTTCCGCAGGCGGCTCACCATTGACGTCAAACTCATGGCGGCGAAGTTCATTTAACCTTTTTCCCGCTGCTTGCTTTGCCGTGCTTTGGATTCTGTCTATATCCAGATAGGAGTAATCAACTCCCATCCATTCCGTGTAGAGAGCCGCCAAAGGCTGCGGATAAGACAACAGAGCGTCCGTTTCCCACTCGTCCAACCCTTCCTCCAGATGGCAGAGGAAATCTTCTTTGATGATCTTCTCGTAGGCATGGTCAAGAATTTCTTTAGGCGGCAGGGCGGCGAGTTCTTCCATACGGGCATCAAACTCGGCTTTGGCCCGTTCATAGAGCAGATCGCCCCGATACTCGGTGCCTTTGTCCTGAAGGAAGTAGTACACCACTTCGCTGATATTGTTCGGATTCATGCAGCGATCCGGGACGGGGGTATTACGGAATAACCATGCCGATTCCAATACATTTTCCATCGCAAGCAGCATATCCCGCTGAATATCGCACAGCGGTATATTTACCAGTTCTTCTCGGATTGCGAGCATGGTCTGAAGCTGCTCAAAATACGGATCACCGTAAGAAAGTTCCTCCGGCGGTCGGGCAAAGCGATGGATTTCCATTTCCAGCTTTTCTTTTAATGCGTCAGTTTCCAGCATGAATCACCTCCATCACATGATTTGTCGATAGAATACGGCGATGGCGGTCATTGCGACCGCCATGCCGATAAAAATGGGCCACGGGTTCCAATTTTTCTGAAACATCTTATTCTCCACATTCCAATGCCTTCTGTGCGGCAAGGATTTGTTTCCCAATGGCGTAGATTACAGGAACCGTCACGGAATTACCGGCTTGCCGGTATAGCTGATTGTCGCTATTAACTGCCCGTGCCTTATCAAACATCTCGTCCGTAAAGCCTTGCAGTCGCCAGCACTCACGGGGCGTCAGCCTGCGGATCAGGCCGCACCCGGCAAAAGCTGTGCCTTGATTACAAGAGGTTTCCAGCGTCGTGGCAAGGTCTTTGCCGACCCGTCCGCGCCGCGTCTTGCTCTCCGGGAAAGAAAGGTTGATACTGTCGCCGCAGCGGGCAATATCATATCCTTTCTTTGTCGCTTCTCGAATCTGCATCCCGTAGGGACACTCATCGCAGTCTTGAAATAGCACTCCATGCCGATCCTGCGCCGTAACGGTGAAAGACGGCTCCCCGCAGTTCTTGATTCTCCGTCCGTTTTGCCGTTTTTCTTCCCGATCTGGGGTCACGACAGCACGGCAACCATAGAACACCCCGGAACTGCCGCCCCAATTACTGATGGTGCGGTTATAGGCGGAGAGGATGCAGCGGGCTTCTCTGGTGAGTTTCGCCTTCCCGGTGCAAATGTCCACAAAGGACAGAACCGCATCCTTGTCCATCCCTGCGGGAGAGATCAGAACACCGGAATTGTCCCCGCCACGGTTGGTAATGCCGCTGTTATACTTGGCCTTGATGCAGCGGGCGTGATCGGTCAGCTTGGGATTACCATTGCAAAGGTCAACGAAATACAGGCCGGTCTTTCCTCCCCAGCCACCAGACTGTGCAGCCATTGTTACGCTGATGCCTGCCGGGTCATAGACGCGCTGCCCCTGCATACCACCTATGAGTTGGATAAGAGCTTTGCCACTGCCTGCGGGGACAGGAAATATTTTGGGTCCGCGTCCGGCTCCAGGATGTCGGCAAGCGACAATGAACACTCGCTCTCGATTTTGAGGGGGGCCGAAATACTTTGTATTGAGCAGTCCGTATTCGATATGGTAGCCGAGTGAGGCCAGCGTATCGAGAACGGTCGCAAAGTCCCATCCTCCATGAATGGATAGGAGATTCTTAACATTTTCAAGGACAATCCATGTGGGTCGATTTTCAGGCCTTTGGCCTTTGACGAGTTGAGCAAGTGTAAAAAAGAGTCCACTTCTTGCTCCGTCAAGCCCTCGCTGGCGGCCAGCGACCGAAATATCCTGACACGGGAATCCTCCTGCCCACAGGTCTGCTCTGGGGAGATCTGCGGGGGCGACTTTTGTGATGTCGGCTGCATACCATTCATCCTCCTTTACATCGTGAATGGCTCTGTAACTGCGGTCGGCATACTTATCAATCTCACAATGCCCCACACAGCGCATCCCGCATAGCTCAAAGCCCTTGCGGAAACCGCCGATGCCTGCGAAGAAATCCAGAAATGTCATCTGCTCCATCGGCAGCCTCACAGTTCTGCCGTCATATCCTCGTCAAGCTCATCCTGCTCGATTTCATTCATGTGGTTGGTTTCTTCCTGTTCGTCCTCAAGCTCCATCAGCTTCACAAAGACGGCGTTAACAACGCACGGATCAATCTCCGTGACATATCGGGTGGTCGGGTCTACCTGATGTGCCTCCCTCGGCTCTCTTGTGTCAGGGAAGTCCGTTTTGCCCGCTCGGTCAAGCACGGCCTGATCGAACCGTGCGTCCCAATCGGAAAACTGGATAGTACGGGACAGCACATACATCGCCCGTTCTGTTCCATAACAGCGCACCAATTCTTCGATAAAGGCGTCCAGTTCACGGGTATTGAAGGCAGTCATGGCCTTATCCTGAATGAAGTTGCGGCAGGACATATTGATGTTGTAGCTGTCACACCAGAGAGCCGCTTCATCCTTTCGGGCGGCTTCCTCCAGCGAGGGGTAGTAGACCGGAATGGTTGCGTACATTATTCAAGCCCCCATTCATCCCCGTAACGATACGGGTAGATTTTCTGTCCGCGTAAAAAGCGAATCAGGTTTTGCACCTGATCTACCACGGACAAATTGCTCTGGTCTTTGGTGGTCATCATCACAGAGCCAAAGATACCGGCCAGGGCCAGGATAACGGTGGTTGTCACATTCCCGGTAAAAAGCCAGGCCAGCGCCGCTATGCCGCCCATCACCAGGGACCCCACAATGGATTGAAAAAGCTGCTTTTTCCCAAAGCCGGTAAACAGTTCGGCCTCCGGCTTCACGCCCAGAGGGATGTAGAGTTTCAAATCTTCGTCCATTTGCACCTCCTGTCAGGAATAATAGTACAGAATCAGGTCTTTGATCTGCCAGATGGATTCTGCGATGATGTAGAAGATCACCGTGTTGCGGGCGCGCTTTTTATACTGCGCTGCTTGTTCCTCGGCTGCGGTCAAACGCACCAGGCAGTAGATGAAACGGGCGACCGCACCAACACGCACAAGCAGGATGATGGCATTTGAAATATCGTCCATTGTCACCATCGGCCATCACCTCACTTTCCCATGCCCTTGACCATCTGCACCAGCCGTACAGAATGGTATGCGTTGTTGACAATGGCGCCGCCGCCACCGCCACCGGTCGTAATGAGGAAGTCCTGAAGGAACTTCGGTGTCCGCACCGCAAGAATCATACAGGCCACGCCCCAGAAGATGTGCATATTCATCATCAGGCCAACCCCCAATTTCGCAAGAGAAACCTGAATTACCACAGAGAGCGCAGACTGGAAGAACTTGCTCATGTAGGGCTTGAATACACCTTTGTCATTGTCAATCAGACCAACGCAGGCCAACGGAATGCCCACTCGCAAGATCAGGATTTCAAGCCCGCGCATCAGGAATTGGAAATACAGAATGAAATAGACGATGACAAATACCAGACCAAAGATGGCCGTCACAAGTCCCATCGTCGAGATGCCGGATACCCAGCCAGCCCAATCGTAAGCGGTGGCAAGGCCGATGGCCTCCAACATTTTATTGCTCATTTCCTCTACAATCGTGGCAAGCCAGTCATACATGGTGGGAAAGCAGATTGCTACCGCCATTGCCTTGAAGAAGTTTGTGAGAATGGCTATGGGTTCTTCATCTGCATCCCCGTCCGACCACAGTACATAGGTTTCAAAGCCTTTTTTCAGGAACTTCAGCACAATCAGGGACACACCAAAGCCGAACACAATGTCAAACAGGGATTGAAACAGATCAACCCCGGCCAAAGTGGACATATACTGCTCTGCATACAGGGTAAGAGGGATGATCCCTTCCATCAGCCCATCAATATAGGCGATTGCTCCATTCAGCAGGGCCACAATCAGCAGCACTAAGATATATTCCAATCAGCAACCACCTCCTTTCTGGGGGCGGCGCTCGGCCGCCCCCAATAGGAATTGGAATATGGGGCAGTAATCAGGACGCAGCAGCTTCCTCGTTCTGCACGGCGGCCTCATACGCTTCCAGCACGGCAGCGGAGAGCTTCGCCCGCAGCTCCTTCGTCATAGGGAAGCAATGCTCCACCCACTCGCCCTTGACATTCCGGCGGCTGGGCAGGGACACAAACAGCCCCTTTTCGCCCTCGACGACCCGCACATTCTTCACCAGAAAGCAGTCATCCAGGACCACGCTGCACACCGCCCGCAGCTTGTCGGGACCGGTAAAAGTCTTTTTGATTTCCGCTTTGAACTCCATTGAAAAACCTCCTGTCAAAAATTATGGCGGGGCCGATGGCCCCGCCGCTGCTTGTTCCGATCAGCCGCCGTAGTTGAACATATCCTTGATGCGCTGGGTGATGGTGGGCAGCACGGTGTCGTCCACGATCAGGTACAGACCGGCCAGGATCAGGGCGCCCAGGACGATGGAGATCAGCACAGTAATCGCCACATCCAGCGTACCCTGACCGGTGCGGTCGGTCAGCGCCGCCGCCGTGCGGTCGGCCAGCTCACGGGCCTTCTGCTTGGCAGTCCAGATAGAAGTCATAGCCTTAACCTGAGTGTTGCGGATGAAGTTAGCCATAGTTTTTTCCTCCTGTTAATAAAGTGATTTATTTAGCAAGGCGCGGAAATCGCCTGTACTACGGAATGTATCCCGGCTTACTGGTAGTAGCCGAGAATCAGGTTCAGGGTGGCGGAACCGAGTACGGCGCCAATGCAGGACACCACCGCCACCACAATGCGGTTGTTCCACTTTTTCTGATCCATCTCGTCAGCCATGCCGCGCCGGATGCAGAAATAGATGATAAGCAGACCGGCCACAACCGGCGCCAGCACCATCAGCCAGGTCGTCACATCACCGATCAACTGCTCGGTTCCCTTGACGATCTGGCTATCCTGCACACCGGCAGCATAGGCCGGTGCGGACATAAAAAAAGAGGCGGCAAGTGTGGCGATTCCAGCACCTGCCGCCCGGACAGTCTGTTTCAGCCTGCCCGCCGTCTGGTTGATTTTCTCTTTCATTCAAGACCTCCTATGAGTTAATCATCATCAAGGCCGCCGCCCATAGCGCCCTTTTGCTGTGCAAGGCGGCGCATGATGTCTTTCTGGTAGTAAATCCAGATGTTCCACAATGCGATTTCCTGTTTCGTGTCGGTGATGATTGGCCGTTTCTGTTCCCGTTCTTCCCGCAGCCTGCGGTTATGCTCCATATCACCCAACCCCAACATCTTGTTGAACATCCATTGAGAAAGGTCGGGTGCATACATCATAGCGGGATGGTCGCGGCTGGTGATAATCTGATGGGGACGTTTGACACGCCGGACCTCATCCGTGTTGAGCAGCTTCCGCTCGGTCAGACTGACGCTCTGGGAGTTAGAGGGGGTTGTGTATTTGCCGTTGCTGGCCGAAAGCTGGTAACTGGATGTGGTGTAGCTGCCGAGTTTGTCGGACATCTCCCGCAGCGTTTCCGGGTCATCGCTTTGCAGGTACGCCCATACCTGACAGTTGCCTTTGATCGTGTTGGCGATATTGTCACTGTACTTTTCTTTCAGTTGGTCGAAGCCCTGCACAAACAGCGCATATCGCATCCCACGGCCAGCCGCCACGGTCAGTTTGTTGGTCATGTCGCTGATGGGAGTGAAGTTGCCATACTCGTCAAGGATGAAGTTGACACGGCGCTCCAGACGCCCGCCGCGCCTGTCTGCTGCCTCTGCCAGAAGCTCATATTGCTGCGACACAATAAGAGAAGCAATGGGATAGAAGGTGGTTTTCTCGTCCGGCAGGATTACAAACAACGCCTGCTTCTTGCTGCCCATATCTGTAAGGGTAAAATCGCTGGTATGGGTGATCGCATAGATGGACTTCGAGGTAAACAGCCGTAAGGTGGTCAGGGCAGAGGTGTAGAAGCTGCCTCTGGTGCGGGACGGCGCCACATCGGAAATGGACAGAAGCGCCCGCGCCGGGTGGGATGGAGAGAGTTTCTTGACATACTCCAACAGCGGCATCTTGTTCCCGATGGTACGGCACATTTCCGAAATGAACCAATACACATTGGTCATGTTCTGAAATTCCGGCCGTTTTTGGTTGTCGCACACCACGCAGAGAATGGCGGCCGCTATGATGGAACATTCACCGTTCGTCCAAATCTTTTCGCCCTCCGGCTTGCCCACCAGATTGTTCGTCAAGTCCCAAGCCAGCATTTCTGCCCGGTCGGTGTCGCCCTCATTGATGGCGTCAATGATGGGCTGGAGCAGATTGTAGCGCATACTCTTTTCGGGGTTCTTGAAGTCCAGCACCAAAACCTCATAACCCAACTTTTTCAGGAAATCAGCGGTGTAGTGGAACAATTCTGCTTTGGGATCGGAGCAAAATATGGATTCTCCGGCAAGTCCCAACAGGCAAATGCTCTCAAGAACCAGACATCTTGACTTTCCTGAACGTGTCGCGCCGACACAGAGCAGGTGGCAGTCATCACCGACAAAATAGATTTTTTCTTTATCGCCCTCCTTTCGCATACCTACCACCACACCGCCTTTTTTCAGCGGAGTACCCGTTCCCAAAGGCTCCAGCTTGGGAATACCTTTGGGATGAAGGTTCAACTTCAATTTATCGCCTCCTTATTTTTCTTTGAGAAAGTCCAAACCATCGTATCCGGTTTCTAAGAGCTGCCGGATCGTCGGGTCGTGCGGGTCAAGAATGTAGCTGTCAAATGCTTTGTCTTTCTCGGAATCGGTCATCCACCGGGCTGAACCATGCTGGTATTGGCCCACGGCTCTGGGTGTCTGAATTTCCGGGGTGATCGTGTCCAGGTCTGATTCATACGGCCTCATGTTGGTCAGGAAGAACATAACCGCCAACACACTTACAAACCCTTGCAGACACAGATACAACATCATGTGCTGGCGGTTGGAAAATAGGCTGGCAAGGCAGTCCCCGATGGGGAGAAGTGAAAGCCGGGTGATCTCTCTTGTCAGCAGACCGTGAACCGCTGTTGAGAAAAACAGGTTGAGAATCGCGCCGGAAACGAAGATCAGCGCACAAACCATCAATTTAGGCTTTGTTTTCATAATTCCATATCATCCTCAACAGCGAAATCATCCAGAAACGCTTCGTTATCCTGATCCTCGGTCAGCTTGATTTCCTGCGGCTCCGTTTTGCCCATCTGCATGGGAATCAGAACCGGCAGCAGATGATCTTGTAAAAAATTAAAATCTACGCATTGGTCAGTGAACATACCAACGGTATTCAGAAACGGGGTATCCAGCGGGGTACAGATCATCAGGTCGCCGCGCTCTTTCCCCATCTTCACAATAAAAGAGGCAAGATTGACCGGATCGGGGTCCAGGCAGAACGCTTCATGCAGGCCGCCCTCCGCAGGGGCATACCCGATTAAAAAAGGATAGCCGCAAGCAGTATGGTTCTGTTTGGCTGCGCTGATAAGTTCAGGGGTGACAAACTTGGTGAGTTCTTCGGCAGCCTCATTCCTGACCGGCTTATCCAGAAGCCATTCTTTCAAACTTTCCGGCTTGACGATGCCACAGAAGTCATGTCGTTCCCAATGAATGTATTTGCCGGTCAACAGGCTTTCTGCATACACGGCCTGACCTCTGGCTCCATAAATACATCCAAAACCGTTACGGGCATACCAGATGGAGTCGTCGGCAGTCATGTCCTTGCCCTTGCTGCTCACCCCAGGTTTGAGAACCAGAAATTGATTTTCGTAGTTGTACTGGCTACTTTCGGGGATGCAGTCATTTATGTCCAGAGGGCGATCCGACTGGCGGATCATTTTCTGATTCTTCACCATATCATCGGATACATAGAGAATCGGGAGTTGCAGAAAAGTAGCCAGGCCAATTTCGTCCTTCATTCCCTGAGAGATGGTGTCGCCCATTACCCAGAGTTCATCGCAGCGCTCCAGCAGTTCGTGACCCATTCGTAAGCCCTGTTCCCGCTGCTCCGGCACTGCGTCATTCAGATATTGCGTGAAAATCGTGTGCGGCGCCAAGGGAATCACGCCGCAGGATGCTGCATAAGCACAGTAGTCCTTTGCCTTTTCCATGTTCTTTTCCATATCTCCCCGCAAGGGGGAAGAAATATAGACCAGCCTCAAAGTAACACCTACCTTTCCAAATTAAGCCCATCCACCCAACAGATGGACGGTGCAAAAGTCGATGAAAACTGCCCACCGGCGACAGAACATAGCCCGCAAACCTCTGAGTTTCAAATTTCCAGATCTTCCTCGTCCTCTAAATCACAGGCGCTTTCCACATCGGAACCGTAATCTGTGAACGGCAAAATGTGTTCTGTTCCGTTCTCAACATTTTCCTCAGATTCATACAGCCCCATATCGGCAAATTCATTGTCGGAAACAAGAGTGCTGTCAACGGTACGGAACATCAGCGGCATATAGTTACTGTCCTCGTAATACAGAAACTCATTGGTCGCATACGCCAGTTTTGCAATATCGCCGCCGTGAAAAATGAAGTACGGAATAGTTCGTTTCCCGCTGATAGCCGGATATTTTTTGAGTTCATCGAAAAACTCTTGAAGCTCTGGACAGACATAATGAACGGTCAGCTTGCCGGTTTCATTGCGGGAAATGCGTCCGATCACATCTTTCAACGCATGATCGGCAGTCAGTTGATAGCCAGCCCAGGCTACGGCTGTAATTTGGAACGGCGAAACAGCGCCGTCCGTTTCCTTATAAACCTGCGTGTTATCAAAGTCGTACCGGAGCCATTGACACTCCATATCATCATCCGCCTCTTGGCGCGGCGAAATGTCTGCTTCGATGATGAAGTGACTTCCTTCCAGGTCGAAGTCCAGGATTTTCATTGAAAACTCCTATCTTTCCAAGTCCAGCCCGTCCAGCTCATAGTCTGAAACAGGCGGTTCAAAGGCCGTATCATAGGCCACATCATCGAGCTGCCGGATTGCGTCCAGACGGGCCACCGCCTGCGGATCGGTGACAAGTTCCTGTTCCAGCAGGGCGTCCGCAACGATAGCGTTGGAAACCGGGTCGGTAAAACAAAGGCTTTCACCGTCCTGTGCAGCCTGTTCCACCACAGATTCCGGCAGAATTTCCTCGGCAACAGCCTTCGGCACTTCCAGCCCACGTTTCTTTGTGCCGACAATCTCATAAATGCCCACGGCAATCTCCCCGCAGGTGATGATATTTCCCCAAATATCGGGATTCGGGCGTCCATCACGCATACTTTGTCCCTCCATCTTCCTCATAAGGCATATAGGCTATGACGGTGAGGTAATCCGTACCCATGCGCCGCAAAAGAGCATCCTGATGTTCCATGACTTGATCGACGATATGCTCCGGGCAGTATTTCATCAGGTCAGCTACATATTGCCCCACCTCCAAGCCAATGGGATGCGCCAGGTATTCTTCGTCCGTCATGCCCTCAAGCTGCTGGTTCAGCCCGTATTTATACATCAGGAAACGGGCGATAGCGATGGTCTGATTCCTCTTGCTGCTCATTCTTGCTATCCTCCAATCTCCATTTCTTCCTGCTGGCCGAACTCCATATCAAAGTCAAACTCCATTTCCTGCTCCCGCAGCTCGGGGATAATGTCCTCGATTTTGTCAAGAATCCGTTCCACAGATTCACGGGCCTCGTTGGAAACATCCTGATCGAGTATGCTCATCTTAACCAAGCCCGCATGAAGAACCCGGAGTTCTTCTTCGGTGAACAGCGCACGTTCATCCACCAAACCGCTCCGTTTGGCGAAATCCTGTCCTGCAAATTCCTTGTTGTAAAAAATCTGGCGGGCCATCATTTCGCCGGAATCCGGGGCGGTGCGGTAGGTGGAGAACACATAGCCAAACAGATGATGCTCCTTGCAGGCGAGAGTCACGCCATTGTATTCTGCCAGCTTATAAGAGCCATTGGGAAGTTTCTCATTGGCGTCAGTATAAGGACAGTCGCGGCAGATACCCGCTTTGTTCGCCGTGTCCTGGGCCGTATCGTTGATAAGGCGAATGAGTTTGTCCTTGACTGTGACAAAGGGGTTCTGGATCACCGTATCGGCTTTGGAGAAATAGGCCACAAGCTGGTTCTTGAAATAAATATCAGCGATGTAATCGGAAGATTGGGACCGCTTCACATCAAAGCCGCGCCGGGCAAGCTGTTCAAAGAACAGCCTGTAAAAATCGGTTTTATTTCGCAATCGGTTTCCTCCTTTCCTGATAACCTTTTCGCTTCATTACATCTTTGAGAACTTCAACGAAAGCAAAAATGCGCTCTGCCGCCGCCTGATTTTTGGGGTAAACCGCAGGCAGCGGAGGGCGCCGCTGTTTTTTCAGATCGTACCATAGACAGCCGCCGTCCCTTCGTTCAGGGAACATACAGGACGGGACAGAGGTGCGCAGGGTATAAGGGCAGTTATGGCAGGGGTGTCCTTTGGGGTATTCATATTGGTGAACCGTCAAATGAGCAATGCCATACGAACCGCTCGGAATCGACACCGGCACACCATTTTGCTTATAGGAAGTGTTCGCTGTTCTCATCCTTTCTCCTTTCTGGAACCGGGTGGCCGGTCACTTTTTTGTTTTTCATAATCATCTGAAAATAGAAAAAGCAGCCCCGCAGGACTGCTTTCTGTATGGCAATATCAATTTTTTCAAGGGACTTTTCTTCCAAAGTCACAACTTTTTCAAGGGACTTTTTCCGGCAGACAGTAGATTTTCATTGAGTTTCATCTGGTGTTCGATGTCAATACTCCGCACTGAGCAGGAAATCCGCTATGTGCATTGTCTTGATTCCCTCATAGTTCCCACCGGCAAATTCGTCTGTTGTGAGAACAAATTTGGGGTAATTATCCGGTATTTCAAGCAGGCGGCTATATTCTCTCTTTTCTGTCTTTTCCGAGTTGATCTCCTGCGTCACCTGAACATAGATTTTTTCGTTTTGTCTGACTGCTACAAAATCAATCTCGCTATCTCCGGTTTTCCCCACATTGACAGTATATCCCCGTCGGCAGAGTTCCAAATATACGATATTTTCAAGGCTGGAAGCAACGCTGTCTGCGTTATAGCCGAGAACACTGTATCGCAAGGCAACATCGGCCAGATAGAATTTTTCCTGCGTTTTCAGGATTTCCTTCCCCTGCAAGTCATATCTGGAACAGCGGTGAAGCAGATATGCCTTTTCCAGCTTTTCCAAATAGCTGTAAACCGTTTCGTTGTCGAGGGATCGCCGTTCTGCTTTCAGGTAATCTGCAATGGACTTGGCGGAAAAGGTGTTGCCGACATTATTAAATGTGTATTTTACGACACGCTCCAACTGGTCGATCTTCCGAACCTGATTTCGCTTTACAATATCCGAGAAGATCGTGGAATTGTATATATCCCGGACAATCGTGTAGATTTCATCCTGAGAATACGCCTGCAAATGCGTTGCCGGAAATCCTCCCAGGCGAACATAATTGGCAAGTTCTGCTTTCGGCTCCCCAACATTGGCGAATTTGCTTTTGAACATCAGATATTCGCCAAAAGACAGGGTAAAAATGCGGAAGGAAATGTATCGGCCAGTAAGATAGGTCGCTATTTCAGAGGACATCATTCTGGAGTTGGAGCCTGTAATATACAAGTCAACATCAAAATCGGATGCCAGTGAGTTTACGACCTTTTCCCAGCCTTTGATTTCCTGAACCTCGTCCAGAAACAGATAAGTCCTTCCTGTGGAGGAAAGCTGATCCTTCAATAGCGTGTAGATCTGCTTTGCCGTCATATCCTCATATTCCATAGAATCAAAACGACAGCTTATAATGCGATCTTCCGGGATGTTTCGTTCCGTTTTCAGCCTTTCCATAATCATTTTCAGTATGGTAGATTTTCCGCAGCGGCGCACCCCTGTAAGGATTTTAACAAAAGGAGTATCTACATAGGCCATAATCTTATCCACATATAACGGTCTTTCAATCATCGTGACCACCTCCATTCGCTATTATTATACCGCAAAACGCACAGGTGGTCAATCAGTCTTGCGGTTTATAATCGCAAAACTTTTCGATAATACATTTATTTGCGGATTGCTATGGTTCCACCCCCTTGTCCTTATGCCGCAGATACCACTCTTTTCGGGCCGCCTTTGACAGTTCGGTACTCATGGCCTTTTGCCGGTCGTCGTATTCCATGTCAAAACTCATAGCAGCCTGCTCCAGCGCTATTAGAATTTCGCAAATCATCTGTTCGGTGAAGTAGGCTTTGCGGGCCTCTGTATATTCAAAAGACTGGACCTCACGGTCTTTGCACAGCATGGTGCGGATCACATCGAGAATTTTATTGGCAATCAGCTTATCGGCCTCCGCCACAGCCTTTTCCTGCTGTTCTTTGATGTGCGCCGGGTCGGTGTCATAGAGCATGGCAAGGCGGGTTTTGCTCTCCACATAGTCCTGTACCAAATTGCGGATGTACTCGTTGTTTTCCTTCAAGAAGGCAACAAAGGCATCTAATTCGGCCTTCAAATCCTCTGGAAGCAATTTGTAATACAGCCGCCCCTTTTTCGGCATTTTCTCCTTCAGCGCGAACAGGCGCGAGAGAAAGGGGGCGATCTTCATTGCACCAACAACGCTGTCCAAAGGGGAAGTCCCCAGTTCATCATCCGTGATTCGCCCAAACGCTTCACGCAGGCGGCGATATTCCTGCGGGTGAAGCTGTTCCATATACTTCTCAAACTCGTCGATCATTTCGTCTGTGATGGCCGACAGGTGTTCCTTGGCCTGCTGTTTGTCCTCGCAATATGCCTTGATGCGCTCGGCAAAGGTATCCCGAATGAGCTGCTTACGGATTTTATCCGGGATGCTTGGATGGACAAAAGGGACCATTGTTCGCTGATGTTTATTCCAAAACACCACATGGATGTGAGGATGACCTTTTTCGTTATGGTGGGCAGCCACCCATTGCAAATCCTGCACCCTGATTCCATTGAACTTTGCAAGGGTCAAAATGTGGCGGTCAATATAGTCCTCCCACGCTTTGTGATCGGACAGCCCCAATTCGGCAGCCGTTTCCGGCGAAAAGGAAATAATTCCCCGATACATATTGACACGGCGATAGGACAGCTCCCGAACCAGGCGGGCGGCTTCCTGCCAAGTGTCAAACTCTTTGACCGCCCCCGGCTCCAGCTTGCCAAACAGTCCGTGGCGCATCCCCTCATTCTTCACGGCACCGGGACGAGTTGCAATGTAACCGATATGTGCATAGTTGCCTTTGGGAGTTTTCTTATAGTTGGGGTGCCGGTGGCGCTGCTTATAAATCAGAATCGACACGGGAACCTCCTTGTACGGCATGGATGGCTTTCTGCATTTCCTCGTCATCCATAAAAGTACGCAGCGCATCCGCGTTTTTCTGATTGGCAAATGCCAATGCCCGCTTTCGGGCCGCCGACTCAATTTTTTCAAAAGACGAATAGCGATCTTGGTCAATGAGGTCTGCGATAATGGCAATGTTGGCATAATAGCCCGCAGCCGATATGATCGTCAGGCGGTTTATCAGTCCGGCCAACCGATTTCCCAGGGCTTTGAGCTGCCCGCTGAGTTCCTGCCGGATGACCCCGTTTATCATGTCAATATTTTCGGCGGTGGTTTCCAAATCCAGATATTCGTCAATCGCCCTGCGCACTTCTTTGGAAAAGTCCGTCCCGTTCCTGGCCGCCAGCTTATTGAGCGCCCGAATGGTATCCTCCGGCAGATGGAGCGTCTTGCGCTCTGTTTTTATGGGCGATTCCTTCAAATCAATCCTCCCTTCCAGCAGAAAAGGCGCCGGTTCATCCGGCGCTCTGACAAAATGCTTTTCACATTCTAACCATTCTAACGCAGAGGATGGTTAGAATCGGTGGGTAGAACGGATACAAAGTGCGGTATGACAAAAATCACACCAGAATCAAAAAATCATACTCTTTGAAATCCTCAAAACCCCGTTGAAAGCACGGCTTTCAAGCTGTCAGCCCGCCGTCAGGTATGACGGCTATTCCTGCCTTAACCGAGAACCGCAGGGCATGGCCTGCGGATTCCGGTTGCGGGGCGCCCCCGCAGGGGGGCGGGCAGGTACAGATGAAAAGAAAAGTGCGGGCTGTCACAGTTCAAAGTCATCTTCCAGATCTTCTTGGGCGGGCGCCCACTCGGTAAAAATCTCCGCCATGATTTCGTCCTTTGTTCCTCGGACAGAGCAGCCCTCATTGGCGTAGTCCTCCAGATTGGAGAGCCGTTCAGGGATACGGTAGAACGCAAACTGCCGTCCCGGTGTCTGAATGAACAGCCGCATTTCATACCCGTCCTTCGGGTTCATTGCGTCCATCAGTTCATCCAGGGTTCCAACCCGTTCGCAGGCTTCCCGCAGGATGGAGTGCAGCATATCTTTGGGGATCTCCGCAGACCAGAGAGAGTAATCGTCTTTCCCGTGACAGGTGATGGTCTGGACTTTTGCAAAGGCAATCCGGTCGATCTTCTCCAGCGCAGAGTTCAAAATTGCCTCGGCCTCCGGCGGATGGTGGCCGCAGAGTTCCATATCCACCACAGTCCCCACGGCTTCCGCCTCTTGTTCGGTCAGAACGATGTCCACTTTTTTCTGTTCATAGGTATTTCCACGGCCATTGAGCATCAGGGAACATTCGGCAGCAATGCGGAACATCCTGTAATAGTCGTCCGCAGTTTCTCCCAATGTCTTGCCGGTGGCAAAGTTTTGAAAATAGCGCTTGCCGTCTTTGTCGCGGCAGGCCAGGGAAATGTCCAGATAAATACCTTCGCTGGCCCCAAAATTGGGAATACAGAGCGCCTGGTCAAACTCAGGCAGTTCGCCCGTCAGTTCATCGGAGAACAGGAAATACTCATCCGGGAGCAGACCTTTCAGTTCCAGGTGCGTTTGCAGTCTGTCAAAGGTTTCTTTTGCGTCGGCCATGCCGATGTGCCGGACACGCCGCTTTTCATCCGGCTCACTCCAGCGATCCAATTCAAAGGTTTTGATTCTTGCCAATTTTACACCTCCATGCCTTGTTCCGATTCTTCCTCGGCGCTCTGCTCAAATGCGGTTTCCAGCTCCGCCATGCGCTGACGGTCTAAATCCTCCACAGAGCGCCCCTTCCGCATTTCCACCAAATCGGTGTTAAAGTCATTCAAATGCGGCACATGAACCGCACAGGCATATCCCTTTTCGGTGTACGCCTTCATCCATTTTGCCGCTGTAAGCTGCCCCCAATTTCGCAGTTGCCCATCCTTATCACGGGCCAGATAGTCATTGTCCACTGCAAACACCAGCCGCTTGATCTGCGGATGGCCTTCCAGATAACGGTCAATGGCTCCATTCCAAAGGCAGCCGGTAGAGATACGGTGATCTTGCATCCAGTCGCGCCCATAGAAGTCAGCAGCAATAGAAGCATGGCTCATCAGGTCGATGGGCGCCTCGGTGACAATCAGCAGATCGGTTTTGCCCTCGTAGAAGAAGGGGTAGCTTTTATCAGGGCCGGTCGCATCCATTTTGAAGGAGCTGTTATCTCTGGCCGCCCGCATGGAGCAATACCGGGCTGTTCCTTCTGTATCGTAGCCTACAAACACGCAGTTGCCATACTTTTTTTCCTGATAAATCATCTTCCGATTCATAAAGTGGCTTACGATTTTGGGGCTGATACCTCGGACAGAAACCAGATACCAATAGGCCCGCTTCATGTTGTCTGCCTTTTCAGGCAGCACCAGCGGCTCCCGTTCTTTTTTCTCATAGGGAACCACCTGCTTTACGGATGGAGAGAACTCCTTGCCGATCAGCTTGCCCACCGCTTCGGGGAAGGACAGGTTTTCTTCCCGCATGACAAAATCAATGGCGCCGCCTTTGACTCCATCATCAGGACCCGTCCATTGGAAAAAGCGATTGTTTTCGGGGAAGATGTAAAGCCCGCCGCTGTGCTTCATGTGGACAGCTTTGCGGCCTGCCTTTTCCGGCTCATATCCATAGCCACGGGCCAGGGACAGAATATCCACGCTGTTTGCTTTCCGAATCTCATCCTCGGTAAATTTCTGATACGCAGCGGCGCTTCTGCTCATATCACATCACCTCACAATTCCAAATCAGGCTCCTGTTCTTCGCTGCTCTCAATCACAGGCTCCTGAGTCATATCCTGATGAAAATGGTCAACGCCCGGAATAAGCGCCAGCGAAGAACCATTCTCCCAATGGCAATGAATTTGCCCCAGATCGTCAACGGAATCCACGATGCCGGTCAGTCCCGCAGGCATTTCACGGTAGGGATCTTCCATCTTTTCATCCAGAACAACCTTGGTTCCGGGCTGATAGCTCTGCCGAATGAACTTTGCCTGCTCATACTGATATTCCGGCGATCTGGTGGGCGCTTTCTTTTCTCCCGGTTGGATCGGGATGCCCTCTGCATCGTAACAGGCAGGATCGGTAGCAGGAACATTCCAGCCAAACATAGACCCGGCCAGCATAGCTGCCGCCTGTGCCTTTGATATGCCCTCATGGGCATTGAACTGATTTGCCAGAACCTTGTTATACTCACGGTCGCCGGTGGAGTAGGCACAGGGATAGTAGCCCTTTTCGCCGCGCCTGACCTCTATGAGCTGCCCGGAGCCGGGAAGAACCGCATAGCAATGTTCCGGCAGAGCAGCAGGATTAAAGTTCTTCGCCATAGTCAGCCTCCACTTCGTACTCCGCAGAGTCCGCCGCTTCGTCCTCATAGAACTCATCCAGGTCAAATCCGGTTTTTCCGATTTCCTCGTTGCTCATGCCGAGTTCATCTCTCAAATGGCGGTATAAGTCCCATCCGGCATAGTTCTGTGCCGCCCATGACAGCGCCTTATCCAGAATCAAACGGGTGCGATCTTCGCCCAGGCTCTCCAGAGAACCATTGCGGATGGCATTGAACTCATGGTCGGACAGGTTCAGCAGCCGATATGCTTTCTCAAACTGCGGCTCCTTTGCACAGTCCGGGAGCATCAGATTTTCCGTCTGCTCCACAAAGCCATAGTCCAGATTGCTATACTGAACATCACCGGTACGGCAGGCCGCCCGGAACTGTTCAAAGCCCTTCATATTGCTGAAGCCCCGGTAGTCCATTGTGCCGCCGAGGATTTGGGCGCCGATGATGGTATGCAGCATTTCTTCATCCGTAGTGGCGGCCACGATTCGCATGGAACTTCGCTCCTTGCTCAAGGTGCAGCCATACAGGATGAAAACATTCACTGTGTTATCCAGGCTCACAGTCTAATTCCTCCGTTTCTTCCTGCAATCGCTCCAAATACTCGTCGATGTCCAGTTCCTCATACTGAAATTGGAGCGATTCAACGATTGCCGGGTTGCAGTCCTCCGGCAGATGCTCCTTTACAGCATCCTGAACATCCCGGATTTCCCCCAGGAATCCCCAGCAGCTATCCACCTCTACATCTTCCTTGAAAAGCTGGAATCCATAGCACTGGTTGGTCAGGTAGTAATCGTACTCCTTGACTTCAGCTTCCAGGGTTTGACGAACCTTCTCCAATATTTCAGGGGTGATTTTCCCGTGTTCCTGCTCGATCATCGCTTTATCTGCGTAGATCCAGCCAACCTGACCGGAATCCCACGGGCAAGAAAAGCCGCAGGTGTTCATGGTGATCCCGCTGTGATCGTACAGGTAAAGCGGAAGAATCACCATGCCATCCATTTGTTCTACCAGCGAAAACAGTTCGCCGGTAGTGAGGGCAGAAAGGCAATCATCCAAAAACCAGTCCGGGACTTCATCTTTCAACGAGGCCGCATAGCTGGAGGACACATACCAATCGCTGTCTGAACTCCAGTGCTGATTCTCCCGCAATTCCCACTCCCGCGTGGAGCGGTTGTATTCCAATCGGGCATCTTTGGCCTTGCCAGATTTGAGAAATGCAAAAACCGGATTGTTCCGGTCATGGCCGCTGGAGTATTCAGAAAACAGCAGGCTCCGCAGGAAATCGCTTGGCTCATCATAATCGTGCTTCTCGCCCAGGCTGTATCTGCTATGCCAGCAGACCATTTTTCCCAGGCAGTCGTGATCCTCACGAGGGTTCAGAGGGGTATCATCATCCAGTATGAAAAGGGTGTAGGGCGCCATTGTCGCTGTCATCGGCATATCGCTTCACCTCCCTCCAGACAGGTCGATTTGCTTAGTTGGCGCCGTGGCGGTTGCGATACCAGCCAAAATAGAAAAGGCCGCCAATCATGGCGGCGGCAGCGGATACGCTCAAAATTGCTTTTTTCATATTGGCTCCTTTCAAAAACCAGATTTACAGTTCCATATCCTGTTCTTCCTCACAGTCCAATACAGGGCTGTCCGGCGGGGACGCCCCATGTTCTTCAAACTGCTGTCGGGTCTGAATCGCTGCGGACAGTTTGGAAAGCAGGTCAAACATTTTGGTGCTGTTCCGGCTGCCTTTGAAATAGCGGTAGTTCCATTCTCCAATTTGGGGGTCGTACCGGATACTGTGAAGCGAATTGATGATCCAGCCCTGTGTTTTGAGAGGAACAGGAATTTCATGCTCACGAAAGAGCTGCATAATGAGAGATTTGCCGTTGATCTCCCGGTTTATCACCTCCTTTCCCGCCATAATATTTCCTTCGGCCTCACGGATGGCGGAATCGTAACGGGCCTGTCGTTCTTGTGCCAACTGCTGTTCACGGGCGTCTTGCTGCGCCCGCCTTTCATCAGCTTGCCGCTGCCGTTCCGCAGCAATGGGGGCATTGTGGGCTTTTGCTTCCTCATACCGTCCAAGCAGATTGGCAAATCCCAGATCAGCCCACCGGTCCGGGGCTTCCATACTCTGATTGAAAACCCTCTCGATCTCACCCCGGATGCCATGCTCCAGCGTGGGCAGCCATTTCAGAACTTCTTCAAGTCGGTGCCGCTGGTCAATGCCCACCATAAACCCGTCACATGGAATATAAACCGTTTGGAAGAACTCCCGTTTCTTCTCCATTGTGTAGAGTTCAATGCCATTTTCGTTGTAGAAGCGGTAGTAGTAGTGCTTGTTGCCCATCAGGTCTTTGGCAAAAACCCGGTTCTCGTCTTTTTCCTTTGGCGGAAAGATGTCCTTTTTCTTTTCATCCGGTCGGGTATAGCGGGGAGAAAGACCGGTGCGCTCCAAACTGTCTGCAATCAGCTTTTGTACTTTTTCAATACCGCCATGCTTCTCAACGAAACCGGCCAAGTCCTCCGCCTGCTGGAGAGAACAGAATTGCAGCCCGGTTTTTCCTTCATAAACGGAGCCTCTATGCTGAAACAGGTCCAGGCCAAACTCATTGCGGACCGGCTTTGTTTCTTGGGCTGGCAAAAAAGCACCTTCTCGAAAGAGATAGCCGACAGCCGAATGTTTCTCGCCCATATATCACCACCTCACATCACTGCTCCAGCTCATGCTCGTTGTCATCGTCCAGGCGCAGAGCAAGGAACTCTTTGATACAGTGTTCCGCCGCCTCGTCAGTGGGGTACAGCAGTTCCACCGTCAGGTCGTCCAGGTTCTGATCTTCCAGACGGGGGTAGCCCGACAGTGTGTTTTTGATATACGCCGTGAGAAGATCATGGGGGCTGAATGCTTCCAGCAGCATGATCTTATACTTCGGCAGAAGCGCAGGAAGGAACTCTTTCAGAATCCCAATCTTCCTCGCCATCAGATCGTTGTCCGTTTTCATCCAAAATCACCTCGCTTTCCTGTAATGACTCAAACTCCAACTTGGTATTGATTTCTGTGAGTTGGGCAACCTTTTCCGACAACTCATCCTCATAAATAAACGGCTGTCCAACCTGTTGTTGGGCAACCGCCAGTTGTTTTTGCACTTCCTCTAACTCACGCTGGACCTCTTTAAGATAGCCGGGAATCCGTTCGGCAAGGTGTTCAATGCGGGTGATAGCACCTAAAGCGGAAGTTCCAACCTCCGTTGTGTAGTGGTGGTTATATCTCAAAACCAATCGTGAAACATACCCAACCGACAGATACAACGGGAAACTGCGATAAGCACCAATCTCAAATTCTTCCGAATCGTCCTTTGCGCCTTCCTTTATCATGCGATAGAGCAGCCCGAAGGCTTCTCCGGCCTCTGACCGTTCTGTATAGCGTTTGCCATCCAGGACAATCGAAAAGTCGCTGCCGGCCGATTGGTTCAGCAGTTTAATATCCTCACCGATCTGGTCGATTTCTTTTTCATACCGCTTTATCTGCCCAGGATAAATAGTGCTGATTTTGCGCTCCAAAGAAAGCTGCTCGTTACTCCACGCACCCCGCAGGATTTTCAATTCCGTGACCCGGTTTTCCAGTTCCATCTTCTGTGCAACCATCGGATTATCGGTAGCCGCCGCCTTGAACTGGGCGGCAGACAGAACGGTTTCATCCACATCCTCACAAGAGCGGGCGATGTGTTTCCCGGTAAGAATCTGCGTGATATACCGCAATTTCTGCTCCTGAATCTGCCAGAGATACGCATCAAATGTCCCTTTGGCCACGAATTGCTTTATCATAATTTCCGGGTTTTCGTTGCCCTGCCGTACCCCACGCCCATTTCGCTGTGTAATGTCAGAGGGTTTCCACGGACAGTCCAGATGGTCAATGGAGATTACCTTATTCTGAACATTCACGCCGGTTCCCAGCTTGCTTGTGCTGCCAATCAGGATACGGACTTTTCCTTGACGGGTACGCTCAAACAGCTCCTGCCGCTGTGCTTCAGAAGTGGCGTCGTGAACAAAGGCTATCTCCGATTCCGGCACACCCTTTGCCAGCAGCACATTTCTTATTTCATTATATACATTGAATTTCCCGGCTTTGGGAGTGCCAACATCACAAAAGACAAGCTGCGTGGAAGCAGAGGCGGCGGTGTCCTTCCAAACCTGATAAACATCCTCAATGCAGACACTCAACTTGCTTCCTGTACCATCCGCATCCGGTCGAATCAGGCGCGGGTCAATCGCCATCAGGCGAGCCTCACCGGTCAGCTTCAGCATATTATCTTCTTCCGGCTTCACTCGGCCAGTTCGGATTGCTTCTGCCCGCATGATAAAATCGGCCATAATTGCCTGCTGTGCGGGGGTCGCTTCCACCGAAACAATCTCCGCTTTACCAGTGCGAACAGCCGGGAGTCCGGGAATATCCAACATATCCGCTGTTTTGATGTCAGCGACCTCACGAAAGACCGCCATCAGTTCAGGGAGATTGTAGAAGCGGACGAAGCGATCACGCATCCGATAGCCGCCGCCCTCCGGCTTCAATTCCAGCACAGAGGTTCGTTTGGCAAAATGAGCGATCCAGGTGTCGAAGTAGGACCAGCCAAAGCGTTCCAACTCCTGCGGCTGCAAATACCGCTGCATGACGAACAGTTCGGAAATCGAGTTGCTGATTGGCGTTCCAGTCGCAAATACTACGCCGCGCCCCTGATTTGTTTCCTGCAAATACTGACATTTGAGCAGCATATCAAAGGCGCGTTGACTGCTTGAGGTTGTAATACCAGCCACATTTCGCAGCTTTGTAAAGACAAAGCAGTTTTTGAAAAAGTGCGCCTCGTCCACCATCATCATATCTACGCCCAGCTGCTCAAAGGTCAGCAGATCGTCTTTCTTTTCCTCGGCAGACAGCTTTTTCAGCCGTTCATCCAGATTCTTGCGGAAAATGACCATCTGCTTGACGGACCAATTTTCGCCGTTTTCGCTTTTGATCTCATAGATAGCATTTTCAATATCGTTGATCTGCCGTTCCAACATAGCGATTTGCCGCTCTGTGGAGATTGGGATTTTCTCAAACTGGCTATGCGCCAAAATTACGGCGTCATATTCTCCGGTGGCGATTTTGGAAATGTAGCGGTTGCGGTTTTTAGGGGTAAAATCCTCTGCGGTGGATACCAAAAGGTTTGCGTTGGGGAAAAAGCGGTAGAACTCTGTTGCCCACTGGCCTACCAGGGGATTGGGAACTACAAACACAGCCTTGTGGATCGCTCCCAGGTTCTTGAGGTACATCCCGGCGGCAATTAAAGCAGCGGTCTTTCCGGCGCCTACCTCATGTGCAGCAAGCCCCGTCCCGGTATAGATGACACGGGCAGCAAAATCAAGCTGATGCTTCCGCAGCTTCATCTCCGTGTTCATGCCGGGGAATACCAGATGGCTCCCGTCAAACTCACGGGGACGAACCGTGTTGAAAGTGTCATTGTAGATTCGCAGAAGCGTATCCCGGCGCTCCGGTTCTTTCCAAACCCAGGATGCAAACGCCTCCTGAATCTGTTGCTGTTTGGCACGGGCAATCATGGTTTCCTGTGCGTTGATTACATATTTAACCGACTTGTTGCCCTTTTCATTGATGTATTCCTGCCGGTCACGGACAGTCGTGGACTGCATATTAAGGCAATCCTCAAAAATCTCATAAGCATTTTTCCGCTTGGTTCCAAAAGTCTGGTTGACCATTACGGAATCCGGTTCTGCGCTTTTATTGGTGACACGCCAGGTCGTGGTATAGGAAAAATACTCAATGTCAATGCGGTTCCGGTTGTCGCCGCCCTCGATGACCTTTTCATATCCGCTGGTCTGGAAGGTTTCATACATGAATTGGCGATAATACTCAATGGGAACCCAGATGGCGCCCATATTCACTTCGATGTCGGCAGGAGTCAGCGGCTCCGGCTGTACTTCTTCCAGGGCCTCTACATTCCGGGTAAAGAGTTCCGGTTCTTCCGCTGCCTTCTGACGTGCGTAAAGCAGCTTATCCCGCACATGACCACTGAGATATTCTTCTGCGAGTTCCCATCCCTCCAGCGGGTTGCCGTAGTATTTTTGGGGATTGAGATAGATGCGAGTATCCAGTTCACGCACCAATTCTTCCGGTTCTTTTCCCGTCAGGAAGGACATATAGGGCAGATCCACCCGCAGCTTGTGATTTAGGCAGATTTGAAGGGCGTCCTCGGCGGTGTCTGCATGATTGACCTGACGGAAGGGGCGGATGGTGGCTTTGGTGAAGATCGCTGATTTATCCCAACCGGTCTTGTCTTTCCGCTCATCCTCGATAGAGCGCAGCAGGGGGAATTGGTCATCATCAGAAAAAGCGAGGATGTTTCCTTTGCTGTTGATGGCTCCATACTTTGCAACGAAGCGGTCATATACCTGATTGAGTGTGTCCTGCGCTTTCTGAAGATCAAGCGGGTCATACTCATGGGACTGGATGTTGATAACCTCCAGCAGCGCAGTCCGAATCTCACACAGTCCCTTGATTCTTTTGGCCTTCATGCCGGTGTAAGGCTGCGGAATCAGCTTATCTCTTTCACAGAAGAAGATCTCGCCATCCCGCACAACATAGGTGAAGTTCTTGGTTCCGTCCGGTGCGCCCTCATACTCTGCATTGCTTTCTTCCGGTTCGTCCGCCTCGATTTCTTCATCCGGCTCTGCTGTGAAACGGGCATACAGGGAATCAACCGCTTGGGTAAGATGCTGGTTCAGGTCAAAATCTTCCGGGGCAATACAGGCCGTCCCATCTTCGTTGCCGTACATATTCCGGCTGCTCACCATCTCGCCCATGAGCATTTCGGGATTGTCTTTGAAATAGCGGTTATAGGCGATCCATTTACTGCGGTCCAGGTCAGTTTCAATCCAGGACGGAAGATTCGTGCGGTCAAGTTCTATGGGTCGCTCTCTCTTTTTCAAGAAAACGACATCCGCAGTCACATCGGTTCCCGCCAAA
This sequence comes from Gemmiger sp. An87, assembly GCF_002159185.1. Lineage (GTDB taxonomy): Bacteria > Bacillota > Clostridia > Oscillospirales > Ruminococcaceae > Allofournierella. The sequence goes on from NZ_NFHD01000001.1 coordinate 135,049, forward strand.
GCCTTGAACGCTGTGTTGGGTAGGCGAATAGCACCGATGAACTCTGCCCGCCGCGCGATATATTCTCGAAGGCTCTCGTCCTTGCGATCCATAATTCCTTTGCTGGTGATAAAGGCAATGATGCCGCCCGGTTTTGCAAGGTCCAGGGACTTGATGAAGAAATAGTCATGGATGTACGGGTTCAGGTCATTGTAGCGCCGGTCATAGATTTTCACGGAGTTGAACGGGATATTGCCCAGAATCACATCAAAGCTGTTGTCCTCAAATTTGGTGGCTTCATATCCCATGATGGAAATATCCGCATCAGGGTAGAGCTGCTTTGCGATTCTGCCGGTAATGGAATCCAACTCTACGCCAAACAGCTTGCTCCCTTGAAACTGCTCCGGCAGCACAGAATAGAAGTTGCCGGTTCCCATACCGGGGTCCAGGATTTTTCGGTCAGGGCCGCCCTCGAAGCCAAACCGTTCCAGGGCGCGGTAAATGTGCCGGATCAGGTCAGGCTCGGTGTAGTAGGCTGTGATGGTGGAGTTCATGGCCGCCTTGTATTCCACATCAGTCAGCAGGGACTTCAACTCCTGATATTCGTTCTCCCAACCAGAGGCCGTACTGGAGAAAGCGTTGGCAAGCCCACCCCAACCGACATAACGGGCAAGGATGATTTGTTCTTCTGGTGTCGCTGTCCGCTTTTCCAGCTCAATCTGCTTGAGCAGCTTGATCGCCATGACATTGTTTTTATATTTGGTCTTTGCCCCACTTGGATACAGGTCATAGTCCTCGGAAAAACGGAAGTTGTGTGCGGCGACCTGCGGCGCCGCAGGCGGCTCACGAAGGGGCGCCAGATCAGTGGGGGTGGCTTCATCCATAACTGCGGGCGCCTCTGCTGCTGTACCATCGCCCATTCGCACAAAGGCGCGAATGGGGCGCAGTTCTTCCAACTCTTTTTCCAGCCGGTATTGCGTGTCCTCCAGATCGTCCATGTCGGCAGCTTCTTGGGGGGAGAGGATAGCCCCACCGTCCAGGCGTCGTACATAAGCGTCAAATTCCCGCGTAATATCTTCAAGGTCATTTTGTACCCGGAGATAGTCGGGATTGGGCTGTTCATCCACCACGGCTTGGTACAGGGCCGAGCCATCCTCGGTCAAATACCCCCATACAATTTCCTCATTGGGATATTGCCCTTGCAGATAGCGGAGCATCTGGGTTGCGATACCTTGGCGGCGGTAGTCCTCCAAGACTTCAATCATGCTGATATGGGGCCGCCCCTCAAAAATGCTGTACCGGATGGTTCCAACCGTCAGCTCACCTCGGACCGCCTGCATCAGCATATCAATCTGCCCATGATGGGCGTCCAGGGCTTCGTCTAAAATCTGTGTTTCCTCTGCTTCATCGTGTTCCCAGGGAGCCATACGGGTTTCATAATCGTCAATTATTTCTTTGGTTATCCCTTCCGGCTTTTCCGGGAGCAGATCATACAGCTCTCGCATTTTAGCTATCTGTGCATGGATGCTACCCGCCCACAAATGCTTTTCGTGCTGATGGCCTTCACTTAGAAAATACTCGCAGTCCGCTTTAAGGCGCCCTAAAAGGCCATATTCAAAACTGTAATCATACGGTTCTGTTTCTCCCTCAAGCGGCTCATCGGTTTCCGGCTCCGGCAGACTGACAACAGGGGTTTCCAGATAGCGGCCTTCATCCACCAGGCGTTGCACGACACCGGCAGCCCGCGCCCAGGACAACTTTGTTTCCTGTGTTTCGCCCTGCTCATCCTGCCATTCGATAGTGACACCTTCACTATTGAACATGGCGTATTTCACGCCCATTTCATCACCGGAGAACCCTTCATATCCATATAGCTTTTTTAGGAAAGTAGTAAATTCTGATCCGGTGGGGTGGGTCTGAGCAAATTCGTAGATTTGTTCTTTTTTCCCTGCGGTAAGGGGACCTCTTTGCATGACACGCTCAACAAGCAGATCTTCCGTACTCTTTTCCAAGGACAGAAGGGAGAGCTGCTCCGGCTGTTCTTCTTCCACGACCGGAACAGCTTCAACAGCCGGGCGCAAATCCACATCGACTTCTTCATCATTGACCATCATAGCGGCCCGCACCGGCTCATAGCCTTGGCTGCGGATATTGTTCAGCCAGGTGGCAAAGAAACTGTTGAACCCGTTGATTGCTTTCTCGTATGCGGGGTCGTCGGGATCAGCCTCGTTATATACACCAATGCCGCTGTTCTCATAACTGAAAGCCCGAAGTGTCCCAGCCTCTTTGTCGATTTGGAAGTCCATATAAGGGTCATACATCCGGTCGCCGTTCTGCATATAGTAATGCTCCATGCAGTAATGGGAACCGTATTTATGGTGAATGACCAGAGGATAGTAGGCTTCTCCGGCCTCCAGCCGCAGATACTCATATTGACCGGACACAATTTCCGGGAACAACTCTTGAAAGCGGCGGAAATTCTTGTGCGCCGTCGTGTTTCCTTTGACGGGCGGCGGTGTAGGATGCTCCGCTGTATCTGTGGGGAGAGCCGTTTCGGGGGCCTCCACAACAACAGGGGGATTTTCGTCAGGAACGGATGCAGGCTCGTCACCGGCTGCTGGTGTGTCGTTTTCCATTTGAACAATCGCCTGCGGCTTGACCGGTTCCACTACGGTTTCTCCGGCTTCATAGGCAACAGCATCCAGAACATAATCAAAATCCGCTTCTCCAATGGTCATTTGCCGGTGAGGACCGCCCATTTCATCAACTTCATCAGGGATGTTATAATCCCCGATGGGGTCAGGTTGCTCCTCTACAACAGGATTGGGATAGTCGCCATCCTCGATCATGGCATCCAGTAAAAACGCCAGCCCGTTCCAGGGAATGTAGGTATAGCCTTCATTAAAGAAAAATGAAATGCCATCTTCACCATGCAACCGGGTACGATAGAGAAGATCGCCCTGATATTCACGGTCGCCATAGGGAGTAAAGAGAGCCGCAATCTGCCGCCCTTTGTCTGACCAGTCAGGATTGAGCGGCGGTTCTGACAATACGCTGCGAACCGCGCTGTGCAGCTCTGGGGGGTATAGATTGGTGCTGGTCAGGATGTACTCATAATTGCGCCGGACTTCTGCATCGGTAAAATGGCGTGTCGGTTGTTCCGCAGGAACAGAAAAAGAGCCGTCCTTTTCAGACGGCTCTCCCACAGGTGCGGCGCTCGGCGCCACTTCTGTATTTGGCTGTTCTTCGGTCAGCGGGGAATCAGGACTACGCTCTGGAGTACGGTTTCCTCCGCCATCAGTTTCAGACTGTTCAGGTGTCGCGTCCGCTCCATGATGTCCTCGGTCTGCGGAAGCGGCTCCTGCTGGAGCATTTGCTGCGTCAGGGCTTCGATCTTCTCGGTCGCCTCGTCCTGTACCCGGTGCATGATCTCCATCAGACTGCCATCCATTTTCAAAGTCGTAAATCGCTCCGGGTGATTCTCTCTGAGGTATTCCAGGGCCATCCGGCCGTACCTGCCCAGAGGTTGATCTGCTTCGCTGCTGTTGGAGATTTGCAGATCGGGAAGCATCATCCCGTCCTGCTCCCTGTATTTCAGATTGATATTCGGTTTGCTCATGTTGTGCCATCCTTTCACGATTGATAATCTTGATGTTCCGTTCTACTTCTAACAGGATACCTTTGGAAAGGGCGGTTACTGCCGTACCCAGATGTGCAACCAGCGGGAGTGTATTAAAATGGCTGACCGTCGCCATACCGTCACTCAACTGGATTTCTTCATCTGGCAGGTGACACTTTTTGCCGATGAAATAAGAAATGCTGTCGGTCAAAAGCTGGATGGATTGGGCTTCAAAACCACCGGCCGGGATCTCGGTGAACAAATGGCCTTTGGTTTCCTGCTTGAGTTCCTGCAAAAAGTGGTTGTAATTCTCTGCGACAGATTCGCTTGCCATCGCATACAGCGCTTGGGGAAAATCCTGCTTGGGGAAACCGTGTGCATACGACAGGCGCTCGGTCAGGGCCTTTTTCATTTCATCGGAAAGCTGCCAGTCCGTAGGATGAATCTCTTTGCCAGTAGTTTGGCTTACATCAAAGAGATAGTCAAGAGTGAGTTTGGCATTCCGGTAGACGCAAACGGCAACGCCCTTTGCACGGGGAATCAAATTTCTGCCTATGGCTGCCCATTGCTTTCGTGTTGCCAGAATCGAAACATCCTCGTCCTGTGCGTACACAAGAAGTATGTTATCAAAACTGTGCTTATGGAACTGCGATGCAAATGCCAGATAATCCCGCCAGTTGTGTTCATTTCGGACGATATAGGGAGCCATGACTTCATATATCGTCCGCAGGCGTTCATCATTTCTCAACGGTATCTGACCTCCTTCCTGTATTGGTGATTATGGCCGGTTATCCGGCCTCTTGCTCGGACTCTTGTCCTTTCTGAGCAAAGTAGAGGGCAAGCGCCTCGTCCACAATGCTGTCGAACTCTTTCTGGCTGATGCTGGCGGTAAAGTATTTCTTATAAATCGCCGGTTTGACCTTGAACGCCGTAGCCGTGGATTTCTTGGGTTTCCGGTTAAATTCGCCGGACAAAATCTGTTCGGTACGCTCCGGGGTCAGCTTTCCGGTATATTCCCGCAGCAGGACAACCTTTCCCTCATTGACCTTGTACTCGCTTCCCGAAAGTACATCGTCAACCATCTTCTGTTCCTGTTCGGTCAGATAAGAGAGCTGCACAGCTACCACAATCGGGAACTCGGCATCATCAATTCGCCTTTTCAGCGGAGTAATCAACTCATTGATGCGGAGATAGTTCGCAACGGCGCGGCCTTTTAAGTCGTATTCAGCACCTAAAATATCCCGGCTTTTCGTCCTGTGGCACTGAGTGCCACTTGTGGGATTTTCCCTGATTTCATCAGGGTTTTCCAGCCTTTTCAGTTCCTCGATAATATCGTTCCGGCGCCCCTGACAGATCATCTTGGAATAGCGCAGAGCCAGCACCGCCGCTTTTTCAGAGGGCAGCATTTCGGAGAAAGAGCGTTGCAGGACATTGGTTTCGATCACATAAATCCAGGCATCTTCATCGGAAAGATTTTCCTTGACGATACAGGGAAGTTCACGGTTTGCAATGGCTGCGGCGTTCTGCCGGTTATGACCGGCCAGCATTTCATACTCAAAGCCATCTTCATCTCGTTCAATCTTGCGGATGATGGCGGGATTCAGGACCCCATGTTCCGAAATGCTTTCTACCAGATCATTAAGCCGGTCGCCCTCATACAGCCGGAACGGATGGCCTCGGAAAGCACGAATGGCCTGCGGGGGAAGGGTGATGATGGTGTTCTTGGTCGGCAAGGATACGGAAGGGGTGGGTTCAATAGGTCTTTCTTCTGCGGCATCCAAGCCCAGAAGATCGTCAATGGACTTGATGCGCGGATTGATTTTAGGCATTTGCCAGCACCTCCTTTGCAAGTTCCAGATAGGCAAGAGAGGCGGGGTTTGCCTGCTCCAGTTCCATGACGCTCATTCCGTAGCTGTTTGCGTCCCCCACCTTGACCGTGTAGGGAATCTGACAGTTGAAGATGGGGAGCGATTGGAACGCCTTTGTGACCTGACCGTATGTACGGCGATACAGGTTCGTCCGCTTGTTGCATTTGGTGAACAGGATACCGCCGATCTCAATGCTGGGATTTAATTTCCGCTTGATTTTCTTGATGGTGTCCACCAACGCTTGCAAACCGGTCAGAGCGAACAGTTCCGGGTCAATCGGGATGATTACCTCGTCGGCAGCCGTTAAAGCGTTGATGGTCAACGAGCCAAGAGAGGGGTTGGTGTCCACGATAATGTAATCGTAGGACAGCCTCAGAGGGTTCAGCAGAGCGGCCAGGTAGTCATTGCTGTCCGGCGTCATCAGCAGATTTGCCTCCGCAACGGTGAGAGATCGGCTGGAAGGGATCAAGTCCACAGAGCCGATTTTCTGGATGAACTCGTTGGTATCCGGCAGAGATTCGTCCAGAAGCAGATTGGTGATAAGAGTCCCGGTATTATAGGGCGCCTGGGTCGGCAGGACACCGAAACTGGTGGTGAGGTTATACTGGGGGTCAAAGTCAACTACCAAGACCTTCTTGCCCATCTCGGCCAGCGCATAGGACAGATTTCGGACCGTGCTGGTCTTGGCTACCCCACCTTTCTGGTTGGCTACAACAATTATTTTCCCGCTTTCCATGATAGAAAACCTCCTATATTTTCGTGGAATTTTTGTGATTTCAAGCGTTTGTTCAAGTATGCGTCACTGGCCATAAAGTCGATCAGATTGACCTTCGGGATGATAAATGCCGGACCATGTGAAAGAGCTTTTAGCTTTTTCGTTCTGATCCATTTTGCGACCGTAGATGCCGTGGCGCCTGTTAATTCCGCGGCCTCTCTCGTGGAAACTATGTCGGGAATGTCCCGGAAACTCTCTATGTAGTATTTTCGCAGTTCCTCCGTTGTCACAGATTCGGGAAGCAGGGGCTTGACTGCGTATGTCCCGCTATATGAGCCGGGGGGAAGTTTGTATTTTTCGGGGTGGATTTCTCTGCGCTCAAGGTAGCGAACTATGTCTTTCATCTTTATGGTGTAATTCCGGGTCTTTTTCCCACTCTGTACGCAGGGAACCAGACCGGATTGCAGCAGATAACGAGCTGTGCGTTTGCTGATATGACAGATAATGCGGAATTGCTCTTTTTGGACTGTTTCTGGGTACTGATTCAGCAAATAGCGATACTTGGATACCTGTGCCACATCACTCGCCTCCTTTTTCCTGCCACAGACGCTCAAATGTATCCATCAATTCCTTTTGGAGAGGGGTCTTTCGGCGGATACGGCGGTAATATGGGCTTATCAGAAAGTCCAGCATAAAATCCTTTGGGACGGTGTACTGCTTTCCAGGCTGGAAAGCCTTCAGAATCCCTGTGCTGATCCACCGCACGATTGCCGAGGACGAAAAGCCTGTGATCTGCTGAATATCCTTTACGGAAAGCAGGTCTGAGTAGGGAGAGAGGTGTTCGTCATAGAATGTTCTCATAGCACAGATATAGGGACTGTCTGCTTCCTGTCTGCACTCACGCCGATAGAGATAGGCAAGAATGTCCGTCAGCTTGATTTTGTGGCTACGGATCAGGTGGTTTTGCTCAATGGTGTAGGGAATCTCACCTTGTTGCTCCAAATTGTAGGCGGTCTTGGGACAGATGTGGCAGATCTCGCATAGTTCCCGTTTGGTTACATAGGCGGGATACTTTGCGACGATGTCGGGGTAATACTTAGTCAAATCCATGTGCAGCACTCACTTTCTTGTTCATCTGTCATTGGTAGGTGAGGTACTTCACTGGCGTGTAAAATATTGGATTTTGAAGTGGGTTCAAATAAGATCAAGTTGTCTAATCAAAATGGTGATTTGCATTTTCGTGAAATGGTATGGGTGTGAATACCCCCAATCTGGCGTCCAGTTCTATCCTTGTTCTATCCTCCGGTCATAATTCGGGGCAAAAATGGGAAGAACTCGGAAAGCCCTGTGGGTTCAAATAAAAACGAAAAACGGAAGCCAAAATCCGCAGTATACCGCAGCTTTTGGGCTTCCGTTGTGTACTTCCATCTTCGCTTAATTTCCACCAAAAGTCACAAGGGGGAAATGACTCGAAATTTCGTGTCGGGTAAAACCGACCTAGGGTTCGAATCCCTAACTCTCCGCCAAAAAGCCCGCAGGAAGATTCCTGCGGGCTTTTCCTTTTGTATGCTTTCGGTTGTTTCTCCTCCGGCTCCTGGGGGAAGGGCAGCAGGACCGGCTCCTGCAAGGGCGTGCGCAGGCACAGCTCCTCGCACTTTTGCTGGGCGGCGATCAATTCGCGAATTGCTTTTTCGGTAGCATCAAACAGGGTCAGATACAGTTCTTTATAGTCCGGCATAGAATCACCTCGTATTTATCAGAATAGGACATATAGTCCTAAAAGTCAAGGGCGCGTTAAGCCCTTTGCTATAGTAGCCTTGGTGATGCATATGAATCTCAGGATTCGTGATCTTCGAGAGGATGCCGACCTGACACAAACGCAGGTAGCGCAGATGCTTTTGTGTGACCAGTCGCTCTATTCAAAATACGAGCGGGGGGAACGGGAGCTGCCTCTGGGGCTGGCCATCAAACTGGCGGACTTTTACCATGTGTCGCTGGACTATCTGGTCGGCCGAAGCGAAAGTAAACAATAGCCAATGGAACGATATCAAAGAATCCGAGACCTTCGGGAGGACCGTGACCTGACCCAGGCGCAGGTAGGCTGGGCAATCAATGTGCCCCAGCGGACCTATGCCTATTACGAAAGCGGGCAGCGGATGGTTCCGCCCCATGTGCTCTGTGCGTTGGCGGATTTCTATCAGGTGAGCGTGGACTACATTCTGGGCAGGACAGACCGAAAAGAGATGAACTGATGTATGAGATATCGCTTGCGGGACCTAAGAGAGGATGCTGGCCTGAATCAGACTCAGGTGGCAAAATTTCTGGGAATGTCTCAGACGGGATACTCAAAATACGAGACCGGAGAGAACGATATTCCCACACAGGTGCTCATTAAGCTGGCTGGTTTTTATAAGACCAGCACCGATTATATTTTGGGCATCAGCGACCGGAGAGACCCGGTCTGAATAGAAAAACAGCGGCACGGAGCCATGCTCCGTGCCGCTGTTTGCTTATTCCAAAAATCAGAAATGGAACCGGCGGCGCACTTCGCTGCGCAGGCCGGGGCGCAGGCGCACCACCAGCAGCGGGGCGATCAGGGCCAGGCAGGCGCCGAAGGCGATGAGCGACCAGAAGGGCCGGTAGCTGCCCGAGACGGTGAAGTCGATGAAGAATTCCAGCACCAGCAAAAACAGCCCGATGCACAAAATCACCGCCATGAAGGCGCTGAGCAGCGAGGGCTTTTTGCGGAACACCGCGCACAGGGCAAGCGACACCGCGCACAGGGCCGCGGTGACGGGCAGCGCAAGGCTCCAGTACCAGCCAAGGCCGCCGGTGAGCAGGGCGATGAGAAGCAGATACAGCGCCAGCGCGGCACCGTCGATGGCAAGCCGTGCCCACACCGGCAGGCGGCGGGCCAGCAGATGGGGCACGCTCCAGCACCAGAGCAGGGCGGCGGCCCCGGTCACGTAGGCGGACCAGGGAACGCTGCGGCCCACTAAAATCAGGTTCAGCAGCACGCAGAACACCGAGGCGGACAAAAGCACCGCCGTCACTGCCACCGCCAGCTCCCGCCGGTCGATGGGGGCCACCTCCTGCCGGATGGCCGGGAAGGGCGGCGGACTGGTACGGTCTACCGGCTGATTCGGATTGTATACGGGCGTGCCGCACAAAGGGCAGCATCCGGCGGTGGAATCCAGCTCCACCCCGCATTGCACACAATAAGACATGGCTCGTTTACTCCTTTCGGTTGGAGATGACCTTCACGTGGATGCCCTCCCGCACCAGATGGCGGAAGAACTCCCGCTCCATATCGGTATCCTTCACGATGCCCGCAAAGGTGATGGTCAGGGTGTCGCCGTAGCTGATGCAGGCGCAGTTGGACCGGGCCGTGTAGGACTGGCCCAGAATCATCTCCATGCGCTCGATGTGCTCCTCCATGGCGGCGGGCACCTTAAACACGCCGGGGTTGGTCAGGGTGGTGGAATAGGGCCGGTTACCGATGAGCCGGTAGCTCAGATCCAGCGCCAGATTCTTGATGGGCGAGGGCACCAGCTGCAAAAGCAGATTGTTCTGCAGCGCCACGTTTCCGGCGATGGTGGCCTGCATCTCCACCCGGTTGATGTGCAGCCGCATGTGATGGTGCACCTGGGCGACGATCTCCGGGAAGGTGTAGTCGCCCAGCTCCGGGTCGATGGCCGGGCGCACCGTGAGGATGAAGTTGCGCAGGGTGGGCGAGGGGAAGTGGGGCCGCAGGTTGATGGGCACTGCCAGGGCCACCTGCTTTTCCTTGCGGCGGCCCTCCCGGCGCTGGCGGATCTGGATGGATTCCAGCAGCACCGCCGCCAGATACTCGGTGATGGAGGCCCCGTAGCCCTTGGCCACCTCCTTGAGCTGGGCCACCGACACAAGGCCCATGGTCACGTTCAGGGTGTAGAAGGGCTCCTTTTCGCCCAGGCAGGCGTAGGCGGGAGGCTCCCGCATGCCCAGGCACTTGCGGGCGTGGCCGTAGCGGGAATAGGCGTCCTCCTGCTCGGCCGGATCGGGCGGGGCGGTCACGTCCAGCACGCCTCCCTCGTTGGGGATGTGGTGCCCGCACAGCCGCAGATACACCGCCAGCAGGGTGCGGAAGAAGGTCAGCGCGCCGGAGCCGTCCGCCAGGGCGTGGAACACCTCCATGGAGATGCGCCGCTCGTAGTAGAAAAAGCGGATCAGCCAGTCCTCGCCCTTGCGGAAGCGCACCGGCTGGCAGGGGTTGGCGATGTCCGGCTGAACGAAGGGGCCGGGAGCGTGGTTGGGCTCGAAATAATACCAGAACACTCCCTGCTTGATGCGCACCGCAAAGCCGGGAAAGCGGGGCAGGGTGGTGTCCACTGCCTGTTGCAGCAGCACCGGGTCCACCGGCTGGCGCATCAGGGCCGAAAACCGGTAGACGGCGGAATAGTCCTCCCGCTGCAGGGCGGAATACATCAGGGCGGCGTTGTCCAGCCGGGACCAGCCGCCGGGAAGGGAAGGCATGGCATTCACCTCTGAAGAATTGGATTCTTTTTCCTTATTTTACCACGTTTTGGGCAAAGTGGCGGTAAAATTCTCAGAATGTCCATCAAAAGCTGACGGGGTATGGTACAATAGAAGAAAGGCCGGTAAAAACGATCCCGGCCGGAAAAGAGAATCTATGCTGAAAATGAATCGACCCGACGCGGAGCAGAGCGCTCTGTCGCTGGAAAAACGCTTTGAAACCACCCTGACCGCGGCGCTGAAGGCCATCCATTCCGCCACCTCGCCGGATTCCACCACCCCGGAGGATCTGGAGCGGCAGCGCAAGGGCCAGGAGCTGCTGGGCCGCATGGTCACCCCCATGCTGGGCATGCGCTGGGAGCCCTTTGCAATCGGCGGCATGCCCGCCGCCTGGGTGCGCCCTGAGCAGGGCGAACACCCCCGCAAAATCGTGCTGTACTGCCACGGTGGCGGCTACACCACCGGCAACCTGGGCTACGCCCGGCCGCTGGCGGCAAAGCTGGCCCAGGGCACCGGCTGCCCGGTGCTGGCCTTCGAGTACCGGCTGGCCCCCGAGCATCCCTACCCGGCGGCCTTGAAGGATGCGGAAAAGGCATGGAACTACCTGATGCACCAGGGCTATGGCGCGGCTGACGTGGTGCTGGCGGGCGATTCCGCCGGCGGCAACATGGCGCTGGAGCTGGTGATGCGGCTGCGGGCAGAGGGCCGCAAGCTGCCGGGCCAGCTGGTGCTGTTCTCCCCCTGGACGGACATGACCGCCACCAGCGAGACCTATGAAACCCGGGGCGAGACCGACCCCATGCTCACCAAAAACTACATCTGCGCGGTGCGCCAGGCCTACGCCCCCGGGGCGGACTGGTCCAGGTGGGAATATTCGCCCCTGTACGGCGATTTCACCGCCTTCCCGCCCACGCTGATCCAGGTGGGCGACAACGAAATCCTTCTGGAGGACTCGCTGGGCCTGCGCCGGGCCATGCAGGAGCAGGGCGTTCTGTGCAGGCTGGAGCAGTGGCCGGGCATGTGGCATGTGTTCCAGATGTTCCCCATCAAGAAGGCGGCGGAGGCCATGGAAAGCGCCTGCCGCTTCATTCGGGAAGAAAAATAAAAGAACAGGCATACGAGGAGAGGGAAAGACCAATGGAAAAGATCACTGTTTTGGGCACCGGCTACGCCATGGCCCTGCGCTGCTACAACACCTGCTTTGCCCTGCACCAGGGTGACGAGGTGCTGCTGGTGGACGCGGGCGGCGGCAACGGCATTCTGGTGCAGCTGCAGAAGGCGGGCATCGACCCGGCGGATATTCACCATCTGATTGTGACCCACGCCCACACCGATCACATTCTGGGCGTGGTGTGGGTGATCCGCAAGATCGCCACCCTGATGCTGGACGGCAAATATGAGGGCCAGTTCCACATCTGGTGTCACAAGGGCCTGCCCGAGACCATCGAGACGCTGGTGCGGCTGACCGTGCAGGGCAAATTCGCCAAGCTGATCGGCGACCGCATCCTGCTGCACGGCGTGACCGACGGCGAGCAGGCGGACATTCTGGGCCACACCGTGACCTTCTTTGACATCCACTCCACCAAGATGGAGCAGTACGGCTTCACCGCCGAGAAGGACAGCAAAAAGCTCACCTGCCTGGGCGACGAGCCCTACAACCCCCTGTGCGAGAGCTATGTGAAGGGCAGCGACTGGCTGCTGTGCGAGGCCTTCTGCCTGTACGGCGACCGGGAGAAGTTCAAGCCCTATGAAAAGCACCACAGCACCGTGAAGGAGGCCTGCGAGCTGGCTGCCCAGCTGGCGGTGCCCCATCTGGTGCTCTGGCACACCGAGGACAAGACCTACGAGGACCGCCAGCGGCTGTACACCGCCGAGGGCAGGGAGTATTACCAGGGCGATCTGCATGTGCCCTATGATCTGGACGTGATCGCGCTGTGAGTGAAAACGGCGCGCAGCAATAACGAAGCAAGCGAAAGGCAGGGATCGAGCATGAACGATCTGGAACAGAAATTCTTGCAGGAGGTCACCGAAAAAGCCGCCGAGGCAAAGCTGGTCTGCGGCTGGGACGGAGCGCACTTCCTGGCGTTTCTGCAAAAGCGGGGCCCGGTGCGGGCCATGGCCGAGCAGGCACGCCGGGGCGCGGTGAGCGAGGCCTTTGACCGGCTGGCCGCCAAGGGCCGGCTGGACCTGTCGCCGGAGGCGGTGGCGTCCAAAAACGACTACGCCGACCTGTTCGACGACGAAGCGGTGAACTTCTTCTTGGAGGTGCTCTGCGAAAAGGGCTACTTCACCGCCGGCTGATTTTTCACACGAAAAAAGGCTGCCCGCCCGGGCAGCCTTTTTGTTTTGGTGTTATTCCTCTGGCCGCCAGCCCTTGCACACATCCACCCAGCCGGATGCGCCGCTGGCTTTTTCCAGCTCGGCCAGGTTCAGCTCCACTGCGCTGGCCGCGGTGCCCGCCGCCGGGTAGACCACCTGGAACCGGCGCAGGGATTCGTCCAGATACACCGTCACGCCGGGCTTTGTGCCGAAGGGGCAGACGCCGCCCACCCCGTGGCCGATCAGCTCCTCCACCTGGTCGGCGGGGATCATCTTTGCCTTGGTGCCGAATCGGGCCTTGTAGCGGGGATTGTCCACCTTGGCGTCCCCCGCCGCCAGAATCAGAATGGGCTTTTCCTCCACCAGAAAGGAAAGGCTCTTGGCGATGCGGGCGGGCTCGCAGCCCACGGCCACCGCCGCCAGCTCCACCGTGGCGCTGGATACCGAAAATTCCCGGATGCGCCCCTCCAGACCGAATTTCGCCAGGTGGTCCCTGGCTGCTTGCATCGACATTGTGCCATCGCTCCTTTTTCTTGCTTTTGCGAGATAGTGGAATAAAGTATAGCACAGATTTGCCCAAAAGGCCAGCGCCGGGCGCATTCAAAACCGGGCCGAAATGTGCTATACTTACAAAAGAATTTTTAAAACAATGGGATGAGGAGAGGATCACACCATGCGATACGGGTTTGTCAAAACCGCCTGCGCCACGCCGGACATCCGGGTGGCGGACTGCGCCTACAATGCCGCCCAGACCATCCGGGCGGTGGAACAGGCCGCCGGGCAGGGAGTGGAGGTGCTGTGCCTGCCGGAGCTGGGCCTCACCGGTTACACCTGCGAGGATCTGTTTTTCCAGCCGGTGCTGCAGCAGGGCGCGCTGGACGCGCTGGACACGGTGCTGAAGGCCACCGCCCACACCTCGTTGGTGTTCGTGGTGGGTCTGCCGCTGGCGGTGCGGGGCAAGCTGTACAACTGCGCCGCCGTCTGCCAGAGCGGGCGGCTGCTGGGCCTTGTGCCCAAGACCCATCTGCCCAGCTACAATGAGTTTTACGAGGGCCGCCGCTTCACCGCCGCCCCCGCCGGGACCTTCACGCTGCAGCTTCTGGGCCAGACCGTGCTGTTCGGCACAAAGCTGCTGTTCTGCCACCCCAAGGCGGATTGCTTTAAAATCGCGGTGGAGATCTGCGAGGACGTGTGGGCGCCGCTGCCCCCCAGCGTGGGCCACGCCATGGCCGGGGCCACCCTGATTCTGAATCTGTCCGCCAGCGACGAGGTGGTGGGCAAGGCGGAATACCGCCGTCAGCTGATTGCGGGTCAGTCCGCCCGGCTGCTGTGCGGCTACCTGTACGCGGACGCGGGCCGGGGCGAATCCACCACCGACCTGGTGTTTGCCGGGCACGATCTGATCTGCGAGAACGGAGCCATTCTGGCCCAGACCGAGCTGTTCGGCAGCGGCATGATCGTCAGCGAGGTGGACCTGGAGAAGCTGGCGGGCGAGCGGCTGAAGAACACCAGCTTTGCGGCGGTGAACGACGAGGGCTACACCACGGTGCAGCTGGCGGACAGCTGCGCCGACTGGCAGCCGGTGCGCCCGGTGGACCCGGCCCCCTTTGTGCCCGCGGGCGAGAGCGAGCGCATGCGCCGCTGCGAGGCCATTCTGGAGATGCAGGCCCAGGGCCTGCGCAAGCGGATGGAGCACACCCGCGCCGCCACCGCGGTGATCGGCATTTCCGGCGGTCTGGACAGCACCCTGGCGCTGCTGGTGGTGACCCGGGCCTTCCGGCTGCTGAACAAGCCCCTCAAGGACGTGATCGCGGTGACCATGCCCTGCTTCGGCACCACAAAGCGCACCAAGTCCAACGCGGAGAAGCTGTGTGAGGCGCTGGGCGTGAGCCTGCGGCAGGTGAACATTGCGGATACCGTGCGCAGCAACTTTGCGGACATCGGCCACGACGAGTCGGTGCTGGATGTGACCTACGAGAACACCCAGGCCCGGGTGCGCACCCTGGTGCTGATGAACCTGGCCAACCGGATGGGCGGCCTTGTGATCGGCACCGGCGACCTGAGCGAACTGGCCCTGGGCTGGGCCACCTACAACGGCGACCACATGAGTATGTACGGCGTGAACGGCTCGGTGCCCAAGACGCTGGTGCGGCACATCGTGGCCACCGTGGCCGCCAACAGCGAGCCCGCCCTGCGGGAGGTGCTGCAGGACATTCTGGACACCCCGGTCAGCCCCGAGCTGCTGCCCGCCAAGGAGAACGGCGAGATTGCCCAGCAGACCGAGGCCATCGTGGGCCCCTACGAGCTGCACGACTTCTTTTTGTACTATGCCATCCGCTGGGGCTTTGCGCCCAAAAAAATCTTCTGGCTGGCCCAGCGGGCCTTTGCCGGAGTCTATGAGGACGCGGTGCTGGTGCAGTGGCTGCGCAACTTCTACCGGCGCTTCTTTGCCCAGCAGTTCAAGCGCAGCTGTCTGCCGGACGGCCCCAAGGTGGGCACCGTGACCCTGTCGCCCCGGGGCGACTGGCGGATGCCCAGCGACGCCTGTGCCGCCCTCTGGCTGGCCCAGGTGGAAGAGCTGGAACAGAATCTGTAAGTAAACTCATCGGGAGGGAAAACAAGATGAACGATCAGGAATATATGCTGCAGCAGGTAAAAGCGGTGCTGGCCATCGACAGCCCCAGCGGTTTTACCAAAAACGCGGTGGATTATCTGGTGAAGGAATACAAGGCCCTGGGCTATGAGCCCCAGGTCACCCGCAAGGGCGGCGTGCTGGTGCAGCTGAGCGCGGGCGACGGCTCCATGCCCGGCGACGGCATTCTGCAGGAGGCCCATCTGGACACGCTGGGCGGCATGGTGTGCGGCGTGAAGGCCAACGGCCGGCTGCGGCTCACCGCTCTGGGCGGCATGAACCCCAACAACGCCGAGGCCGAGAACGTGCGCATCTACACCCGGGAGGGCAAGGTCTACACCGGCGTATGCCAGCTGACCGACGCCTCGGTGCATGTGAACGGCGACTACTCCAAGACCGAGCGCAGCTGGGATACCATGGAGGTTTTGCTGGACGAGATGGTCTTCTCCGAGGCCGAGGTCCACGCTCTGGGCATCGAAAACGGCGACATCGTCTGCTTTGACCCCCGCACCACCGTCACCGAGAGCGGCTACATCAAGAGCCGTTTTCTGGACGACAAGCTGAGCGTGGCCATCCTGCTGGGCTATGCCCGTGCGCTGAAGGAGAGCGGCAAGACCGCCCGGCGGGCGGTGTGGCAGCACATCACCGTGTTTGAGGAGGTAGGCCACGGCGGCTCCGCCTCGGTGCCCGAGGGTGTGGGCGAGGCCATCAGCGTGGACATGGGCTGCGTGGGCGAGGGCCTGGCCTGCAAGGAGCATCAGGTGTCCATCTGCGCCAAGGACAGCGGCGGCCCCTACCACTACGAGGTGGTGAGCGGCCTGGTGGCGGCGGCCAAAGCGGCCGGTGTGGACTACGCGGTGGACGTGTACCCCCACTACGGCTCGGATGTGGAGGCCACCCTGCGGGCGGGCGCGGACCTGCGTCACGGCCTGATCGGCGCGGGCGTGTACGCCTCCCACGGCTACGAGCGCAGCCACGTGAAGGGCATGATGGCCACCTTCCAGCTGCTGAACGCTTACATCGAGACCGTTTAAAGCCGGATTTGATTACAAAAAAAGACCAAGTTTTCCACAGCGGCTTGACAAGCTGTGGAAAATAGAGTAATATGGCAACTAAATTCATATCGCTGTGATAGAGGCGCGGTGTTCAAGAGTAGCACGCGGCATTCGGGGCAGACCCCCGCCGCTGCAAAAGGGAACACCGCCGAAGGAAGCGAACCCGGTCTGGGGGGGCGCTTGCCTGGGCCGGCGGAGAAGATCCGCCGGACTGTCACGAAGTTTTTTCGTGAAGCGCTATCCAAGGGAAACCGAAGGGGCGGCCCGGCCGGGGCTGCCTGCAACGTGCCGCGTTCGTTTGCGGTGCGCACGGAGACTTCCGCGGGGCTGCTTTTCGAAAGGAAAGCAGCCCCGTTTTTTTGCGTGGCGGGCAGCGGTAAAGCAAAAGGAGGAAAAACACAATGAAAAAGATCGCAAGCCTTGTGCTGGCGCTGCTGCTGTTTGCCGCCCTTCCCGGCGGTCTGGCCGTTTCGGCCGAGGGCAGCGTGGTGGACGACAACACCCTGACGGTGGCCATGGAGTGCGCCTACGCCCCCTACAACTGGACCCAGCCGGATTCTTCCAACGGCGCGGTGCCCATCAAGGACAGCGCCGACTATGCCAACGGCTATGATGTGATGATGGCGAAAAAGATCGCCGAGGCGCTGGGTATGGAGCTGGAGATCGTGCGGCTGGACTGGGATTCCCTGGTGCCCGCTGTGCAGAGCGGCACCGTGGACTGCGTGATTGCGGGCCAGTCCATCACCAGTGAGCGGCTGGAGTCGGTGGACTTCACCGCCCCCTACTTCTACGCCTCCATCGTGAGCCTGACCCGGGCCGACAGCCCCTACGCCCAGGCCCAGGGCCTGAGCGAGCTGGCGGGCGCCACCGCCACCAGCCAGCTGGGCACCATCTGGTACGACGGCTGCCTGCCCCAGATTCCGGACGCCACCATCCTCACCCCGCAGGAATCCGCCCCCGCCATGCTGATGGCGCTGGAGACCGGCCGGGCAAATCTGGTGGTCACCGATATCCCCACCGCAAAGGCGGCGCTGAACGCTTACAGCGACTTCGTGCTGCTGGACTTCAACGACAGCGAGGATAACTTCCAGGTCTCCAGCGAGGATGTGAACATCGGCATCTCGGTGCAGAAGGGCAACACCGAACTGAAGGACGCCATCAACGGTGTGCTGGCCACCATGACCGAGGACGACTACAACGCCATGATGGATGAGGCCATTGCCATCCAGCCCCTGAGCGACGGCCTGCCCGAGGGCTTCTTTGCCCAGATCGGGTACCTGCTGCAGAACTACGGCACCAACTACCTGAAGGGCGCGGGCATCACCATCGTGATCGCGGTGATCTGCACCGCCATCGGCTGCGTGATCGGCCTTGGCTGCGGCATCGTACAGACCATCCCGGTGGAAAAGCGGGACGGCATGGGCAAGAAGGTACTGCTGGGCGCGGCCCGCGCCGTGCTGCGGGTGTATGTGGAGGTCTTCCGCGGCACCCCCATGATTCTGCAGGCGGTGCTGATCTTCTACGGCGCGGCCTTCCTGTTCGGCTGGAACCTGGATATGTGGACCGCTGCCCTGGTGATCGTGTCGGTGAACACCGGCGCTTACATGGCCGAGTCGGTGCGCGGCGGCATTCTGTCCATCCCGGTGGGCCAGACCGAGGGCGCCAAGGCCATCGGCCTGACCCATGTGCAGACCATGACCAGCATCATTCTGCCTCAGGCGCTGCGCAACATCATGCCCCAGATCGGCAACAACCTGATCATCAACATCAAGGATACTTCCGTACTGTTCATCATCGGCGTGGCCGAGCTGTTCAGCATCCACAAGGGCGTGGTGGGCGCCACCTACGCCTACTTCCCCTCGGCGGTAATTGAAATGGCCATCTATCTGGTGATGACTCTGGTCTGCTCGGCCATCCTGCACTGGGTGGAAAAGCGGATGGACGGCGAATCCAGCTACGCGCTGGTGAAGCAGACCGGCGGCCTGAACGCCCCGCCCTATGTGGAGCACGGCAAGCCGCGCACCGGCAACCTGGACCTGTGAGAAAAGGGGGAAGAGCAAGATGAATACCACCGAAACCGGCGCCATCGTAGAGGTGCGCCACCTGAATAAATCCTTCGGCCCGCGGGAGATTCTGCGGGACATCAACTTCACCGTCTGCAAGGGCGACGTGACCACCATCATCGGCCCCTCCGGCAGCGGCAAGTCCACGCTGCTGCGCTGTTTGAACCTGCTGGAGACGCCCTCCGGCGGCGAGATCCTGTTCTACGGGCAGAACATCGGCGAGAGCGCCAACATCCCCGCCTACCGCACCAAGGTGGGCATGGTGTTCCAGTCCTTCAACCTGTTCTCCAACCTGACCGTGCTGGAGAACTGCATGCTGGGCCAGCGCAAGGCATTGAAGCGCAGCAAGGCCGAGGCGGAGCAGAAGGCTCTGTTCTATCTGGAAAAGGTGGGCATGGCCGAATATGTGAACGCCAAGCCCAGCCAGCTTTCCGGCGGCCAGCAGCAGCGGGTGGCCATCGCCCGCGCCCTTGCCATGGAGCCGGAGCTGCTGCTCTTCGACGAGCCCACCAGCGCCCTGGACCCGGAGATGGTGGGCGAGGTGCTGAACGTAATACAGAAGCTGGCCGCCGAGGGCATGACCATGATCGTGGTCACCCACGAGATGGCCTTCGCCCGGGACGTGAGTAACCATGTGGTGTTCATGGCCGACGGCGTGATCTGTGAGGAGGGCGAACCGCACCAGCTGTTCGAGCAGCCGAAAAGCGAGCGCACCGCCGAGTTCCTGGCCCGTTTCCGCCAGGGTTGAGCGGCCGGAAAAACACAAACAAAAAAGGCATCGGGAGTTTTCCCGATGCCTTTTGCTTTGCCTTGATGGAAGCCCGAGGGATCAGACCTTCACGATCCAGCCCTTTTCGTCGGGCAGAACGCCCCACTGGATGCCGGTGAGGGTGTCGTACAGGCGCTGGGTCACTTCGCCGATGTTGCCGTCGTTCACGGTCACCTCGTCGCCCTCGTAGTACAGCTTGCCCACCGGGCTGACCACCGCGGCGGTGCCGGTGCCGAATACCTCTTCCAGCTTGCCGGCGTGGGCGGCGTCCATGACCTCCTGAATGGACAGGCGGGTGTCGCAGTCCACGGTGTAACCCCAGTCACGCAGCAGCTCGATGCAGCTCATGCGGGTGATGCCGGGCAGCACGGTGCCAACGGTGGGGGCGGTGCGGATGACGCCGTCGATCTTGAAGAAGCAGTTCATGCTGCCCACTTCCTCCACGTACTTGCGCTCCACGCCGTCCAGCCAGAGCACCTGGCTGTAGCCCAGGTCGTGGGCCTTCATCTGGCCCGCCAGGCTGGCTGCGTAGTTGCCGCCGCACTTGATGAAGCCGGTGCCGCCGGGAGTGGCGCGCACATATTCATCCTCCACGTAAATCTTCACCGGGTCCAGGCCCTCGGCGTAGTAGGCGCCGGAGGGGGAGGCGATGACGATGAACTCATAGGTGGCGCTGGGCTTTACACCCAGGTGAGGCTCGGTGGCGATGGTGAAGGGGCGCAGGTACAGGCTGGTGCCGGGAGCGCTGGGCACCCAGTCACGGTCCACATCCACCAGAGCCTTCACCGCCTGCACGAAGTCCTCCACCGGGATGGTGGGGATGCACAGACGCTCGTGGGTGCTCTGCAGGCGCTCGGCGTTCTTTTCCGGGCGGAACAGCTGCACCTGGCCCTCGGCGGTGCGGTAGGCCTTCATGCCCTCAAAGCTCTCCTGGGCATAGTGGAAGACCATGGCGGCAGGGTCCAGCGAGATGGGCTGGTAGGGCTCGATGCGGGGCGAATGCCAGCCCTGGCCCTCGGTGTAGTCCATGCGGAACATATGGTCGGTGTAATGGGTGCCGAAGCCCAGATTGTTCTCATCGGGCTTGGCTTTGGGTGTGGTGGTTTTGGTTACTTTGATCTCCAACATGAAACAGGTCCTCCCTCTTGCGGCCGGTGGATATGCGCCGCCGCCTGTGATTGGCTTTTATAATGTGACCATTATAGAACCTGTTTGGTGCTTCCGTCAAGACTTTTTTGCTTTAAAAAGGTGGCTTGGTAGCGCAAAACAGCGAGTTGCCGCCGCACATGCCCTTTATATATAAGGAAAGCCCCCGCTTCTGGGAAAAGAAGAAGCTGGCAGGTGGTGAAATCCCTCACAAACATAAACTTAACATTGCCCCGGGCAGAAAGGGCGCGGGTTCGTGGTTTTGTAAAATTTCTTTACATAAAATTGGGCAGTTTAACAAAAGCCTAACGGAACCATGCGGGCGGATTTTGCAAACCGGGCGGTATAATGATACCAGTTTCGCGGGAAAGCGAAGCACAAGCGAGACCGAAACTCCGCCCCCACAAAACACAGGAGCGGGGAGAGCGGAAGAAATTCATTGGAATGAATTGAGAAGAAGAGGGAGTAAGACAAGATGAAAATGAAGCGTTTTATGGCAATGGCTATTGCATGTGTTATGGCTGCCGGTCTGGTAGCCTGCGGCGGCTCTGAGAGCACCGCTACCACCAGCACCGCCGGTTCCACCACCGCCAGCACTGCCGAAGAGACTACCGCTGACCTGAGCGGCGCGGTAGCCACCGGCGGCTCCACCAGCGTGGAGAAGGTGATCGGCGCTCTGAGCGAGGCTTTCATGGAAGCCAACCCCGGAGTGGACGTTACTTATGATCCCACCGGCAGCAGCGCAGGCGTGACCGGCGCTGCCGACGGCACCCTGGACATCGGCCTGTCCAGCCGCGCTCTGAAGGAAGAGGAGATCTCCAAGGGCCTGAAGGAGACCACCTTCGCTCTGGACGGCATCGCCATCGTGGTGAACACCGAGAACACCGTTGAGGACCTGAGCCTGGAGCAGATCGCAAAGCTGGCTACCGGCGAGATCACCAACTGGAGCGAGGTGGGCGGCCCCGATGCCCCCGTTGTTCTGATCGGCCGTGAGGCTGGTTCCGGCACCCGCGACGGCTTCGAGAGCATCGTTGGCGTGGAAGACAAGTGCGCTTACGAGCAGGAGCTCACCAGCACCGGCGCCGTTCTGGCCGGTGTTGCCGCTAACCCCAACGCCTTCGGCTACGTTTCTCTGGCCAGCGTTGACGACACCGTGAAGATGGTCACCGTGGACGGCGTTGCTGCCAGCGAGGAGACCGTCAAGGACGGCAGCTACAAGATTCAGCGCCCCTTCGTGTTCGCCACCAAGGAGGGCGAGGAGCTGAGCGCTCAGGCCCAGGCCTTCTACGACTTCGCTCTGAGCGAGGACGCTGCTGAGCTGATCGCTGCCGCCGGCGCGGTACCCATGGTTTAACAAGAAGGCTATATGCCTTCGCCTGACACCCTCAAAGGCCGGCATGCCGGCGAAATGAAGTAAGCATGTTAGGCAACCCGCCGCCGGAAAATACGTATCCACGCAGATTCCGGCGGCTTTTTTGCGGAAAAGACCGCAGTGTGTGTAAAGCGAGTAACGAAGAGGAAAAGCGCTATGAAACTGAAACAGAGCATCGAGCGAATCATGAACGCAGTGTTCTTCATCTGCGGCATGGTCTCCATCGCGGCGGTGGCGCTCATCACCATCTACATGGTGTGGGCCGGCCTGCCCGCCATCATCAAAATCGGCCCGGTGGACTTTCTGCTGGGCACCGAATGGAAATCCACCGCGTCCGAGCCCAGCTTCGGCATCCTGCCCTTCATCCTGACCAGTGTGTGGGGCATGGTGGGCGCGCTGATCATCGGCGTGCCGGTGGGCGTGCTCACCGCCGTGTTCCTGGCAAAGCTGGCACCCCCCAAGCTGGCCGCTCTGGTGCGGCCCGCGGTGGAGCTGCTGGCCGGTATCCCCAGCGTGGTCTACGGCCTGATCGGTATGATCGTGCTGGTGCCCGCTGTGATGAAGGCCTTTGACCTGAAGAGCGGCAGCTGCCTGCTCAGCGCCATTCTGGTGCTGGCCATCATGGTTCTGCCCAACATCATCTCGGTGAGCGAGACCGCCCTGCGGGCCGTTCCGCCGGAGTATGAGGAGGCCAGCCTGGGCCTGGGCGCCACCTGGATCGAGACTGTGTTCAAGGTGAGCGTTCCCGCCGCCCGCAGCGGCATTGTGGCCGGCATCGTGCTGGGCGCGGGCCGCGCCGTGGGCGAGGCCATGGCCGTGATGATGGTGGCCGGTAACGTGGCCAACATGCCCGGCCTGTTCAAGAGCGTGCGTTTCCTGACCACCGCCGTGGCCAGCGAGATGAGCTACGCCGCGGACGGCAGCCTGCAGAAGCAGGCCCTGTTCAGCATCGGCCTGGTTCTGTTCGTGTTCATCATGCTGATCAACTGGCTGCTCAATACCTTTTTGAAACGGGGGGAGAAACAGTGAGCCATTCTGCAAAGCGTAAAGCAAAGGCGAACGTGCTGAAGGTGCTGGTTTACGGCAGCGCCTTCCTGACCGTGGCCGTTCTGGTGGCTCTGCTGGGCTACATCTTTGTGCGGGGCATCCCCAACATCACCTGGCAGCTGCTCTCCACCAAACCCAGTGTCATTAAGGACACCATCGGCATCCTGCCGAACCTGCTCAACACCCTTTACATCATTGTGCTGACCCTGATCATCGCCCTGCCTCTGGGCGTGGGCGCGGCGGTCTACCTGACCGAGTACGCCACCAGCAAGACCTTCATCAAGGTGGTGGAGTTCACCACCGAGACCCTGGCCGGTATCCCCAGTATCATCTACGGCCTGGTGGGCATGCTGGTCTTCGTGCAGATGCTGGGCTTCGGCTCGAGCCTTTTGTCCGGCAGTCTGACCCTGGTGATCATGATCCTGCCCACCATCATCCGCACCACCCAGGAGAGCCTGAAGACCGTGCCCGCCGGTTACCGGGAGGGCGCGCTGGGCCTGGGGGCCACCCGGTGGTACATGATCCGCACCATCGTGCTGCCCTCCTCCATCAGCGGCATCATCACCGGCTGCATCCTGGCGGTGGGCCGTATCGTGGGCGAAAGCGCCGCCCTGCTGTTCACCGCAGGCAGCGCCACCATCATCGCCTCCAATATCTTTGAAGCCTACACCCGGGGCGGCGGCACGTTGTCCGTTGCGCTGTACATGTACGCCGCCGAGCGCGGCGAGTTTGAGGTGGCCTTCGCCATTGCGGCCATCCTGCTGATCCTGGTATTCCTGATCAACATGGCCACCCGTCTGGTACAGAGAAAAATGAAGCAGAAGCAGTAAAGGAGCAGCCAACATGAGCGAAAATGCAATCCTGCAGGCAAAGGACCTGCATCTGTATTACGGCGAGACCGAGGCGCTGAAGGGCATCGACATCGCCATCCCCGAAAAGAAGATCACCGCCCTGATCGGTCCCTCCGGCTGCGGCAAGTCCACCTTCCTGAAGACCCTGAACCGGATGAACGACCTGGTGCCCAATGTGCGCATCACCGGCGAGGCTCTGTTCCACGGCAAGAACATCCTGGACAAGGATGTGGACGTGACCGACCTGCGCCGCCGCATCGGCATGGTGTTCCAGAAGCCCAATCCGTTCCCCATGAGCATCTACGACAACGTGGCCTACGGCCCTCGTCTGCACGGCAACCACAGCAAGAAGGAGCTGGACGAGCTGGTGGAGAAGAGCCTGCGCGGCGCCGCCATCTGGGACGAGGTGAAGGACCGGCTGAAGAAGAGCGCCCTGGGCCTTTCCGGCGGCCAGCAGCAGCGCCTGTGCATTGCCCGCGCGCTGGCGGTGCAGCCGGACGTGCTGCTGATGGATGAGCCCACCAGTGCTCTGGACCCGGGCAGCACCCTGCGCATCGAGGACCTGATGGACGAGCTGAAGAAGGACTACACGGTGGTCATTGTTACCCATAACATGCAGCAGGCCGCCCGTATTTCCGACCAGACCGCCTTCTTCCTGCTGGGCTCTCTGATCGAGTACGGCCCCACCAAGGAGCTGTTCGCCAATCCCAAGAACCCCAAGACGGAAGAATACATCACCGGACGCTTCGGCTAAGGAAGGAACTGATAGTATGATGACACGCATCAATTACAACAACGACCTGCAGGCGCTGTACGACGCAGTGAAGCAGATGGGCCTGACCATCGAGACTTCCATCGACCAGACCTGGAAGGCCCTGCAGAAGCTGGACGTGAAGACCGCCCAGGCCATCATCGACGGCGACGAGGCCATCGACCAGATGGAACGCAACATTGAAAAGGCCTGCCTGGAGCTGGTGCTCACCCAGACCCCGGTGGCCGGTGACTGGCGGCGCATTGCCTCCATCATGCGTATGATCTCGGATCTGGAGCGCATCGCTGACCATTGCAGCGACATCTCCGAGTACATCGTGCAGCTGGCGGCCAAGCCCGCCGTGGAGCTGCCCGCGCCCATGGAGAAGATGTTCTGCCTGATGAAGACCATGGTCAAGGAGACCGTGGACGCCTTCGTGGAGCTGAATGAGGAGAAGGCCCGCGTCGTGATCGGCCAGGACGATCTGCAGGACGACTACTTCCTGCAGGTGTGTGAGGAGCTGTGCACCCGGATGCAGCAGCACCCGGAAGAGGTGCGCCAGCGGGTGGATCAGCTGATGATCGCCAAGTATCTGGAGCGCATGAGCGACCATTCCACCAACCTGGCGGAGTGGGTGGTCTACATCGTGAGCGGCCAGCTGGTCAACAACTAAACCTTTTCGTTTTCTTTGCATATACACACAGCAAAGGGAAAAGCCCCGGCGGGTTTCGCCGGGGCTTTTCCTGTTGGTTTGGACGCAAAAAAGGCGGCCCGGTTTTCCAGACCGCCTTTTGAAAAAATCGGAATTACTTGCTGCGCTTTTCGAACTGGTCGGCGCCAACGCCGCACAGGGGGCAGGTGTAGCCCTCGGGCAGCTCGGCACCCTCGTAGACGTAGCCGCAGACGGTGCACACCCACTCGGTGTTCTCGTCGGTGGCGGCAGCGGGAGCGGCCTGCTTCTCAAAGAACTCAGCGCCAACGCCGCACAGGGGGCAGGTGTAGCCCTCAGGCAGCTCGTCGCCCTCGTAGACGTAGCCGCAAACGGTGCACACCCACTTGGTGCCGGAGGCGGAAACGGGCTTTGCCTCATCGGCGGGAACCTCCACGCTCTTCTTCTCGAAGAACTCGGGACCAACGCCGCAGAGCGGGCAGGTGAAGCCGGCGGGCAGCTGGTCGCCCTCGTAGATGTAGCCGCAGACGGTGCAGACCCACTGGGTCTTGGTGACCGGCAGCTCGGCCACTGCCTCGGGAGCCACATAGGTGGGAGCGGTCTTGGGGCTGGAGCCCTTGATTACCTTATGGTAGTATTCGTAGGTCATGGCGGGCGCGGTCTGGGCGAACACGCCGGTGTCGATCACCTTGCCCAGGAACACGGTGTGGGTCTCGGTCTCCATCTTGTCGATCACCTTGCACAGGCCCCAGCCCATGGTGTCCTCCAGAACGGGCAGGCCCTGCTCATAGTGCCAGGCCACACCGGCGAACTTGTCCACGTCGCGGCTGGAACGGAAGCCGAAGCCGCCGATCAGGCCCGGGTCGCTGGCCTCGCTGAGTACGTTCAGCGCGAACATGCCGCTCTCGGAAATGGCCTTGTGGGTGAGGTTGGAGTGGTTGATGCTCACCGCGATGGTGGCGGGCTCAGCGGTGATCTGCATGGCGCTGTTGGCGGTGCAGCCCACGGGGGTCTCGCCGTTCATGCTGGTCACGATGTACACGCCGTAAGACATGCTGAAAAAGAAACGAACGTCCATTTTTATGCTCTCCTTTGCCGCGCGGCTGCTGCCGCGCACCGTTGTGGGGTTGTATTTAGGATATATTATCAGTATAGCAAATAAAGGGCAAAAAACAATAGGTTTTGTGTAAAATAAAAAAGAAAGTTTTACCCGCATGGCTCCCGCTGCCTGCCGGGTGCCCTTGCATTTGCCCGCCGCCGGGCCTAAAATTGAATGGAACCACAAAGAATACGGTAAAAGACCGGATGTGAGGGAGTGTTTTGTTTGGAAGAAACGGCGTGTAAAACGCGCGTGCGGTTTACCCGGCGGGATCTGGCCCGGCTGCTGGCCCCGCTGGTGGTGGAGCAGTTTCTGGCGGTAACGGTGGGCATGGCGGATACGATGATGGTGTCCTACGCGGGCGAGGCGGCCATCTCGGGTGTGTCGCTGGTGGATATGCTGAATGTGCTCATCATCAACATCTTTGCGGCGCTGGCCACCGGCGGCGCGGTGGTCATCAGCCAGTATCTGGGCGCGCGGGACGTGCCCAGTGCAAAAAACAGCGCGGGCCAGCTGTTCCATCTGGCGGCGCTGGCGGGCGTGGGCATCATGGTGCTGGCCCTGGCCTTTGCCCGGCCGCTGCTGCGCTTTTTGTTCGGCCAGATCGAGCCGGAGGTGATGGACGCGGCGCTGCTGTATCTGCGCATCTCGGCGGCGTCCTACCCCTTCATTGCCCTGTATAATGCGGGCGCAGTGCTGTTCCGCAGCATGGGCAACAGCAAGATCAGCATGCAGGTGAGCATCCTGATGAACGCGGTGAATGTGGCGGGCAACGCCATCTGCGTGTTCGGCCTGGGGCTGGGTGTGGCCGGTGTGGCCCTGCCCTCGCTGGTGGGCCGCGCCATGGCTGCCGGGCTGATTCTGTGGCGGGCCTCCAACCCGGCCAATCTGGTGCATGTGCAGGCTTCCCAGTGCCTGCGGCTGAAAAAGGGGCTGGCGCTGCGGATTCTGAACATCGGCATCCCTTCCGCCTTCGAGAACAGCTTGTTCCAGCTGGGCCGGGTGCTGGTGGTGGGCATCATCTCGGTGTTCGGCACGGTGCAGATTTCCGCCAACGCGGTGGCCAACAATCTGGACAGCATCGGCTGCATCCCGGGCCAGGCCATCGGCCTGGGTCTGATCACGGTGGTGGGCCAGTGTATTGGCGCACAGGACCAGAAGGCCGCCATCAGTTACACCAAAAAGCTGGTGGGCCTGACCTATCTGGTGGACGGCGCGCTCAACCTGGCGGTGATCCTGGGCATGCCGCTGCTGCTGGGGCTTTACAACATCTCGGCCGAGACGCATGAGCTGGCCTGGATGCTGGTGTTCATCCACTGCGCCTGCGGCATCGTGCTGTGGCCGGTGGCCTTCGTGCTGCCCAACGCCCTGCGCGCCGCCAACGACGTGCGCTTCACCATGGTGGTGAGCGTGGCCAGCATGATGATCTGGCGGCTGGGCTTCAGCTACGTGCTGGGCATCGGCTTCGGCATGGGCGCCGTGGGTGTGTGGATCGCCATGATCGTGGACTGGGTCTGCCGCAGCGCCTTCTTTGTAGGGCGGTTTGTCAGCGGCAAATGGAAGACCAAATACAAAGCCTGAGGAAGAAAGAAAAAGGAGCATATCAATGAATGTATTCAACCACAAACGGCCCCTGCGCCGGGACAATTACGACCTGGCCGGGGCGCTGCTGGAATTTCTGGACCGGATGAAGGCCCAGGGCCAGGGCGAAGCTGCCCCCTGTGAGCCGGACCGGTTCGCGCTGCTGCTCACCGGACCGGCGGCCCTGCGCAAGGTGCCGGGCATCCCCGGGGCCATGGGCGCGGACACCCTGTTCCTCTGCGAGCGGGACGGCGGCGACGCCGCCGCAGTGCGGGAGCATTGCCGCAAGCTTTACGGCGCAGACGATGCGGCGGGCCTTGCGGCCTTCGCGGAGAAGGAATACAACACCCAGAACGACTACGCCCAGTTCCGCAGTTTCTGGAAGGGACGCCCCTGCTTTGATGTGAGCGGGCTGGACGAGCGGGGAAAATTCCTCTTCAACGCCTGCAAGGATTTTGCTGAGCTGCTGGCTCCCATTGCCGGACGCAAGGGCTTTTTGGCCTTCGACTGCGCCGAGCGGCTGGGAATGTGGCGGGCTGCGGCGGCTGCGGGCATCATTACCGAGGAGGAGTTCTGGGCGAAGGCCCGGCCCCTGGCCTCTGCGGCCTCCGACCGGTACGACAGTTTTTTGGAATACGCGGCGGGCTATCTGTGCGGCGCCTGCTACGACATGTTCCGGGGCCAGATGGCCGAGGAGAGCAAGGTGGACAAGGACGAGATGCGCCGGTACGTGGAGCTGAACTGCCGGGTGCTGGAGCAGCTGCTCACCGGACCCTGGCGCGCCTTCGCCTGGTACAAACGCCCGCCCAAGCAGTATAAGCTGGCCCCCGGCCAGATGCGGCAGCTGCTCACCGGCTACGAGGGCGGCGACAAGGTGGCCTGCATCGCCAGCGACCGGATCACCGTGGACGGGATGCCGGTGGGCTACCTCTACCGGGAAGCACCTCTGGACCCCAATGCGCCGGACAGCGGCTGGCGCATCTTCGCGGGGGATGAGAGCCCCGATTACATGGCGGACGCCGCCCACTTTGAGTTTTATCACCTGAACACCATCTGCAACTACGACGCTTCCATTCTGGAGCTGCTGAACACCCCAGCGCCCGCCGCTTTCCGGCGGGCCGGAGACGGCTGGCAGCAGGAAGAGCGCTGAGCGGATGCCGCTGCCCGGCCGCCTTTCCGGTGGCCGGGCATTTTTGTGGGCGAAGGGGACAAAATATCGTGCAAGTTATACAAAGAACGGCGGGGAAACCGGCGTTTTGCTTGACAGAACGCCCCCGAAAGGATAGGATAAAGGTAGAACGCGGGGATACGCGAAAAAACCGGCGTCCCCATGACCGGAAAGGATTGGCTCTATGCTGAAAAACCTGTATCTGATGAGCGGCACCGACGCCTTCACCAAGGGCGGGCTGGACAATGTGGCACTGACCGAGAACGCCGTCTGCCTGGAGCAGACCGGCGGGCGCTATGTGCTGTACGGCTGCTTCACCTCGCCGGAGATTCGCTTCCCGGCCTTCCGTCAGCTGACCGTGAGCTGGAACGCCGAGACGCCCAAGGGCACGGTGGTGGAGGCTCAGGCCCGGGTGCTGGTGGACGGCGAGTGGACCGGCTGGCTCACCCTGGGCAAATGGAGCCCCTACATCCGGCGTGAAAGCCTGCATCAGGAGGCGGCCAAGCCCGCCTATGTGAACGGCGATACCATCCATGTCCCGGCGGGGCGGGCCAGCCTTGCCCAGCTGCGGATCTACCTTTATACCAACGACGAGCAGCTCACCCCCCTGGTGCGGCTGCTGGCCGCCAGCGTGCGGCCGGTGGACTGGCACTGGGAGGAGGCGGAGCCCTACGGCCGCCTGCTGCGTCTGCCTGCCTACAGCCAGCAGCTGCGGGACCCGGTGTTCGCCAAGAGCATGAGCGCCGCGGTGACCCTGGCCTCCATGATCAACCGCTGGGGGCAGGACGCCCTGCCCGAGGAGCTGGCCTGGGGCATGCGGGACTATGCGCTGGGCGACTGCTTCAACTATGCTTTCATGACCGCCCTGGCCGGCGGCTACGGCTACCAGGCCTACCGGGCCTATCTGGACCCGGCGTCGGTGTGGCAGCAGGTGAAGGCGGGGCACTCCATCGGGCTGCGCATGCACTACGCGGCCAACCAGGAGGACGCCGCCCGCCTTGGCCTGCCGGTGCTGCCGGGGGCCTTTGCCACCGGGGCGGACCAGTGCATGGCCCTGCGGGGCTTCGAGCTGGAAAACGGCCAGGTGTATGTGTTGGTGAACGACAGCCTGGCTCCCACCGACCGCCAGGCCGAGGCCCGCTACCCGGCCAAGGAGTTCTGGGCGGCCTACAGCGGCGAGGCGGTGATCATCACCGGCAAGCATCCCGGCGAGGACGAGGGCCATCCCATCCGCCGCCGGGCCGGGCTGCGGGCGCTGGAGCAGCTGGGCTGCTACCTGTTCCAGAGCGCCGAGGGGGAGGATCTGCCCCTGCCGGAGGATTTTGAGGGCACGCTGGCCTGCACCGTGCCGGACGGCGTGGCGCACGCCACCACCGCTCACAAGGCCTTCCATTACCTGAGCCGCAGCGAGGAGGGCGCGGTGCGCCTGCCGCCCGAGCTGCTCAGCCAGGCGGGCCGCCTGACCGTGTACGCCATCGATTTCAGTGGCGGCGGCCTGGTGGGCGAGGTACACACCGGCAACTGACCGGTCCTGTTTTCAAAGGCACCGGCGCATTTTCCGTGCGCCGTGCGCGATAAAAACCACAAGGCGGCAGCGCCGCCATAAAGGGGGTCAATTGTATGAAGCGCAACATCATCACCATCAGCCGTGAGCACTGCACCGGCGGTCTGGACATCGCCCGCAAGGTGGCACAGGATCTGAACATCCCGTTCTACGACAAGGAACTCATCACCATGGCCGCCAAGGAGAGCGGCCTTTCCGAGGAGTCCATCGCGGCGGTGGAAAAGCGCCACTCCGCCAGCCTGCTGTACAGCCTGTACACCATGGGCGGCGATCTGCCGCTGAACGATCAGGTCTACATCATCCAGTCCCACATCGTTTCCCAGCTGGCGGAAAAGGGCCCCTGCGTGATTGTGGGCCGCTGCGCCGACTACGTGCTGCGGGACCGGCCGGACGTGCTGAAGGTATTCCTGCATGCCACCATGGACTTCCGCAAAAAGTTCGCCCTGGCGGCGGGGGATTTTGCCCCCGGCACCGAGGACCGGGTCATGGAGCTGAGCATTCAGAAGGAGGATAAGCGCCGCGCCTCCTACTACAATTACTACACCCAGAACCGCTGGGGCGAGGCCCAGTATTACGATATGTGCCTGAACGCGGCCCTGGGCATCGATGCCTGCGCCAAGCTCATTGAGCAGGCCGCCCAGCTGGAGGGCTGAGTTTTTCCCTGACGGGGCAGCCGGAAAAATGACGAATCATACCACAACGCCTTGTGGTATGGTATAATAACCGAAAAGGGCGGCCCGGCGTGCGGCTGTGCGCCGGGCCGCTTTTCTGTAAAAATAAGGAATGGAGAGATTCTGATATGGTACGCATCACCATGGAAAACGGCAAGACCATCGACCTGGAGCTGGACGCTCAGGCCGCACCCATCACCGTGGAGAACTTCCTCAAGCTGGTGAACGAGGGCTTCTACAACGGCCTGACCTTTCATCGCATCATCCCCGGCTTCATGATCCAGGGCGGCTGCCCCGAGGGCACCGGCATGGGTGGCCCCGGCTGGCACATCAAGGGTGAGTTCGCCCGCAACGGCTGGAAGAACCCCATCAAGCACGAGCGCGGCGTGATCAGCATGGCCCGCGCCATGGACCCCAACTCCGCCGGCAGCCAGTTCTTCATCATGCATGAGGACGCTCCCCATCTGGACGGCGGCTATGCTGCCTTCGGCCGCGTGGTCAACGGTATGGACGTGGTGGACGAGATCGCCAACACTCCCACCGGCTTCCAGGACCGCCCCGTGACCCCCGTTGTGATGAAGACCGTGGAGGTCATTGAGGGATGATCGAAAAGCTGAAAGGGCTGATCGAGAAATATTACGAGCAGCTGGCCTACCTGTTCTTCGGCGGTCTGGCCACGCTGCTGAACATTGTGCTGGCGCTGGTGTTCCGCTGGATGGGCATGCCCACCACCTGGAACACCCTGCTGGACAACGTGATCTGCATCCTGTTCGCCTACTGCACTAACCGCATCTGGGTGTTCCGCAGCCACAGCAAGGGAATGGATGCCCTGCGGGAGTTCGCCTCCTTCATCGGCTGCCGTCTGGGCACCCTGGTGATGGACGTGGCCATCATGTGGATCGGCGTGGACCTGATCGGCGCGGCCCTGGTGCCGGAAGGCTGGCAGGGCGCGTGGTTCCTGGCGGTGAAGCTGGTGGACCAGGTGCTGGTCATCCTGTTCAACTATATTTTCTCCAAGCTCATCATCTTCAAAAAAGGGCAGAACAGCTGATAAAAAGAACAGCTCCGGGAACACCCGGGGCTGTTCTTTTTGTTCACATAATATTATATTGACATTTAATATTATACGAAATATAATATTGTTAGAAACAGAAAGGGAGGCGACGGCGTGGCGTTCAACAACGGAGCGGCACTGATGGATGCGCTGGTGCTGAGCACAGCGGCGAAGGAACCCACCTACGGGTACCGGATCACCCAGGACGTGCGCAGAATCATGACGGTGAGCGAGAGCACCCTGTACCCGGTGCTTCGCCGCCTGCAGAAGGAAGGGTACCTGGAAACCTACGATCAGGCGTTTGCCGGGCGCAACCGCCGTTACTACCGGCTTACCGAGGCGGGCGCCCGGGCGCTGGAAGAGTACCGGGCCGAGTGGATCGAGTACAAAAGGCAGATTGATTCCATGCTGCTGGAGGGGGAAGACGACCAATGACGAAACAGGAATTTTTGCAGCGGCTGAACCGCCTTCTGGCGGATGTGACCCAGGAGGAACGGGAAGAGGCGCTGCGCTATTACGAGGAATATTTTGACGAGGCGGGCCCCGAGCAGGAGCAGGCGGTGCTGGCCGAGCTGGGCAGCCCGGAAAAGGTGGCCGCCATCATCAAGGCAAACGTGCCGGGCAGCCGCATCCCGCCCCGCTACCAGACGCCGGGCGCCGGGCAGGCGGCAGGTGCCGCGGCGGGCGCGGCCCAATATGCGAACCCGCCCCAGTACCCGGGCGCGGCGCAGAAAAATGACAATCGGACCCTGTTCTGGGTGGTGGTCGTGGCGGCGGCAATTCTTCTTTCGCCCCTGTGGCTGAGCGTGCTGGGCACTGTATTGGGCATCCTGGCGGCGGTGGCCATCACCGGGGCCGCACTGGCCTTCAGCGGTGTTGTGATGGTGGTTGCAGGCATCGTGGTGGTGGTCAAGGGCTTTCTGACCATCTGGACCGGCGTGGGCACCGCCCTGCTGGTGGCGGGCCTGGGCGTGCTGGACGTTGCCCTGGGCTTTGCGCTGCTGGGCATCGGCCTTGCGCTGCTCTGGCTGCTGGTCTGGCTCTGGCGCATGGCCGTGCGGGGCTGGTACTGGGCCAAGGGCAAGCTGGCACAGAACAAGGCGAGGGGGAATGAGCAATGAAACGTGTGATCAAATACTGCTTTATGGCGGCGCTGGGGCTGCTGATTCCCGGCATTGTTCTCTGCGTGCTGGGTATGGTCACCGGCGGCGTGTGGAGCGACGCCTTCAGCCGCAACAATCTGATTTCCGGCACCAAGCCCATGTGGGGCTGGGATTGGCACTGGGGCCGCAGCACAGCCGCCTCGGTGGCGGTGGATGACCCGTCGCGGACTCTGTCCGGCTCGGACGACTGGCAGCTTCCCCACCAGACCGGCGACGTGCAGCGGCTGGACTTCACCGTGGAGGTGGGCCGTCTGGAGCTGACGCTGGGGGATGATTTTGCACTGAACACCGACGGCTGTGACGATGTTCTGGTGGACAGCAGCAAAAAGGACGGCGTCTGGACGCTGACTGTGCGCTCGGAGCACAACCACAGCCATGACCACGGCAGTGAGGACGTGGTGGAGGTGGTGCTGCCCCGGGACGCCTGGTACGACGCGGTGGAGCTGGAGTGCAGCGCCGGGAGTATCACCGGCGAGGAGCTGGCCTGCGGCAATCTGGAGGTGGATGTGCAGGCGGGCAGCGTGCAGCTGCGCCGGGTGCAGGCCGATTCCATGGACCTGGGCGCCGATGCGGGCAGCGTGGACGTGAGCGGCACCGTGAACAATGAGGCGAAGATCGAGGTGAACGCGGGCAGCGTGACCCTGCGCACCCCCCAGCCGGAGCAGTACGGTTATACGGTGGAGTGCAACATGGGCCAGGTGGAGCTGTTCGGCGATATTTCCTCCGCGGTGTATGGGAGAGGGACGGAAAACGAGGACCTGCGTCCCTTCTTCGACCTGGAGGTGAACACCGGCAAGGCCGCGGTAAAGGCGGACGATACCCTGTAATCAAACAAGCAGACGGCCCGGAGGTTTCTCCGGGCCGTTTAATTATACAAAGCGGCTATACAATACGCCGCAAAGCCGGTATAATGGAAAAAAACAACAGCGCCAAAGCCCCTCGCGGGCGGCGCGGAAGGAGCGGAGCATGGAGCAGCACAGCATGCGGGTGGAGACCTTTGGCGGGTTGGCCGTCTGGCTGGACGGTCAGCTTCTGGTGCGCCGGGGCGAGCGGATCAACAAAAATCTGGAGATGCTGGCCCTGCTGGCGCTGAACGGCCGCGCACCTCTTTCCAACGAGGCGCTGGCCGGTCTGCTCTGGACCGAGGAGGAGAGCCACAACCCGGCGGGCGCGCTGAAAAACGCCGCCTATTCGCTGCGCCGTCTGCTGGAGCAGCGGGGTGTGGAGCGGGAGCTGGTCACCGTGGAGGACAAGCAGTACCGCCTGGCGCCGGACCTGGCGCTGGAGGTGGACCTGTGGCAGGCGGGGCAGCTGGCCGAGCAGGCGGTGAACCAGCCGGACAAGGCCCTGGCCCTGGCGGCCTGGGAGGAGCTGGACCGCATCTGCTGCGGCGACTTCCTGCCCCAGTTGGCGGACCGGCCCTGGGTGGCCGGGCAGTCGGCCCTGGTGCGGGACGGCTGGCTGGCTGCTGCCCGGCGGGCGGCGGCGCTGCTGCTGGAGGACCGGGAGCGCTCGGGTGCGCGCCGGGCGCTGGCGGTGTGCGCCGAGGCGCTGCTGCTCTTCCCGGATGATATGGAGCTGCAGATCGTGCGGTTTGCGGCCATGCAGGAGCTGAACATGAAGGCGGCGGTGCGCAGCCAGTACCCGCTGTTGGCCGAGATGCTGATGGAGCGGCAGGGCCAGGCCCCGCCGGCCCGGCTGCGGGCCATTCATCAGTGGGCCACCGAGGGCGAGAGCCGGGGCCGGGAGGAGATGCTGCGCATCCGCCAGAAGCTGGAGGGTCACGAAAAGAACGCCCCTCCGGGCCCCTATTTCTGCGAGTACGACCAGCTGCCCATGCTGTATGCCATGGCCCGGCGGCAGGCGGCCCGCACCGGTCAGGTGACGGTGCTGCTGCTGGCGGGTGCGGGCGGCCAGCCGGGCGCGGCCAGCGCCGGGGCGGACCAGGAGCTGCGGTTTCTGCTCAGCCAGACGCTGCGCCGGGGCGACGTGTGCTGCCGCTACGGCCACGACCAGTATCTGGCGCTGCTGATGCTGGCCGACCCCGCCCACACCGGCGCGGTGGAGCATCGCCTGCGGGCGGGCTGGAAGCCGGTGAACGGCCGGCTGGAGCTCACCTTTGACTTCGGCGGTCCGCTGCCGCAGATCCACGGCGAATAAGTGCAGGCCTCCGTCAGGAACGACGGGGGCTTTTTTGCGCCCGAACCGGAAGAATTTTGGGCGGATTTCTTAAAAAATTCACGGATTGTACCAGGATTGTTGGTTGTGTGGCCCAAAAACTTTGTTTATAATAAAGGTATCACAGGGGAGCCATTCCCCCTCAAAGGAGCGACGAAATGGAACGGCATTTTGTGGAATTCGACAACGTGTGCAAATATTACCAGATGGGTGAAAACCGCATCGCGGCGGCGGATCACGTCTCGTTTTTCATCGACAAGGGAGAATTCTGCGTGATCGTGGGCCCCTCCGGCGCGGGCAAGACCACCGTGCTGAACATGCTGGGCGGCATGGATGGCTGCGACGAGGGCCGCATTTATCTGGACGGCCAGGAGGTGAGCGCCTACAATCAGAAGCAGCTCACCCGCTACCGCCGCTACGACGTGGGCTTCGTGTTCCAGTTCTATAACCTGGTGCAGAACCTGACCGCGCTGGAGAACGTGGAGCTGGCCAACGAGATCAGCAAGGAGCCGCTGCCCGCCGAGCAGACCCTGCGCCAGGTGGGGCTGGAGCACCGGATGGACAACTTCCCGGCCCAGCTTTCCGGCGGCGAACAGCAGCGGGTGTCCATTGCCCGGGCGCTGGCCAAAAATCCCAAGATCCTTTTGTGTGACGAACCCACCGGCGCGCTGGACTACAAGACCGGCAAGCAGGTGCTGGCCCTGCTGCAGAACACCTGCCGCCAGACCGGACGCACCGTCATCGTGATCACCCACAACTCCGCCCTCACCGCCATGGCGGACCGGGTGATCCACATCCGCAACGGCCAGGTGGCCGGTGTGGAGGTGAACGAGAACCCCACCCCCGTGGAAAGGATCGAGTGGTAAACTATGAAACGTACATACCGCAAAACGGTGGTGCGCACCATCCGCCAGAGCCTGAGCCGGTTTCTGGCAATTTTTGCGATTGTGGCCCTGGGCGTGGGCTTTCTGGCCGGTCTCTTGGCCACCACGCCGGACATGCGCTATTCCGCCGACCGCTTTTTCGACGAGACCGATCTGTTCGATCTGCGCATCGTGGGCACTCTGGGCCTGACCGATGAGGATGTGGAGGCGGTGCGCGCCGTCGACGGGGTGGAGCAGGTGATGCCCGCCTACTCGGCGGACGCCATCGTGAACACCCCCTCCGGCGACGGACTGGTGGCCCGCATCCAGAGTGTGCCGCTGGACCAGATCGAGGCAAAGGAGCCGGAAGGCTACCTGAACCGGATGGAGGTGGTGGAAGGCCGCCTGCCGGTGAAGGAGGACGAGTGCGTGGTGGAGCAGGGCTCCGACCTGCACAGCCTGGGCTTTTCGGTGGGCGATACCCTGACCATCTCGCCGGACAACGAGGACTGGGAGGATACCTTCACCCGCAATGAGCTGAAGGTGGTGGGCGT
The DNA here is from genome assembly GCF_002159185.1 of Gemmiger sp. An87. Lineage (GTDB taxonomy): Bacteria > Bacillota > Clostridia > Oscillospirales > Ruminococcaceae > Allofournierella. Next base: position 172,315 of record NZ_NFHD01000001.1, read on the forward strand.
GGTGAGCACCAGCGCCTATTTCTCCATCGAGCGGGAGAGCGCCAGCGTGGGCGACGGCACCGTGGACGTGGTGCTCTACACCGGCGAGCAGAACTTCGCGCTGGATGTGTGGACCGATATTTATGTGCAGGTGGAGGGCGCCAAGGCCTACGACAGCCTCACCGACGCCTACACCGATTATGTGGACCTGACCGCCCAGAAGCTGGAGGATATCAGCGGCGAGCGCAGCCGCATCCGCTATGAACAGGTGAAGACCGAGGCCGAACAGGCCCTGGCTGACGCCACCGCGGAATATGAGGACGCCAAGGCGGAAGCGGAGCAAAAGCTGGCGGATGCCGAGGAGGAGCTGGAGGACGGCCGCAGCGAGATCGAAGAAAACGAGCAAAAGCTGGAGAGCGCCCAGAAGGAGATCGAGGACGGCCAGGCCGAGCTGGATGCCAATAAGGAAAGCCTGCCCGGCACCCTGAGTGCCCAGCAGCAGCAGCTGGCGGATGCCCAGGCCAAGCTGATCGACGCCAAGGCCGAATATGAGGCCGGCGTGGCCCAGGTGGAGCAGAAGAGCCGGGAGCTGGCGGACGCAAAACAGCAGCTGGAACAGGCGAAACAGCTGGTACAGCTGCTGGAGCCCACCCTGACCAAGGCCCAGGAAGCCCTGCCCGAATTGCAGGCCCGGGTGGATGAGCTGCAGCCCACGGTGGACGGCGCCAAGCAGCTGGCCGACCAGCTGGAGGCCGCTCGCGCCGAGGCCGAAACCAGGCGGAACGAGGCCTCCGCCAATCTGGACGCGGCCAACACCGAATTGACCAACGCCCAGGCGGCCATCGACGCGGCCCGGGGCGAACTGACCGAAGAGGAATGGGCCGCTCAGAAGCCCGATGAGGCTGCCCCGCTGCTGGCGGCCCGCACCGAGGCCGAGGTCCGGGTGCAGACCGCCCAGGCCGAGCTGGATACCGCCCAGCAGGCACTGGATCTGGCAGCCGGCCAGGCCGAGGCTGCCCGCACCCAGGCGGATGCGGCACAGGACCTGCTGGACGAAGCCAACAGTGCGCTGGCCGAGGGTCAGCAGACCCTGAACGATACCCAGGCCCAGCTGGATGAAGCCAAGGCCCAGATTGCGGAAAACGAGCCCAAGATCACCGAGGGCGAAAAGCAGCTGGAGGACGCCAAGGCCCAGCTGGAGGAGGCCAAAAAGCAGATTACCGAGGGCGAAAAACAGATCGCCCAGGGCGAAAGCGCCCTGAGCATGGCGCCGGGCCTTGCCCAGCTGGAGCTGGAGCTGGCCCAGGAAAAACTGGATTCCGCAAAGGCGGAGCTGGAGGACGGCACCGCCCAGCTGGAGGATGCCAAGCAGCAGCTGAGCGAGGGCGAGGCGGAATATGCCGAGCAGAAAAAGAGCGCCGAGGAACAGCTGGCCGACGCCAAGCAGCAGCTGGACGACGCCCAGAAGGAGATCGACGAGCTGGAGGAGCCGGAATGGTATCTGCTCACCCGGGATGAGAACGTGAGCTTCGCCTCACTGAAATCCAACGTGCAGAAGGTGGAGGCCATCGCCCGGGTATTCCCGGTGTTCTTCTTCCTGGTGGCGGCGCTGGTGGCCCTGACCACCATGACCCGCATGGTGGAGGAGGAACGGCTGCAGATCGGCACCATGAAGGCGCTGGGCTACAGCAAAAAATCCATCATGGCAAAGTATGTGATCTACGCCATGACCGCCACGGTGGCAGGCTGCGTGTTCGGTTTGCTGGTGGGCTTCAATCTGTTCCCCACCGTCATCTGGAATGCATACTCCATGATGTATACTCTGCCGAAGATATACTGCTTGTTTAATGTTCCCTATGCGGCCATCGCCTCGGGCGCGGCCATCCTGTGTACCCTGGCGGCCACATTGAACGCCTGCTGGGCCACCCTGATGGAGACCCCCGCCACCCTGATGCTGCCCAAGGCCCCCAAGGCGGGCAAGCGCATCCTGCTGGAGCGGGTACGGCCGGTGTGGAAGCGGATGAAGTTCACCCACAAGGTCACCGCCCGCAACCTGTTCCGCTACAAAAAGCGGTTCTTCATGACGGTGGTGGGCATCGCGGGCTGCACTGCCCTGCTGGTGACCGGCTTCGGCCTGCACGATTCCATCAGCGACATCGTGAACAAGCAGTTCGGCAAGGTGTTCACCTACGACTTCACCGTGAGCGTGCGGGACCCGGAGGAATTTGAGGGCAGCGAGCTGGAGGAGGTGCTGGGGGATACCGAGCTGGTAACCGACTGGACCCTGGTGCACCAGGAACAGAGCGAGAATGAATTCGGCGACATCACCTTCGAGACCTATCTGTTCGTGCCTCAGGAGAGCAGCCGCATCGGCAGCTTTGTAGACCTGCATGAGCGCAAGAGCGGCGATGCGGTGCCCTTCTCCGAGACCGGTGTGGTCATCACCGAGAAGATGAGCGAGCGGGCGAATCTTTCGGTGGGCGACACCGTGACCCTGGAAAACAAGGACGGCCTCACCGGCACCTTCCGGGTGGACGGCGTGGTGGAAAACTACGTGGAGAACTACGTGTACATGAGCGCCGAAACCTATGAATCCGCCTTCGGCGTGGCGCCGGAGTTCGATCTGGTGCTGGGCCACGCGGCGGACGATTCCGACGAGGGCCGGGCCGCGCTGAACAGCACCCTGCTCAAGACCGAGGGCGTGGCGGGCGTGAACCAGATCAGCGATCTGAAGAACACCTTCAGCGGCATGATGCAGAAGATCGACATCATCGTGGTGGTGCTCATCGTTTCCGCCGGTGTGCTGGCCTTCGTGGTGCTGTACAACCTGACCAACATCAACATTACCGAGCGAACCAAGGAGATCGCCACCATCAAGGTGCTGGGCTTCTACGACAGTGAGGTCTCCGCCTACGTCTACCGGGAGTCGGTGGCGCTGTCGGTCATCGGCACCCTGGCGGGGCTGGTGCTGGGCATTTTCCTGCACATGTTCGTCATCCACTCGGTGGAGGTGGATGCGGTGATGTTCGGCCGCACCATCAAGCCCATGAGTTACGTGTTCAGCGCCCTGCTCACCCTGCTGTTCAGCGCGCTGGTGAACCTGGTGATGCACCGCAAGCTGCGCCACATCAGCATGGTGGAGAGCATGAAGGCCCCGGAATGACCGGAAAAACCGTTTTGGACAAATTCCGAAAGGGTTACAAAGATTTGATTTGACGGGACCCGGCGGCACATACTATAATAGTAAGTAAGGGGCGCAGGGCTTTAGCCCTGCGCCCCTTTTTTTGCAGAAAATCTGCAAACCGGAAAGGAAGTGAACCCTGTGTTCCCGTCAACTATGACGCAGGCAGATCCCGCAGCGCCGGAGATCCTTCTCATCGTGGACGATGACGAGCTGAACCGGGCGATTCTGGAGAATATATTCGCAGGGCAATACCACATCGAGCAGGCGGAAAACGGCCGCCAGGGTCTGGATGCCATTCTGGCGGACCCGGGCCGGCTGTGCGCTGTGCTGCTGGATGTGATGATGCCCGAGATGAACGGGCTGGAGGTGCTGCGGGAGCTGAATGCCCGCGGCCTCACCGAGCAGGTGCCGGTGTTTTTGATCACCGCCGAGACCGGCGATGAGATGATGAAGGAAGCCTACGGTCTGGGCGTGATGGACGTGATCGGCAAGCCGGTGGTGCCCTATCTGGTGCAGCGCCGGGTGGGCAGCGTGGTGGAATTGTTCCGCGCCCGGCGGCGGCTGGGCAGCGTGGTGGAGCGCCAGAAGGACGCTCTGCTGGCTCAGGCGGGCAAGATCATCGAGCTGAGCCACGGCATGATTGCCTCGCTGGCGGCGGCCATCGAGTTCCGCAGTGGCGAGTCCGGCGACCATGTGCGCCGGCTGCAGCGCATCACCCGGGAGCTGCTCACCCACACCGAGATGGGCAAAGGCATGAGCCAGCAGACCGTGGAGGACATCGCCCTGGCGGCGGTGATGCACGACGTGGGCAAAATCGCCATCCCGGATGCCATCCTGAACAAGCCCGGCCGCCTCACGGCCGAGGAGTTCGAGGTGATGAAGACCCACACGGTGCAGGGCGCAAAGCTTTTGGAAAACATTCCCCAGATGCGGGACCACAGCGCCTACGAATACGCCATCGACATCGCACTCCACCACCACGAGCGGTGGGACGGCCGGGGCTACCCCCACGGCCTTGTGGGGGACGAGATCTCGGTGGGCGCACAAATCGTCTCGCTGGCGGATGTGTACGACGCCCTGGTCAGCCCCCGGGTGTACAAGGCGGCCTTTTCCCACGAAAAGGCGCTGGAGATGATTCTGAACGGGGAGTGCGGCGTGTTCTCGCCCCGGCTGCTGGAATGCTTCCGGCAGGTGCATCCCCAGATCCGCGCGCTGTATGAAACGAAGGAGGAAGGCTGAGATGAACCCACAGACCCAGGCAATTCTGGAGCAGGGCGGCGTGGACGTGACCGGCGCCCTGGGCCGTTTCATGGGCAGCGAGGCGCTGCTGGAGCGCTTTCTGAAGCGTTTTTTGCAGGATGAGACCCTGAGCGCTCTGCAGGCGGCGCTGGACGCGGGCGACACCGAAGCCGCTGCCGCCGCCGCCCATTCCCTGAAGGGAACCAGCGGCAATCTGTCGCTGAATGTGCTGTTTGAACGTGCCACCGCCCAGCTGGGCCAGCTGCGGGCCGGGGACCTGGAAGGGGCCCGGCAGGCCATGGCCGGTGTGACCGAGGCTTACACCGCTGCCGTCGAGGCCATCCGCGCCGTCTACGGTGAGGGCTGAGCCGCTGCGAAAACCGAACAACAAAAAACGCCCGTCCGGCCTTCTCCACAGGGAGAAAACGCCGGGCGGGCGCTTTTGTTTTTGTTCTGGCTTTTGGGCCGGCCGGCTCACAGGATGGTCTGGCCGTTCACCACCAGCCGGAAGGCAAGGCCCAGCTTGTCCGCCGCCTTGCGGCAGAGCAGCATCCGGTCCATGAAGATTTCAAAGTAGTCGATCACCGGCGAGATAGCGGTGTCGATGGTCAGCTCCAGCAGCACGGCGCCGTCGTCGGTGAGGGTGGTGGAGGCCTTTTCCACCGCGTAGTTTACCCGGTCGTGGATGTCGAACTGGGCCGGGTCCTTGGTGCGCACCCGGCTGCGGCGCACGTCGGTCTTGTCGGCCAGGATCAGCGCCGCCGCCACCGGGTTCACCGGGTAGGCGGTGGCTTCGTCGTGGTTGCCGATGGCCGAGCACACGGTGGCGATCTCGTCCGCCTCCATGCCCAGATTGTCCAGGATGCGGAAGGCCATCACCGCGCCGGACTGGGCGTGGTCGATCCGATTGATCACGTTGCCGATGTCGTGCATGTAGCCCGCGATCCAGGCCAGCTGGCAGGTGCGCTGGGAGTAGCCCAGATGGGCCAGAATCTTCTCGGCAAAATGGGCCACACGGGCCACGTGAGCGGTGCTGTGTTCGGTATATCCCATGGCGGCGAGGGTGTCGTCCGCCCGGCGGATGTAGGTTTGAATCTGCTTGTTTTCCTTGATGTGGTGGGGGGTGATGATCATGGTGCGCCTCCTTGGCGGCAAAAAAATTACAATTATACGTTATTATAGCATGGTCATGTGAAGGGGAAATCAGCATGGGGTAAAGCTTTTGTTAAAAAAGGACGGAACAGGAATTGTGCACAATGACGAAGAAAGGTGCGGAGCTTGCCGGAATATGTGGAAAACGCTATAATAATAGCTGACTACGGACCAAGGAAAGAGAGTGGAAGAGCATGGAACTGATACAGCAGCAGGAGCAGCGGCAGGTACTCAGCCAGGGGCTGCGCCATTCACTGGAGATTTTGCAGATGCCGGTGCTGGAGCTGCAGGAGTTTTTGCAGGAAAAGGCACTGGAAAACCCGTTGCTGGAGCTGGAGCTGCCCCAGGAGATGCACCTGCCGGACCCGGCGGAGCCCACCGCCGAGGAGAGGGGCGGCGAGGCGGACCGGTGGGAGGCCACCGGCAGCGAGAGCGCCGCAGTGTGGGACCTGCCCGCCGGGGAAGGGCTGGGCGAGTGGAACCGGGGCGGCGACGGGGAATGGGACCGGATGGCCGCGCTGGCTGACCCGGCGGACCGGGGCGAGAGCCTGGCCGAGGCGCTGCACGAGCAGCTGCTGCGCATGCCCGGCCTGACCGACGAGCTGCGCCGCCTGGCGGATTACCTGGCGGAATGCCTGAACGAAAACGGCTTTCTGGAATTCTCGCTGGAGGACCTGGCCGCGGACCGGGGCGTGAGCGTGTTTGAGATGGAGCAGGCACTGTATGTGCTGCAGAGCCTGCAGCCCGCAGGCGTGGCGGCGCGTACCCTGCCCGAATGCCTGGTGCTGCAGCTGGCCCAGACCAAGGACTTCAACGAGTACACGGTGCGGCTGGTGCGCCAGGGGCTGGAGCTGCTGGCCAAGAATAACATGACCGCCATTGCCCGGCTGCTGGAATGCACCCCGGCCCAGGCCCAGGCGGCGGCCAGGGCGGTGCGGGCGCTGAACCCCCGCCCGGCACAGGGCTACGGCGCGGGGCCGCTGGCCTATCAGATCCCGGAGGCGGTGTTCCGCCGGGAGAACGGCCAGGTGGTCATTGAGCTGGAGCGGCGGCTGGCCCCCCGGCTGCAGCTGAACGAGCAGAACTGCACGCTGCTGCAGCAAAGCGGCACCCCCGAGGCCAAAACCTATTTAAAGGAGCGCCGCGCCGAGGCCCAGCAGCTGATGCGGGCGGTGGCCGAGCGGGAAAGCACCCTGGTGCGCCTGCTGCGCCAGCTGGCCCGGGACCAGCAGGACTTCTTTTTGCAGGGCGGGCCGCTGAAGCCCATGACCCTGACCCAGATGGCCCAGAGCCTGGGGCTGAGCCTTTCCACCGTGAGCCGTGCGGTGCAGGGCAAGACCCTGCAGTTCGAGGGCAAGAGCCTGCCGCTGAAGCGGTTCTTCTCCGCCGGTGTGCCGGTGGAGGGCGGCCAGGTGAGCAGCGAGAGCATCAAACGCCAGCTGCAGCGCTTCGTGCAGGCCGAGGACCCGGCAAAGCCCTTGTCCGACGAGGCTCTGCGGGCGGCGCTGGAGGCGGTGAACCTGCCGGTGGCACGGCGCACCGTGGCCAAATACCGGGAGGAGCTGGGCATTCCCAGCTCGTCGGCCCGGCGGCGGGTGGAGTAAGGCGCATAATTCTTCCTTTTCTGCGGCATACTGATGCCAGAGGCCCGAAATACGGGTTATCCAGAAAAGGAGAGGATGCGTCATGAACCTGACCAAAAAGGAGCAGAGTCTTTTGAAGGACCTGCAAAACGAGGAAAAGACCTGCGCCGAGAAGTATCACAAGGCCGCCGAGGCTGCCTGTGACCCGGCGCTGCAGCAGATGTTCGCCCGGCTGGAGAAGGCCGAGCAGAACCATTACGACACCGTGACAAGCATGCTGGCGGGCGAGACCCCCACGCTGAAGCCGGGCCAGAGCCAGAACGCCAAAAAGCCCGAGCCCCAGCGCGCCCAGGTGAGCCGGGCCGAGAAGAAGAGCGACGCCTACCTGCTGGCGGACGTGCTGGCCACCGAGAAGTTCGTTTCCGGGGTATACAACACCGCGGTGTTTGAATTTTCCGACCCGGCGGCCCGCAATGCGCTGGCTGCCATCCAGCAGCAGGAGCAGCAGCACGGCAAGGAGATCGCCGACTATATGACCGCCAACGGTCTGTATTGCTGAATCGAAGCAAAAAAAACAAGACGGCGGCCGTTCCCGGGTTTCAGGAACGGCCGCCGCCTTTTGTTTGGGGAAAAGAAGAAGGAAATTTCGCGGGTTTTCCACCGGGCAGCGCCCGAAGTGTGGAAAACCGGAACGGGGAAAAGCAAAAGGTTCAGAGTCAAACAGGGGATCAATCAGTCCAGCCCGTTCAGGTACTCCTCCAGGTATTTGCTGGCGGTGGCGCCGTCGGCCACCGCGGTGACCACCTGGCGCAGGGGCTTGGTGCGTACATCGCCGATGGCGAACACGCCCGGCTGGCTGGTGCGGCAGCTCTCGTCCGCCACGATGTAGCCCTGGCGGTCCAGCTCCAGCTGGTCCTTCACCAGCCAGGTGTTGGGCTGGCGGCCGATGGCCACGAACAGGCCGTTTACCGGCAGGTGACTCTCCTCGCCGGTCCGGGTGTCGGTGAGGGTCAGGCCGGTGAGGGTGCCGTCCACCTCAAAGCCGGTGACCTGCTTGTTCCACAAAAATTCGATGTTCTCGGCCTTTTCCAGCGGCTTTAAATAGCTGCGGGTGGCGCTGAGGGTATCCCGCCGGTGGATGAGGTACACCTTTTCGCAGAGCTTGGAGAGGGTGAGCGCGTCCTCGGCGGCAGAGTTGCCGCCTCCGGCCACCGCCACGGTCTTGCCCCGGTAGAAGCCGCCGTCGCAGGTGGCGCAGTAGGCCACGCCCCGGCCGCGCAGGCCGTCCTCCCCGGCTAGGCCCAGGGGGCGGGGGTCCGCGCCGGTGGCGAAGATCACGGCCTTCGCCCGCAGCTCGCCCTCGGTGGTGGTCAGGTGCTTTTCCGGCCCGGCCAGCTGCACCGCGGTCACCTGAGCATACAACGTCTCGCTGCCGAATTTCTCCGCCTGCTGCTGCATGGTCATGGCCAGCTCAAAGCCGTCCACACTCTCCACAAAGCCGGGGTAGTTTTCAATGGCGTTGGTGGTGGCCATCTGGCCGCCGGGGCTGAGCATCTCCACCACCAGGGTGGAATAGCCCGCCCGCACCGCGTACAGCGCGGCGGAATACCCGGCGGGGCCGCCGCCCACGATCACAACGTCCCACAGTTTTTCCGTCATGGCTCACACCTCCTGACTCGCCAGCCACTCCTTGATCTGAGCGGCGGTGGCGGGGGCCACCAGGGCCGGGCCGTGGCTGCCGCCCCGGAACACCAGCAGAGTGGGGATGGTATCTACCTTGAAACGCTCGGCCAGCGCGGGCTCCTCGTCGATGTTCACGGCGGCGATGGGCAGCATGCCCTCGTCGGCGCTCATGCGCTGCAGCACGGGGGCCAGGCGGCGGCAGTAGCCGCACCAGGGGGCGGTGAATTCCACCAGCACCGGGGCGGAAGCTTCGAGCACGGTTTTATCAAAATCCTGCGTGGTAACAGAAAACATTGCCATAAAAAACGACCTCCTTCAAAGGTTCGGGATTCATTCGATTGGTTTCTTCGTTCTTATCCTATCATTAAAATGGGTAAAACTCTGTAACAAAGTCATAGAACCTCTTTTCGCCGGGCAATTCCATATGGTATAGTTATAGTCGAAGGAGCGCCGCCTCATGCAAGTTGAGATGAAACGGATGCGGTGCCGCCAGGAAAAAGCAGGGCAATGGTGCCCGAAGCGAAAAAACGAAACGCGGGGTGGAGAAGATGAAGCTGCTGGTATCGGCGTGCCTGTTGGGCTGCGCCTGCCGGTACGACGGGGCCGCAAAGCAGAACCGGCCCCTTATGGACTGGCTCAAAGAGCACGACTGCACCCCGGTGCCGGTCTGCCCGGAAATCTACGGCGGATTGCCCACCCCCCGAACCCCCGCCGAGCGGCAGGGCAGCCGGGTGGTGAACCGGGACGGGCAGGATGTGACCGCCCAATACGAAAAGGGCGCGGCCGAGGCGCTGGCCCTTGCCCGGCTGGCCGGGTGCGAAGCGGCGGTGCTGAAAGCCCGCAGCCCCTCCTGCGGATGCGGCCTTGTTTACGACGGCAGTTTTTCCGGCACTCTGGTGCCGGGCAACGGGGTGGCCGCCGACCTGCTTTTGAAAAACGGCCTGCCGGTGTTCAGCGAGGAAACGCTGGACCGGCTGGACCAGTGGGCGCAAAGCCGACACAGCGAAACATAAAGGAGCGAAAGAAAAATGGAATTTTTGAACGACGTGCTGCACCTGATCGTGGAGGCCGCCATTCTGCTGTTTGAGTTTATGGGTGTGGCGGTTCTGATCGCCGCCGGTATCCGGGGCATCTGGAACTATCTGCGCCGGGACCCCCTGACCCGGCTGAAGCTGGCCAAGGGCATGGCCATGGGCCTGGAGTTCAAGCTGGGCAGCGAGATTCTGCGCACCGTGGTGGTGCGCCAGATGAGCGAGATTCTGATCGTGGGTGCGATTATTGTGCTGCGGGCCGCACTGACCTTTTTGATCCACTGGGAAATCAAGAACGAGGAGGCCGAGGTGGAGGCCAAGCTGGAGCACCAGCAGTAAACGGAATAAAACGCGATTTTGCGGGGTTTTTATGCCCCGCAAATTTTTTTGAATTTTTTTGCAAAAAGGTGTTGACACCCGGCCCAAAATTGAGTATACTAATCAAGCACCCAACGAACAGGGGCCCTGAACACAACGGGGTGTAGCGCAGCTGGTAGCGCGCCTGCTTTGGGAGCAGGATGCCGTGGGTTCGAATCCCGCCACTCCGACCAATACTATAAGCGGCTTTAGCTCATCTGGTAGAGCGCCACCTTGCCAAGGTGGAGGTAGCGAGTTCGAGCCTCGTAAGCCGCTCCATTTTTTTGTCTGGAAGTTTAGCTCAGCTGGGAGAGCATCTGCCTTACAAGCAGAGGGTCACAGGTTCGAGCCCTGTAACTTCCACCAAAAAATGCCTCTGTAGCTCAGTTGGTAGAGCAGGGGACTGAAAATCCCCGTGTCATTGGTTCGATTCCGATCGGAGGCACCACAAAGACCTGTCTTACACACTAAGGCGGGTCTTTTTTTGTGCGCGTGGGGGTCTTTTCTCTCGACAAGGCCCTGCCGCTTTGCTAAAATTAAAGTGAGAACGAATGCCCTTGACCGGGGCCTTGCTCCGGAGAAAACGGAAAGGAGACTGTGAGGCATGTTTACCGCACAGCAATATGTGAAGGCCGCCACGCTGGAAGAGGCCTGGCAGCTGAACCAGAAGCGCAGCACCACCCTGCTGGCCGGGGGCTGCTGGCTGCGCCTGACCCGGCGCCGGGTGGGCACCCTTGTGGACCTGGGCGGACTGGGGCTGGATACCATTGAGGAGACCGAAGGCGAATTTTCGCTGGGGGCCATGGTCACCCTGCGCCAGCTGGAGACCAGCGAGGTTTTGAACAGCGCCTTTGGCGGCCTGTTTAAGGAAATGACCCGCCACATCGTGGGCGTGCAGTTCCGCAACTGCGCCACCCTGGGCGGCAGCATCGCAGCCCGGTTCGGCTTCTCCGACCTGCTCTGCGCCCTGCTGGCGCTGGACTGCGAGGTGGAGCTGTTCAAGGCCGGCCGCATGCCGCTGGAGCAGTACGCAAAGCTGCCCGCCGACCGGGACATCCTGGTGCGCATTCACGTGAAGAAGAACGGCCGCCGCCCGGTCTACCAGACCATGCGCAACGCCGAGACCGACCTGCCGGTGCTGGCAGTGGCCGCCTCCGAGAAGGACGGTCAGGTCCGCGTGGTGGTGGGCGCACGTCCCGCCCGGGCCGAAGTGGTGAACGCACCCCTGGCCCTCGCGGCGGACAAGGCCGCGCTGGAGGCCTTCCAGGCTGCCATGCAGAGCCAGCTGACCTTCGCGGGCAACATGCGCGGCAGTGAGGAATACCGCCGCCATCTGGCAAACGTTTTGACCGGCCGCTGCCTTGCGGCCTTACAGGAGGGCTGATCCATGCAGGTGACCATTCAATTGAACGGCAGACCCTATACCGCCGAAGCTGCGCCGGACACCCAGCTGCTGCATTTTCTGCGGGACGCGGGTTGCAAATCCGTGAAGTGCGGCTGCGAGACCTCCGGCTGCGGCCTGTGCACCGTCCACATGGACGGCAAGCCGGTGCTGTCCTGCAGCGTGCTGGCCGCCCAGGCGGACGGCCACACCGTGACCACCCTGGAGGGCCTGCAGAAGGAGGCCGAGGAATTCGGCGGCTTTCTTGCAGACCAGGGCGGCGAGCAGTGCGGCTTCTGCAGCCCCGGCTTCATCATGAGCGTGCTGGCCATGGGCAAAGAGCTGGGCGCTGACGCCACCGACCAGGAGATCCGGGAATATCTGGAGGGCAACCTCTGCCGCTGCACCGGCTACCAGAGCCAGCTGCGGGCCATTCGCGCCTGGCTGGCCGCAAAGGAGGGCAAAGCAGAATGAAATACGTGAATCAGGCCATCCGCAAGGTGGACGCCATGAGCCTTGTGACCGGCAAGCCGGTCTACACCGGCGACATGGTCCCCGCCAACACCCTGATGGTGAAGATGCTGCGCAGCCCCCACGCCCACGCGCTGATCGAGGAGATCGACACCGCCGCCGCCCTGAAGGTGCCCGGCGTGGTGGCCGTCTTTACCTATAAAGATGTACCCCAGAGCCGCTTCACCACCGCGGGCCAGACCTACCCCGAGCCCAGCCCCTACGACCGGCTGATTCTGGACCGCCGCCTGCGCTGCGTGGGCGACCCGGTGGCCCTGGTGGCCGCCGAGACCGAGGCTGCCGCCGCCAAGGCCGTGGGCCTCATTAAAGTAAAATACCAGGTGCTGGAGCCCCTGCTGGACTTCACCCAGGCCAAGGACAACCCGATTCTGGTGCACCCGGAGGAGGACTTCAAGGCCCTGTGCCCCGTGGGCGCGGACAACAAGCGCAACCTGTGCAGTGTGGACTGCATGGAAAACGGCGACGTGGAGGCCGAACTGGCCACCTGCCCGGTGGTGATCGAGCGGACCTTCTACACCAAGGCCAACAACCAGGCCATGATGGAGCCCTTCGTCACCTTCAGCTATCTGGATGAGTACGGCCGGCTCACGCTGGTCTCCTCCACCCAGGTGCCCTTCCATGTGCGGCGCATCCTGTCCAACGCGCTGGAGATGAGCAAGGCCAACATCCGGGTCATCAAGCCCCGCATCGGCGGCGGCTTCGGCGCAAAGCAGAGCGCCGTGAGCGAGGTATACCCCGCCTTTGTTACCATGAAGACCGGCCGCCCCGCCTGCCTGTGCTTCACCCGTCAGGAGAGCCAGGCCAACGGCTCCCCCCGCCACCAGATGCGCGTGACCGTGCGCATCGGCGCGGATGAGGACGGCACCATCCGGGCGCTGGATGTGAAGGCGCTGTCCAACGCGGGCGCCTACGGCGAGCACGGCCCCACCACCGTGGGTCTGGTGGGCACCAAGTCCATCTCCCTGTACGGCAGCCTGAAGGCCGCCCGCTTCAGCAGCGAGGTGGTTTACTCCAACACCATGGGCGCGGGTGCGTACCGCGGCTACGGCGCCACCCAGGGCATCTTCGCGGTGGAGAGCACCGTGAACGAGCTGGCCGCCCAGCTGGGCATGGACCCCTGCGCCATCCGGGAAAAGAACATGGTCCGTCTGGGCCAGACCTTCGCCATGTACTACGGTGAGAGCTGCACCAGCTGCACTCTGGACAAGTGCATGGAGACCGCCAAGAAGATGATAGACTGGGAGAACAAGGCCCCCCGTCGGGTGCTGGAAAACGGCCACATCCGCTCGGTGGGCGTGGCCATGGCCATGCAGGGCAGCGGTATTTCCGGTGTGGACATCGGCAGCGTGGAAATCCGCCTGAACGACGACGGCTTCTACACCCTGCTGGTGGGCTGCACCGACATGGGCACCGGCTGTGACACCATCCTCACCCAGATGGCCGCCGACTGCCTGGACTGCCCCATGGAGAACATCTCGGTGCGCGGCGTGGACACCGACCAGAGCCCCTACGACTGCGGCTCCTACGCCTCCTCCACCACCTACGTGACCGGCATGGCCGTGGTAAAGGCCTGCGCTCAGCTGCGGGAGAAGATTCTGGCCCAGGGCGCGAAGATGCTGGATGTGCCCGCCGACACCGCAGAGTTCGACGGCAAGCGGGTGTTCGTGCCCGGCACCGACAGGGAAGTGAGCCTTTCCGCCATCGGCTACGCCAGCTTTGAGGGCCACGCCCGGTGCATTTCCGCCTGCGAGAGCCATTCTTCCCCGGTATCGCCCCCGCCCATGATGGTGGGTATGGCCGAGATCGACCTGGACCCCGAGACCGGCAAGATCCAGCTGGTGGACTACGTGGCTGCTGTGGACTGCGGCACCGTGGTGAACAAGAACCTGGCCCGGGTGCAGACCGAGGGCGGCATCGTGCAGGGCATCGGCATGGCCCTGTATGAGGACATCCAGTACACCAAGGCAGGCCGGATGATGAACGACTCCTTCCTGCAGTACCGGATTCCCACCCGCCTGGAGGCGGGCACCATCCGGGTGGAGTTCGAGTCCAGCTACGAGCCCAGCGGCCCCTTCGGCGCCAAGAGCATCGGCGAGCTGGTCATCAACACCCCCGCCCCGGCGATTCTGGGCGCCATCCAGAACGCCACCGGTGTTGCCTTCCACACCCTGCCGGTGAAGCCGGAGGACGTGGTCATGGCACTGCGGAATAAAGCCGAATAAATCCGGAACGGTACAAAGCGGCCGGGACCCCCAAACAGGAGGTCCCGGCCGCTTTTTGCTTTTGTCGGAATATTGCGAAGAAACACGAAGGAAAGTTCGCCCTCTGTGCCGGCCTTCCGCCTTTTATAATAAAAGAAAAGGGGGCGGAGGAAGAATGTACCGGTTTGCGGTGTGCGATGATGATTGTTTTTACCGGCGGCAGCTGGCCCGGATGCTGCGCAGCTTTTCCCCCTGGCAGAAGAGCGGCTGCCGGGTGGATTGCTTTTCCGAGGCCGAGCGGCTGCTGGCCGAGTGTGAGGTCTGCCGCTACGACGCGGTGTTTCTGGATGTACAGATGCCCCGGATGAACGGGCTGGAGGCGGCCCGGCGGCTGCGGGCCCGCTGGCCGGAGCTGCCGGTGATCCTGGTATCGGCCTTCTGCGAATTTGCGCCGGAGGGGTACGAGCTGCGCGTCTACCGGTACCTGCGCAAGGACCGGCTGGACCAGTGCCTGGGCCCCTGTCTCGAGGACCTGCTGGCCCAGCAGCTGGCTCCCTGCACCCTGGAGCTGCCGGTGGACGGGGAGATCTGCCGGGTGAATCTGGTGCGGGTGGAATCCCTGCGGCTGGACGGTCACACGGTGGAGTTCCATTTTGTGGACAGCACCCCGCCGCTGCCCTGCCGCATGAGCCTGGCCCGGCTGGAGACGATGCTGGCGGGGCGGCCCTTTCTGCGCACCCAGCGGGGCTTTCTGGTGAATCTGCATCAGGTGCAGCGGCTGCGCCGGTACGAGTTCATTCTGCGCAGCGGCCGGCGGGTGCCGGTGAGCGAGCGCCGCTACGGTCAGGTGCGGCAGGAATATCTGGAATGGCAGGCCCGCTTTGAGGAGTGGGCTGCCCGGCTCTGAATCTTCATATAGAAAAAGCGCACCCCCGCTGGCCTGCTGCGGCCCGGCGGGGGTGCGGTATTGCCTTTAATTTTTATTGGGCGCAGGGGACCTGATACAGCCGGTAGCTGGTCTCGCTGTCGCCCGCCAGCACGAAGACGAAGCAGTCGCCCTCCACAAGGCCGCTGGCCAGCACATCCGAACGGGTGCGGCCCTCGCCCTCGGCGGCGAGAATCTCGTCCAGCTGGTCCAGCGCCGCGTCCAGACCGTCCGCCTCTTCGGCAGGCCGGGCTTCGGCGGGCAGAGCCGCTTCGGGGGAAGTGGACTCCACGGTGGTGTAGGCGGGGGCGGCGGCTGTATCCTGCGGGGCCTCGGCCATGGTGGCTTCCGGTGCGGCGGCCAGCGCAAAGGGTACGGCGCCATTGGCTGCGTCGGCGCTGCTCTCCGGCATCTGGCGGGTGGCAACGCGGGGGCTGGCCTGGTCCGCCGCGGTGGCTCCGCCCGAGACGGAGGTCAGGCTGCGGGCCGCGGCCGGGATCACCAGCAGGCAGATGGCGGCGGCGGTGGCCAGCGGAATGGCGCGGCGGCCGAAGGGGATGGTCCGGCGGGGCCGGGATGCATTTTGCGCCCCGGTCTCCGCCTGCATCTTTTCCAGGGTGGCTTGCTTCCAGCGCTGGCCGGCGGTCACTTTGTCCATGGCGCTTTTGTAATCCTGGGAGTCGGGCATGGTCAAAAGTCTCCTTTCAGCGTGTCTTTCAGAAGGGCCCGCCCGCGGGAAAGCTGGCTGAGCACGGTGTTCTGCTTGGAATCCAGCAGCGCCGCGATCTCGGCGGTGGAATAGCCCTCGATGTAATGCAGATAGATCACCTGCCGGTATTTCATGGGCAGGGCGGCCACCGCGTCCAGCACGGTGTTCTCTGCGGGGGTGAAAGGGGTGGACAGATGCTCGTCCAGCGGGGCGCTGCGGCGCACCCAGGCGCTGCGGAAATGGCTCTTGCACCGGTTGATGGTGCAGCGCAGCAGCCAGGCCTTCTGATGCTCGGCGGAATCAAACCGGGGCGCGTGACGCACCAGATTCAAAAATACCTCCTGGGCAATGTCCTCCGCGTCCTGCGGATTTTTCACCAGACCGAAGGCGGCCCGGAACACGGTATCGCCAAACTGCTCCACCGCCTCTTCCGGGGTGAAGGCAGGCATCTGGGCCGTTTCCACGGGGCAGGCCCCCCTTTCTCATACAGAATACAACATAGCTGGCCCTATTATTGCATGGAAGACTTGGATTGTAAAGAAAATCCCGCATATTTTCAAGAGAGCAGTGTGTTCCGTCTGCCGGAAAACGCAAAAAAGTGCCCCCGGGGCATCCACCTGCTCGGGGTGGGATGCGCCGGGGGCGCTTTTCGGTATATTTCCTCGGCCCCGGTTGGCCATTGAGGGCCGCCCCGCAAACACGGGAACGGCCCCCAAGGCAGCCAATCGGAGGGGAAAGCGTAGAAAAAAGAGGGGCGGCTCAGGAGAGCAGCAGCTTGTCGTCCGCCTCGGTGGAGCCGCTGGCCTGGTTGAATTTCTCCAGCAGGTCCTCCACGGTCAGGCGGCGCTTCTCCTCGCCCCGCACGTCCACCACCACGCGCCCGTCGTACAGCATCACCAGCCGGTTGCCGTGGGCAATGGCGTCGCGCATGTTGTGGGTGATCATCAGGGTGGTCAGATTGTCCCGCCGGACGATCTGCTCGGTGGCCGAAAGCACCTTGGCTGCGGTCTTGGGGTCCAGGGCGGCGGTGTGCTCGTCCAGAAGCAGCAGCTGGGGCTTTTTCAGGGTGGCCATCAACAGGGTCAGCGCCTGGCGCTGGCCGCCGCTGAGCAGGCCCACCTTGCTGGTGAGCCGGTCCTCAAGGCCAAGGTCCAGAATCTTCAAAAGCTCCCGGTACTGCTCCCGCTCGGCCCGGCTGATGCCGGTGCGCAGGCCCCGGCGCTGGCCGCGGCGGGCGGCGAGGGCCAGGTTCTCCTCGATCTGCATGGTGGCGGCGGTGCCCATCATGGGGTCCTGAAAGACCCGGCCGATGTAGGGGGCGCGCTTGTACTCCGGCAGGCGCGTCACGTCCACCCCGCCGATGGAGATGCTGCCCTCGTCCACGGTGTAGGCACCGGAGATGATGTTCAGCATGGTGGATTTGCCCGCGCCGTTGCCGCCGATCACGGTGACGAAATCGCCGTCGGCCAGCGAGAGGCTCAGTCCCTGCAGCGCCCGTTTTTCATTCACGGTGCCCGGGTTGAAGGTTTTGTAGATGTTTTTCAGTTCAAGCATGGCTGCCCGCTCCTTTCCCGGCACGTCCGGTGCGTTTTGCGAAGTACCGGCCCTTCCAGTAGGGCACGGCCAGGAACAGCGCCACGATCAGGGCGGTGATGAGCTTCATGTCGTCGCTCTTGAGGCCCAGCAGGATGACCACCTGATACACCAGGTAGTAGATCAGCGAGCCGAACACCACGGCCAGCAGCTTCAAAGCAAAGTTGCGGAAGACCTTCGAGAACAGCACCTCGCCGATGATGACCGCCGCCAGGCCGATGACGATGGCGCCGCGGCCGCTGTTCACGTCCGCGAAGCCCTGGTACTGGGCCAGCAGCGCGGCGGACAGAGCCACCAGACCGTTGGAGAGCATCAGCCCCAGCACGGTGGTGAAATTGGTGTTGATGCCCTGGGCGCGGGCCATGTTGGGGTTCGCGCCGGTGGCGCGCACCGCGCAGCCCTGCTCGGTGCCGAAGAACCAGTACAGCGCGCCGATGGTGGCGGCGGTGAACAGCACACAGACCAGAATGGGGTTGGAGAGTGCAGCCTCCCGCACGTTGCGGGCGCTCACCAGCAGGGGGTATTTGTCCACGCTGATGGGCCGGTTGGACTGGCCCATGATGCGCAGGTTCACGGAATACAGCGCCAGCTGGGTGAGGATGCCGGCCAGAATGGCGGGGATGCCGCAGGCGGTGTGCAAAAGGCCGGTGACCAGGCCCGCCGCCATGCCGGAGAGGAAGGCGGCCACCATGGCGGCCCAGGGGTTCCAGCCCCCGGTGACCAGCATGATGAATACCGCGCCGCCGGTGCACATGGTGCCGTCCACCGTCAGGTCTGCCACATCCAGAATTTTATAAGTAATGTAAACGCCGATGGCCATGATGCTCCAGATCAGGCCCTGGGCAACCACGCCCGGCAGGGCGTTCAGAAGTGTGGTGATGAACACGAAAAGCTCCTCCTAAAGCCGGGAACGGCCCGGCGTATGATGGATCATTCCGCCTCGATGGCGGTGTAGCCCTCAGGGATGGTCACACCCAGCTGCTCGCAGAGGGTGGGGTTGTACATCTTGGTGAAGGTGGGGGCGGACTGCACCTCCATGGTGGTGATATCCGCTTCGCCGGTGAGGATCTGGGCGGCCATCTCGCCGGTGGTGCGGCCCAGCTCGTAGTAATCGATGGACAGGGTCGCCACGCCGCAGCCGCTGCAGATGCCCTGCTCGCCCGCCACGATGGGCACCCCGGCGGGCACCGCGATGTTGGCGATCAGCTCGGTGTTGTTGGCGGCGGTGTTATCGGTGGGGATGTAGATCACGTCGCTGGCCGCGCAGGCAGTGGTGCACACGGCGGACAGGTCGTTGGTGTCCGAGAAGGAGTACTCGGTGCAGGTGTAGCCCAGCTCGGTCAGGTACTCGGTGATCACGTTCACCTGGTACTTGGAGTTGGGTTCCGCCGAGCAGTAGAGCAGGCCCACGTTCTTGGCGTCCGGGAACAGCTCCTTGATCATGTCGGCCTGGCCATCCAGAGGGGCCAGGTCGGTGGTGCCGCTGATGTTCCGGCCGGATGCGCCGGTCCAGTCGGTCACATCCAGGGCGGTGGCGTAATCGGTGATGGAGGTGCCCAGGATGGGAATGGTGTCGGTGGCCGCGGCGGCTGCCTGCAGGGGTGTGGTGGCGTTGGCCAGGATCAGGTCCACATTCGAGGACACAAAGCTGTTGATGATGGTGGCGCAGTTGGAGTTATCGCCGGAGGCGTTCTCCACGTCCACGGTCACTGCGTCGCCAAAGGCCTCGGTGAGGGCATCCTGGAAGCCCTGGGTGGCGGAGTCCAGCGCGGGGTGCTGCATCAGCTGGCACACGCCCACCCGGTAGGTTGCGCCCTCGGCGGAGCCGGATGCCCCGGAGGCGGCGGAAGCAGTGGAACCGGCGGAGGATGCGCCGCCGGAGCCGCAGCCGGCCAGCGTGGCCAGCATGGCGCAGGCCAGAACGCCTGCCATGGTCTTGCGAAGTTTCATGTGTGGTTCCTCCCTGTGAAAAAAGAAATTCACTTTGCTGCCACAATGAATTGCAGCGGTAAAGTGCAAGGTGCTGGAAAAAGGCCGCTGCCGGCCTTGGCTTTATTCTAGTAAAGTTTTTCGGTTCTGTCAACGGGGAACGGGCAAAAAGGCAAAAAAAGGCGGCTCCGGCCCCGAAAAAGAGGAGCAGAAGGGGTTAAAAAGGGTGCAAAAGGGGCACGGGCGGCGGTTTTTCCTTGTAGACGCGGGCAAAAAATGCTATACTAAAATAGACTAATTACGCTTGGAGGATGCCCCAATGAGGAAGATCAGCGCCTGCATCGTGAGCTATAACGGAGCCGACGAGGTGATCCGGGCGGTGGAATCGCTGCTGAAATACACGAAGGATTGTGCGCTCACGGTCTATCTGGTGGACAACGCCAGCCCGGACGGAACCGGCGAAACGCTGGAGCGGCATGGCTTTCCTTCCAACGTGAAGGTCATCCGGCTGCCGGAGAATCTGGGCTTCGGCAAGGGACACAATCATGTGCTGGGCCTGCTGGACAGTGATTATCACTTTGTGCTGAACCCGGATATTTTTATTGATAACAACGTGCTGCCCGCCATCTGCGACTGGCTGGACGGTCACCCGGAGGTGGTAATGGCCACCCCGAAGCTGCTCTTCCCGGACGGCCGGGTGCAGGTTCTGCCCAAGCGCAAGCCGAACATTCTGGGGCTTGCGGCGCGGCAGGGGGTGCCGGGGCTGAAGAAATTCGGCGACCGGTACGCCATGCTGGATGCGGACCTGAGCGTGCCCACGGCCATCGAGTTCTGCACCGGCAGCTTTTTCTGTATGCGCACCGAGGTGTACAAAGCCATCGGCGGGTTTGATGAGGGCTACTTCATGTATGTGGAGGACGCGGACATCACCCAGAAGGCCCGGCAGAAGGGGCTTGTGTATTATCTGCCCCAGTTCACCGCCTACCACGCCTGGCACCGGGCCCCGAACAAGAGCCTGAAGCCCTTTTTGCAGCAGCTCAAGAGCATGGGCCGCTACTTCAACAAGTGGGGCTGGCGGTTGGGCTGCTGAGAAAAGCCTGGTGCATCCGAGGCTGCGCATCGGACCCGAGTCGACGGGAGAGTCCGCCCAAGGCAGTCAGCGGTATTTGCTGAGGAAAGCCCGGTGCGTTTGAGACTGCGCATCGAATCCGACCGGGAGGGAGAGTCCGCCCAAGGCAGTCAGCGGTATTCGCTGAGAAAAATCCGGTGAATCCGAGGGCGCGCATCGGTCCCTGCCAACGGTCGAGTCCGCTAAAAAAACCGCGGGGGCGGCGCGGCGGGTCCGGCTTGGTGCAAGCCCGGCGCGAATGCCGCTCAACACACTACGGGCCGTTCTCGCGCACGGCCCGCAGGGGAGTAGCAAGGGCGCTTGCGCGCCTTTCGCGGCAAATGCGCCCGGTCTTGCCCCGCCACCACCGCCCCGCCCCCGCTCCCTCGCAGCGTTCCGAAAGCCCGAAAAACGGCCGGCAATGCTTGCTGGGGAAGAAATTTCGATTTTACCCAACTCGCGGGATGCGCGTTTAAGGCAGTCAGCGGTATTTGCTGAGGAAAGCCCGGTGTGTTTGAGACTGCGCATTGGATTCAGCCGACGGTCGAGTCCGCTAAAAAACTGAGGAAAGCCCGGTGCATCCGAGGGTGCGCATCGGACCCGGCCAACGGTCGAGTCCGCTAAAAAGTATATAGCGGCTGTAGCTCCGCTTTGTGTTAAGCTGCGCAAATTTTTTTAGAATAGTCCGGGCATGCCCGGGCGGAAAAAGGAGCGTAATGCTATTATGAAAGGTATCATCCTTGCCGGCGGCGCAGGCACTCGCCTGTATCCGCTCACCATGGTCACCAGCAAGCAGCTGCTGCCGGTGTACGACAAACCCATGATCTACTACCCCCTGTCCACGCTGATGCTGGCCGGCATCCAGGACATCCTGATCATCTCCACCCCGGAGGATACTCCCCGCTTTGAGCATCTGCTGGGCGACGGCAGCCAGTACGGCCTGCATCTGTCCTATAAGGTGCAGCCCAGCCCGGACGGCCTGGCTCAGGCCTTTTTGCTGGGCGAGGAATTCATCGGCGACGACTGCTGCGCCATGATCCTGGGCGATAACATCTTCTACGGCAACGGCTTCTCCCGCATTCTGAAGAATGCCGTGAAGAACGCCGAGGAAAACGGCCGTTCCACCGTGTTTGGCTACTACGTGAACGACCCCGAGCGGTTCGGCATCGTGGAATTCGACGAGAGCGGCAAGGTCATCAGCGTGGAGGAAAAGCCGAAGGAGCCCAAATCCAACTACGCCATCACCGGCCTGTATTTCTACGACAACCGGGTCAGCGCCCAGGCCAAGAAGGTGAAACCCAGCGCCCGGGGCGAATTGGAAATCACCACCCTGAACGCCATGTACCTGGAGGAAGGCAAGCTGGATGTGCAGCTGCTGGGCCGTGGCTTTGCCTGGCTGGACACCGGCACCATGGACAGCCTGGTGGAAGCCGCCGATTTTGTGCGCATGGTGGAAAAGCGCCAGGGCATCAAGATCAGCGCCCCCGAGGAGATCGCCTACAAGAACGGCTGGATCACCAAGGACAAGCTGCTGGAAAGCGCCGAGCGTTACGGCAAGAGCCCCTACGGCGAACACCTGAAGCGGGTGGCCGACGCAAAGATCAAATACTAAGGGAGGCCTTTGCATGAAGATTCTCATCACCGGCGCCAGCGGTCAGCTGGGCACCGAGATTCAGCGCCAGTTGAAAAACGGCGGCAGCGCCCTGGGCCCTGTGCCCGAGCGGCTGAAAAACGCCACCGTCATCGCCACCGATGTGAACGAGCTGGACATCACCGACCGTGACGCCACCATCGCCTTCGTGCGCCGCCACCAGCCCGATACCATCATCAGCTGCGCCGCCTTCACCAACGTGGACGGCTGCGAGTCGAATCCTGAGGCCGCCTTCAAGGTGAACGCCATCGGCGCCTCCAACCTGGCCCAGGCCGCCGAGCGCATCAACGCCCGGCTGATTCACGTGTCCACCGACTATGTGTTCCGGGGCGAGGGAAACAAACCCCTGGACGAGAGCGAGCGGGTGGACCCCAAGAGCGTCTACGGCAAGACCAAGGCCCTGGGCGAGGAATACGTGAAGAATTTCTGCCACCGGTACTTCATCGTGCGCACCGCCTGGCTCTACGGCTACGCGGGCAAAAACTTTGTGAAGACCATCGTGAACGCGGGCAAAAAGTTCGGCAAGCTGGAGGTGGTCAGCGACCAGCTGGGCAACCCCACCAACGCCGAGGACCTGGCCCATCATATCCTGCAGCTGGCCGTGAGCCACGACTACGGCGTCTACCACTGCACCGGCGAGGGCATCTGCTCCTGGTATGAGTTCGCCAGCGAGATCATCCGCCTGTCCGGCGTGGACGCCACCGTGGCCCCCTGCACCAGCGCGGAATATTCCGCCAAGCACCCCGCCGCCGCTGACCGCCCCGCCTGGAGCGCGCTGGAAAACCGCATGCTCGCCTGCACCGTGGGCAACCAGATGCGGGACTGGAAGGTGGCCCTGGCCGACTTCTTCGCCCACTGGAACGGCGAATGACCGCCCTTCTCATTGATTGAATAAGGAGTATTAAATAGATGAAACGCTATCTCATCACCGGCTGCGCCGGCTTTATCGGTTCCAACTTTGTTTACTACATGTTGAATAAGTATAAGGAAATCCAGCTGGTAAACCTGGATAAGCTCACCTACGCGGGCAACCTGGAGAACCTGAAGGGTGTGGAGGGCGACGAGCGCCACATCTTTGTGCAGGGCGACATCTGCGACCGGGAGCTGGTGAGCAGCCTGTTCGAGAAATATGATTTTGATTACGTGATCAACTTCGCCGCCGAGAGCCATGTGGACCGCTCCATCACCAACCCCGAGATTTTCGTGGAGACCAACGTGCTGGGCACCGTGAACCTGCTGCAGTGCGCCAAGAACGCCTGGTTCAAGGACGGCAAGTGGACCGAGGGCAAGAAGTACATCCAGGTTTCCACCGACGAGGTGTATGGCTCCCTGGGCGAGGAGGGCTACTTCATGGAGACCACTCCGCTGTGCCCCCACAGCCCCTACTCCTCCTCCAAGGCCAGCGCCGACATGTTCGTCATGGCCTTCCACGACACCTACGGTATGCCGGTGAACATCACCCGCTGCTCCAACAACTACGGCCCCTATCAGTTCCCCGAGAAGCTGATCCCCCTGATGATCAACAACGTGAAGAACCACAAGCAGCTGCCCGTGTACGGCGACGGCATGAACGTGCGCGACTGGCTGTATGTGGAGGACCACTGCAAGGCCATCGACATGGTGGCCGAGGGCGGCCGGGACGGCGAGGTCTACAACGTGGGCGGCCACAACGAGCGCCCCAACATCTTCATCGTGAAGACCATCATCAACCAGCTGCACGACCGGCTGAAGGATGAGGGCATCAACGAGGGCCTGATCAAGTACGTGGCCGACCGTCTGGGCCACGACCGCCGCTACGGCATCGACCCCACCAAGATCAAGGAGGAGCTGGGCTGGTACCCGGAGACTACCTTCGAGGTGGGCATCGTGAAGACCATCGACTGGTACCTGGCCAACGAAGAGTGGATGAACAACGTGACCAGCGGCAACTACCAGAAGTACTACGAAGAGATGTACAAGAATAAGTAAACCGCAACCAAACGGGCCCTTCGGCAACACGAAGGGCCCGCTGCGGTATCAAGGAGGAACGCACCCATGAAAAAACGGGACCTGCTGATTCTGGCCTTTCTGCCCACCGTGGCTGGCATCGTGCTGGTGAATCTGGTGGTGCTGCTGGGCGGCAGCACCGGGGCCATGATCGGGCTGCAGGCGGCGTTGTCCGCCGCGCTGGTGGCGGTGTGGTACGCGCTGGGGCACTGGTGCTCCCGGGAGGATAAGCGCCCCTGGCCCGGCTTCTGGCTGCTGCAGTGGTGGGGCGTGGCCAATGTGGTATTCGGCTTTCTGCCCTCGGTGGGGGTGCTGGGCTCCTTGAGCCAGATGTACGGCGCCTGCATGAGCCTGATGCTGGCCTCGGCGGCTGAGCTGCTGGGCGGGGCGTATCTGCCTTTGCAGGCGGCCCTCACCCTGGCCCTTACCAGCGCGGCCTATCTGCTGGGCTTTGCCGCAAAGCAAAGGAGGAGCCTGTGAGCGAATTTGTAATGGAGCGGGCCACCCTGGCGGACCTGCCTGCCATGATGACCCTGTATGCCCACGCCCGGCAGTTTATGGCCGAGCAGGGCAACCCGGGCCAGTGGGGCGATTCCTACCCGGATGAGGCCCAGCTCACCGAGGATATTGAATCCGGCGGGGCCTGGCTCTGCCGGGAGAACGGGGCGCTGCTGGCGGCTTTTTATTTCGCCCCCGGGCCGGATGAGGACTATGCCGTCATCCGGGACGGCAGCTGGCTGGAGGAGGAGCGGCCCTATTGGGTCATCCACCGGGTGGCCTCCTACGGCGGCAGGGGCGCGGCGGCCTGGTGCCTGGACTGGTGCTGGCAGCGGTGCGACAACCTGCGCATCGATACCCACCGGGACAACCTGCCCATGCAGCGGCTGCTGGAAAAATGCGGCTTCGGGCTGCGGGGCGTGGTGAGCTGCCGCCACGGCGGCGAGCGGCTGGCCTACCAGAAGCTGCGTTGATCGGAATAGAGAGAGCGTCACAGCAAGACGCTCTCTTTTTTTGCAAAAAAACGGCGATTCCCGCCTTCCGGGAGCGAATTCCCGCCCGGCGGGGTGGCGGCGGGAGGGGATTCCTGCTACAATGAAGCCGAAACGAAAGGAGGGGCCGGGAATGGAAAACGGAACGGAACCCGGAATGGAGCAGGGCTTCAGCGAGCGACTCAAACGCTATCGAAAAGAAAAGAACCTGACCCAGCAGCAGCTGGCGGACGCGCTGGGGGTGAGCAACAAAAGCGTCTCCCGCTGGGAGTCGGGCGGGGGCTACCCGGACCTGCCGCTGCTGGTGCCGCTGGCAAAGACGCTGGGGGTCACGGCGGACGATCTTCTGGACGAGGAAAAGCCGGTGCGGGCGCTGACCCGGGCGGACTGGCAGGGGCTGCTCTCCTTTGCCTTCGCGCTGGGCAGCGGGCTGCTGTTTTATCTGCTGGCCACCTTTGCGCCGCTGGCGGTGTGCTATGCGGTGTATCTGGGCTGCCTTTGCTACGGGGCTTATCTGCAGCGGTACTACGCCCGCCACAGCCGGTGGTTCTGGCTGGGTGCGGCCGGGATGAATCTGGCGGTGAACTGGTCCGCCGCGCTGGAGCTCGTGCTGCTGGTCGGGATGTTTGTGCGGCTGGGCCCGGCGGTGCTGCTGCTCCAGACCCAGAAGGAGCTGGGCCTGGAGAGCTTCTGGCTGGCTCTAGTCCTTTCGGCGGCGCTGGCACTGGGGGCCACCGCCCTCACCCTGCGCCTGCTGCACCGTCGGTTTTTCGCCGGTTCGCCGGAGGAGCTTACCCTTGGCTGGCATATGCCCCGGGGCCGGGCACTGCTGCCGCTGCCGGGCTTTGCGCTGCTGGCCGGGTTCTGGGCCATGTACCTGTGGCCGAAGCTGCCGCTGGTGCTCTGGCAGCGGCAGGGCTGGCTGTTCGCCGGGCTGCTGGCGGCGCTGGCGCTGGGCTACGGGCTGGCGCTGAAACGGAAGCCGCTGGAGCTGCTGCTGGCCTGGCTTACCCTGACCATGAGTGGCGGAGTCTGGTGGCTGAGGCAGCTGAATGGAATTACCTGGGCGAAGAGCCTTTCCACCGGCAGGCTGTTTGAGTGGAATGCCGACCTGAACCTGGAAAAATATCTGCCGCTGATTCAGCCGTCGCCCGCCCTCTTCGCGGCGCTGGCGGTATTGGCGGCGGTCTATCTACTGGCGGCGGGGCTGACGCTGCGGGAAAAGGAGAAAAGCGGCGGGGAATGACCCCGCCGCTTTTTTGTGGCGAAAACGCGCGGCGGCCTGCGCCTGGTATAGTGGAAAGGAAGGCGCCTTTTGCGGTAGAATAAAGGCAAAGCACACCAAAGAACAGCGAACCGGGGGAGCAGGTGAGTGGATTGAATCAACAATTTATACAAAGTGTATTATTTGATTGGGATGAAATCGGGCGCGGAAGTTATCTGAGAGAAATAGAAGCGTTTCAGGGGCTGGAGCGACTGGAGCTGGACCATCCCATCACCTTCTTTGTGGGGGAAAATGGAAGCGGCAAGTCCACCCTGCTGGAGGCAATCGCGGTGGCCCATGGCTTCAATCCGGAAGGCGGGAGCAAGAACTATCGGTTCTCCACGCGGGATTCCCATTCCGAGCTGTGGAAAGCAATCCGGCTGGTGAAGGGGCATCGCAGGGAAAAATGGGGGTATTTTTTCCGGGCCGAAAGCTTTTACAATGTGGCAACACAGGAGGAAAGCTATGCGGACGCGCTGCACCCTTCCGCCGGGTACCACGAAAAATCCCATGGAGAGAGCTTTCTGGCGCTGGCGCAGAACAATCTGAGAGCGAACGGGCTGTATCTGCTGGACGAGCCGGAGGCCGCGTTGTCGCCGCAGCGGCAGCTTTCACTTCTGATGCAGATCGATCGGTGCGCAAAGGACGGCGCACAGTTTTTGATCGTCACCCATTCCCCGATTCTGCTGGGGATTCCGGGCGCGGCGATCTACTGCTTTGACCAGGGCAAGGTCCACCCGTGTGCCTATGAGGAGACGGAAAGCTACCGGGTGACCGAGCTGTTCATCAACAACCGGCAGGCGCTGTTAAACCGGCTTTTGAAGGAATGACAACCGGATTGCCGCCGCGCCGGGCAGCATGCTACAATGGGAAAAAGACTCCAAAGGAGGAAGAACGAATGAGGTTGGCGCGAATCCTTTCGCTGGTGGTGCTGGTGGCGGTGCTGTTCGTCACCGTGGACCTGGGCATCAACTGTCTGGGAGCGCTGGTGCCGGAATTGCAGGACGGCATTCCCTATTACAGCCTGCTGCAGCGGTGGTTCGGCGTGTGGGAGGGGCAGATGCGCACCCGGCCGGATTTCTTCTTTGTGTTCAGCCGCTGGCTGTGGATTTCGTTTGCGGTGTTCGTGGAAAATGCGGTGCTGTGGGGCATCAGCATCTGGAAACAGGGCCGGTGAAGTTTTTTTGCGCGAATTTTTAAAAAACCATTGACCTGGCATCTGGTGCATCCCTTATGCTGAGGGTGCAAAACAGAGAACAGGAGGCGAATTTCATGAACGCAAAGCAAACCGAGGCGGCCACTGGCATCTCCCGGCGGAACCTGCGCTTTTACGAGGACCAGGGCCTCATCCATCCCCACCGCAACCCGGGCAACGATTACCGGGACTACTCGGAACAGGACATCCGGGACTTGAAGCTGATCCGGGCGCTGCGTATGCTGGACGTGCCGCTGGAGGAGATCGGGGATTGTTTGCGGCACAAGACCACGCTGGCCCAGGTTTCGACGGCCCAGCAGTTCCGGCTGGAGCAGCGGCAAAAAGAGCTGGAGGCAGCCATCCGCTTTTGCCGGGAGCTGCAAAGCGCCCCGCAGCCGGACGAGGAATTTCTGGATGGCCTGCTGAACCGGATGGACGCGCCGGAAAACCGGGCGGGTCTGTTCGGGGAGTGGACCCGGGACTACAAAAAGGTGGCGAAGGCCGAGGCAAAAAAGGTGTTCACCTTCACGCCGGACGACCCGGTGACCAACCCGGCGGAGCTGACGCTGGCCCTCTGCCGCTACGGCGAGCAGCAGGGGGTGAATCTGGTGGTGACCAGGGAGAGCATGGCCCCGGAATTCGAGATCGACGGCATCCCCTATACCGCACAGCTGGTCTGGCGGCGGATGGGCCCGGGGATTCTGCTGATTGTGCGCTGCACCGCCCTGCGCCCGGAGCAGCTGGAAAGCGATGTACCCAAGGCCCGCAGCCGCTGGATGAAGCTGGTTCACTACGGCTGGCCGGTGGCGCTGTTCGTGCTGCTGTGGGCGCCGCGGGTGATCGACGCCGAACCGGCCAACCGGCCGGAGGTGGCGGTGGCGGGTGTGACGCTGGCCGTGACCATCGCGTCCATGTACTGGGTCTTCCGCCACTTCAAAAGCTGAAGCAGCTTGCATAGGGCGGGGCTTTTCGCTGGCCCAGATCGGTCTGGCCGAGGTTTTTTTCATTTGGTCAGCTTTTTCTGCGAGGTGCCCAGCGGCATGGCGGCGGACCTGCTTGGCCGCAAGCGCACTCTGGCGCTGGCGGTCAAGCGGGCGCTGCGCTGAGTTTTTCCACATAAGAATAAAACAGAAACGCCGCGCCGCTCCAGGGGAAAGAATGGAGCGGTGCGGCGTTCTGTTTTGGGATTTTGGGGAATGCGGTCGCGGATAAGGGAAGCTCCGCGCGGGGTCAGGGAATTACAGGGTCTTGGCGGTCTCGTAGCCTGCGCCGATGGCGTCCTTGATGGTGCCAACCTTGTTGGCGTCACCGATCAGGTGGTAGCTTGCACCGGCGGCCTTCAGCATCTCTTCCAGCGCCGGGTCGGCCTTGTAGCCCATGGCCAGGACCAGCGTGTCCGCGTCGGCGATGCAGTGCTGCTGGCCGTCCTTGGTGTACCAGATGCTCGATTCGTCCACCTTCTCCACCTTGGCGCCGCAGATCATCTGCACGCCCTTGGCCATCATGCGCTGCACCAGCAGGCTGCGGCCCGGGCCGGACTCGGTGGCCATTACGCCGGGAGCCATTTCCAGCAGGGTGATCTCCCGGTTGCGGGGGTACAGGTCGTTCACCAGCGGGGCCAGGTAGTCGGCGGTTTCGCAGCCCACCGAGCCGCCGCCGATCACAACGATCTTGCGGCCGGGGAAGGCGCGGCCCGCCAGCACATCGTCGGCGGTCATCCACTGCTTGAAGCCGGTGAAGGCGGGCACCACGATGGGCTGTGCGCCCGCACCTGCGATCACCTCATAGCCCTTGAACTCGCCCTCCAGCATGGCCTGGTCCACGGCGCAGTTCAGGCGGACCTCCACGCCTGCGCCCTCCAGACGGCGGGCCATGTACTGAATCAGACGGGTCAGGTCCTGCTTGGCGATGGGCACCGCGGCGATGCGCATCAGGCCGCCCAGCTCGGCGTCCTTCTCGCACAGAACCACATGGTGGCCACGCTTGGCGGCCACGAAGGCGGCCTCCATGCCGGCGGGGCCGCTGCCGATCACCAGCACGTTCTTCTTCTCAGCGGCGGGGGCCAGAGTGTCCTCGTTTTCCAGCTCGAAGGAGGGGTTCACGGTGCAGGCGACCCGCTTGCCGAACATGATACCGTTCAGACAGCGCAGGCAGCCGATGCAGGGGCGGATGTCGTCGGCCTTCTCAGCGGCCACCTTGTTGGCGAACTCGGGGTCACACAGGTTGGCGCGGCCGATCATGCAGATGTCTGCCTTGCCGTTGGCAATCAGCTCCTCGGCAATCCAGGGCTCGGTGATGCGGCCCACGGTGGCCACCGGGATGGACACGTGCTTCTTGATCTCGGCGGCGGTGGCGGCATGGGAGCCCATGGGGGTGCCGGGGGCGGGGATGGAGCTGCCCCGGGCGATGGTGGTGCCGCCGGAAACGTGCAGGAAGTCCACACCGGCCTTTTCCAGCTGCTTGGCCACGTAGATCATGTCGTTCAGGTTCAGACCGCCGTCGGTGTACTCGCTGCCGGAGATGCGCACGTCGATGATGAAGTTTTTGCCGCAGACCCGGCGAACCTCCTCGATGACCTCCAGAGTCAGGC
This sequence comes from Gemmiger sp. An87, assembly GCF_002159185.1. Classification (GTDB taxonomy): domain Bacteria; phylum Bacillota; class Clostridia; order Oscillospirales; family Ruminococcaceae; genus Allofournierella. The sequence goes on from NZ_NFHD01000001.1 coordinate 202,575, forward strand.
GCAGGCGATGGTCGATGTCGCCGCCGTATTCATCGGTGCGCTTGTTGTACAAAGGAGACAGGAAGCCGCCCAGCAGGCCGTGGGCGTGGGCTGCGTGGATCTCCACACCGTCGGCACCGGCGATCTGGGCGCGCTTGGCGGCCTCGCCGAACTGGCGGATGATGACCTTCAGCTCCTCCTTGGTCACGGCGCGGGGGGCCTCCTTGGCGTAGTAGGGGCCCACGTTGGAGGGGGCGATCAGCCGGGGAGTGCCGGGCAGGGGGAAGGCCATGTGAGCCGGGTGGAACAGCTGGGGCAGAATCTTCGCGCCGTACTCGTGCACGCCGTCGGCCAGCTTCTTCCAGCCGGGGATGAAGGAATCGTCGTAGATGCACATGTCGCCGGGCAGGTAGCAGTAGGTGGGCTCCACGGTCACCACCTCGGTGACGAACAGGCCGACGCCGCCCTTGGCGCGGGCCTTGTAGTGCTCCACCAGCTCGTCGGTCACGTAGCCCTTATCCGCCAGATTGGTGGACAGGGGCGGCATGAAGATGCGGTTTTTCACGGTGGTCTCGCCGATCTTGATGGGCGAGAGCAGATGCTCGTATTTGCTCATAGCCAAACTCCTTCGTATGGGGCACGGGGCCGCTGACCTGCCGTGCCGGTTGGGTGCTTTCGTTTCATTGGCCCCATTATAGCATGGCCGGGCGGGCAAAAGCCCGGGCGCTGGTTGCCATCAACGGCGGGATTTTGTTAGAAGTTTGACGGGTTGGGTCATAAAAACGCCGGGAAAAGACAAAAAATGCCGGTTTTAGCGCGCTGAAACGCCAAAACCGGCAAAATTTGCTCTGAGAATAAAGGTGGAAAACAGAGGTCAATCCTGTTTCGGCCCAAATTCCACCACCAGCTTGCCCTGCTGCTGGGTGAGGGCGGCGGCTCCTTCGCTTTCGCACACCACCGCCTCGCCCCGGCGCAGGATGCTAAGGCCCGGGGTCTGGTAGATCATCTGGTCCGGCTGGCGCAGCAGATGGTCCAGCAGGGCCAGATGGGCCGCGTCCAGCCGCATCTTCTGGTCCGCGCCGGTCTCACTGTAGCGAAGGTTCTGCAAAAACCGCTTGCGGTAGACGCTGGGCAGGATGCCGTACATCTCTTTAAAGGCGGCGGCGTAGGCCTTGGCGCTGGCCATGCCGCAGTCCAGCGCGATGGCCTCGATGCTCTCCTTGCCCTCCAGCAGCGCCTCCAGCGAGGCCCGCACCCGCACGTAGGAAAGATACTTCACAAAGGGCAGGCCGATGTGCTTTGTAAACAGCTTGGAGGTATAGGACACGCTGAAGGAAAGCTCCTTCGCCACGTCCTCCAGGTGGATGTCCCGCCGGAAGTTCCGGTTGATGAACCGGATGGCCCGGCGGGAGCTTTCGTGCAGCGGCGACTGCAGCGGGATGGAATCCATCGGCCGGTGCGCTCCGCTGGCGCACAGGTCCGCCAGCTCCATCATCAGGGCGTTCAACTGGAAGAGGCTGTGCTCCGGCTGGGTGAGCAGCCGCAGCAGCCGCCCCAGGGTCTGGCGCACCCGGCCCAGCAGGGCGGCGTTCTCCTCTTCGGTGCAGACCAGGGTGGAGAACAACCCCTCCACGTCGCCCACCAGGGCCTCGGGCATCCGTTCGAAGTCGATGTGCAGGGTGAGAATCACACTGGCCGCGCTGTTTTCCGCGCCGGGGGCCTTGCGGATCATGTGAATCTCCCCGGGGGCGATGAGGGCCAGCTGGTGGCGGTCCAACATACGGGAAAAGCCCTCGGTGATTACCTCGTACCGCCCCTCCAGCACGTAGGAAAGCTCCAGGCTGGTTTGCTGGCTGAACACCTGCCGGTCAAAGCCGTTGATGCTCAAACTCAGGGGGTGGCCGAACTTCTGGCCGGAAAAATCGTAGTAGGCGTTCATGTTCTGCATGGCGGTCCCCCCTTTTTTGTTTGCAGTTTACCGGCGGGCCGTTAACGGCCGCTGTTCGCAAAGATGGTGCCCAGGTCGTAGAGAATGTCGTGGGGCAGCATGCCGTACTGGCCCAGCCGGGCGGCGCACCGGTCCGCGGCTGCGCCGTGCAGCCACACCGCGCATACCGCCGCGTACAGCGGGTCCAGCCCCTGGCACAGAAAGGCGGTGGTCATGCCCGCCAGAATATCGCCGCTGCCGCCCCGGGAAAGCCCCGGGTTGCCGGTGGTGTTGCAGAACACCTCGCCCTGGGGCCCGGCTACGATGGTCCGGTGGCCCTTCAGCACCACCACGCACCGGTTGGCCCGGGCATAGCCTGCGGCCACGCTCTCCCGGCTGGCGTTGATTTCCGCCGTGGTCACTCCGCACAGGCGTGCCATCTCGCCGGGATGGGGAGTGATGATCAAGGGCAGGTTGGCAGGCCGGGGCAGGCTGGGCATGGCCGCCGCCGCGTTCAGGCCGTCCGCGTCCAGCACCAGGGGACAGCCCGCGCTTTCGCCCAGCTGCTCCAGCAGCGACGCGGTACCCGCCGTGTTGCCCAGACCCGGCCCGAAGAGCAGCGCGTCCGAGCCACGGGCCGCCTGCAGAATCCGCTCGCCCTCCGCCGGGTCAATGCCGCCGTCCTCGCCGGTGCGGCAGGGCAGGAACACCGCCTCCGGGCAGCGGGCGCCCACCGCCTGGATCACCGGCTCGATGGCCGCCAGGGTCAGTACCCCGGCACCGGCGCGCAGCGCACCCTCCACCGCCAGCGCAGCCGCGCCCCGGTACTGGTTGCAGCCGCAGACGCACAGCAGCTTGCCGTAGCTGCCCTTGTGGCTGTCCGGCTTGCGGGCGGGCAGATGCTCAAACACCAGGCTCGCCGTGATCTCCTTTGCCATATCCGTTCCTCCCTTTTTCGCCCGGCGGCATGGCCGGGCGGAGTGTTTTGTGGTATCATCTTTATAAGGTTTATTATACTACAACCGCCCCTGGGCGGCAAAGAGATGCATAGCAAAGGAGTGTGGCCCCATGGACCAGCGTTTGGAGGAATTGATTGCAAAGAGCAATAACATCGTGTTTTTCGGCGGCGCGGGGGTGAGCACCGAGAGCGGCATCCCGGACTTCCGCAGCGTGGACGGTCTGTACAACCAGCAGTGGAAATACCCGCCGGAGCAGATCATCAGCCACAGCTTTTTTGAAGCAGATCCCGAGGAGTTCTACCGGTTTTACCGGGCCAAGCTGATCGTGAAGGACGCAAAGCCCAATGCGGCCCATCTGCGGCTGGCCAAACTGGAGGCCCAGGGCAAGCTGCGGGCGGTGATCACCCAGAACATCGACGGGCTGCACCAGGCGGCGGGCAGCAAGAACGTGCTGGAACTGCACGGCAGCACCCTGCGCAACTACTGCACCCGGTGCGGCAAGTTCTATCCGGTGGAATTCATCGCCGAGAGCGAGGGCGTTCCCCGGTGCGAGTGCGGCGGCATTGTGAAGCCGGACGTGGTGCTCTATGAGGAATCGCTGGACCAGAAGGTGCTGCAGCGGGCGGTTCGCGCGCTGGAGGCGGCGGACCTGCTCATCGTGGGCGGCACTAGCCTGGCGGTGTATCCGGCGGCGGGCCTTCTGCGCTATTACGGCGGCAGAGAGCTGGTGGTCATCAACATGACCCCCACCCCGGCGGACAAGCTGGCTACCCTGTGCATCCAGCAGCCCATCGGCCAGGTTTTGGGAGAATGAGATAGAATTATTCAATAAAATCACGAAAAATCATTAAAAACAGACAAAAACTGTTGCAACTGCCCCCGCTGTGCTGGTATAGTTAAGTTATAAAGGAAGATACCCGGCGCGGATAATATTATGAATATTGGGGGCGTTGTTATGGAACGGACACAGAAAATCCCGCCGAAGGCCAAGGCGTTCATGGTATGCCTTCTGGGCGCGGAGTACGCCCTGGACGCTGCCCGTGGCCAGGTGTTCGACGGGGTAAAGACCTGCCTGGAGCGGATGCGGATTGTGGCCGACCTTGTGCTGCTCACCAGCCTGAACGTGCGCTCGGCCTACAGCGAGTGGAATTTCCACAGTCTGCCCCCCTGCACGGCGGTGTGCATCAAGCGGCGGGAGCTGGCCCATTGCGTGAACGAGCTGCTGGGCCGGGGCTACGACCGGCAGAAGGTTCTGGTGGTGGGCTTCGGGCCTCAGTGCCTGGCGGCGGCGGAGAAAAACGGCGTGTTGTTTTACCCCATTCTGCCGGGGCAGGAGGCGGTGTGCTGGCACTCGCTGGAGGAGGAAGCCCTGCCCAAGCTTTTGCACGGCACCTACGCAGGCGACTACCAGCAGCGGCTGATGGCCCGCCACACCGCGGCGCTGGCCCTGGCGGGCGGCGAAGCGCCCGAGCCCTGATACAAAACAGCGGTATTGCCAAAAAAAGGGAGCGTTCTGCGAAGGAACGCTCCCTTTGTGTTTGGATGATGTTTACGCGGACTGCTGCACCCGCACCAAAAAGAAGTACCGCACCGAGCCGCGCCAGCCAAAGCCCGCCTCCACCTGATAGAGATACAGGCCCGGGGTGCTGGGGCAGATGATCTGACCGTCGCTCACGTCGGCCAGCTCCACAAAGTTTTCCAGCGCATCGTCCGACGCGCGCTGGATGCGCAGCGTTTTGGGCGGCAGCGAGAAATTGATGTCCAGCACGCTGTTGGGGGCCAGATCCACCGGATACAGCTGCTCCAGCAGGGTGGAGCTGGTGTAGGCAGGGGTGTTCTTGGCCACGGTGGTGAAAAAGTTCCACTCGTAGCCGGCCCGGAAGACCATCTTGTCGTTCAGGTTCATGTCCCCGTTCACCGTGATGGTGATGGTGGGCAGAGCCTGCTCCGGGTCCTTCACGTCCATATTTTCCCGGATCAGCACCGTGATGATGATGGCCACGGTCATGAGCACCGCGCCCAGCAGCAGCTTGCGGATCACAAGCCTTGGCGTATACATGCAAAAGCCCCCCTCGCACTGGTCGCCGCCGGAGCGTCCGGCGGGTAGTTACTTTTTCATTATATACGAACCGGCGGCAAAAATCCAGCGGCGGGGGTTGAAGGGCCCTGCAAAAGCAGGTAAAATTACAAAAGAGACAAAAACGGGGCACAAACGCCCTGCAAAGGGGGAGAAGAACCGATGAAAATCGTTGTGCTGGACAGCTACTGTGTGCGCCCGGGAGACCTGGACTGGAGCGGCTTGTATGATCTGGCGGATGTGGTGGAGGAATACCCCCGCACCGGCTATGAACTGCTGGCCGATCACCTGCGGGACGCGGATTTTGCGGTGAGCAACAAGTGCCGCATCGACGATGCGGTGCTGGACGCCTGCCCGCGCCTTCGCTGGGTGGGCCTGACCGCCACCGGCACCGACAGCCTGGACCTGGAGGCCTGCCGCCGCCACGGGGTGGCTGTGGCCAACGTGCCGGGCTATTCCACAAACAGCGTGGCCCAGCACACCTTTGCCCTGCTTCTGGAGCTGGCCAACGGCACCGCCGCCCGGGCCGCCAGCCTGCGGGACGGCTACTGGCAGACCGGCGTGCCGGATTCCTACGGCATTCACCCCCATTTTGAGCTGGCGGGCCGCACCTTCGGCGTGGTGGGCTACGGGGCCATCGGCCGGGCGGCGGCGCGCATCGCAAACGGGTTCGGCATGCGGGTGATCGCCTATACCCGCCATGTGAAGCCGGAATACGCCGCCGACGGGGTGGAGTTTGTGTCCTTCGAGCAGCTGCTGGAGGACAGCGACGTGGTGAGCCTGCACTGCCCCGCCACCGCCGAGACCCGGGGTATGATGAACGAAGCGGCCCTGGCGGCCATGAAGCCGGGGGCGATTCTTCTGAACACCGCCCGGGGCGCGCTGGTGGACGAGGCGGCGGTGTGCGCCGCGCTGAAAAGCGGGCAGCTGGGCTACTACGCCTCGGACGTGGCGGCCCACGAGCCGGTGCGCCCGACGGATGAGCTGCTCCATTGCCCGAATGTGCTGCTCACTCCCCACGTGGCCTGGGCCACCGAGGAGGCGCTGGCCCGGCTGAGCGCCGAGGTGTGCGCCAACCTGCAGGCATTTTTGCGGGGCGAGCGGCGCAATCTTGTGTAACGAATAAAAGCGGGGCCGGACCCCTGGCAAACGGAAAGGAGCGGGTGGCTTGACCCCCTTGAAACGGCAGTTTTTTCGCTATGCGCTGCCCAGCATGCTCAGCCAGCTGCTGAACAGCTGCTTTATTATTGTGGACGGATTTTTCATCGGCCGGAACCTGGGCGACATCGGCCTGGCGGCCATCAACGTGGCCTGGCCCATCACCGCCTTCATCCAGGCGGTGAGCCTGGGTCTGGGACTGGGAGGCGCGGTGCGCCTTTCCACCGCCCTGGGCCGGGGCGATAAGGAGGAGGCCGCGCTGGCCCGGGGCAACACCCTCACGGCGCTGGCCGCGGCGGGCGTGGCCATGAGCCTGGGGCTCTGGCTGGCCTGCCCGGTGATCCTGCCGCTGATCGGCGCGAAGGGGGAACTGTATGCCCCTGCGCTGGAATACAGCGGGATGATCTGTGCGCTGGCTTTGGGCCAGACCATCAACACCGGCGTGCTGCCCCTTTTACGTGGCAGCCACAAGACCATGCAGGCCATGAGCTTTACCATCGTGGGCCTTTTGGGCAACATCCTCATGGACTGGCTGTTCATCCAGGTCTTTCAGTGGGGGCTGGCGGGCGCTGCGGTGGCCACCGGCTCGTCCCAGATTCTCTGCGCGGTTCTGGCTCTGCCCACATTGCTGGCCGTGCGGGAGCTGCCGCTGCGCCGGGCGGATTTCGCCCCCCGCTGGCGGATGCTCCGGGGCATTGTGCAATACGGCATTTCGCCCTTTGGCCTCTCCATCTCCACCAGTGTGATTCTGCTCATCACCAATCTGCAGGCGCTGCACTGGGGCGGCACCCGGGGCGTTGCGGTGTACGCGGTGCTCAGCTATGTGCTGGGCGCGGTGATCCCGCTGGTGACCGGCGTGGGCGACGGCGTGCAGCCGCTGCTCAGCCATGCCCGGGGCGCGGGCGAGTGGGGCCAGCTGGCTCTGCTTCGCCGCTGGGGCCTGAGCCTGGCGGTGGGGGTTGCCCTTGTGTGCAGCGTCCTTACCTGGCTTGGCCGCAGCCAGCTGCCGCTGGTGTTCGGGGCCAGCCCCGAGGCCACCGCCGAGGGCGCGGCGGCCATGTGGACCCTTTGCATCGGCTACCCCTTCATGGCGGTGGTGCGCTTTTGCAGCAGCTACTTCTGCGCGGTGGGCGAGCCGGTGTTCAGCGGCATTCTTGCCTACGGCGAACCGCTGGGCACCCAGCCCCTGATGCTGCTGGTGCTGCCCCTTTTCCTGGGGCTGACCGGCGTGTGGGTGGCCTGGCCCGCCGCGGTGGCCCTGGCGGCGGTGGCCGCGCTGGTGCTGCTGGCGATGCAGGCGGGCAAACAGCCCCCGGCGGCAAAAAACGAAAATCTGGCCGGGCAGCGGCCCTGACCACTCGAATAAACGGCCCGCAATGGAACGGGCCAAACAAGGAGGAACCACCATGGAAGAGAAAAAGACCGTGGCCGGCGCAGCCGGCGGCACGCTGGTGAACTTTGTGCTGCTGGAGCAGCCTGTCTTCGACCGGGAAAAACTGCTTCGGGACCTGCAAAGCGAATGGGCTCTGGCAGGAAACGGCGAAAAGGAGGCCCCCGCCACCGGCAACGTGGTGTTTGACGATCACGGCATGATCGCGGCGGTGGCTCTGATCGACGCGCCGGTGCCCGAGGGCGAGGCGGAGCAGCAGGCGAAAACCAACTACTGGTGGCCCCAGGCGGTGCAGGCCGCGGCGGCCCACAAGGCCCATCTGCTCATTACCGTTCTGCCCCAGGGGCAGGCGAGCCCGGTGGAGGCGGCCAAGCTGCTCACCAAGGTGAGCGCGGCAGCCTGTGCCCAGCCCGGCGCGCTGGGCGTGATGGCGGCAGGCACCCTGCTGGCCCCGGATTTTTACCGGGTCGTGGCGGATACCATGAAGGAGGACGTGCTGCCCATTCTGAACTGGGTGTACTTCGGCCTGTGGCAGAGCGAGCAAGGGGTGTGCGCCTATACCTACGGCCTGCAGGACTTTGAGCTGCCCGAGCTGGAAATTTTACACAGCGCCCGCCGCCCGGTGGAGCTGCGGGACCTGCTGGCAAACCTGGTCATGGACCTGCTGGAAGGGGACCTGGAGCTGGCCGAGGGTCAGGTGCTGGCCGCCGGGGACGGCGTGCCGGTGCAGGTGAGCCGCAGCGCCGGTGTGGCCGTGGAGGGCGAAAGCTTCAAGCTGGGCTTTTGAACACAGGCGCGGCCCGGAAAAACGCCCGGGCCGCTTTGATACAGGAATTTTGATGCAGGAAACAGGGAAGGAGAACGGAACAGGGGATGACAGGGCTGTTGGACGAAAAGACCCGGACCCGTGCCGAGGAACTGGCGGCCCGGGGCCGCTGGTACGACGCGCTGGATCTGGTGCAGGATCAGGTGGAGGGAGCCATCGATCTGGGGCTGATCAGCCGGGAGCAGATGCGCGCGGACCTGGAGCTGGCGCTGCTGGTGGCCCGGCTGGACCTGGGCGCGGCGGAGTATGAGGCCTGGCAGCAGGCGGTGCAGTGGCTGGCCCGGCTGGAGGAGCAGGGCCAGGGCAATCTGGAATGGTGCCGCAGTCTGGCGCTGGCCCGGCTGTATACCGGTGCGCCGGAAGAGGCGCTGCGGCTGGCCCGCATGGGCCTTAATCTGAATCATCAGGACGAAACCTGCCGGTATCTGGCGGCGGTGCTCGCCGCCCATTTCGGCGACAAAGCCGAAGGCATCGCGCTGCTGGAGGAGGGCCTTGCCGCCTGCCCCGGCCAGCGCCGCTTTGCGGATGCGCTGGAGCGCCTGCAGGCGGGGCAGAGCATCGAGCAGATCGAGGCGGCCCGGCTGGAGGCGGAGGGCATCTGCCCGGCCCAGAGCGAGGAGCGGGCAAGCCATGGCCTGCGCACCCCCGCCCAGGAGGCGGTGCTGTGCATGCTGGGCGACGACGAGGGCCTGGCAAAAGCCGCCGTGGCCTTCGGGGCGGAGAACCCCCTTTTTGAGGGCATCTACTGCTTTGCGGACCTGGCCTTTCAGGGCAATCTTGTAAACCTGCGGCTGGACATGAACCAGCGGGGCGCGGGCAAGATCAGCGCAGACTGGGCCGCCGCCCTCGCCGCCCGGCTGGAGGAGCTGGACCGGCTGGCCAAGGCGGCCATCCGAAAAAAGGAGCCGGGCCGCCGGCTGGAGCTGGCCCATCTGCTCGTTGAGCGCAGCGGCTGCTTCCGGCTGGGGTACCAGGTGGGCCGCAGCCGGGAGGAACGGCTTTTTGCCTACCAGCGGTTCGACCCGCATTTTGAACCCTGGGGGGAGCCGCAGTATGAGGATTACTCGGCGGATGAGCTGCCCCTGCCCCCGGAGGAGGAGGCAAAGGCGCCGGTTCCCGCCGCCGCTTATACAAAGGAACAGAAGGACCGGCTGATCGAGCATCTGCGCCGCTGGCTGGGCCCGGTGAACCGGGTGATTCCCCCGGCCGAGAGCGGCGGCGTGGAGCTGCTGGTGCTGGGGCCCCACCGCCACCGGCACTGGACGGTGCTGGTCACCTGCGGCATGGGAGTCTCGCCCATGAACGTGCCGCCGGAGCTGGCGGGCTTTGGGGCGGAGCGGGCCGAGATCATGATGTATCTGCCCCCGCACTGGAACCCCCTTTCCGCCGACCCGAAGGACGCCTGGCCGGTGGGCTGGCTGCGGCTGCTGGCCGCCATGCCCCGGGAACAGGGCACCTGGCTGGGCTGGGGCCACACCATCCCCAACGGGCGGCCCTTTGCCCCCGGCTGCGGCTTTACCGGCGTGATTCTGCTCACTCCCGGCGGCGTGCCGGACGCGGCGGCGGTCTGCCCGCTGCCCGGCGGAGGCGAGGTGAATCTGTATCAGGCCGCGCCCCTTTATAACGAGGAGATGGCCTATAAGCTGGAGCACGAGGCCGAGGGCCTTCTGCGCCTGTTCGACGAGACCCAGCTGGAGCCCCGGGCTCCGCTGAGTGACCCTCTGCGGCCCAATGCCTGCCCGGTGAAGGGCGGCGCGCCGGAAAACGAGGCCCTGCTGGAGCAGATCGAGGCCTGGAACGCGGACCGGCAGTACGAGCGGATTCTCGAAGCCATCCTGGCGGTGGAGCCGGGGCAGCGGGGCGCAAAGCTGCTGGGCCAGCAGGCCCGGGCGCTGAACAACCTGGGCCGCTTTGAAGAGGCGCTGCAGGTGCTGGAGCAGTGCAAAGAGCAGAGCGCGGCGGACCCGCTGTGGCATTTCCGGGCAGGGTACGCCTGGTATCATCTGGGCAAAGAGGAGAAGGCGCTGGAGGCCTTTGACCGGGCGGACGAGCTGGCCCCCGGCGACGAGGAGACCGAGCGGTATCTGGACTGGTGCCGCAGCGCCATTGCCCTGCCGGTGCAAAAGCAGCCCTTCACCGAGCGTGTGCAGGATTACTGGGCCGCCTTTTCGGCCCGGGAAGCCGAGCTGCGGGCGCTGAGCGAGGCAGGCGAGAACGAAAAAGCCCGCCAGGCCCATGCCCAGCTTCTGGCCGGGGTGTTCGGCGGGGCGGAGTTTTCGCTGGATACCGGGCCGGACGGCCGGCTGCGGCTGGCGGTGTGGGCCGAGTGCATGCCCACCCGCCTGATTCAGATCCTTTACTGGCGGGAGCGGGCCCCCGAGGCGCTGGCGGAGCACTGGGTGTTCTGGCCGGGGCATCCTGCGGACCTTCAGGCCCCCGCCCTGGAAGGGGTGCTGGCCTGGCCGGAAAAGCGGGGCGACAAGGCCGTGGTGGCCCTCTGGGGACCCAATCTGCATGTGGAGCAGGACCTGGCCCCAGCGGCCCGGCTGCTGAGCCAGGCCATGGGCGAGGGAGCCGCACTGTGCCGTGTGGAGCGGCTGGAGGTGCTGGACGCGCCCCGGCCCCAGGGCGGCATGCCTCTGCGCGAGCTGCGCAAACAGATGGCGGACTGGTTCTGCGGCGGCGATGAGGCCGCCCTGGACGAGGCCCAGTCCATCGGCTGGAACTACCAGAACTACTGCTACGAGCCCGCCACCCAGGAGGACTGGGCCCTGCGGCAGGACGTGATTGCCGGAGCCACCTGCTGCAGCGAGCTGCTGGCAGACTACTACCGGGGCGACGATTCCCGGATGGACCGTTTGCAGGCAGACGGCGTGATCTGCGGCTTTTTCTTCTACAGCACCGAGCAGGTGCCGGAGGCCCAGCGGGTGGAGCTGCGGGGCCGCCTGGAGGATGAGCTGCAGCAGGCAGCGGGGGAGAACGTGTGGATTCTGGGCGGGGCCACCGGCTTTGCCTATTCCTACATCGACTGCATCTGCTTTGATTTGAAGCCGGTGCTGAACGCGGCCAGCGCGCTGCTGAACCGCTACCCCTTTGCCGAGATCGGTTTCCATGTGTTCCGGCTGAACTGCGGCGGCGTGAACCTGCGGGACGAAAATGCCCAGCCGGGAGAGGAGGCGCAGGGGTGAGAGTTGCCATTGTGGACGATACGCCGGAGGATGCCCTGCGGCTGGAGGAGAATCTGGAGCGGTTTTCCTGCCGCACCGGCGTGGAGCTTACGCCGGTACGCTTTGCCGACGGGCAGCAGTTTATCCAGGCGGGGCAGGAACAGTTCGACCTGGTGATCATGGACATTGACATGCCCGGTATGGACGGCATGCAGGCCGCCCGGCTGCTGCGCCAAAGCGATCCGGAGGTGCCGCTGATGTTCGTGACCAACATGCCCCAGTATGCCCTGGCGGGCTATGAGGTGGACGCCATCGATTATGTGCTCAAGCCGGTGGAATTCGGCGATTTTGACCTGAAGCTGCAAAAGGCTCTGCGCTATATGCGCCGGGACAAGGAGCGCCCGCTGGCGCTGCACACCACCGCCGGGGTGGTGGCGGTGCGCCCCCGGGAGATTCTGTATGTGGAATCCACCCTGCATTACCTGAACTACCACACCCTGAGCGGGGAATACCGGGTACGCGGAGTCATGGGCCAGGCAGAGCGGGAGCTGGCAAACTGCCATTTTGCCCGCTGCGCCCGCAGCTTTCTGGTGAATCTGCGGTATGTGAGCGCTATTGAAGGGGAGGACGTGGTGCTGGGCAGCCAGCGCATCCGTATCACCCGCACCAAACGGACAGAATTCATGGAGCGGTTTTCCCGCTTTCTGGGAGGAATGGAGCCATGACCAGCGGCCAGGCAATTTTCGAGGAGCTGCGCTTTGTGTGGGAGCTGATGGCAGCGGAATATCTGTTTTTGCTGCCCTTCGCCCGGCGCAAAAAAGGCTGGCTGCCTTTGGCCATCGGGGGATTGGTGCTCTTTTCGCTGCTCAGCCAGGGGTATTTCTTCTGGCTGGAACGGGTGGAACAATACGGTGAGCTGGGCCGGCAGCTGGTGGGCCAGTGGTACATTGTGCTGGCGCTGCTCACCGTGGCCTACAGCCGGCTGTGCTTTTCCATCACATTGTGTGACGCGCTGTACATCGGTATCTCCGGCTACGCGGCCCAGCATGTGGTGTATGTGCTGGTGCATGAGGTGCTGGCGCTTGCGGTCTTCCCGGCCATCACCCGCCATGTGTGGGTGTATGCGATGGTGAGCGCTTTGGCCTGCGCCGGGTTCTACACCTTTTTGTACTGCATCTTCGCCCGGCGGCTGAGCCTGTGCGGCGGGCAGCTCAACCCGGATACCCCCGCCGCCATCCTGTATCATGTGCTGCTGCTGGCGGTGCTTATGTTCTGCACCTTCGGCTGCCAGCGGCTGTTCCATTTTGACCCCGCCATCCGGCTTCTCAGCGCTCAGATCGGGGTGCTGGTCTGCCTGATGATCCTGGGGCTGCAGTTTTTCTCCTACCGAATGATCCAGGCCGGGCGGGAGCGGGCGGTGATTCAGCAGATGCTGCGGGACGGCGAGCGCCAGTACGCCCACTCCAAGGAGCTGATCGACATGGTCAACCGGAGCGTTCACGACCTAAAGCACACCCTGCGGGCGCTGCGCACCATGCAGGAGAGCGACCGGATGGCCTTTGTGGAGGAGACCGAGCGCAACTTGGAACAGTACCAGCGGCTGGTGCACACCGACAACGAGCTGCTGAACACCATCCTGGCGGAGAAAAGCCTTTATTGTGAGAGCCGGGGCATTCGCTTCACCTGCACGCTGGGCAAGGCCGAGCTGAACTTTGTGTCGGTGCCGGACCTGTATACCCTGCTGGGCAACGCCATCGACAACGCGGTGGAGAGCGTGATCCAATTGCAGGAGGAGGAAAAGCGGGTGGTGCAGCTGAGCATCCAGACGAGCGGCGGCTGCGTGTGTATTCAGACCAACAACTATTACGCGGGCTGCCTGCAGCTGGAAAACGGCCTGCCCCGCACCACCAAGGCGGACGCGGCGGCCCACGGCTATGGGCTGCGCAGCATTCGCTATCTGGCAAAAAAATATGGCGGCTCCATGAGCGTGAGCTGCCGGGACCAGGTGTTCGTGCTGCAGGTCATCTTGCCCGTTCCCCGGGCCTGAATCTTGTGAAAATGCCCTGTTTTGCAGGGCATTTTTTTGTGTCCGCATGCCGGTTCTGCCCGGATTCTGCAAGTTCTGCCACCCGTCTTGAACTGCCTGTTTTGGCTGTGCTATAAATGGCACAGACCAAAAACGCCCCGGGGCGTTACAAGCAAGTGAGCAAAACAGGAGGAAGATGTCATGCAGAAAAAACGGTCGATTCCGCTTTTGGTGCTCATCGGAGTGCTGGTTGCGGCGCTGGGTGTGGGCAATGTGTTCGCATTCAAATATGCGCCCATCATCAGCACCTATCTGGGCCACAAGAGCTATGAGGTGCGCAGCGACGGCACGGCCGAGGACACCGAATACTTCAAGAGCGTGTTCACCAGCGAGGCCGAGCGGCTGGAGGCGGATGCCCAGGCGGCCCGCGAGACCGCAGCAGAGGGCTTCGTGCTGCTGAAAAACGACAACAATGCACTGCCCATGCAGCCGGGCAAGGTGACGTTGTTCGGCGTGAGCAGCGCCAGCATCCTTTACGGCGGCGGCGGAAGCGGCGCGGTGGATACCTCCACCGCCCCCACCCTGAAAGCCGCTCTGGAAGAGGCGGGCTTTTCGGTAAACCCCACCATGTGGGATTTCTACACCACCGGCGCGGCGGCGGATATCCGCATGGACGTGGCGGATATGGCCGGCACCGGCCGGTATGTGATCCATGAGGCGGCCCCCGGCCTGATCGGGGCCGAGCAGGAACAGAGCTTTGTGGAATACGGCGACGCGGCCATCGTGACCCTGGCCCGCTCCGGCAGCGAGAGCGCCGACCTACCCACCGTGTACGACGAGAGCTACGCCCAGCCCATGGATGTGGAGGGCTTTCTGGGGGCCTTCCACTCCGACCCGGTGGATTCCCCGGAGGACATCGGCCGCCACTATCTGGAGCTGACCGCCAACGAGGAGGCGCTGCTGGAGTATGTGGCCCAGCGCTTTGACCGGGTGATCGTGCTCATCAACTCCGGCAACACCATGGAGCTTTCCTTCCTGGACCAGGAGCAGTATGGGGTGGATGCCTGCCTGTGGATCGGCAACCCCGGCCAGGACGGCCTGTATGCGGTGGGTGATCTGCTCAGCGGTGCGGTATCGCCCTCCGGCAAAACCGTGGACACCTACGCCTACGACCCGCTGGGCGCGCCCGCGGTGCAGAACTTCGGCGACAATCGGATGACCGGAGCCGAGGATGCCACCCACGACACCTACGTGGTGTATCAGGAGGGCATCTATGTGGGCTACAAATACTACGAGACCCGGTATGAGGATACCGTGCTGGGCCAGGGCAACGCTGCCAGCGCGGTGGGCGCCACCAGCCTGGCGGACGGCGGCTGGACCTATGCGGACGAGGTGCAGTTCCCCTTTGGCTACGGTTTGAGCTACACCACCTTTGAACAGACGCTGGAAAAGGCGGACAAGGACCGGGACGACACCTTTACCTTTGAGGTGAAGGTGACCAACACCGGCGAAACCGCGGGCAAGGACGTGGTGCAGATCTACGCCCAGAGCCCCTACACCGAATATGACCGGGCAAACGGGGTGGAAAAGGCCTCGGTGCAGCTGGTGGGCTTTGCCAAGAGCGAGACCCTGCAGCCCGGCGAGAGCCAGACCGTGACCATCCAGGTGGACCAGGAGGAGCTGAAGAGCTACGACGCCAGTGCCAACGGCGGCGAGGGCAGCTACATTCTGGAGGCGGGTGACTACTACTTCACTGCCGCTGCCGATTCCCACGCCGCGGTGAACAACATCCTGGCCGCCAAGGGTGCCGAGGGTATGGACGAGGCGGGCAACGCCGAGCTGGCCAAGAGCTTCACCCTGGAGGAGAGTGATGCCTATCAGGTATCCTCCTACACCGGCGAGCCGGTAAAGAACCAGTTCACCGACGCGGACATGCGCAACTACGATGCGGATTTCCAGTACCTGACCCGCAGCGACTGGGCGGGCAGCTATCCCGAACCCTACGTGCTGGAGGCCACCGATGCCATGGTGGAGGCTCTGGCAGTGCCCACCGGTACCGATGACCCCGAGGCCGAGATGCCGGTAACCGGCGCGCAGAATGGCCTGTCGCTGGCCATGCTGCGGGAGGCCGAGGCGGACGATCCCGCCTGGGAGCTGCTGCTGGACCAGCTGAGCGCCAAGGAGATGTATGACCTGGTGCGTGTGGGCGGCTACCAGACCGGCGCGGTGAACTCGGTGAGTGCCCCCGCCACCGTCTGTGTGGACGGCCCCGCCTATGTGGGCAACGCGGGCACCACCGGTGTGACCCGCCCGGAAAAGACCTATGCCTGGTGCTCGGAGGTGGTCATCTCCTCCACCTGGAACCAGGACCTGGCCTACCAGATGGGCCAGCTGATCGGCGAGGACTGCCTGGCCCAGGGTGAACTGAACTTCGCGGGCTGGTACGCACCCGCCATGAACATCCACCGCACCGCCTTTTCCGGCCGTAACTTCGAGTACTACTCGGAGGACGGCTTCCTCTCCGGCCAGTTCGGCGCATCCACCGTGGCTGGCGCCCGGGAGAAGGGCGTGATCACCTTTGTAAAGCACTTTGCGCTGAATGACCAGGAGACCAACCGCTCCGGCATCAGCACCTTCGCCAACGAGCAGAGCATCCGCGAGCTGTATCTGCAGGCCTTTGAGCCCAGCATCGCCGGAGGCGACGAGGGCACCCTGGGCGTGATGCTCAGCATGAACCGCATCGGCTTCAAATGGTCCGGCAACCACAAGGGCCTGGCCACCAATGTGGTGCGGGGCGAATGGGGCTTCGATGGCATCATGATCACCGACCAGGCCTCCTATCCCCAGTCCTTCCCGGCGCTGGCCATCCGCGGCGGCCTGGAGGGCGGCACCGATCTGTGGCTGAACAGCGGCGCCGACAACTGGCAGATCGAGAACTACCAGAACAATGCTACCGTGATGACCCAGCTGCGTCAGGCCACCAAGCACATCCTGTATGCAGTGTCTCAGAGCTTTGCCATGAACGGCATCTCCTCCAGCGCCCGGGTGGTGCAGGTAACGCCTCTGTGGCAGACCTGGCTCTACGCGCTAGACGGCGCAGTGGTATTGGCTGCCGTGGCTGGTGTGGTGCTGATCGTGAAAAAGACCCGCTGGCGGGAGACGATCCAGGTGAACGGGAAGAGCGGCGAACAGTAAGCGGGCGATGAACTGCCCGCGGGAGTGAAAAAAGCGGTGTTCCCTGCACTGTGTGCTCCCGCCGCTCCCCGGCCACCGGGCTGGCGGAACGTTTCCTCTTTTTATAAAACAGGCAAGGGCCTGCCGGATTCCGGCAGGCCCTTGCCTGTGCTTGTTTATTTTGTCCGCTTTGCCAGCCCGGCGGCGTAGGCGCCCGGGGGAGGGGGTACCGGCACGGTGCCGCCCTGCCAGGCGGAGAGATAGGCCGCGTTGGTGACCAGCAGTCTTTCCAATGCATCCGTCACCGGGCACAGGGGGGCGCGATGGTCTTCCACCGCCGCCAGAAAATCCGCCACGATGCCCGCCTGCTGCACCTCGTTGGGCTCCTCGGGGGCGGTCCACTGCTCCTCGGTGAAGGGGATGGGCCCGAAATAGCCGGTGGTGCTTTTAGCGAAGTCCCGCTCGTCGCGGGAAAGGCGGCGCAGGGTGAAAAGCCGGTCGTTTTCCAGAATCAGCTGGCCCTTGCTGCCGCTGAGTTCCAGCCGGTTGGTGCCGGGGAATTCCCGGCTGGAGGCGATGAACTGGCCGGTGGCGCCGTCTGTCCAGCGCAGGTGCAGGGTCACGTCGTTTTCCACCTGAATGGCCCGCTCGGCCCCGAATTCACACAGGGCCGTCACCTCTTTGGGCATGCCGCAGAGCCAGGTGAACAGGTCCAGCTGGTGGCTGGCCTGGGTGAGCAGCAGCCCGCCGCCCTCGCCCTTCCAGCTGCCCCGCCAGGGCTGGCTGGCATGGTAGGCGGGGGTGCGGTAGAGGTTGGTAATCAGCCAGCAGGCCCGTTTGAGCTGTCCCAGCGCGCCGCTCTGCACCAGCTGCTTTGCCTGCCGGTACGCGGCGCTGGCCCGGCGGCAGTAGAGCACCCCGGCGGTCCGCTCCGGGCGGGCACGGCAGGCGGCCAGCAGGGTGCGGGCCTCATCCGCGTCCACCGCCAGCGGCTTTTCGATCAGGGGGTGCACCCCGGCCTTTAACGCCTGCAGCGCCATGGGCACATGCTGGTTGTGGGGCGTGCAGATCATCACCACATCCACAAGGCCGCTGTGCAGCATGGCCTCGTAGTCGGTGAAAAGGGCGGTGTCCGGGGCGCAGAAGGCGTCCCGGGCACTGGTCAGATGGTCCGGGCTGCGGCTGGACAGGGCAGTGACGCGCCCGCCGGGGATTTTTCCCTCGGCAAACAGGCCCAGATACACCCGGGCGATGGAGCCGATTCCGGCAATGCCGACACGGAGCATGGAAGTCTTCCTTTGAAAACAGAGTGGTCAGGCCAGATGTTGCAGCAGAAATTCCAGCTGGGCGTCCTCGTACCAGTTTACCCGTTCGTGGGCGTATTTGTCGAACAATACCTGCCGCTTGTTTACGCTGGCCGCCTGCCGGAACAAGGCCAACTGGGCGGCGGCAGGACTGAGCGGGTCCATCCGGCTGCTGCCCAGCAAAAAGGCGCAGCCCTCCGGCGGGGTAAGATTCATACAGTCCAGGTAATCCAGCGCGTGGAACAGCGCTTTCTGCCGGCTGCGGGTGGGGTCCTGTGCCCGGAACCACTGAATCAGGGGGCGGTAATAGTCTGCTGCGGTACCGGCGGCCGCGTGGCGGAAATCCAGCGGCAGCGGATTCAGAACCGTGCAGACGGCCACCGCATCGGACTGTGCGGCGCAGGCGAGAGCCATTGCACCGCCCAGCCCCTCACCGCTCACGGCCACGGGCAGCCCCGGGAAAAGCTGCCGGGCGGCACGGAGGGTACGCAGGGCGGCCTTATAGGTATGCAGCAATGCCGGGATGCCGCCGGGGGCATCCGGGTCCGGTGCGCCGCAGCACAGTGCGGTATCGGTGGGCAGCTCAGGAGCCAGCACGGCACAGCCCACGGGCAGGTACCGGCTCAGATAATAGTAGCCCCGGGCGGAACGGCCGATGTCGTGAAAATCGATCAGCACGCTTGTGGGGGCAGCAGGCCGAAGCAGGCGGGCGTTCAGCGTGCCCTCGCCGCCTTTCAGCATCAGGCGGCGGAAGGAAGCCTGCGGGGTGGAAAATTCCTCGCTCTCGGACAGTTCGTCCGGTGCAAGACCGGCCCGGCAGCTGTGCCAGAAAGCGTCAAGATCTGCGGGGCGCTGCGCGGCGCAGGAAGGCTCGGGCCAGTTGGTACGGTTTGTCATAGATGTTCCTCCTCTTCCCAAAGGTGGGAGCCGGGGCAGCAGAAAAAGCGAATCAGCCGGTCATCAAAGGCCTGAATCTCCTCGTGGGCAAAATCGGGATACAGCAGGTGCCTTTTGGGTGCGGCGATCCGGTTGTAGACCGCATACTGGGTGACGGGCGGGCAGATATCGTCCTGAAAGCCGGTGGCGAACAGCACTGGGCAGCGAATCAGCGGGGCAAAGTTGATGCTGTCCACATAACCGAGCTTGCGGAAGATCTCGCCGGTGCGCAGCCCCTGCGGGTCGAACCAGCGCATGTAGTAGCGCAGCCCCTCGTAGGCAATCAGGTCGGCATCCATCTCCCAGACCTTCTGGAAATCGCTGAGAAACGGATACTGGATGCCCGCTTTTTTGATCAGATCCGGATGCAGGGCAGCGGTGGCCAGCGCCAGTGCGCCGCCCTGGGAACCGCCGTTCACATACACCCGGTCCAGATCCAGGCCGGGCAGCTGCCGTGCAATGCGGATCATCAGAGCGATGTCCTGATGGACTTTGACGTAATACAGCTGTTCGGGCGGGCCGTCCAGCCCGAGGATCATGTTGCCGCTGGAACGGGTGCTCTGATAGGCAGCAGCGTCCAGGCTGGAGCCGCCCTGGCCCCGGCAGTCCATTGCCAGCATAGCCACCCCCATGCTGGCGGTGTAGCTGGTCAGTTCCAGCCAGCTTCGGGTGGCGCCGGGGTAGCCGTGAAAATGCAGCAGCAGCGGCACCGGCTGGTCCGATGCGGGGCGGATATATTTGGCATAGAGGCGCGAGCCGTCCGGCGCGCGAAAATGCAGCTCCTGATAGCGTACCGAGCCGCGGGCGGGGAAGGGGCCGTCGGTCAGCTCCCATTCCAGCGGAGCGCGTTCGGCCTGCGCCATACGCTCCGCCCAGAAGGCGGCGAAATCTTCCGGGCAAGGGGTGGTGCCCCGGTAGGATTCCAGAAAGGCGCGGTCAGAGGGTTGCCATTTCATAAAAACACTTCCTTGTTTTCGGATGGTTGCAGGCCGTATCCGGCCGGAGCGTCAGTTAAAAGTGGTGCGCTCGAACAGGTGGGATACCTGCGCCGCCAGCAGACTGTGCTCGGGGGCGGCAAGCTTGGGGTCCTCCTCCAGCAGCTCGTGGGCGCATTTCTGGGCGGCCTCCAACGTGCGGGTGTCGCCCATCAGGTCGGCCAATTGCAGGGTGGGCAGGCCGTGCTGCCGGTCACCGAAAAAGTCGCCGGGGCCCCGGGTCTCCAGGTCGTATTTGGCGATCTCGAAGCCGTCCTGGGTGTGGCAGAGAAAGCGCAGCCGTTCCCGCACCGCTTCGCCGGTGTGATCGCTGATGAGGATGCAGTAGGCCTCGCCGCCGCCGCGGCCCACACGGCCCCGCAGCTGGTGCAGCGCCGACAGGCCGTACCGCTCCGCGTTCTCGATCACCATCACCGTGGCGTTGGGCACGTCCACGCCCACCTCGATCACGGTGGTGGAGACCAGCACGTCCAGCTCGCCCTGTTTGAAGGCGTCCATCACGGCGGCCTTTTCCTTGGGCTTCAGCTTGCCGTGCATCAGGCCGATGCGCCGGTGGGGCAAAAGGGCCTGGGCCACGTCGGTGAGATAACTGGTCACCGCCTGCAGGTCCGCCGCGCCGGGTGCTTCGGTGTCACTCTCCTCCACACGGGGGCAGACGATATAGACCTGGTGGCCCTTGTCGATCTGGTCGTCCAGAAAGTGATACATGTCCCGCCGCTTTTTGCCGGTTACCGCGTAGGTTTTCACCGGCAGGCGGCCGGGGGGCAGCTCGTCCAGGATGGAGATGTCCAGGTCGCCGTACATCAAAAGGCCCAGGGTGCGGGGAATGGGGGTGGCGCTCATCACCAGCACGTGGGGGGCGATGGATTTATCCGCCAACAGGCCCCGCTGGCGCACACCGAACCGGTGCTGCTCGTCCACCACCGCGAAGCCCAGCTTTGCAAACTCCACCCCGCTGCTGATTACCGCATGGGTGCCCACGACTAAATCCGCCTCGTGGGCGGCGATGGCTGCCAGCGTGGTGCGCTTCTGGGCGGCCTTCATGCCGCCGGTGAGCAGAGCCACCCGCAGCCCGAAGGGCTCGAGAAAGGTCTGCAGGGTGGCCGCGTGCTGGGCGGCCAGAATCTCGGTGGGGGCCATGAGGGCGCTCTGGTAGCCGTTCTTCGCCGCCATGTAAACGCCCGCCGCCGCCACCAGCGTTTTGCCGCTGCCCACGTCGCCCTGTAAAAGGCGGTTCATGGGCCGTTTGGCGGCCATGTCGGCGCAGATTTCGGCGGCGGCCCGCCGCTGCGCCCCGGTGGGGGAGAAGGGCAGGCTGTCCCAGAAGGGGGTGAGGCCGGTGGGCTTCATGGGCGCGCCGCTCTTCACCGCGCCCCGGCTTTTGAGCAGGCTCAGGCCGATCTGCAGGGTGAACAGCTCCTCAAACACCAGCCGCCGCCGTGCCGCCGCCAGTGCCTGGGGCGAGGAGGGGTGGTGGATGTTCTTCACCGCCGTCCATTTATCCGGCATCCGGAACCGGGACAGGTAGTCCGGCGGCAGCGGCTCGGGCAGCGGGTCGGCGGTGGCCAGGGCGTTCTCCACACAGCGGGCAATCTGGCCGCTGGCCAGGCCCTCGGTCTGGGGGTAGACCGCCACAAAGGGCTTGCGCTCCACATCGGCCCGGGTGCGCACGATGGGGTTTGCCATCTCCCGACGGGAGAGAGCCCCCTTGGCCCGGCCCTCGAAGTAGTATTCCTCGCCCAGCAGCAGCTTGTCCGCCATGAAATGGGTGTTGAACCAGGTGAGGGTCAGGGTGCCGGTATCGTCCGCGGCGGTGGCCTGCACCATGGTGCGGCCGCCGGGCAGGCGCACCGCGCCTTTCTTGGCGCATACTTCGGCCTTGATGACCACATCGGTACCAGAGGGGGCTTCGGCGATGGGGCTGGGCTGGCTGTAGTCGATGTAACGGCGGGGATAGTGGCAGAGCAGATCGCCCACGGTGGCGATGCCCAGCCGGGCGAACCGCTCGGCCAGCTTGGGGCCCACGCCCTTGACGTATTGAATGGAGGTATCCGGCTTCATGGCGGGGCCTCCTTTTTGGCTTGAGAATCAAAGGGTAGAAAAAAGCGCCGCTTGTGTGAGGTTGGTCAACACAGGCGGCGCTCAGAATACGCAAAACGCTGTGCAATCAGGGAAGGATTACTCCACGCTGATCATGTAGTAGTAGACGGGCTGGCCGCCGTTGATCAGGGTGACCTCGATGCCGTCGCCCACCTTGGCCTGCACCAGCTCCAGCGTGCGCTGGGCGTCCTCTTCGCTCACGTCGCAGCCGGAGATCAGGGTGATGAAGCTGGTGTCCTTCTTCACCATGCTGCGGGCCAGACGGTAGGTGGTCTTGGTGATGTCGGTGCCGATGTTCACGATCTTGCCGTTCTCCATGGCCATGATCTCGCCCTTCTTGATCTTGTGGCCGTCGAAGTCGCTGTTGCGGGCGGCGAAGGTCACAAGGCCGGTGCTCACATGACCGGCGGCGTCCATCATGTTGATGGTGTTGGCGTCCACGGTGGCGTCCGGGTCAAAGCTCAGCATGGCGGTAATGCCCTGGGGAATGGTGCGGGTGGGCAGCACCACGATGCGCCGGTCGGCCAGCTTCTGGGCCTGCTCGGCGGCCATGATGATGTTCTTGTTGTTGGGCAGCACGAACACGGTCTTGGCGGGCACGCTCTGCACCGCGGCCACGATGTCCTCGGTGGAGGGGTTCATGGTCTGGCCGCCGGACACAACAGCGGAAACGCCCAGGTCGGTGAATACGTTGGCCAGGCCCTCACCGGCAGCCACGGCCACAAAGCCGTACTCCTGGTCCGGGTCCACAGCGGCGTACACGAAGGGGCTGGTCTGCTCGGCCTGCTCGGCTTCCTTCTGCTTCTCCAGGCCCTTGCCCTGCTTCTGGCGGGCCAGGAACTGCTCGTGCATGTTCTCGATCTTGAAGCCGGTCAGGTAGCCGTACTGGATGGCGTGGCTCAGAATCTTGCCGGGGTCGGCGGTGTGCACGTGGCAGTTGATCACGTCGTCGTCCTCAATGACCACCACGCTGTCGCCGTTGCTCTCGCAGAAGGCGCGCAGCTTGTCGCTGGAAACGCCCTCGTTCTTGTTTACCAGGAACTGGGTGCAGTAGCCGTTCTTGATGTCCTCAACCTTCATCAGGTCGTCGCTGAACACGCCCTTGCCGGCGGCGTCGCTGGAGTGCTTGACCTTGCTCTGGGTCTGCTCCTCGCCCTTCACAGGCTCGCCGCCCTTGAACACGATGTCCATGCCCTCGAAGATCACCATCAGGCCCTGGCCGCCCGCGTCCACCACACCGGCCTTCTTCAGAACCGGCAGCTGGTTGGGGGTGTTGTCCAGTGCGCGCTGACCGGCGGCCAGCACCAGGGTCCACAGCTCGTTCACGTCGGCCAGACCGCTGGCAGAGGCCTCCTCGCTGGCGATGCGGGCCACGGTGAGCATGGTGCCCTCGGTGGGCTTCATCACGGCCTTGTAGGCGGCCTCAACGCCCTTTTCCAGCGCGTGGACCAGGTCCTCGGCACCGGCTTCCTTCTTGCCGTCCAGCGCCTTGGACAGGCCCCGGAACAACAGGCTGGTGATTACGCCGGAGTTGCCGCGGGCGCCCCGCAGCATGGCGGAAGCGGCCACCTTGGCGGCCTCGCCCACGGTGCAGCTGTCGGGCAGGTTTTCCAGCTCACGGGCAGCCGCCATCACGGTCATGCTCATGTTGGTGCCGGTGTCGCCGTCCGGCACGGGGAAAACGTTCAGCTCGTCCACACGGGAACGCTGGTTGGAGATGTTGTTGGCGCCGGAGATAATGGCGTCACGCAGGATCTTACCGGTAATCATAAGCTATTGCACCTCATGTAAAGTAAAGTATCGTTGTTGGTATGGGGCGGGGTCAGTCCGCCACGATGTCGTCCACCGAGACCTCGATGCGGGCCACGGTCAGGCCGGTGGCCTTTTCCACCTCGTGCTTGACTTTGTGGGTGATGCTCTTCACGATGGTGGCGATGTTCAGCCCGTAGCCCACCTTGATGTGCAGCTCGATGGTGAGCTGACGGTCCGACTGGGTCACGCGCACGCCCTTCTCCGGGAAGTCGCTGCCGAACACCAGGCTCTTCAAATCGTCGCCGCGGCCGCCGGTGGCCATGCCCGCCACGCCGTAGCAGCTGCGGGCCGCCTGGCTGACCAGCTCGGCGAAGTAGTCCGACGTCATGCTTATGGTGCCCATGGGGTTTTGCAATGTGATCATAAACTGCCGCTCCTTTGCATTTGTATCCGCCCGTGGGCGGTGGGGTCGGTTATTCGGCCGCGTCGAAGCGCAGGCCTTCCAGCGAATAGAATACGTTGCTGATGGAACAGCTCAGACCGCTGATCCCGCTGCTGTGCACCACCGTGCCGTTGCGCCACAACAGGGGCACATAGGGCATTTCGGCGGCAAAGGCCTCTTCCAGCGCGGCGGCGGTGTTCTGGTCTGCCTTAAAGGCGGCGTAGGCGGTGGCGAGCGCTTCGCTCTGCACAATGCCCACACTGGCCTGACCCCCTTCAAAAAAGGGGCTCATATCCATATTATTATACAACTTGACCTCGCCGATGTACAGGTCAAAATCACCGGATGCAACTTTTTGGCTGTAAACGTCAAAATCCGACGCCTCCTCCACCGTCACATAGATGCCGGCGGCGGCCAGCTGCTCCTTGATGAGGGTGGCGGCATAGCGCTTGTAGGTGTTGCCGCTGTAAACCAGCAGCCGCAGGTTCAGCCGCTCGCCGTCCGCGTTCTGGTAGTAGCCCGCGTCGTCCAGGCTGTAGCCCAGGGCGGCCATATCGGCGGCGGCCTGGTCGGCGGTCAGCTCAGCGCTGGAAAGGATCACGTGGCCGTCGGCCACGCAGTCGTAATGGTCATTGATGCAGCCGGTGGCCGGGTAGGCCCGGGAGTAATAGCTCTTCTGGGCCAGCTGGGTGCGGTCGATCAGCTGACTGAGCAGGCCGCGGCCCCCGGCGGTGGTGAGCAGGGGGCTTTTTTCGCCGCTTTCCGGCGGGGTGGCGTTGACGCCCAGAAAGACCAGGTTGTTGGTCTTGTAATAGTCCGACACGCTGGAAAAGCCCGCGCTGGTCTGGGCGGAGTCGCTGGCGGTGTACAGGTTCAGGCTGCCCACCGCAAAGCCGGAAACCATTTCCTCGTAGCTGCTCACCTCGGTGAGATAAATGGTGTCCGGTCCGTCTTCCGCAAAGGCGCAGGAGGCGTTGCGCACCAGACTGCCGCTGTCGCCGTAGGTGTAGCGGCCATTGGGGGTGGGCTGGGCCGAGGCGGTCTCGGCGGCCTTGAGCACCGGAATGTCACACAGGTAGGCGAACATGGAATCCGGCGTGGCCAGGGTCACGGTGACGGTGTCGCCGCTGGCCTTCACCTCGGTCACGTTGGCGAAGCGGGCGGCGTAGCGCTCGCTGAGGCGGGCGGCCTCCAGGCTGGCGGCGGCGTCCTGGGCGGTGACGGCGGTGCCGTCCGCGAAGGTGCAGCCCGAGCGCATGTGGATGGTCACCGTCTCGCCTGCCGATACGATGGAATCCGCCAGACGGTATTCCAGCGAAAGCTCCGGCGTCAATTCCACCATGCACTCGAACAGCAGCCCGGCGTTCTGCTCCACCAGGTTGGAGGCGGAGGCGTAGGGATTGAAGCCCGCCGAGGGGGTGTAGCCCAGCACCAGAGCGGTGGGGGCGCCCGCGCTCTGCTCGGGCACAGAGGCCGCGCTGGAAGCAGACGAGGCGGAAGAGGCGGAAGAAGCCGCCTGCGAGGAAGCGGAGGAGGCGGCATTGCCGCCGCAGCCGGCAAGCAGGGCAAGGCAAAGCGCAAAAGCCGCCAGACGGCGGAATCGAGCCATGGGCAACACATCCTTTTCAGGTCAGAATCGGTACCTTAAAGCATATCATAAATCGAGGCGGTTGACCAGTGAAACCGGGCAAAAAAGCCCCTTTGCGCCGTCCGGCGCTGCCTTCATAAGTTTTTCACACCCCCGTGGGAAAAATGTGATAAAATAGAAATACAGAATCCTGGAACAATCATGGAATCCCAGGCCGGAGCCTTCCGGCTCGTTTTTTGAGCAGCACCGCATCGTTCCGGCTGGCGAAGCACCGGGAATTGTGCGAGGCTGCCTGAAGAGAATGCAGCGCGTAAAGTGAGGTTTTGTGAGTGAATTTGCTGTTCTTTTTGACGCCCAAGCAGGACGTGGCCTTTTTGTATGAGGACTTCACCCTGCGCCAGGCGCTGGAAAAAATGGAGTATCATCGCTATTCCAGCATCCCGGTGCTGAACCGGGTGGGCGAGTATGTGGGCACCATGACCGAGGGCGACCTGCTCTGGGCCATCAAGAACCAGGGCATCGACCTGGACGACGCGGAGGATATCCCCTTAAGCAGCATCCCCCGCAAGCGGGATTACAAGCCCGTGGCCGTAACCACCCAGATGGACGAACTGGTGGCCGCCGCCATGACCCAGAACTTCGTGCCCGTACTGGACGACAAGAAGAGCTTCATCGGCCTGGTCAAGCGCAATGCCATCATCCAGTATTGCTACGACCGCTACCGGGCGGTGGCCCCCATGCTGGACAACCAGAAATCCGGCAAATCAACTGAAAGAAAGGTGTTTTGACAAATGGAGTACCGGAAGATCGAACCCGCCGCCATCAGCGGCAATCCCTTTGAGATGATCGGCAACGAGTGGGCGCTGGTGAGCGCCAAAAAGGCCGACGGCACCGTGAACACCATGACCGTGAGCTGGGGCACCATGGGCGTTTTGTGGCGCAGGAACGTGGTGCAGATTTACCTGCGCCCCCAGCGCTACACCAAGGAATTTGTGGACCAGGCCGGCCGCTTCACCCTGAGCTTTTACGGCGAGGGCGCGAAGAAGGAGCTTGGGTATCTGGGCAAGGTGAGCGGCCGCGACGAGGACAAGATCGCCAAGGTTGGCTTTACCGTGAAGGATTTCGACGGTGCACCCGCCTTTGAAGAGGCCCGCCTGGTGCTGGTCTGCCGCAGCCTGTATGCCCAGCGGCTGGACCCGGCCTGCTTTTTGCCCGGCAACAACTGCGATGCGGACTGCTACCCCGAAAAGGATTACCACACCCTGTATGTGGCCGAAATCGAGGCCGTGTACGAGAAGGCGGAATAATCTTATCAAAAGCAGCAAGGCCCCCGGAGCATTCCGGGGGCCTTTTTCTGTTTGTTTTAAAAGGGATGTTTATCGGACTGTGTTTCGGGACGAAAATGCTCAAAGTACAAATTATAGGACGAATGGTTTGATAGAATAAGACCATCGGAAGGGGGCACGGCCCCCGAAAACAGTTTTAACTTGCCAAAAGAAAGGTAGGGTCGAGTATGGATTGCATCATTCGGAACGTGGGGTCTCATGTGGAGGTATACAGCCGGAGCGGAGTGTTTCTGTTCTCGGCCGACAATGCCCGCGAAGCCATGGAGGAGCTGGGCCAGGCGGGCTGAGCCGGAAAACGTGCGGGACACGCCCGGCACAGCGGAGTGAAAAAAGGCGGGAAAGGCCAGAATATGCCAAAATGTTCCAAAATGTGAAATAAACCACCGCCCTGGCACGTTACCTCTATGAAAGATAAAACAGTGGGGAGCGTGCCGCCATGACGAAGCATCGCAGAGCAAACAGTAAAAGGAACAACGGGAAAGCACTGGCGCTGGCCTTGGCGCTCTGCGTTCTGCTGTCCGGCTGCGCCGGGCGGGGGCAGACCCCTTCAAACGGGAGCAGCCCCGCCAGCGGCAGCGTGGTGGCGGGCAGCAGCATCCCCCAGACCGGCCAGGAGGCCATGGCTTATCTGGAGGGCAGCCTGCGCCCCTATAAAAAGGGTGTGGAGTTCACCCTACCCGAGGGCTGGCCCGGCGAGGACTGGAACATCCAGATCAGCGGCCGCGCTGCCATGGGCGAGGGCGGCATGAGCATCCACCTGATGGAAAAGGAGAACGCCGAAAAGGCCTGGAAGGCGGGGCAGACCTATCAGATCGAGTGTGCCCAGGGCTATCTGGACTTGAACCTGAGCGCCTGCCTCTATTCCGACGAGGAGCAGGAGCTGTCGGTGGATCTGCTGGCTCTGGCCCAGGGACAGCCCCAGCCCCAGGCGCCCGCCGCCCCGGAATCGGAACCGGCGGAAAGCATCCCGGAGAGCGCCAGCGAGCAGGACATGACCCAGCGGGTGAGCGCCACCTTCCCCGCCTATCAGGAGGGGCGGAGCGAGTATAACGGGGAATATTACGACCAGGCCCCCTTCACCGCCAGCTTTCTTGTACCCCAGGGCTGGAGCCTGCAGGAGCCGGAGGAGAGCGACCGGGTCTTTGACCAGGGCATGAACACCCAGCTTCTTGTCTGCGACAGCGAGGGCAATCCCGTGGGCCGCATCGGCTACGGGCTGATCGAAACCGCCGAGCCGGGCAATGAGCCGGAGCCCGGGGAGGAGTACAAGCTGGTGTACTGCTATCTGCGCACCCCCTCCAGCTGCTACTGGGAGGATTACCGGGCGGTAAAAAAGACGGCCGCCGGCGAAAATGCCGTGGCCACGGTGTATTTCGGCGAAGGAGAGCCGGGGTACGCCGCCGAAGAGCGCACCGCCCACGGAGCCCTGGCCTACGACAAAGAGCTGGGGGTCTATGTGGCCCTGCGCATGGAGGAGGATTCCCCCCTCAATGCCGACCAGGTGGAAACCCTGGCCCAGAGCCTGACCCTGGCAGCTGTGGCCTGAGCCGGGACGCAAACGAAAAAAGAACAAAACCCAGCCGCCGCAACGTTACCGGTTGCGGCGGCTGGGTTTGTTTTTGATTGCAGGGGCTTGTCCCGTGTTTATACCCTTACACGTAGAACAGCATGGTGCTGTAGCTGGGCAGGGGCCAGTACTCGGCGCCGCAGATGGACTCGGCGGCGTCGGCGGCGGCACGCAGGTCGCTCATGGCGGGCAGCACCACGTCGTGGTAGCAGCGGGCGGTGGCCAGCGCGCCCTCGCTGCGCTCGGCCTTCTCCACGCAGGCCTCCAGGCGGTCGGCCGCGTCGCTCATGGCGTCGGTGTAGTTGGTCAGTTGGCGCAGCACCTTCTCCTCGGCCTTGCAGCTGATGCCCGGGCAGGCGGTCTTCTTCCGGTTCATGCCCTTGGCAATGTCGCCCATGTAGCGGCTGGCGGCGGGCACCAGCTGGCGGCGGGCCATCTCCAGCATGGTCACGGCCTCGATGTGACGCACCTTGGCGTAGTTCTCCAGCTTTACCTCGTAGCGGCTGCGGCACTCGGCCTCGTTCAGCACGCCCATCTGCTCGAACAGGGCGATGTTCTTCGGGTCCACAAAGGCGCCCAGGGCTTCGCAGGCGCTGGGCTCGTTGTGCAGGCCGCGGCGGGCGGCCTCTTCCTCCCATTCACGGCTGTAGCCGTTGCCGTTGAAGATCACCCGCTTGTGGTCGCGGATGGTGCGCTTGATCAGCTTGACCACGGCCTTGTCGAAGTCCTCAGCCTGCTCCAGCTCGTCGGCGTAGCCCTTCAACTCCTTGGCCACGGCGGTGTTCAGCACGGTGTTGGCGTCGGAGATGTTCACCGAGGAGCCGGGCATGCGGAACTCGAACTTGTTGCCGGTGAAGGCGAAGGGGCTGGTGCGGTTGCGGTCGGTGTCGTCCTTGGCGAACTGGGGCAGGACTTCAACGCCCAGGTCGATCTTGGCGGCGGCGGGGGCCACGTACTCGCTGCCGGAGGCGATGGCGTCCAGAATGCCCTCCAGCACCTCGCCCATGAAGATGGACACGATGGCCGGGGGCGCCTCGTTGCCGCCCAGGCGGTGCTCGTTGCCCGCGCCCACGATGCTCATGCGCAAAAGGTCGTTGTATTCATCCACGGCCTTGATGATGGCGGCCAGGAAGATCAGGAACTGCAGGTTGTCCTTGGGGGTGTCGCCCGGGTCCAGCAGGTTCATGCCGGGGGCGGACAGGGACCAGTTGTTGTGCTTGCCGCTGCCGTTCACGCCCTCAAAGGGCTTTTCGTGCAAAAGGCAGACCAGACCGTGCTTCGGGGCCAGCTTTTTCATCATCTCCATGGTGAGCAGGTTGTGGTCCACGGCCACGTTGCACCGGTCGAAGATGGGGGCCAGCTCGTGCTGGCAGGGGGCGACCTCGTTGTGCTTGGTCTTGGCGGAAACGCCCAGCTTCCACAGCTCCTCATCCAGATCCTTCATGAAGGCGGACACTTCCTCGCGCAGCGCGCCGAAGTAGTGCTCCTCCATCTCCTGGCCCTTGGAGGGGGCCGCGCCGAACAGGGTGCGGCCGGTGAGGATCAGGTCCTCGCGGGCTTCGTAGTGCTCCTTCTTGATCAGGAAGTACTCCTGCTCGGGGCCCACGGTCACGTCCACGTGGCTCACGTCCTTGCCGAACAGGTGCAGGATGCGCTTGGCCTGGCTGGTCACAGCCTTCATGCTGCGCAGCAGGGGAGTCTTTTTGTCCAGGGCCTCACCGGTCCAGCTGCAGAAGGCGGTGGGGATGCACAGGGTGCCGTCCTTGATGAAGGCGTAGCTGGTGGGGTCCCAGGCGGTGTAGCCCCGGGCCTCGGCGGTGGCGCGCAGGCCGCCGTTGGGGAAGCTGGAAGCGTCGGACTCGCCCTTCACCAGCTCCTTGCCGGAGAACTCCATGATGGCGGTGCCGTCCTTGTTGGGGCTCAAAAAGCTGTCGTGCTTTTCGCTGGTGATGCCGGTGAGCGGCTGGAACCAGTGGGTGTAGTGGGTGGCGCCGTTTTCAATGGCCCAGTCCCGCATGACGCTGGCCACGATGTTGGCCAGGTCCAGATCCAGCGCCGCGCCCCGCTGCAGGGTGGCCTTCAGGCTTTTGTAGGTGGCGCTGGGCAGGCGCTCCTTCATCACATGCTCGTTGAACACGAGTGAACCGTAGATCTCCTTGGTGTTGGCTGATGCCATAACTGTTCCTCCCTCACAAAAGGCCGGCAAAGACCGGCGGTTTCCCATACGAATATTTCACAAAAAATTATATGTTTTTTTACACCCGCCGTCAATTCAAAACAAGGGCCCGGCTTTGCGGTTTGGAGGGTTTGCAAAGACCGGGCCCACGCGGGCAAAAATTGTTGGTGACAGTGCCGAGAACCGGCGGCGAAAAGTGTGATTTTTCCCGGCCGAAACGGCGGAGTCAAAGGCCTGTCCGGGCGGCGGTGCGCCGGTTCAGGCGGTGCTGCCTTAAATGACCTGGAACAGGAAGAATTTCAGGTAGTTGGTTTCCTCCACGTTCCACAGGATGGGGTGGTCCGGGGACTGCTGGCGCACCTCGATCTGGCGCAGCTGGCGGCCTGCGTCCGCCGCGGCGCTTTTCAGCATCTTGATGAACATCTCCTCGGTGGCGAAATGGCTGCAGCTGGCGGTGGCCAGGTAGCCGCCCCGGGGCAGCAGCTTCATGGCCCGGTAGTTGATCTCTTTATAGCCCCGCATGGCGTTGGCCGCGGTCTTGCGGGCTTTGGTGAAGGCGGGCGGGTCCAGAATGATGAAGTCGTAATTGTGGGTACCCTCCAGAGTGGGCAGCAGCTCGAACACGTCGGTGCACACAAAGTCCATCCGGTCCTCAAGGCCGTTGCGCTCGGCGTTGGCGCGGGCCATGTCCACCGCGGTCTGGCTCACGTCCACCGCGGTCACGTGGGTGGCCCCACCGTAGGCGGCGTTCAGCGCAAAGCTGCCGGTGTGGGTGAAGCAGTCCAGCACCCGCTTGCCCCGGGCCAGCTTTGCCACCTGGCGGCGGTTGTATTTCTGGTCCAGGAAAAAGCCGGTCTTCTGGCCGTTCTCAAAGTCCACCGCATAGCGCACCCCGTTTTCGCAGATCTCGGTGACGGTGGAGGCGGGGTGGTCCTCGCCGTGCAGTTCGAACCAGCCCTTGTTCTCAAACAGGCCCTCCCGGGCGCGCAGGGCCACGTCGTTGCGCTCGTAAATGCCGCTGATGATCTGGCCGTCCTTGCGCAGCACGTCCACCAGCAGCGGGAACAGCTGAGCCTTGCGGATCTCCATGCCGTAGGACAGGGTCTGGGTGACCAGAATGTCGCCGAAGCGGTCCACGGTGAGGCCGGGCATCTGGTCCGCCTCGCCGAAGATCACCCGGCAGCAGGAAAGGTCCTCAGGGCCCATCACGGTCTTGCGGTAGGCCCAGGCGTATTCAAAGCGACGCCGCCAGAAGGCCTCGTCGAAGCTGTCGTTGGCGTTGCGGCTGATCAGCCGGATGCGGATCTTGCTCTCCCAGCTCAAAAAACCCGTGCCCAGGTAACGGCCCTTGCCGCTCACCACGTCCACCAGTGCGCCGTTCTCCGGCTGCGTTTCCGGCTGGCGGGTCAGCTCGTCGGCATAGACCCAGGGATGGCCGCTGAGAATGCTGTTCTCGGCCTTTTTGGTCACGGTGTAAACGGGATAGGGACGGGTCTGTTTCATGGTGCACTTTCCTTTCCTGGCGGTTTCTTCTATAATAAAACCGGACGTTTGTGCGGGGCCCCGGGCCCCGGCTGCAAAAAATTTCGAGATCAATTCAAGTATACCCGGTTTGCACCCGGGTGGCAAGCGAAATCCGCCGCCGGTGCAGGCCGAGAAAAAGGAGAAACGACCATGGAGATCGAACGCAAATGGCTGGTGAAGGGCTGGCCCCAGGGCCTTGCCCCGGTGAAAACCTTTGTGATGCGCCAGGGTTATGTGACCACCCGTCCCACCGTGCGCATCCGCAGCGAGGAAAGCGAGGGCAAGACCGATTACATCCTCTGCTTCAAAGGCAAGGCCAGCAGCGACGGCCTGGCCCGGGAGGAGATCGAGTCGCCCATCGACCCGGCGCTCTTTGCCCGGCTGGAGGCCTTTCTGCAGCGGCCGCTCATTCAGAAGGAGCAGCGCCGCTACCGGCTGGAGGGCGGCCTTGTGCTGGAGGTGAACCAGGTGGACGCGGGCCAGCCCGGCGAGTTCTTCTACGCCGAGGTGGAATTCGACAGCGAGGAGGCCGCCCGCGCCTGGCAGCCCGGCGCGCTGGCGGAGTATCTGTCCAATGAAGTCACCGGTACCCCCGGCCAGAGCATGGCCGCCTACTGGTGCGCCACCCGGGGGGATCTGGCCGACGAATACCGGGTGGAGTAATTCCCGGCGGGAAAGTTTTCCACAAAAATACGAAAAGTATTCCACGGTTTTCGACAGGTTTTCAACATCGGGGTTTTCCCCGGCGTGTGGAAAACCCGGTGTTTTGTAAAATCCCTGCAAAAAAAAGGTGGGAAAATGGAAAAAACCAGGTAACAGGAATTATTTTCAGCAAGCAGAAGGCCCCGGATTTTCCCGCTGTGTGGAAAACCGGGGCCCTTTTCATCGGGTTTTCCACACAAAAAAGTGGAAAGTGTTGAAAACCGGCAGGTTTCCCCCGTGGTCGCAGGCGCCTTCGTCAGGAACCCCCGCCGCTCCCTTCGCATAGGGTGAGGGCAGAGGAAAGGGGGAGAAACAGAGATGCATCAGATTCTGACGGCGGTCTCGATGACCGCCTTTCCCTGCCTGTGCACCGCGCTGGGGGCGGGGGCGGTGTTTCTGGCCCGGCCCGCGCCCGGCGGCGGACCGGGCCAGGGGCTGGCCGGCGGTGTGATGCTGGCGGCCTGCGTGTTCAATCTGCTGCTGCCCGCGGCCGAAAGCGGGTGGCTTGCCCCGGCGGCGGGGCTGGTGGCCGGGGCGGCGCTTCTGCTGCTGGCCGAACGGCTGGCGGGAGCTTTGGAAAACGGCGAGCGGGTGGGCAAACCCGGCGGCTGGGGCGCGGCGGTGGCCATCGGGCTGCACAACCTGCCCCAGGGCATGGTGGTGGGCCTGGCCGCGGCGGGCACTGCCGGTCAGACCGGGGCCGCAGCCGCGGGAGCCCTGGCGCTGAGCGTGGGCATCGGCCTGCAGAACCTGCCCGAGGGGGCGGCGGTGAGCCTGCCCGTCTGGCGGGCAGGGGCCGGGCGCTGGAAGGCCTTCGGCGCGGGGGTGGCCAGCGGCCTGGTGGAGCCCCTGGGCGCGGCGCTGGCGGCGGTGCTGGCGGGCGGTGTGCTGGCCGGGCTGATGCCCTGGCTGCTGGCCCTGGCCGCCGGGGTGATGCTGGCCGCAGCGGTGCAGGAGCCGCTGGCCGGGGCGGCGCAGCAGGGAGCCGGGGGCGTGCTGGCGGCAGCGGTGGGCTTCGGCCTGTTGATGGCGCTGAACCTGGCGCTGGGATAACGCAAAAAAACTCCCCCGGCTTTGCCACCGGGGGAGTTTTTCAGAAAATACTTTAGATTACGGTCTTCCACAGGCCGTGCAGGTTGCAGTACGCCCAGGCGGCCACGGGCGCTTCGCCCTCGGCCAGCGCGAATTTTACCTCGGGGGCATCCCCGGCGGCCAGCTTCTTCTGCTGCCAGCCCTGGCTGGTCTCCAGGACGACCCACTGGATCAGGTGCTCCTCGGTCATGGGATGGGCCACACTGCCCACGCTCACGGTCACCGTGCGGCCGTTCACAGCCACCACCGGCAGGTGCTTTTCCACCGCGGCGTCCACCACGCCGGGCTCCAGCAGCTTCATCTTCTCCCCGCAGCATACCACAGGCACGCCGCTCTTGTTCAGAAAGGCAACAATGTTGCCGCAGTGCTCACAACGATAGAATTCCATACCAAACGCTCCTTTCCGTGCGCTCAACAATCAAACAGGGGGGTTCCTTGTCTACCAGTTTACTCGATTTTGGCGTATTTTACAACTGCCTTATGGGCGAAAAAAGCGACAATGTCACACAAAATACGGGCCGGGTTCACCGGCGGCGCAAAGAATCTTAACAAATTGTGAAATGTTGCTTACGAATGATCGTACTTTTATTGACAAAAACAGCCATCCATACTATGATTAAGCAATGAACTTTCTTTTATTTAAATCATTATTTAAATAATCCACCCGCTTTGACGGGATTCCAAAGGAATATCACTCCGCTCGCGGGCTTTATACATCCTGCCTGCGGGCGTTTTATCAATATTTGGATGAGAGAGTTTGAGAACAACGGAAAGGAGGACGCGATTTCCCATGCGTTTGCGTTTGGAAACGGATTACGGCATCCGCTGCATGCTTTATCTGGCGCAGCAGACCGATTATGTGCAGGCGGGCAAGATTGCCGCGGCCATGGATGTGCCGGAAAATGTGATTCCCCGGGTGCTCAGCCGGCTGAAAAAGGCCGGGCTGGTGCAGGCCCGCAGCGGCGTGACCGGCGGCCACAAGCTGGGCCGCCCCGCCAGCCAGATCACCATGCTGGACATCATCACCTGTATGGAGGACCACACCATGCTGGGCCGCTGCCTGGATGATACCGCAAAAACGCCGGAGCAGAGCGGCGCCATCGTGGGCATGCAGCACTACTTCTTGGAGCTGCAGCAGGTGATGGAAAATTCCATGCGGTCGGTTACGGTGCAGCAGCTGCTCGCCGAACAGCCCGCCTGAAGCGAAAACAGAACAACGGGCCGGGGAGCTTCGCTCCCCGGCTTTTTGTTTTGACAAAGCCCGGCGGCTGTGATATACCAAAAATAGTTTGTATGGTTGGGCCAAAACGGCCCACTGCCTGGAGGGGGAACAAGTATGGAAACAATCGAACAGCAGCTGCAGGAGTGGAACCGCATCCGGCGGTATCTGGATATCTCTTATTCCTACGTGTTGGCAAAGCGGATGGAGGAGCCCCGCACCAACCCGGTGCTGGGCTACCGCACCGCCGGCAGCCGGGCCGAGTTCGAGACCGGCGAGCTGCTGGCCGCCGAGATGCGCGCCATCGGCCTTTCGGTGGAAAAGCACCGCTTTACGCTGGACGGGTGGGACTTCCACCACGCCCGCCTTACTTATAAAGACGAAGAGGGCCGCGCCCACACTGCCGAGCTGGGCAGCTACCAGACCGACTTCGACACCAAGGGCCCGAAGCACTACACCCTCATCGACGCGGGCACCGGCACCGCCGCCGAGCTGGACCGGCTGGACGTGCGGGGCAAGCTGGTGCTGGTGCACATCAACCAGCGCAACGACTGGTGGATCAACTACCCGGCCTACCAGGCCCATCTGCGGGGCGCGGCGGCCATTCTGGCGGTGCAGGCGGGCGGCTATGGCGAGGTGGACGAGCAGGCCCTGAACGCCCAGAACATCTGCGGCCCTCGGCAGGCGCCGGCCTTCTCCATCTCCCGAAAGGACGCGGCCGCGCTGGCCGAAGCGGCGCACCTTGGCTTCGGCCGCTGCGCCGAGGTGACACTGGACGCATTGTCCACCGTGATGCCCCAGACCGAGAGCTACAACATCGTGGGCGCCCTGCCCGGTGAGGACACCGACGAGATGATTCTGGTGAGCGCTCACTACGATTCCTATTTTGAGGGCTTCCAGGACGACAACACCGCCGTTTCCCTGATGCTGGGCATGGCCCGGGCTTTGAAGCTGGCGGGCTACAAGCCCAAAAAGACGCTGGTGTTCTGCGCCTTCGCCGCCGAGGAATGGGGCGTGATCGACAGCCGCTACGACTGGTCCACCGGCGCCTACAATCAGATCTTCCGGGTCCGGCCGGACTGGGCGGGCCGGGTGATCGCCAACATCAATCTGGAGCTGCCCGCCCACGCCCACGGCAAAAAGCATCAGGTGCGCAGCGTGTATGAGCTGAAGCGCTTTTTGAAGGAGTGCATCCGCGCCCTGCCGGAGGAGGTGGCGGACCTCTACCCCAAGGGAGTGGGAGTCGTCTGCCCGGTGCAGACCTGGTCGGACGATTTCTCCATGGCCATCGGCGGCGTGCCCAGCATGGTGGACGAGTTCGGCGGCGGCCGGTTCATGGCCACCCACTATCACTCCCAGTTCGACAACGACGGCGCGTACGATGAGAAGGTGTATCTGTTCCACCATCTGTTCTACACCTGGGTGCTGCTGCGGCTGGACCGCTGTGTGCTGCCCCCGCTGGACTTTGCCGAGCGGCTGTGGGCGCTGGATGCCAGCCTGACCAGCCAGAAGCTGAGCCCCCAGACCGAGGGCGCCTTCCGCAAAAAGCTGGCCGAGGCCGCCCGCCGGGCGGACAAGCTCACCCGCTGGGTCTGGAAGGTGAACCAGGGCGAGGTAACGCTGGAGGAGGCGGACCGCGCCGCGCTGCGCCGCCGCCTGCTGGAGCTCTTCCGCCTTGCGCAGGACTGCTTCGTGCGGCTGGACTGGAGCGAAAACGCCATCTTCCCCCACGAGAACACCCAGGCCAACCTGAGCGCCTTGCACACCGCCGCCTGGCAGCTGGCCGCGGGTATGGGCAAACAGGCGGTGGAGAGCCTGTGCGGCATCGACGACAACCGCTACGCCAACGCCTTTGACCCGGCGGTGGTGGATTACTTTGCGGACAAGGCCCGCAACCAGCCCGCCGAGCGGCTGATGTGGGGCGCGGGCCGCCTGCAGGAGCGGCTGGCGCTGGGGAGCCTGCTGCGCCGCATCAAGGCGGAACAGGCCATGGACAAGCCGGACCACACCGCCGCCCTGGCCCAGGTCAAGCAGCTGAAAAAGGACCAGCAGGAGCTGCTGAAAGAAATCGTCAAGGGCGAGACCGCCGACCTTGCCCGTCTGAGCAAGGCCCTCAAGCAGGCCACCGGCGAATTCTTTGCCGGGAAAGGGGAGTGAGCCGCCGTGCAGACCGACCGACTTTACCGGGTCACGGAATACGACATCCCCAACGTGATCCGCACCCTGACCGAGTGCTTCCAGGCGGACCCCTTGTACCGCCAGCTGATCCCGGACGCGGACGTGCGCCAGCGCACCCTGCCGGAAATTTTTAACTGCGACGCAAACGAAATGCTCTCCTGCTGCAACGTGTATGCGGACAACCACGAGGTGGGCGGACTGGTGATTCTGGACGACGAGACCGAGCCCTACGACCCGCTGCGGTATTTTTCCACCGAGGCCTTCTACGCGCTGAAAACCGACGTGTGCCTGGTGCGGGAGGACTGGTCGCTGAAGACCCTGTGGAACTTCTTTCTGGGCCGGCAGTACCTGAACTCCCGCTGGACCGAGGAGCTGCCGGACAACCGGATGCAGCTGATCTACTTTGCGGTGCGCCCGGCCTTACAGGGCGCGGGGGTGGGCCACAAGATGATTCAGCCGGTGATGGACTACGCCGACGAGCACGGGCTGCTCATCTCGCT
This sequence comes from Gemmiger sp. An87, assembly GCF_002159185.1. GTDB lineage: Bacteria > Bacillota > Clostridia > Oscillospirales > Ruminococcaceae > Allofournierella. Next base: position 240,679 of record NZ_NFHD01000001.1, read on the forward strand.
GGAGACCCACAACCCGGCCAACCTGCCCCGCTACAACCACTACGGCTTTGATGTGTACAAGACACTGAAAAGCCATTTTGAACTGACCCAATACTGTCTGGTGCGCCAGCCCGGCGCGCCGCTGCGGCCCCGAACCCCGGCCGCCCCACAGAAAGGAATGTGAAGATATGCCCTGCTTTGATTTTGCCTACGGAAGCGGCCGGGTCCAGCTGGACCTGCCGGAGAACGCCCGGTACCAGGAGCTGCACGGCCACAACGAACCCCCCATCGAGGACATCCCCGCCGCCCTGTGCGCCGCGCTGGAGGCGCCCATCCACGAAAAGCCCCTGCGCGGCTGGCTGCAGCCCGGCGACCAAGTGACCCTCATCATCAGCGACATGAGCCGCTTCTGGATGCGGCAGGATCTGGTGATCCCGGCGCTGGTGGAGTATATGGAAAAAGAATGCGGCATCAAAACCGACGATCTGGTCATTCTGGTGGCCAACGGCACCCACATCGGCGGCGACGAGGCCGAGCTGCGCACCCTGGTGACCGATGCGGTCTATGACCGGGTGCGGGTGGTGAATCACGACTGCCTGGCCGACGACCTTGTTTATCTGGGCACCACCAGCCGGGGCACCGAGGTGGTGGTGAACCCGCTGGCGGTGGGCCGCAAGGTGGTGGCCCTGGGCGCGGCCACCCAGCACGTGATGGCGGGCTTCGGCGGCGGACGCAAGAGCATCCTGCCCGGCATCGCCTCCATGAAGACCATCCAGCAGAACCACGCCCATTCCCTGGACCCCAACGAGCCCCACTCCAACCCGGCCATCGGCAACGCGGTGCTGGAGGGCAACCCCCTGCACGAGGACATGTGCGAGGCGGCGGCCATGGTGGAGCAGCTGTATGTGGTGAACCTGGTGATGAACGCGGGCATGAAGCTGGCCCGCATCACCGCCGGTCACTGGCTGGATTCCTGGCTGGAGGCCTGCAAGGCCGCCGACGCCATGTACCAGACCCCCATTGCCGAAAAGGCGGATGTGATCATCACCAGCTGCGGCGGCTACCCGAAGGATATGTCGCTGTATCAGGGCACCAAGACCATCGACAACGTGGAGTTCGGCCTGAAAAAGGGCGGAACGCTGGTGCTGCTGGCCGAATGCCGGGACGGCGGCGGCCCCGCCGAATATTTTGACTGGGTGGACTCCCTCTGCGCCGGTACTCTGGACGCGGACCTGCGCAAAAACTTCACCATCCCCGGCTACATCTTCTATCTGAACTGCGAGCAGGCCGCCCGGTATAACATCCTCATGCTCACCACCGCCCCCGCCGAACCGCTGGCGCGCATGGGCATCAAGGCCTTCACCGACCCGGCCGAGCTGTGCCGCCAGTTGGACCTTGCGGGCAAGCTGGTGTATGTGATTCCCAACGGCTCCACCGTCATCCCGGCGGTGAAATAAGCGGGCCGCCCCGGCGGGAATGCTGTATATTCATTGCATAATGAATTTTTATTCACTCGCTTCCGTGCAAACTGCACAGAGGGGCCGCCAAAGCCGGTCCGGTTTTGTGGGATTCATGGAAAAACCCTCCGAGACTGAATATTTTTGCAAAAATACCTTGCAAAAATCGGAATGGCGCGTATAATTATACACATGGACGGGGCACACACCCCGCAAGCGAAAAACGAACCACGGCGGCAAGGCCCGGCAAAGGGAGCCGGACCGGGGCGAACAGCACCCCGAAGCCGCCGCACAATACGGAGGGAAATCAACCATGAAAAAGTTTCTTGCCATTGCCATGGCGGCTGTTCTCAGCCTGAGCCTGGCCGCCTGCGGCGGCGCTTCTTCCAGCACCGCCTCTTCCGCCGCTGCTTCCTCTGAGGCCGCCTCCACCGGCGCTTCTTCTCAGGCTGCCAGCGCTTCCACCACCACTTACGATTACTCTTCCTACACCGGCGAGACCATCGAGGCCATCAAGGCCAAGGGCAAGCTGGTGGTGGGCACCGAGGCCCAGTACGCACCCTTCGAGTTCAAGGACATGGACGCCAACTTCGTGGGCTGCGACATGTGGCTGGCCCAGCAGATCGCCGACGCCCTGGGCGTTGAGCTGGAAGTAATGGATATGGCCTTTGACGGAATCATCCCCGCCATCAAGTCCGGCCAGGTGGATGTGGGCATCGCCGCCTTCACCGTGACCGAGGAGCGCGCCCAGGAGATCGACTTCTCCGACGTGTACCAGAAGGACGAGCAGATGCTGATCGTCAAGAAGGGCAATGAGGACGTTTACACCACCAAGGAGTCCCTGGCCGGCCAGCAGGTTGGCGCCCAGCGCGGCACCGTGCAGAGCCAGCTGATCCAGAGCGCGCTGCCCGAGTCCACCCTGTTTGAGCTGGACAAGTGGCCCACCCTGGCCATGGAAGTGGCCAACGGCAACATTGCCGCCATCGTGGTGGACGGCGCCGTGGGCAACGACCTGATCAACAGCAACGACGCCATTGCCCAGGCCAACTTCACCTTCAGCGAGGAGGAGGCCAACTTCGGTAAGGCCGCCGTCATCGCCAAGGGCAAGGACGACCTGAAGGAGCTGGTGAACGCGGTGATCGCCAATGTGACCAGCGACGGTTCCTTCGACGCTGCTTACGACGAGGCGGTTGCGCTGAGCGAGAGCATGGGCGTATAATAGAACCAATGAAAAAGGGCATCCTCACACCCCCAAACCGGGTGTGAGGATGCTGTTGTGTCTTCGGCAGCGCAGCGCCGCTGCCCTCACGAAAGGGGAGTCTTATGGAGTTTTTGGAAAAGATGGTGACCCTGTTCACCAAGTACAACAGCTTTTTCAGCCAGGGTGTGGCCAACACCATCATCCTCGCGCTGTTCACCGTGCTGCTGGGCACCATCCTGGGCACGCTGCTGGCCATCATGAAGCTGGGCAAGTTTGCCCCCACCCGCTGGCTGGCCAACGTTTACATCGAGTTCATCCGCGGCACGCCGCTGATGATTCAGGTGATGTTCCTGTTCTACGGCCTGCCCATGGTGGGCATCACCTTCCCCAGCCTGCCCTTTATCTCCAACTCCGACCGGTTCATGGCCGGTATCTGCGCCATGAGCATCAACAGCGGCGCCTATGTGGCCGAGATCATCCGAAGCGGCATCCAGGCGGTGGACAAGGGCCAGACCGAGGCCGCCCGCAGCCTGGGCTTCAAGTCCGGCCAGACCATGCGCATGGTGGTGCTGCCCCAGGCCATCAAGAACATTCTGCCCGCGTTGGGCAACGAGTTCGTGACCGTCATCAAGGAGTCCTCCATCGTGTCGGTCATCGGCATCGCCGACCTGATGTACCAGACCAACAGCGTGATCTCCACCACCTACAAGTCGCTGGCGTCGCTGGCGGTGGCTGCCATCATCTACTTTATCATGACCTTCTTCACCTCCCGTCTGATCGCGTTTGCAGAAAGGAAAATGGCCAATGGCACAAGATGAACTGATCGTTGTAAAAGATTTGAACAAGTCCTTCGGCAAGCTGCATGTGCTCAAGGACGTGAACACCACCATCCGCAAGGGTGAGGTGGTGGCGGTGATCGGCCCCTCCGGCAGCGGCAAAAGCACCTTCCTGCGCTGCCTGAATCTGCTGGAGGTTCCCACCGGCGGCCACGTGTTCTTTGAAGGCGTGGACATCTGCGACAAAAAGACCAACATCGACCTGCACCGCCAGAAGATCGGCATGGTGTTCCAGCAGTTCAACCTGTTCAACAACATGACCGTGCTGAAAAACATCACCGCCGCGCCGGTGAAGATCCGCAAGATGGACCCGGCCGCCGCGGAGGAAAAGGCCCTGCAGCTGCTGGACCGGGTGGGCCTGAAGGATAAGGCGAACAGCTATCCCGCCCAGCTTTCCGGCGGCCAGAAGCAGCGCGTGGCCATTGTGCGCGCGCTGGCCATGGAGCCGGACGTGATGCTCTTTGACGAGCCCACCAGCGCTTTGGACCCCGAGATGGTGGGCGAGGTGCTGCAGGTTATGAAGGACCTGGCCGCCGAGGGCATGACCATGGTGGTGGTGACTCACGAGATGAGCTTTGCACGCGAGGTTTCCAGCCGGGTCATCTTTATGGCCGACGGCCAGATCCGGGAGGACCGGCCCGCCCGGGAGCTGTTCGCAGACCCCCACGACGACCGGCTGAAGGACTTCCTTTCCAAGGTTCTCAACCTGTGAGAAAACCCGCTTCGCGGCGGGGCGAAAATGTGATATACTGGGCATAACGCGCCCGGAACACAAACGGAGCAACACGCGGCGCGGCTCCCCTTGCAAAAAGGGGGCCGGGCCGCTTTTTTGTGCCCGGGCAAAAACGGGAAAAACGGGGGAGAAAACCATGAACATCTGCATTGGGGTGCTGCTCTGCTTTGCGGCCCTGGGCCTTGTGGACAAGGCTCTGGGCGGGCGGCTGGGCGTTGCCGCCGAGCTGGACCGGGGGCTGGCCGCCATGGGCGGTTTGAGCCTTTCCATGACCGGTATCTACTGCCTGATCATCGCCGCCGTGGGGGCGCTGGAGGGCGGGCTTTCGGCGGTGAGCCGGGCGCTGCCCTTTGATGCGTCGCTGCTGGCGGGCATGCTGCTGGCCCCGGACATGGGCGGCTGGGCCACCGCCAGCCAGCTGGCTGCCAGCGATGCCCTGGCGGCCTACAGCGGCCTGCTGGTGGCCTCCACCCTGGGCTGCCTTGTGAGCTTTACGCTGCCCATTGCCCTGGGCAGTCTGGAAAATTACCAGATCACCGGCTTTATGCAGGGCGTGGTGTGGGGCCTGATCGCCCTGCCCGCGGGTCTGGTGGCGGGCGGTGCGGCGCTGGGGCTTTCGCCGCTGGTGCTGGCGCAGAATCTGTGGCCGGTGCTGGTGCTCTGCGCTTTGCTGGTGCTGGGTCTGGCCAGGGCGCCCCGGCTCTGCCTGGGTGCGCTGGCAGGCTTCGGCGAAGCGGTGCGGGTGCTGGGCGTGCTGGCCTTTGGCGCGGTGGCGCTGGGTCTGTTTCTGCCCGGGCTGGCCATCGCTCCCCAGAGTCTTGTGGCCGAGGCGCTGATCATCGTGTTCAAGATCACAGTGGTGGTGTGCGGCGCCATGGTGGCCACGGCTCTGCTGCTGGCCCGCTGCGGCGAGGCGGTGCGCCGGGTGGCCGGGCGTCTGGGCGTGAACGAATACGCGGTGCTGGGCCTGCTGGCCTCGCTGGTGTCCACCGTGTCCATGCTGCCCCTCTACTCCCGCATGGATGTGCGGGGCAAGGTGATGAACGCGGCGGTGTCGGTGAGCGGGGCCTTCGTGCTGGGCGGCCAGATGGCCTTTGTGTCCAGCGTGAGCGACGAGCGCAGCGTGGCGGCCTTCTTTGTGTGCAAGATTCTGGCGGGCGTTCTGGCGGCGGCGCTGGCGCTGAAGTTCACCAAAAACGAGCAGCCTGCTTGACAAGCGCCGGGCCGGTCTGCTACAATGGCTTCGTTCATCGGAGGGTGAGCAGCCCAAAAGAAGCTGCGAGCTGGATAAGATGACGGGTGAAATTCCCGTTGTCTTATCCAGCTCTTTTTTGATGTTTGCGGGTGTGCCCTTCGCAACGGAAAGGGGAGGATTCCATGAGCGAAAAAAACGCCCCGGCGCTGACCCGGGGCAACATTCTGGCGGCGCTGGTCCGCCGCGGTGGGCGTGGCGGAAAAGGTGTGCATGTTCCTGATGCTGGTGGCCTCCGCCTACATGCAGTCCATCTCGGCCTTTGTGGCCCAGAACAACGGGGCGGGCCTGCCCGAGCGCTCCCGCCAGGCGCTGTTTTACGGCATCCGCACCGCCTTTGTGGCGGGCGCCTTCTGCGTGCGCATTCCGGTGGTGTATCTGATGAGCCATATTCCGGGTGTGGGGCTGTTTCAGATCGGCCTGGGCACGCCCATCTCCTCGGCGGTGCAGATTCTTTTGTGCATTGCCGCCTACCGGTGGTATCAAAACCGGGCGAAGCGTTCCGCCCAATAAAACAGAAAAGCCGGGCCGGTGCGAAGAGAATTTCCTCTCGCACCGGTCCGGCGTTTTTTGTTATTGCTCCGGCTTGTCCGGTTTGGCCTCAGCCTGTCCGCTTTCGGGCGGCGGGGCGGTGTGGCCGGTCTGCAGATGCTCTTTGTTGAACAGGCCGCCGAATATGGTCATGAACACAATCTTGATGTCCAGGAAGATGGACCAGTTCTCGATGTACCAGATGTCGCACTGGATGCGCCCTTCGATGGAGGTGTCGCCCCGGAAGCCGTTCACCTGGGCCCAGCCGGTGATGCCCGGCCGCACCTGGTGCTTGACCATGTAAAGGGGCACAGTCTCCTTGAACTGCTCCACAAAATGGGGAATCTCCGGCCGGGGACCGATCAGGCTCATGTCGCCTTTCAGCACGTTGAAGAACTGGGGCAGCTCGTCGATGCTGCACTTGCGGATCAGGCTGCCGAACCAGGTTTTGCGGGGGTCGGCGTCCTGGGTCCAGCCGGTGTCCTGGCTGGTGTTCACCCGCATGCTGCGGAACTTGTACATGGTGAAGATCTTTTTGTTCAGGCCCACCCGCTCCTGCCGGAACAGAATCGGCCCCGGGCTGGAAAGCTTCACCCCGATGGCTGCCACCAGCATGATGGGGCTGGTGAGCACAATCAGAACAAGGCTGCCCACCACGTCCATGGCCCGCTTTAAGGCGGCGTTGAGCATGTTGTCCAGCGGGATGGTGCGGATGCTGATCAGCTTCACCGAGCCGATCACGTCCACCGTGGGGCGGCTGGGAATGAAGTCGTTGTAGAAGGGAATGATGCGGATCTTCGCGCCCTGCTTTTCACAGGAGGCGATGATGGTGTTCATAAAACGGGTTTCGTGGGGCTCCAGCGCCACGATCACCTCGTCCACCGTGGGGCCGGCCAGCAGGTCCGGCAGGTCCTCGTAGCGGCCCAGGTGCTTGCCCAGGCCCGGCTTTTCGCTGGCGGCCACGTAGCCCAGCACGTTGTAGCCGTACTGGGGGTTGCGGCGCAGCGAATCCAGGTATTCAAAGGCTAGCCGCCCGTTGCCCACAATCAGCACATGCTTCAGGTTGTAGCCCAGCATCCGGTAGTGGCGCAGGATGCGCCGCACCGTGACCCGCTTGGCCACCACCAGCACAGTGGAGAACACATAAAACAGCACCAGTACCCCGCGGGAGAAATCCACCGCACGGGTGAGGTAGAGCACCATGCCGATGAGCAAAAGGCCCAAAAGGTTTGCCTTCATCAGGGCCACCGTCTCGTCCAGCAGGGTGGAGAACCGGAAGGAGCCGTAGAGCTTGAAGGCATAGTAGATGGCGGCCATGATCACCCCGTAGCACACGGCGGGCAGGAAGGCCCCGGTGCGCAGCAGCACCACCGCCGGGTTGACCAGATTGTCGCGGTAAACGCCCAGCCACAGCCACACGGCCAGCAGATAGGCCAGGGCGATGAGCGAGATATCCAAAAGGCAGTTGACGATGTTCAAAAGCCTCTGATTTTTGCGGATCATAAACAGGTAAGCCCCCTTTTCGGCGGCGGGCGGAACACCCGGCGCGGGAAAACAGTCTTACCCTTTATTATAAACGAACGGGCGCAAAAGTCCATATTTTGAGTGATTTTGTCATGAAAAGAGCACGAAAACAGCCCCGGCAGATGCCGGGGCTGAGAAATTTTCAGTCGATCACGGTTTTGGTGCGGCCGATGCCCACCACCGCGGCGGTGATCTTTTTCCAGGTATTGCAGCCGCAGATGCCGTCCGCGGTCAGGCCCACCGCCCGCTGGTAGGCCTTGAGGGCGTTTTCGGTGTTGGCGCCGAACTTGCCGTCCAGCGTGCGGGTGGAGTAGCCCAGGGCGTTCAGCGCGTCCTGCAGGATGAGCACATAGGTGCTCACCGAGCCCCGGCGCACGGTGGGGTACCCGGCGGTGGTGCCGCTGCAGGCGGGCTTGCCGTAGCGCCGGTCAAAGTGCACCCAGGTGGGGGTCATGTCCTGGGGCTCCACATAGCCCCAGGCGCCGGTGTTCTTGGCGGCCTTCCAGATGGCATTGCGGGCCGAGGACCCCTGCCCCTGGCCCACGTCGAAGGCAACGCCCGCGTAGTGCTGGCTGCGGGTGCCGTGGCCGCCCTCCCAGATGCGCTTGAAGGCGTAGCCGATGTGGATGCCCTTGCCGTAGGACCGGCGGGTCAGGTTCCAGGCCTCCATGGCGGCCACGGTGGTCCAGAGGGTGGGGCTCTGGCTGCTGCCCCGGAACTCCTTCACCTTCATGGTGGCGCCGTAGGAGTAGGGCATGGTGTCGTTTTCGCCCAGGTTGTAGGTGATCAGCTTGTTGGAATAGGCGTCGTACACAAAGATCTTGGGCATGGTGTTCGCTCCTTTCGTTTGATGGAATCAGGCTTCGGGAATGGGCGGATAGAGCAGCGCGAAGATGGCATCCCAGGTGGCGCGGTCCACCACGCCGGTGGCGGGCAGGCCCAGCCCCTGCTGGAAGGCGGTCACCGCGCTGGTGGTCTCGGTGCCGTAAACGCCGTCGATGGGCACAAAATCCGCCACGCAGTACCGCTGGGCGATGCCGTTCATGGCCTGCTGCAGCGCGCTTACCGCTCCGCCCGCGCTGCCCGGGGCCATCACGTAGCCCGGGTAGTCCGGCGCGGCGGCGGGCACCGTGGAATCCGGCACCCCGGCGGCCAGGCTCAGGAAGGTGGCCTCCAGCGCGTTCCAGGTGAATTCGTCCACCGTGTCGCTTTCGGGCTGGTTGAACTCCAGCTGCCAGCTGTGCAGCGAATCCAGGGTGCTCTGGCCGAAGATGCCGTCGAGCTTGCCCGGGTCCTGCACGGTGTCGTAGAAATAGCTGATGTAGCGCAGCAAAAACTGCACGAAGGCCACCGAGGGCCCCTCGGCGCCCATCATCAGCTCGAAGCCGGGCCAGGGCACCAGGTTGAAGGCGGCCAGCAGCCCGTCGGACGAGCGCAGCCGCTGGGCCTGCTCGTACAGAGCCTGCCAGGTGGCGGGGCCGATGATGCCGTCCGCGGTCAGGCCGAACATGGTCTGGAAGGCCTTCACCGCCGCGGTGGTGGACGGGCCGTAGATGCCGTCGATGGTCACGGTGGGCAGGGTGGGGAAGTAGACCGCCAGCAGCCGCAGGTAGAACTGAGCCTCCCGCACCGCGGTGCCGGTGCTGCCCTGCTTGAGGGGGGTGCCCGGGTAGGTGCCGGGGCGCTGGTTGGGGGCAAGCAGGCTGTCGGCCACGTCGCCGTAGACCTCGTACAGCTTCTGCCAGGTGGCGGGGCCCACCACGCCGTCCTGGGTCAGGCCGAATTCCTTCTGGAAGGCCTTCACCGCGCTGGTGGTGGCCGCGCCGAAGATGCCGTCCACCGTGATGGTGGGGATGGACGAGAAGTTGGAGGCCACCATGCGCAGGTAGAACTGCAGAAGGCGCACGCTGTCGCCCCTGTCGCCCTGGCGCAGCGGGGTGCCCGGGTAGCCGCTGGGCTGGTCCTGAATGTCGCTTTCCAGGCTGTTGTAGGCGGCGGCAATGGCCTCCCAGGTGGCGGGGCCCACCACGCCGTCCACGGTCAGGCCGTTCTCCCGCTGGAAGGCGCGCACCGCATTGGCGGTGGCATTGCCGTAGATGCCGTCCACCGAAATGCTGGGCAGGGCGGGGTCGAACTCGGCCAGAGCGTTCAGCCAGAACTGGATGCGCTCCACTCCGGTGCCGGTGCTGCCCACCTGCAAGGCGGTGCCCGGGTAGGTGCTGCCGTTCACGTTGCTCTCGCCGCTGGGCTTTTCGCCCTCGCTGGTCAGCTCCGCCAGGTCCTTCACCGACACATAGATGTACGTTAATTGCACAAAATACAAGATACCATTTCAATGGTGGGTTGGGCCGTATGGCTGGCAACCCGCTCTGCAACCGGGAATACACAGTAAGCGTGTATCTCAACATCTGACTGTAAACGAAAAAGCGCCGGAAAACTCCGACGCTTTTTCATTTGCCATCAGACTATCAAAAACGATTGTTTTTGATAACGGCAAAATTCTTCTGGCGAATACCCATTTACAGAAGGAAAACAATCTCAAAACTGCTCTCAAAATCAAACTATCAAAAAGCCCCCATAAAGAGAAAGGAGTTACACAATGAAAATCGGATATGCACGGGTGTCTACTGAAAATCAGAATTTGGAACGCCAAATCGACGCGCTGCACGAGTATGGAGTGGACGAACTCTACACAGAGAAGATGACCGGCACCAAAGCCAACCGCCCGGAACTTGACAAGGTGCGTTTACGGATGCGAGAGGGCGACAGTGTAGTGGTGGAGAGCCTTTCCCGCCTTGGTCGCAGTACGCGCGACCTGCTTAATTTATTGGATGAGTTTGATAAAAAAGAGGTGCAGCTTATCAGCTTGAAAGAATCCATAGACACGGCTACACCGACCGGCAAATTGCTGGTCACAGTCTTATCGGCCATCAGCCAGTTTGAACGGGATTTGATTGTTCAGCGCACGGAAGAAGGATTAAAAGCGGCACGGGCCAGAGGGCGTAAAGGCGGACGGCCCAAGACAGACAAACGGGTCGTTGAAAAGGCGATAAAGCTGTATCAGACAAAAGCCTATACCGCGCGGGAAACGGCCAATCTATGCGGCATCTCGGTGGCGACCCTGTACCGTGCTCTGTCAGACAAGCAGTAAGGATAACGGGTTATTCTGTACTATAACGAAGTTATAGTACGGGGTAACCTGTTATTTTTCATAGAAAAAATCCGAAAGTCATTATACGATATCCCCACAAAGAACCGAAAGGGGGAGAACTTTGACTATTCGTGATGCAAAATCCTATTTGCGCGGCAAGTATGCAGGCCACGGCCTGACACAGGAACAGGTAGCGCTGGACGTACTGCACATTGACCCGGCTACGCTGTCAAGGTACATGAACGGCACAACGCAATGGCCGCTTTGGGCAATCCAAACACTGATGGACTACTTTGGTATTCTGCCGGCAGATGTATATTCTGTCTTTATCGCTCCACATCTCAGCTAATGAACATTCTCAGCCTCTGCCCGCCTTGTCCGGCGGGTATGGGACTGGATATTCCGTGACACTTTTTGACATCAGATTATCGGTGTCATGATGAAGAAAGGAGCGCCATGCAAAATATGAGCCATAATATACAAGCATATCGCTGTGGGCCGGATGTCGTCAAAATTATCGCACGCCCATCTCACAATTACATTACCGCATTATCTAATAGCCTCGATGAACGTGAAAAAGAGAATAAACGTACATCCCTGTCACGGTCGAGACGTACGGTGGCAGACATCTTGCACTGCAATTATTTTCGCTTTTTTCTGACCGTTACTATAGAAAGCAATGAAAATGGAAGTTCTCCCACAAGAGATGATGTGGTGCAAATCTGTAAAAACGGGCTGCGCACTATCAAGCGTCATTATGACGGGCCTGTCGGCTATATCATCGTACCGGAGTTATCTGATGAAGATGAAATGAATCTCGGACGCTGGCATGGTCATATCATGTTGACAGATATTCCCTCTGACATGTTGCAGCCTTACAGTTCATCGGATAAGGGATTGCCTGCAATCATCTATCGCCGGATGGCCGTTGGCATCGACTGTTTTTCAACCCCCGTATTTGCGCGGTACGGATATTGCCTTGTAGAGAGAGTGGGCGACACAAAAGCAGATTATGATGCTCTTGCAAAATATCTGACCAAGACAATGTATTTAGATTCTTGCGCTCCGTTGCCGAAAGGGCAGAGACGGATAATAAGCAGCCATGGCCTCGCGCGTCCCGAGCGCGTTTTCAGTGGTGTAATTAGTAGCGATGAATATGCCACCATCCGCGCATCGTCCGGCGAATCCCTGCGCGATGGCGGCAGGTTGATACACTATGTTTCTCGCTCAGCATTATCTTTTCTGTAACAAGGAACTGCCCGGCGGATCACCGGGCAGTTCCTTCCACATCTGTCCCCAAACTATTTTGTATCCGTCCCCAAAATCTCTTTTTTGTCCATACATTGTTGTGGTTTTATAAAACAAGAAAAGACCCGCTCGCGAGTGCAAACGGGTCTTTTCTGGAACCTTATTTAGGGTACAATTTCGGCGTCGCCACCATTACCATCAGTAGTGCCACCACCGGGGATAATGTCGTTGCCATTGCCACCAGCCGCGCCGCCTTCAGGAGCAGTGTTGCCCTGGTCCGGAGCCGGGTCAGGAGCAGGGGCGGGAGTCGGGTCGGGTGCGGGCGCAGGAGTGGGAACCGGAGCGGGCGCCGGAGTCGGGTCGGGTGCAGGAGCCGGAGTGGGTGCAGGTGCAGTGTTGTCGTTACCGCCGCTTACGTTGCCGCCACCAGTGGTGGTCGAGCCGTTGTTGTTATTACCGCCGCTTACAGCGCCGCCACCAGTGGTGGTAGTGCTGTTATTGGAATTTCCACTATTTGCAGTGTTGCCACCAGTGGTGGTAGTGCTGCTGGAAGAGGGCTTCTTGGAAGTGCTCTGGGAAGTGGATTCCTTGTCAGAAGAGTTCTCCTTGCTGTCGTTCGCAGTGGACTCACTGGAGGGGTCGGTAACAACCACCTTCGTCTCGGAAGTCCAACTCTGCGCTTTATTCTCGCTATCCGAAGGAGTTACGTTCTCTACGGATGCGGAAGAAGAGCTCTTATCTTCAGCGGTGGAACTGGCGGTCTCGGAAGAAGTAGCCTCGCTGGCCACATTGTTCTCCTGAGAAGATGCCGCTGCGGCAGTTTCATCCTGCGCAACAGTCTTGGTGCCAACCATAGTGCCAGTAGTAGTGATTACACACTCACCGGCGCTTACTGCGGTTACATTGCCATTCTGGTCAACAGTGGCCACGGACTCATCACTGGATGAGTAAGTCAGCTCAACGCCGGTCGCGCCTTCAGGCAGAATCTTTACGGCCAGGGGCTTGGTTCCGTTCTCGCCCACTTCCAGCTCCATGCTCTCAGGGGCCTCGATGCCGGTAGGAACAGGCTCCACAGTCAGATGGCATACAGCGCTGATATCGCTGTCTTTGATGGACACCGTGATATCGGCTTCACCGGCTTCAACAGCGGTCACATTGCCTTCGGCATCAACAGTTGCAACAGTCTCATCGCTGGAAGTCCACTCCATCGTGATTTTTTCGATGGCCTTCTGGACCTCAGCATCCGTTGCGTTGCCTGCGCTGTAGGCAACTTCCATTTTGGCGGTATCGCCAGCATCCATGCTCATCTCACTGGGCAGGCCAATGGATTCGATTTTTACGCCACATGCGGTCAGTGCCGCAGCCATACATACAGATACAGCGACAGCAGCGATTTTCTTGAGTTTCACTTGAAATCCTCCTGTTAACATTTGCTTTGCTTGCATTATACAACAGCTTTATTCAAAAGTCCATATAAAGTCCAACTTGAATCCGACCATCTTATAGACTACAGAAAAGACTATATATGGGCGTGAGAATATGGATACACAAAAGGCAGTTGCAATACGAATACAGCAGCTGTGTGCTGAAAAAGGTTACAATCTACATGCTTTAGCTCGTAAAGCGGGCATCCCGCCAACGACCTTAAAAAACATCATTTATGGGAACAGCAGGAATCCGGGCGTTATTACTCTTAAATTATTATGCGACGGATTGGAGATATCTTTGTATGATTTTTTCGCAACTGAGGAATTTAGGCAGGTGGAACCCGAAGACGAAAAATAAAATTGCAGGAATCATCAATGACCTATCTATCAGGTGATGATACAATATAGGTGTACCCGAGAGGTATATCTGACAAGCCTGCCAACAAGTGTGTAGCACGGCAGGCATTTGGGAGTAACGAAAATGACCCACTATAGGTGCGCCAAATTGCGGCAACACCCATCGGGTACTTTAGGCGGTAGCTAATAGCTGCCGCCTATTTTTTATGCAATTTTACTAAAGGAGATGTCAAAATGGAAAAATCGAGAAATCGGACAAAATCAAACAAGCCTTTGTATGTGTGCCAGCGAGGCAATACCACCATTTCGGTATTACCCACAGGCCTGCGTTATGGGGCGGTTGCAATACGCCTGCAGCGCAAAGAAGAGGAGCAAATTAAGAAGTTACAGTGTAAGGTCAAAATCAGCCGTATAAGTACGCTGGATTACAGCGTTCCTGCGGGTACTGTCATCGCAGAGGCGGTGGATATCATTCCGCCGGAAACATGCGCAGAAATTGGCTATCGTGATGACAACAAGGGTTACGCCCGTGCACTGTCGGTTACGGTGCTGGATGACGAGAATGTACAGATAACGATAATCTGCACATTATGCAGTCGAGATGACCAAGGACATATCTGTAGCATCGGGCAGTACAGACATATCGAGCAAATCACGCTAACTGTTGCCGATGTGAAAGAGATGGTCAAAATCATCCAGCTCGTGCACGATGCGGAGTTGACAAACGCGGAAAAGTCAAAAAACAAAAAGCAATATCGAGGCAGCAAAGAGGTTGATGTGGCTTATGAAGGTTGATGTATTTGCAGGAGCTGCAATCGCCGCCGATGAGCGTGCTGTGTGTGTATACCTAATAACGGATGCACAGAATGGAACGCTACTAAGCACAGGTGTAAAACAATGCAGCGCCATCCATATGGAGTTGGACAGTATTCGCGCCGCTGTAATGGCACTGGAGTATTTGCGTACAGCAACACAGGCAACAGTCTATACGGACAACTGTAGTCTGGCGGCACTGTTAACAGGACATATAAAGCCGCCTACGGGTATGGGACGATTCGTGCTGGATATACGGCGGCGGATGGAAGCCCTGAAATGTGATGTGGTTGTACGCCTGTCGTGCAGTGATGTGCTTGAAACTGAAAGGCGGTTGGCAGAAGCGGCAACACGGCCAGGCTATCTTCCACCTACGCCGTTACAATATGACTTGTTGGTAAATCGTATTTAGGAGTTTTAAAGCCTGCTATGAGCCTCGCTCCGCGAGGATCATAGCAGGCTTGTTGTCACATTCTTGCGCTCACGCATAGGAGCGACCGTTTCGCAACGGGTGAATGTATCAGGAATATCAAAGTGCAGCGATGGATGCGCAATAATCAGTTGATAAATGTATGCGTACCGTGATAAGGCCACGATACAGTATATCGCCCGATATGCGCGGGCACGCTCCCGGATTGAGCGTTATCGTCCGGCTTGCTCTTAACCCGAAAAGGCCCGTGCCGTGGGTTAAACGGCCAAGATGGTGGTTGCCTTGCCCCATGACAAAGAGGTGTACAGGATGTTGTCCAAAAATGTGACTAAGCGTTTGACCCATGAAGTCAAAGCCGCTCTGGCCAAGTGTGACAGGCGCGGCCAAAGCAAGCACGCCGCCAAACAGGCAGCCCGCGCTGAGGCACAGCGGACGCAATCGCATTACACCCAAATCACGGGGCTGTACGCCACATCATCGTACGCCACCTATGTTAAGCAAGCCTTGACGGCCTTGCGCTGGATTGCTGACCGATACGGATGTAAGCGACTGAACGAGTGCCGCCCGTATCTTCCGGCTTATTACGCTGAGATGCAGGCGCGGGGACTTTCCGCATGGACGATACGCACGCGGGTCTATGCGCTGTGCTCGGTCTATGATGCCGATTATGCGTCATTGTTCGCCGTTGAGCATCTGCCCGCCCGTCACCGTTCCGACATCAAGCGCGGGCGGCAAATCAGCGCGGCGGACACCCGGCATAACACACCCGAGCAAGAAGCTGTGCGCACGATTGCCCGCGCCTGCGGGGCACGTCGTGGCGGGATTCTGGGATTGACAGCAGAAGATTTGATTGCTCGGGATGGACATTTATATGTGCACCTGAGGGAAAAAGGCGGCAAGGAGAGGAATGCGATTGTCCTTCCACAATATGAAACCGCTGTACGCAAAATCTTTTCAACTTATGCCTGGAATCCCAAGGCTGCCGCAACCGGCGGTAAACATCGTTTGTTTAGCTGTTCAGCTCTGCCCAAGGATATGCCGCTTCATTATCTTCGCGCACAGTATGCGCAAGACCTGTACCGATATTATGAGGCACGGGGAGCAGCCTCCGGGCGGCTGTATCATTGCCGGGCAGACCGTAAAGGCCGCAGCTATGACAAAGGAGTATTGATGGCCGTGTCCCATAATCTGGGGCACAGCCGCTGTGATGTGGTCGTCAGCCATTATCTATGATAAGGACTGACACCCTATGACGGATAACCATATTGGTCGGAACAATGGACAAGAATCGACCATACGCTGTACTGAGGTGAGAGATATGTCTCAGTCAGACAGCATCCACTGCGTATTGCGCGAAAAAATCGCTCTGGCGATGGAGCGCCAGATTAACGAACAGTTGTATCTGCAAGGTACAATTACGAAAGAGATGTATGAAGCGGCCAAACTGAGCCTTGATGCCGCTTCCAAGCCGGAAAGGATTGGGACATGAACTATGATTTGCTGAGGGCGGTAAACAACGGTGCAAATATACAGGATATGAATTTGCGGGTGGTAGATTATGTCCGCGTATCCACCGCCAGCCGTGAACAGAGGAAAAGTTTTGAAAATCAGCTGGATACTTACCGCCAAATGATTGAGGATAATCCCAACTGGACGTATTCCGGCACCTATTCGGACGAGGCTGTGACCGGCACAAAAGTGTATATGCGCGGCGGTTTTCAACAGATGATTGCAGACGCACAAGCAGGGCTTTTTGACCTGATTATCGTCAAAGATGTGGCACGCTTTGCCCGGAATATCAAAGAGTGTCTTGTGTATAAAGACAAACTGAAAAGCTGCGGCGTCATGATTTGGTTCGTGAAAGAAGGCATCAATTCTTTCCGTTCTAAAGATGAAATGTTTCTTCAGTGGATGGCATTGGGTGCGGAAATGGAGGCCGAAAATGCCCGCTCCCGCACCAAAATCGTTTTTGAACAGGGCATTCAAAGGGGCAAAGTGTACGGAAATTCTAAAATTTTGGGCTACACCAAAGACCACTGCAAGCTGGTGGTCGATGAGGAAGAAGCGGAAACAGTGCGGTTGATTTTTGACCTGTATGTACATCAGCGTATGGGGCTTCGGCGCATCGCCAAAGAATTGGCAGAGCGTGGCATTACCCGCAAGGACGGAACTCAAATCCCGACCCGCACCCTTAAAACCGTGCTGGAAAATCCCAAGTACAAGGGCTTTTACTGCGGCGGCAAGACCGAAAAGCTGGATATGGGCGAGCGGTATGTCCGCCGGGAGTTGCCTCAAAACGAGTGGGTCATGTATAAAGACCCCGCTATTCCCGCCATTGTTAGCGAAGCATTGTGGGATGAGGCTGCACAGATTCGCAAGGAACGGCAGGGAAAATACCGGGAAGAAGTTAGCGCACCCTGTAATCAGGGCATTTACCGCTACAGCGGCAAAATCGTCAGCGGCTTTGACGCTGCGCCCGGTGTTTCTTTTACTCGGTGTCTGTATCGCTATAAAGGCATTAACCGGGAGGGCTGGCAGTGCCGCAACTATAAGGACGCAGCCCATCCCGGCAATATCGGTCCAACGCTGTACAGCGATGAGCTGGACACGATTGTGCAGGGAATGCTGCACGACCTGCTGGGCGGTTATGATGCCATGATTGCTGACCTGATGCGCCGATATCAGTCGGCCACAACCGGGCAGCAGATTGAAAAACGCATGGAAACTTTGAAGAAGGAACAGGAGACTATCGAGAAAAAGCGCCGCAAGCTGCTGGACTTGTACGAGGATGACGCTATCACCAAGGATGAGTATATGACACGCAGCGCGGAGCACAAGTCCCGGCTGAATGCCATTCAATCTGAGAGGGAAATGCTGAAAGCATCGTCTGAAAAATCCCGGCAGATGCTTGTCCAGTTGGACGGGCTGAAACAGAGCGTCAGACGCATGGCCGAGGAAAGCACTCCCAGCAAAGAGACCATCGACAGCCTGATTGATAAAATCGTTGTCCGGGGCGACAGCACCAAAAAGGCAATCAATCTGGAAATCACCCTGAAAGTCATCGCAGTTACTCAGGCCTTTCAGATTCTGCGCAATCGCAAGCAGAACGATGTTTCTTGCAGTTGTTGCAATCAACGTAGCTGATCTTGTACCAGGTGGCCCGGCCCACCACGCCGTCCACCGTCAGGCTGAACTGCTTCTGGAAGGCCTTCACCGTGGATTCGGTGGCCGCGCCGAACATCCCGTCGGTGCCCGGGTTGCCGAAGAAGGGGTAGTCCTTGGCGATGCGGGTGAGCTGCCGCTGGATGATGCGCACGTTGGTGCCGCTGTCGCCACGGCGGAGCGGGCTGCCGGGGTAGCTTTCCGGGATGTCCTGCAGGTTGTTGGTGCGCACGATCTCGATGTCGTTGCCGTAGTAGTATTTCAGGATCTGCAGGGCGTTCTTTCCCTCATTGGCCCGGTCCACCGTGCCCCACTGCTTCATGCCCTTGCAGGTGACGGACTTGCCGTCGCAGTATTCGGTGTAGTAGGGCTCGATGGTGCCCTGGCGGCGCACGTAGGTGTTGAAGATGTCGTCGGTGAGCTTTTCCATCACCTCAAAGATGTTGCGCCCGTGCACATAGTACTGGTCGTAGCTGGTGGAGTTGGTGATGTTGAAGGTGTAGCCCCGGCTGGGGTACCACTCGGTGAAGATGCGGTTCATGGCCAGACTGATCTGGGCGTGGATGTTGGCCCGCAGGGCCTGCTCCGGCCAGGCGGGCGTGACCAAACCCGCGCCCTACACCCGCCAGAAAATTTCCAGCCGCCGGTTGCCCGCTTCGTCCGGCGGGTACACCAGAATTTTTTCGATCAGCGCCGCCGCCAGCTCCCGGCTCAGGGGCAAAGGGATGGAGGATTCCGGCGCTTCGGGCGTTTCCGGGCCCCGGGGCGGCTCCAGCTGCCGCAGCCGGGCCAGCAGCTCGCTGCGCAGGGCGGCAAATTCCTCCTCGGCCAGCAGCCCGGCGGCCTTGTCCTGATAGAGCCCTGCCAGCGCCAGCCGCAGCCGCCGCCCCGCCCCCGCGCCGGGGGGCGGGGCCTTGGCCGGGGCCGGAGGCAGGCTGGCCGCCGCCGCAAACAGGGCGGCCACCCGCCCGGCAATCAGTGTCTCCAGCCCGGCAAGGGGCAGGTAGGGCTGACCGGGGCAGGCCGCGGGGCTCTGGCGGGCGGTGCGGCAGCGGAAATACCGGGTGGGCGCACCGCTTTTAGGGATGGTGCCGGAGCGGGTCTGTTCCATCGAGTGACCGCACAGGCCGCAGACCACCAGCCCTGCCAGCGGATGGGGCGCGCCCCGGCTGCCCGAGCGGGCCCGGGCGGAAAGCATCGCCTGCACCCGGTCGAACACCGCCCGGCTCACCAGAGCGGGCTGGCTGGCGGGGGCCACGATCCAGCGGCTTTCCGGCAGGCGGCGGGTCTGCTTGCCCCGCCAGCTGATCCGCTCCACCCGCCCCTGCACCAGGTCCCCCGCGTAGGTGCGGTTGGTGAGCAGCCGGTGCACCGTGGCCTTGCTCCAGAGGCCCGGCCCCGGCGCTTTGCCCGCCGCCAGCGCCTTGGCCGCGGCGGGGGCGGGGATGCCCTCGGCGTTCAGCCGCCGGGCGATGGCCGCGCACCCAAGGCCGGAAAGGGCAAGCGCAAAAATGCGCTCCACCACCGGGGCGGAGGATTCGTCCGGCAGAAGGTGACCCTTTCGGGCCGGGTCCTTTTGGTAGCCGTAGAGGGGGCTGCTGGCGATGCTGCACCCCTGACGCCGCTTGTGGGTGAGCACCGCCCGCACGTTGGCGGAAAGGTCCTCCAGATACCACTCGTTCATCAGCCCGTAGATCTGGCGGCTCTTTTTGCCCGCCGCGTCGCCGGTGTCCACATGGTCCACCAGCGCCAGAAACCGCACCCCCCACAAAGGAAACAGCCCGTGCAGGTACTTTTCCACCAGCTCCATGTCCCGGGTGAAGCGGGACTGGCTTTTGGCCAGAATCACGTCGATCTGCCCGGCGCGGGCGGCGGCCAGCATCCGGTTGAAGGCCGGGCGGTCCCGGTCCGCGCCAGAGTAGTCCTCGTCGCAGTAGATGCCCTGCACCGCATAGCCCAGCCGCTCCGCCCAGGCCAGCAGCATGGAGCGCTGGTTCTGGATGCTCTCGCTCTCGGCAGACGCTTCCAGCCCCTCGTCCTCCCGGCTCAGGCGGCAGTAGAGCGCCGCCCGCTTCAACGCTCCGGCTCCTCTTTTGGCGGCTGGGGCGTACCCTCGGTCAGCGCCTCGGCCAGACGGCGCACCGCCGCCGCCCGCTCCCGGTCGCCCTTTGCAAGAAAATGCTCCTCCAGAATGTAATGAATGGACGCCATGAAAAAATCCCTCCTGTTCGATGCATTTCGCGGCAGCTGCCGCCGTATCATCCTATGAGCCGGGCGGGCGGAAAAATGCGCAAAATCTGTATGGAAGAGCCGGTCCGTTGTGCAGCCAACCGCAACAAAGGCCCCGAAAGGGTACAATGAGATCATGGACCCGGCGAGACGGCCGGGCCGCATGGAAGGATGAAGCAATATGATGTTGGGACTTTACACACTTCCCCAATGGGTGCTGCTGTTTTTTAGCTATGGATTTCTGGGCTGGGTCTGGGAAAGCGGGTATGTTTCGGTGCGTCAGAAGCACTGGGTGAACCGGGGCTTTCTGCACGGGCCGGTGATCCCCATCTACGGGTTCGGCGCGGTGGCCATTCTGGTCCTGTGCGCCCCGGTGGCGGGCAGCCTGCCGATGCTGTTTTTCAGCGGCATGTTCTGGGCTACGGCGCTGGAATACGCCACCGGCTGGGCCATGGAGCGCATGTTCCACGTGCGCTACTGGGATTACAGCCAGGAAAAGTGGAACCTGAACGGGTACATCTGCCTGATGGCCTCGCTGTGCTGGGGCGTATTCTCGGTACTGCTGCTGCGGGTCATCCAGCCCCCGGTGGCGGGTGTCGTCACCGGGCTGAGCGGCCCGGCGGCGGCCATGCTGGCCGCGGCGCTGACCCTGGCCTTTGCGGCGGATGCAATCGCCTCCACCCGGGAGGCCCTGGACCTGCGGCGGCTGCTGGAGCAGCTGAGCGCAAGCCGGGAGCAGATTGCACGGCTGCAAAGGCGGCTGGAAATCGCGGGAGTCTTTTTGCAGCAGGATGCCCGGGATGCCCTGGACGGCCTGCGCAAGGAGGGCGAGCGGGCCGCCGGCGTGGTGAGCCTGCGGCTGGAGGCGGCCCGGGAACGCCGCCGCAGGATGCTCTGGCAGATGAGCCGCCAGCTGGAACAGCTGCGGCGGGAGGGCAAGCTGCACCCGGGTCTTGCCGGGCCGGACCAGAAGGCCATTCAGCGGGAGCTGTCGGCCATGCACCGGCGCACCGACGAGATGTATCGCCGGGCGGCACGGGTGCTGCAGCGCAACCCCGGCTCCACCACCAGCCTCCACCCGGAGGCCATGGAGGAGCTGCGCACCCTCACCGGCAGCGAACAGTAATTCCCTGGCACCAATACGCGAAGCGGCGGACCGGATACGGCCCGCCGCTTCGCTGAGTCAAAACACAAAAAGGGCGGTCTTGCAGGCCGCCGCACAAGGAGTATAATAAGGATGAAACAGAACAATGTAAAGCAGAAATACCGGCTGCGGTATGGCATGCCGGAACAAAAAGGGGGAACCGGTATGGAGACCGAACAAACCATGGAACAGCGGCTGGGGGTGGAGCTGGAAACGCTGCGGCACTGCATCCTGTTCCGCAACATGACCGATGAGGAGATCCGCAGTGCGCTGGCGGCCGTGAATGCCCGGCGGGCGAGCTATGCCCGGCGGGCGGTGATCGGGCAGGACGGCGACCCGCTGGAGGAGGTGGCACTGATTCTTTCCGGCAATCTGCATCTGACCCACGCGGACGCGGCGGGCAACAGCAACCTGATGGATGTGCTGGGCCCCGGCGACACCCTGGGCGTGCTGAACGCGGTGGGCGGCTACCGGCTGCACAGCACCATCACCGCCGCCACTGCCGCCGAGGTGCTCTTCTTCCGGGTGGACAAGCTGCTGCGGGCAAACCGGCTCACCGACCCGGGGCAGATCCGCTTTGTGCAGAACCTGACCCTGGCGGTGGCCCAGAAGGCCCAGCGGTTGACCAAAAAGCTGGAGGACAGCATCCGCCGCACCACCCGCGAGCGCCTGCAGGACTACCTGAGCGCCCAGTACCACAAGGCGGGCAGCCGCACCTTTGTGATTCCGCTGAACCGGCAGGACCTGGCGGACTTTCTGTTTGTGGACCGGAGCGCCATGTCCAACGAGCTGTGCAAGATGCGGGACGAGGGGCTGCTCAAGTTCGAGAAGAGCCGCTTTGAGCTGCTGGTGCAGATGCCCATCACCGACGACGAGCCGGACCCCAACGAGGAGTGACCCATACATATTCCAAAGCCCCCGAGCCAACACGGTTCGGGGCTTTTTTTTGCGGGGATGCCGATGCCCTCTGGGGCGGGCTGCAGGGTACCCTGGGCCGCTGTTTGAACTCTGAGTACAGGGCCCCCCTGCCCGGGGCCGGGCACGCGCTGGCGGGCACGGCAGGGGGCTGTGAGGGCAGGGTGGAGAGAATGGCCTGCGGCAACGGGAAAATGCAGGCAAAAAAGAACGCCTTTCCGAACTTCGGAAAGGCGTTCTTTGATTTGCGGTTTGCGGCGCGGAGCCGGGAGCGGTTATTCCACCGCCCGCAGGCCCCGGTGGCCGGAGCAGGATTCCGCCAGCACCGCCACGCCGCTGCCGGCGAGAAAGGCGCCCCACAGAGTGCTCAGGGCGAACCACCCGGTCACAGGAGCGGCCATCACCAGCAGGCCCACCAGCAGGTTCACGATGCCGCTGGCCAGCACCCAGCCCGCGCCGGGGCTTTTGGTGCGCCGGAGGGTGGTGTACTGGAACAGCTGCCCTACACCGGTCAGCAGGCCGAAGAAGGCGGCCACCGAGGCCAGCGATGCGATCATGCTCACCATCCCGAGGGGGGTGGTCAGGGCCATCCAGAGGGTGAAGAAGCTGAGCAGCGTCATGGCGATGCCGTTGGCCAGGGTCCAGCCGCTGCGCCTGTCCCAGGGAAGGCGGGCGAAGGCGATGATCTGGGCCACGCCGTAAACGCCCAGCCCGCCGGTGAGCAGGGTGGCCAGCGAGATGCCCGCCGCCCCCGGCGCCAGAATGGAGACGAGCCCCACCCCCACCAGAGCCGCGCCCACCAGCAGGCCGCTTTTGCCGTTCACCGGCACAAAGGCCGTTTCCCCGTCGGGGATAAATTCCGCCCGGGGCGGGCCGTCGTTCAGGTAGTCCGCGCCGGTTTTGGTCCGGGTGTAGTCGTAATTGGTTTCTTTCATGGATGATTCCTCCTCAGGATGGTTCATGTCTTTTTCGAGGGCCGGGCCCGGTGTTGTGCCGGGCCCGGCCTGCCTTGGGGTCAGATCAGCTGGTAGCGGGCCAGCAGCTCCTCCAGCACGGTGCCCTGGAACTTGTCCAGCCCGGCGTGCAGGGCCAGCTTGTAGGGCAGGGGCAGCTTCATGTCGGTGAGCTTGCGGCCGTCCAGCAGGTAGTGGGTGGCGTTGAGCAGGCACCGCAGGTCGTAGGCGGAGCCGAATACCTCGGGCACCCCCCGCTCCACGTTCAGCAGGGTGTAGACCGCCTCCATGGCGGTGCGCACCGAGTATTCGGTGGTGAAGATGGTGTCGCGCCGGGTCTCGGCGAACTGGCCAAGGAAGGCGAAGTTCACACATTCGGCGGGCACCACCTGGGGCCGGTCGCCTGCGGCACGGGGCATGAAGAAGGCGGTCACGTAGGGCATCATGCAGGGAACGGTGGAGGCGGCCTCACGGGCCAGCAGCTCGATCTCGTTCTCGGGTACGCCCAGATGGTACAGCCACTCCATGCAGATCTCGGCGCCGGTGCATTCCGCCATGGGCTTGCCCACATAGTCGCCGGGTTCATCGGGGGAAAGACCGTAGATCCAGCCAACCAGCTGGCCCGCGGGCTGTGCCTTGAAGTGGGGCTGCCGGTTGAAGGTCCAGCTCATCAGCCAGGCGGAGTCCTTGGCGGTCACGATGCCGCCGGTCACCACCCGTCCGGAATAGGGGTCCCGATGACAGATCTTCTGCACATAAGAGGCGATGCGGTCGTCCAGCAGGGTCACGGTGGCGGATTCCCACTTGGTGGCCTGGATGTCGGAGCAGAAGGCGTCCGGGTTGCCGAAGGCCGGGTTCTGAACCGCCAGGTTCTTCCACAGCTGCCAGCTGCTGCCCTCACCGTTCTCCACACGCAGGCGGGTGGCCTCGTCGTTGGAGCCAAGGGCCGCGCCCTCGGTGCAGGAGCCGTTGGTCACGAAGACCAGGTCGCTTTCGTCCAGCTCCCGGCTGCGGGGCTGGCCGTTCTGGACAAATTCCAGCCGGTGAGCCACCTTTTTGCCGGGCAGGAAATGGAACAGCACGTTGGTCACCTTGATGCCGTATTCAAACTGCACGCCCTCCTTTTTCAGGTACTCCACCAGCGGCAGAATCAGCGATTCGTACTGGTTGAACCGGGTGAATTTGAGGGCGGAAAGGTCGGGCAGACCGCCGATGTGGTGCAAGAACCGGTGCAGATACAGCTTCATCTCCAGCGCCGAGTGCCATTTTTCAAAGGCGAACATGGTCTGCCAGTAGAGCCAGAAGTTGGAGGCGTAGAACTCGTCGCTGAACACCTCGTCGATGGTCTTGTTGTACAGGTCCTCGTCCTTGGCGAAGAAGAGCGCCATCAGCTCCAGTGCCGCCGCGTCGCTTAAACCGAAGCGGTTGCCGGTCTCGGCGCTCACGCCCTGGTTCAGGGTGGCCCGGTTCATGGAAAAGTTGGGGTCGTCCTTGTTGAGCCAGTAGAATTCATCCAGCACGCTGGCGTTTTCCACCTCCAGCGAGGGGATGGACCGGTACAGGTCCCACAGGCACTCGTAGTGGTCCTCCATCTCCCGGCCGCCCCGGATCACAAACCCCAGCTGGGGGTCCAGAATACCGTCGCAGGCGCCGCCGGGCAGGGGCGATTCCTCTAAAATGTGGATGCGCTCGCCGGGGACGCCGCCGTCCCGGATGAGGAAGGCCGCCGCCGAGAGGCTGGCAAGGCCGCCGCCCACCAACCAGGCAGATTTGCCCTCGGCTTTTTTCGGGGTGCGGGGGCGGGCAAACGCTTCGTAGTTGCCGTTGCTGTAGTACATAAAAAATACCTCCTGTGCCGGGGGGCGCTGCCCTGCCCGGCGATAAAAAAGAAAATGGATGGTACAAAAAGCGGGAGGACCCGGGCCTGCTTGCCCGTTTGCAGCAGCACACAGCGTTTGCAAGAAAGGGAAAACCGGCAAGGCGCATCGCCTTTGACCTGTATTCATCATACGCTGAATCCGGGCGGGAAACGGTTTGCCAAACAACGGTTTTGCGTTTGCGGCAAAAAAAGGCGGAAAAGGAAAAAATCCCCCTGACCCGAAGGTCAGGGGGAGAAGGGAAGGATTCAGTTCAGGGCTTCGAAGCCGTGGCCGCCGGGCAGCGGCCAGCAGCAGAGGGTGTTTGCCTCCAGCGGGGCCCGCAGCAGGTTCACCGCGTGGATGCGGCTGTTGTCGTAGGTCTTGAAGTAGTACACGCCCCGGGCCGGGTCGGCGCAGCAGGAGTAGAGGGTCATGTCCGGCTTGCCCTCCGGGGTCATCACGCTGCCCCGTACCATGGCCACCGCGTCCAGAATGCGGAAGAACTGGTTCACCGCATCGTCACCGGCGGAGTGGATGGAGTTGCATTTCAGAAAGGCCGCCCGCACGAACCGGCTCATGGGGGAGCAGTCGCCCGGCAGGCCGATGGCGCCCATGCCCTGGCCGTAGGGAGGCAGGGGAACACCGGGAGCAAAGCGGTTTTCCGGCGGCGCGGCGGAAAGGGTCTGGTAGCCGGTCAGGTTGGCCAGCTGCACCGGGAAGGGCGGGTTGTTGGTGAGCACGCCCACCGGGTCCTCGTAAAGGCGGGAGCCCTCGGTGGTGACCTCCATCACCAGCGCGCCGGTGCCGTCGGCGATGTGCCAGTGCAGCGGGGCCAGCGGGTAGCCCGGGGCGAAGGGGATGCCCAGCAGGTCGATGCCTTCCAGCATGGCCCGGGCCTCCTTCAGAGTGCGGCAGCTGCCCAGCACCAGCGGAATCAGCTCGTAGGGAGCCACCGCGTCCGGCGCGGCCTGGTCGGCGGGGGTGTAGTAGGCGTTGCCGGGGAAGTTCAGCCCGGCCATGTACAACCCGGCCTCGTTCATGGCCTCGGCGTACAGGGGAACACCCCCGGCCACGGTGGCCATGCCGATCATGGCCAGATGGTGCGGCATCGCCGGGCGGCGGTGAAAGTGAAAGGCGAAGGAGCGGGGGGTGGCCACCACCTGCTGGCCGAAGGGCGTTTCCAGGTCCAGATTACGGCCGAACAGGGGATAAGGGGCGGAAAAAGCAATGCTTGTGCACATAAGAGTAGTCTCCTTGCGGCGGTGCCGCGGTCTTGGGGGAATGTTTCGTTACACCTAGTATACCACATGGGAGGGAAAAATCCGTTGTTTGAAAAACGCCGCCGCGGGTTTGGTCACGCCCGGCCAGGTGGGGTAGACCTCGCTGGAGGCCACGTTGGCGATGTAATGCCGAAAGCTCACCGTCACGTTGCGGGCGCTCTCCTTGGGCTTGCCCAGGTGCACCGTGATGGTGGTGGGCACGATGGGGGTGGCCAGCACCAGCGGAGCCGGGCAGTTTTCCGCCGGGGCCACGCTGGAGGGCCCCTCGGGCCGGTAGAGGGAATGGGCCGGAATGTCGAAGGTCTTGGGCTTGGGCTGGGGCGCGCCCAGCCGCTGGGCGGGCAGCATCTCCAGCAGGATCAGGGCGGTCTGGCAGGCGAACACCTGCACCCCCTGCAGGGTCACGGTCTGGTAGCCCTCCTTCTCCGCCGTCACCTCCCACACACTGTAGGGCTGTTGGGTGTTGGCTTCGTCCAGGCTCAGGGACTTATCCGGCGCGGGCAGCTTGACCACCGGCGTGGTGCCGGTTTCATCGGTGGTCACGGTCACAGGTGCATGGCCCTCGCCGCGCACCGTCACGGTCACGCCCGGCACCGGGGCGCTCTGGCGGGCGGCGTAGCTCTGCACCAAAAGGCAGCCGTTCATCATGAGGCAAAACTCCTTTCTCGGTTTCGTATTTGGCGTGCGGGCGGGTGCACCCCGCCCGCTCTGGTTCCAGAATATTCCGCAAACGTGCCAATCGACACTCTTGGAATTTTGCCTCGGGTGTACTATACTTTAGATAACGTCTTTACCAAAAAGAAAGGGGCAGCGTTTTTATGCAGCATACCATTGAAAATGAATTTTTGACCGTCACCGTGGAGTCCAAGGGTGCCGAGCTGGTGAGCGTGGTGGACAAGGCCACCGGCGCCGAGATGATGTGGGACGGCCAGAAGGATGTGTGGCCCCGCCGCGCACCCATCCTGTTCCCCTACTGCGGCAAGCTGAACGGCGGCCACTACACCCTGGACGGCGAGACCTATCAGGGCGGCCAGCACGGCTTCGGCCGCGACCTGGAGCACGAGTTTGTGAGCGCCGAAAACGGCGTGATGCGCTTTGTGCTGCGCTCCAATGAGGCCACCCGCCAGAAGCTGCCCCGGGATTTTGCCCTGGAGAGCACCTTCACCCTGACCGGCCGTACCCTGCGCCAGACCATCACCGTGACCAACACCGGCGACAAAGAGCTGCGCTTCGGCTTCGGCTTCCACCCGGGCTTCGCGCTGCCCTTTGACGACAAGCACACCACCGCCGACTACGAGCTGCGCTTTGACGCGCCCCAGACCCCCGTGGTCATCGAGACCGGCGCCACCAGCGGCCTGGTCACCGGCGCTACCCGCGTGCTGATGGAGAACAGCGACGTCATCCCCATGGACGACCGGATGTTCGACCACGATTCCATCTGCATGAGCAAGCTGACCGCCAAGACCCTGAGCGTGGTGGAAAAGGACACCGGCCGCCGCATCACCGTGGACCTGGAGGGCTTCCCCTACACCCTGATCTGGAGCGCCGTGGGCAACCCCGAGCTGCACTTTGTGTGCATCGAGCCCTGGCACAGCCTGCCGGACACCGAGACTGCCACCGGCAACTGGAACGACAAGCCCTGCGCCGCCGCCCTGGCCGCCGGCGAGAGCTGGAGCACCGACCTGAACATGACCTTCGAGCGCTGAGCGAGCGCCGGGCCGGGGGAACATGCCCCCGGCCCTTTTTCATCCAAACCATTTACCCTCAAAAGGAGAACCAAGACCCATGAGCATCGCACCCTTTGAACGGCGCACCGCCCTTCTGCTTGGCGAGGAGGGCGTGAACGCCCTGCATGCCGCCCACGTGATTCTGTTCGGCGTGGGCGGTGTGGGCGGCTACGTGGCCGAGGCCCTGGCCCGGGCAGGCGTGGGCCGCCTGACCCTGGTGGACGACGACACAATCGCCGAGTCCAACCGCAACCGCCAGCTGATCGCCCTTACCGACACGGTGGGCCGCAGCAAGGTGGAGGTAGCCGCCGAGCGCATCCGGGCCATCAACCCGGACTGCCGGGTCCAGGCCCGCGCCCTGTTTTACATGCCGGACACCGCCGATCAGATTCCCTTCGAGGGGGCCAGCTATGTGGTGGACGCGGTGGACACCGTGACCGCAAAGCTGGAGATCATCGGCCGGGCGCTGGCCGCCGGGGTGCCGGTGATTTCCAGCATGGGCACCGGCAACAAGCTGCACCCGGAGCTGCTGGAGCTGACCACCATCGAGAAGACCACCGCCTGTCCCCTGGCCCGGGTGATGCGCCGGGAGTGCCGGGCAAGAGGCTACAGGAACATTCCGGTGGTGTATTCCACCGAGCCCGCCCTCACCCCGAAGCAGCTGGACGGACCGGCCGAGGTGCCGGGCGGCGCGGTGCGGGCAGGCAGCCCCAAAAAGCAGACCCCCGGCAGCGTGAGCTTTGTGCCGGGGGCGGCGGGGCTGATCATCGCGGGCAAGGTGGTGCGGGACCTGACCGGCCAGCCCTGAGGCGCCCGGCGGACCGAAAACAAGATGGGAGGAACGCGGCTGTGAACGACGAAAAGCGCAGCGAATTGCTGGAGCAGATATGGAACCAGCAGAACCAGGCCTACGACCTGATGTGTGAATACGACGCCATGCCCCACCGCTACGGCGAGTGCATGCTGTATCAGGCGGAGGCCCATATGATCGACCTGATTGCCATGTACCCGGGCATCACCGCGGCGGACCTGGCGAATATTTTGCGCAAGACCCCCAGCGCCTGCTCGCAGACGCTGCGCAAGCTGCGGGAGAAAGGGCTGGTGGAGCAGCTGCGCAACGCCGCCAACAACCGCCAGTACAAGCTGCGCCTGACCGAGAGCGGTCAGGCCCTGTACCGGGACCACGCCGCCTTCAGTGCCGACTGCCAGCAGCGAACCTTTGACCGGCTGGCCGAGTTCACCGAGGAGGAGCTGGCGCTTTATCTGCGGGTGCAGCAGCACATCAACGAGGCCTACGCCGACGATGTGCGCCGCAGCCGGGAGCACTTTGCCTGAGTGCTCAGGCAGGGCTGGAAGGAAAGCGTCAAATTCTATGGGCAGGTGCCACAAAAGCACCTGCCTTTTTTGTGCCATCCATACGGCGCCCTGGTCTTTTTAATAAAATTATATAACATAGATTGTGCATAACATAAAATTCGCATCAAAGCATTGACTGGGAAAGTTTGTGAGACTATAATTAAGATGCTTAATGATTAAGCTATTAAAAACATTATGCGCGGACAAGGGTACTTTAAAATTTGAAATAAGGAGGAATTCTTGTGGAAGAAAAAAACAAGAAGTTGGGCTTGCTGAATGTGGTTGGCTTATGCGTAGGCAGCGGCATCGGGACGGGCATCTTTATGATGATGGGCGCCGGAATTGCCTATGCCGGCCGTTCGATTTTGCTGGTTTGCGGAATCGGCTGCGTCTATATGCTGCTGGCCTTCTGGTATTCTCTGGCCTTTGGTTCTATGTTTGTGATACCGGGCGGTGATTACGACTGCCGGGCAATGGTGTTTCCGCCGCTGCTTTCCGGGGTGTCGGCCTGGTTCCAGCTGGCGTCGGCCTTTGTGCTGGCGGGGCACTCGCTGGCGATTACACAGTTTGCTGCACAGCTGTATCCGCAGATCAACGAATATCAGTCGCTTTTTTCGGTGCTGGTACTTACTTTGGGCTTCCTGTGCAGCATTCGCGGCTCGCGGGTACTGACGATCATTCAGAACCTGTTCACGGTCACCCTGATCGTGGCGCTTGCCCTGTTCCTCGTTTACGGTGTGCCAAAGGTGGATGCCGCCGCGTTTTTCTCCAATGCAGACGGTCAATTCTGGCACGGGGGAATGGGAGGCTTTATGGCGGCGCTGTCGGTAATGAGCTTTGCCTGCATGGGAACATCTGCGATGACCTCTATGGGGTCGGTTACGAAAAATCCCAAACGAATCATTCCTCTTGCGGCGATTATTGCAACTCTGATTGTTGCTGTGATCTACGCCTGCATGGCTTATGTGGCCGGCGGAATTCTGCCCTATGAACAGATTGCCAACCAGAACATCAGCGTTACGGCTCAGGCGATCATGCCCACGGCAGCCTATTACTTCTTTGTTGTGGGCGGCGGCATTTGTGCGGTAGCTTCCACCATGCTGGGCGTGATTGCCTATATACGCACGCCGGTTTTGCGTGTGGCCGAGGACGGCTGGATCCCTTCGGTGTTCAGTAAGACCACCAAGGGGGGATATCCCTGGGTCACCTACCTCGTTCTTTATGTGGTGAGCCTGCTGCCGCTGCTCTTCGGGCTGGACATCGAGGGCGTGGTGGGCAACGTGATGATCCCCACCATGATTTTGAATGCGTTCATCAATTTCTATTGCCTGAAGCTGCCTGACCAATATCCCGAACAGTGGGCAAAGCGCGGCCTGCGCTATCCCCGCTGGGTCTGGAACCTGTGCTCGGTGGCTGGCGGCATCTTTGCGATCATGGTCATCTACAACCTGTTCATCAACCTGGACGGAAAGGCCGCAGCGATGTGTGTGGGTGAAGTGGTTGTGATTCTGGTATTGGCGGTTGTTTCTTTGAAGAAAAAGTGGGTGACCGCTGAAAAGCTGAAAGAGAGCCGGGAGCAGATCATTGCCCGGGCGGTTGCAGTCAACGAGGATTGAATAAAAAGGAGACGAGTGCAATGAAATACGATTTTACTTCCATCATTGACCGGCGGGGCTTTGATGCGACCGCCGTCGAGGGCATCGGTCAGAAATACTGGGGCAATGAGCCGGAGGCCCCGCGGGAGGGCTTTGATGCCATTCCCATGTGGGTGGCGGATATGAATTTCGCCACCTGCCCGGCGGTGCCGGAGGCCATCATCCGGCGGGCGCAGCATGGGCTGTACGGCTATTTTCAGCCCCGGGAGGAATACTTTTCCAAGATCATGGACTGGCGGACCCGTCATGACGGCTTCGTCGGGCTGCAAAAGGAGCACATCGGCTACGAAAACGGGGTGCATGGCTGCGTGACCAGCGCGGTGAAGACCCTGTCGGCCCCCGGCGACAAGATCCTTCTGCACAGCCCGGTCTATGTGGGCTTTATGGCAGATGTGGACATGCTGGGGCGCA
The DNA here is from genome assembly GCF_002159185.1 of Gemmiger sp. An87. Taxonomy (GTDB): domain Bacteria; phylum Bacillota; class Clostridia; order Oscillospirales; family Ruminococcaceae; genus Allofournierella. The sequence goes on from NZ_NFHD01000001.1 coordinate 272,309, forward strand.
CCCCGGTGTACAGCCCCCTTGTGCGGGATGCGCAGGGAATATGGCGGATGGACTACGAGGACATGGACCGGAAGCTGCGGGAGAACCAGATCCATCTGGCCATCTTCTGCTCGCCCCACAACCCGGCGGGCCGGGTGTGGGAGCGCTGGGAGCTGGAAAAGGCCATGGAGGTGTTTGAAAAGAACCAGTGCCTGGTGATCAGCGACGAGATCTGGGCGGACATTGTGTACACCGGCCACAAGCACATCCCCACCCTGATGGTGAACGACTGGGCAAGAGAGCACACGGTGGCGGTGTATGCCCCCTCCAAAACCTTCAATCTGGCGGGGCTGACCGGCAGCTATCACATCATTTATAACCAGTATCTGCGCGACCGGGTGACCGGTGAGGGAAACTCCACCCATTACAACGAGATGAACGTGCTTTCCATGCATGCGCTGCTGGGCGCCTACAGCGAGGAGGGCGAGGAATGGGTGAAGGAGCTGCTGCAGGTACTGGAGGGCAACTGCCGCTATGCTTATGAGCACATCCGGGAGCATTACCGGGGCGTGCAGGCCGCCATGCCCCAGGGAACCTATATGCTGTTCCTGGACCTGACCGAATACTGCAGCCGCACCGGCCGCACGCTGGATGAGGTGCTGAAGGCCGGCTGGGCGGTGGGCGTCGGCTGGCAGGACGGCCGCGCCTTCCAGGGGCCCTGCCATATCCGGATGAATGTGGCCTCGCCGCTTTCCCGGATTCAGGAAGCCTTCGACCGGCTGGACAAGTACGTCTTCAACGACTGAGCAGCGGCAAAGGATTTTTCTCTTTTCCAGAATACAAAACAAAACACAAGGCCCCCGCGGGGCGGCAGAACAGCCGTTTGCCCGCGGGGGCCTTGTGCATGCTTGGGGAGAAAATGCATATAGAGAAGAAAATCAGAGTTTGCGGCGGCGGCCGATGCCCAGCAGGCTGGCCAGCGCGCCCAGCACGCCGCCCAATGCGGCGGGCAGCAGCCAGTAAAGGCCCTCGGTATACAGGGGCAGGCCCTCGAAGAAGGCCGCCACCGGGCCGCCCAGCAGCTTTGCCTGCACCAGAGCGCCGGGCACGCTCATCAGAATGGTGAAGGCCACTGCCACCGGGTAGCACAAAGGCGCCTTGCCGGTGATGCGGTGGGCAAGGCCCAGCGCGATGAGCACGATGGCCACCGGGTAGATGGCGCTGAGGATGGGCACCGAGATGGCCAGGATGGTGTTCAGCCCGGCGATGGAAACAAAGAAGCTGATCACCGCGAAGATGACCACCCAGGCCCTGTAGGGGATTTTGGGCCACTGCAGGCTGAAGTATTCGCTGCAGCAGCTGAACAGACCGATGCAGGTGTTCAGGCAGGCGATCACGAAGATCAGGCCGAGCAGGGCGGTGCCCGCCGGGCCGTACATCCAGCTCATCAGGTTGGTGAGCACGCCCGCGCCGTTGGAATAATTGTCGAAGCTGCCGCCGCTCACCGCGCCGATGTGGGCCAGCGCCGAGTAGACCACAAGCAGCACCGCACCGGCGATCCAGCCCGCGCGGATGGTGTGGCGCACCACCGATTTTTCATCGGTCACGCCCCGGTTCTGGATGTTCAGCGCGATGATGATGCCGAAGTTCAAGGCGGCAATGGTGTCCATGGTCTGGTAGCCGTCCACAAAGCCCTGGGCCACCACATTGCCGGTGTAGTTGCCGCTGGGCGCACCGTAGCCGCCGGGGGCGTTCACAAAGCAGCCTGCCACCATAACGAAGATCAGCACCAGCAGGATGGGCCCCAGCGCCTTGCCCAGCCGGTCGGTAAGCTTTTCCGGCTTGAAGGCCACCAGCATGGCCACCGCGAAGAAGACAAAGGAGTAAACGCACAGCACCCAGAGGGGAGCATCCGGCCAGAAGGGGCTTACCGCCATTTCAAAGGAGGTGCTGGCGGTGCGGGGGATGGCAAGCCCCGGCCCGATGGAAACATAGATGAGCAGGGTGAACAGCCAGGCGAATCGTTTGCCCACCCGGCCTGCCAGCACCGGCAGCCCGCCGGACTGGGCCACCGCCACCACGCCCAGAACGGGCAGGCCGATGGCGCTCATGGCAAAGCCGATCATGGCGGGCCAGGTATCGGCGCCCGCCTGCGCGCCCAGAAAGGGCGGGAAGATCAGGTTGCCCGCGCCGAAAAACATGGAAAACAGGGTCAGGCCCACAAAGAAGCAGTCCCTTTTGGATAATCGCTGCACGCTGCTCCCTCCTTATAAGAAAGCGTCATAAGAAAGCGTCGAATCGCTGTTTGAAAAAACTAAGTTGTTCCAGTGTAGCACAAAAACGAACACTTGTCCACGACAGAGCTGTAAATCGCCCCGGTCAACCCGGCAGAGACGGACGAATCACAGGGATAATTTGCACAAAAAAGTTGAGCAAACCCGGCAAATCGGACAAAAAACCTATCTTGTCAATAGGCGAATTGGCTGAAAAAGGAGAAAAAACTTTGGCAGAAGAAAAAGACGAAAAAAACCGCGCCCGGATCAATCCGGGCGCGGTTGGCATTCACAGCCGGTGGGCGCTTTGCAGATACGTGCGGCTGAAGGGGGCGGGGTCGTCCGGCACAAGGCCGAAGGTGTATTCCATGGCGATGGTGCCGCTTTCCAGCGGCAGGGTCAGGGTGGCGGTGACCACGTCGCCGGTGCGGCTGTAGGCGATGGCGTTCGGGTCCGCGTCCAGCAGCGTTTTGATCTCCTCACAGGCCGCACAGGGGGCGGGCAGCGGCTCCTCTGTGTTTTCCAGTGCGGCGGGGGTCGGGTCCTCGCCGCTGATCCGGTCGGTGAAGTCTGCCCGGAAAATGGTGCCTGCGGGGGCTTCGGTGGAGCCGTCCTCCGCCAGGCCGAACCAGCTCTCGGACCGGGCATACAGGTAATTGGCCCATTCCTCGGCGGTCAGTTCGGTTAAGGGATCGTCAAGGTCCCGGAAGATGCCGGAAAGGGCCAGCGCCCGGGTCTGGTGCTGCAGCATCACCCACTGGTTCCGGGTCAGGCCCAGCTCCTGCTGCATGGGGTCGGTGCTGGGGGTGACCGGCTCGCCGCCCATGTAATAGCGCCAGCCGTCCGCGATGGTCCAGCCCGCTTCTTCTTTCAGGGCCAGATACACGTAGTCGGCTGTGCCGTCGGAATACTGGGGCCCGCAGAGAATGGCCTCGGGGGTGTATTCGGTGGTGGTCCGCACCATCAGCAGGCAGCCGCCCGGGTCGGTGATGCAGTCCAGGCAGCTTCTGCCGTCCAGCCAGGGGGTGTTGTCGGTCAGCGGGATCTGAAGGTCCGCCCACTCCTCCGGCGGGATCACCCGCACGCTGTCCAGCCGGGCGGTCAGGTACCGGCCCGGACGGTCCCAGTCGGCCCGGAACCGGGTCTCCAGCACATCGGTGATGGCGGCCAGCTCCTCCTCGGTGGGCTGGAGAGGCTCCGGCAGCGGGTCCGGCAGGGGGATGATGGTGGGTTTGGGCGCAGTGCTTTCGGCGGCCGCCGAGCTGGCCGGAGCCCCCGAGGACGCGGGCGCGGCGGGGGCGCAGCCGGTGAAAAGCAGCCCGGCGCAGAGGGCCAGGGCGGCGAAACGGAACAAGCTGCGGGTCATGGAAAATCCCTCCTTTTTCGGGGAGTGGGAGAAAAAGATCGTTAAAAAATACTCCTCTTACCCTGAAAACGAATCGGGGGCCCCGCTCATTGCACAAACTGGATAAAATGCGGGGCGGGGAGAAGGAGAAAAATTCCCGCGTTTTTTGTGCAGAACAGAAAACCCGCCCCCTCGGACACTTCCGAAGGGACGGGTGTTGTTGCAAAATGCGGGCTGCAAAGGGTGCGGCTTAGTAAGCCTTGCCCCAGTAGACCATCAGGTTGGCGGGCTTGCCGCAGCAGGGGCAAACGTCGCTGATGTGCTCCTGCTCGAAGGGCATGCAGCGGCTGGACAGGCCAACCTCTTCCTTCATCTTCTCCTCGCAGGCCAGGTCGCCGCACCACATGGTCTTGATGTAGCCGTTGTTCTTCTCGGCCAGCTCCTTGACCTCGTCCATGGTGGTGGCGCTCCAGGTGCGGTTCTCGCGGTTTTCCAGAGCACGGTTGTAGATGTTCTGAGCCAGCTCATTCAGCAGGCGGGGGATCTCGGTCTCCAGGTCATCCAGGCTCACGAAGTACTTCTCGCGGGTATCGCGGCGCACCAGCACGCACTGGTTCTTCTCGATGTCCTTGGGGCCGATCTCCAGACGCAGGGGCACGCCCTTCATCTCCCACTGGCTGAACTTCCAGCCGGGGGAGTTGTCGCTGTTGTCCAGCTTGACGCGGGCAAACTTGGAAACGCGGGCGGCCAGCTCCTCGGCCTTCTCGGTCACGCCGGGCTTGTGGGCGGCAACGGGCACGATGACTACCTGGAAGGGGGCGATGGCGGGAGGCAGAATCAGGCCCTCGTCGTCGCCGTGGGTCATGATGATGGCGCCGATCAGGCGGGTGGATACGCCCCAGCTGGTCTGGTGGGGGTACTGCAGGGTGTTGTCACGGCCGGTGAACTGCACGTTGAAGGCGCGGGAGAAGCCGTCGCCGAAGTAGTGGCTGGTGCCGCTCTGCAGGGCCTTGCCGTCGTGCATCATGGCCTCGATGGTGTAGGTGGCCTCAGCGCCGGCAAACTTCTCCTTGTCGGTCTTCTTGCCCTTTACCACGGGAATCATCAGGTAGTTCTCGCAGAAGTCGGCGTAGGTGTTCAGCTGCTGCTCGGTCTCCTGCTTGGCCTCCTCGGCGGTCTCGTGGATGGTGTGGCCCTCCTGCCACCAGAACTCGCGGCTGCGCAGGAAGGGACGGGTGGTCTTCTCCCAGCGCACCACGCTGCACCACTGGTTGTACTTCATGGGCAGGTCGCGCCAGGAATGCAGCACATGGGCGAAGTGGTCGCAGAACAGGGTCTCACTGGTGGGGCGCACGCACATGCGCTCTTCCAGCTTCTCGGTACCGCCGTAGGTGACCCAGGCCACCTCGGGGGCAAAGCCCTCCACGTGGTCCTTCTCCTTTTGCAGAAGGCTTTCGGGGATGAAGATGGGCATGGCCACGTTCTCGTGACCGGTGGCCTTGAACATGCCGTCCAGAATGTGGGTGATGTTCTCCCAGATGGCGTAGCCGTAGGGGCGCAGGATCATGCAGCCCTTTACGGTGGAGTAGTCCACCAGCTCGGCCTTCAGGCATACGTCGGTGTACCACTGGGTAAAGTCCTCGTTGATGGGGGTGATGGCCTCCACCAGTTTCTTCTTCTGCTCACTCATTTGCTTTTTCCTTCCTTACTCGTCGCCCCGGAACCCCCGGGCAAAAATAAGCCCCCCAGGCGGGCCGGCCGGCCTGCCGGGGAGGCAGCATGATGTGATTGGGGTGGGATCAGGTGTTGTCTTCCACGTAGCGGACCACATCGCCCACGGTGTGCAGATTCTCGATCTCCTCGTCGGGGATCTCCACGCCGAACTCATCCTCCAGGCTCATGACCATATCGACCACGTCCAGGCTGTCGGCCTCGAAGTCCTCCAGGATGTTGCTGTCCATGGTGATCTTTTCCTCGTCGATGTCCAGCTGCTCCGCCAGAAGCTCACGGATGCGCTCGAAAGTATCCATATTCCAAAACTCTCCTTATTATATGCCCGGATGCCGGGTTTGTTCAGGGCAGCGCCGCCTGAGCCGTTAGGCGTGAACCGTGCGGGGCTGCCTTTTGATTACTATACATTTTATAGCGTATCTGGGGAACCTTGTCAAGGGTTAAATCCTTAAAACAAGGCAAAAAAGGCCTGCGAAGCCGCTTCTTGTGCGCCGGGCCAAATCCGGCTATAATAAAAGCAGAATCAACGGGCCGCTGCTGCGCGCCCGAACGCGACAGGAGGGGATGGGCATGCGGCTGGAATTCACCAAAATGCATGGCTGCGGCAACGACTACATTTATCTGGATTGTTTGAAGGGCATGATCGACAATGCCCCCGAGCTGGCCCGGCGGTTAAGCCCCCGGCGGTTCTCCGTAGGGTCGGACGGGCTGATCTGCATCGCCCCCTCCCAGGTGGCCGACGCCACCATGCGCATGTTCAACGCCGACGGCAGCGAGAGCGCCATGTGCGGCAACGGCATCCGCTGCGTGGCCCAGTGGCTGTATGAGCACAAGGTAGCCGGGGACGAGATGACCATCGAGACGCTGGCGGGCATCAAGCACCTCTCCCGCAAGGGCGAGGGCATCTGGCAGGTGGAGATGGGCGCCGCCGAGTTCGAGCCCGCCCTGGTGCCGGTGAAGGGCCTGGGGCCGGACCCGGTGATCAACCGGGCCATTGCGGTGGATGGCCTGCCCTGGCAGGTGACCGCCCTCTCCATGGGCAACCCCCACTGCGTGACCGTGGTGGAGGATGTGCAGAGCCTGGACCTGGAGCGCATCGGCCCCGGGTTCGAGAACCATCCGGCCTTTCCCGAGCATGTGAACACCGAGTTCATTCAGGTGATGGGCAAAAACCACCTGGCCATGCGGGTGTGGGAGCGGGGCAGCGGCGAGACGCTGGCCTGCGGCACCGGGGCCTGCGCCTCGGCGGCGGCCGCGGTGATGCTGCGGCTGTGCGAGCCGGATACCGACATCGCCCTGGACCTGCCCGGCGGGCGGCTGACCATCCGGGTGAGCGAGGACTGGCAGATCCGGATGACCGGCCAGGCGAAGACTGTTTACACCGGCGTGGTGGAAGTGTGAGTGCCTTTTATAGAAGGAACAGGCACGAACATGTGCGGTGGTGCCGTAATAAATTTGTACTTGCACCCCGGGGGATGGATGCTATAATAGAAGAAAAGCGGCCTGAGCCGTGCGGCAAGGCCCCAGGAGGGGGCGGCGGACCGGGCACGCTGGGAGAGAGGGATTCATGATGGATGAATTGATGGAGCTTTTAAAGGCAAGACCCACGATGTATCTGGCCACTGTGGAGGGCTACTGCCCCCGTGTGCGCCCCGTGAACCACTATATGATTTATAAGGGTTACTTCTACCTGGCCCTGTGCAAGGACAAGGAAGCCTACAAGCAGCTGCTGGACAACACCAACCTGGAGCTGTGCGTGGCCACCGGCGAAGAGACCTTCCTGCGCATTCAGGGCACCGTGAACTTCGACCGCAGCCCCGAGACCTACGCGGCGGTGTACGAAGCCATGCCCGACCTGAAGGAGGCCTACAAGGCTGACAGCGGCAAGCATCTGGCCCTGATTTACCTGGATCACATCAGCGCGGTGCTGTTTGACCGGCAGGACGAGGGCAAGGTCCTGGCCAAATTCTGATTTTCATACATATGCAAAACGAAACGCCCGCGCCGGCTACAAACCTGCGCGGGCGCTTTTGTGTGCCTGCCCTCAATGAACAAAATTGAAACGAAAACCGCCGTTGTTTGGAACAAAACAGCGGCGGTTTTTTTGTATAGAATGGCTTATTTTCAAAACTAAATCAAAATAATAGGAATTATTCTTGACAAGAGATGAAAAAGCGTGTATCATCTAATCAGGAAATATTCCTGTTAATGCTTTTCTCTCAAGCGCCGAAGCCAAAAAGGGCCAAACAGGCGAGGCCGCATCCCCGGCGGCCGGGGCGAAAAGCTCCCCAAAACGCAAGCAATCAAAAACAGTTAAGGAGGTTATCTTATGAGAAGTATCACCAAATTGGATCTGCAGTATGCCCACCGTTTTTATGGCTTCAAGGGCGAAGCCCAGTATCTGCACGGACACACCGGCGTGCTGACCATTGAAGTGGAAGACACGGTGGAGCCGGGCGTGAACATGGTGTTCCCCTGCAACGAGATTCAGAAGACTGCCTGGGAAGTGCTGAAAAACTTTGACCATGCGCTGATTCTGCGAGAGGATGACCCCCTGCTGCCCGCGGTGCTGAAGGTGTATGAGGAGCAGGGCATCCGCGGCGGTGCACCCCAGAACCAGATGAAGGGCCCGGCCTTTAAGACCGAGCTGGCCACCGCCTACCCGGAGTGCCGCCTGGTGGTGACCAAGGAGACCCTGACCGTGGAGGGCATGATCAAGATCGTCTACGACCTGCTGAAGGACAAGCTGAACATTGCAAAAATCACCTTCACCAGCGGCGTGAACGCGGCCAGCGCCGAGTTCGAGACCCATAACAACATCGACCGCTGCCCCCTGTGCGGCATCGCCCTGAACGAGAACGGCGTGTGCCCCAAGTGCGGCTACAAAAAGCCCTGATGTGAGACTGCAACGGCCCTTTCCCCCAAGGCCATAAGAAAAGTCCCCGCCCCGGATTGTTCCGGGGCGGGGACTTTTGTGTCTGGAAAACAGGGGAACGGTCAGGGGGAGACGTAGCCCAGCGGGTCCACCTTCTGGCCGTTCTTGCGCACCTCAAAGTGCAGGTGGTTGCCGAAGGAGAAGCCGGTGTTGCCCACGCCGCCGATGGTCTGGCCCTTCTTCACCGTCTGCCCGGCGCTCACCGCCAGGCTGCCCTCGGTCATGTGGGCGTATACGGTGGAGATGCCGTCCGAGTGGTTGATCAGGGCCCAGTAGCCGTAGCTGGAGTTCCAGCCCGCCAGCAGCACGGTGCCGTCCGCCGCCGCCACGATGGGGGTACCCTTGGGGGCGGGGATGTCGATGGCGTAATGGGGGCTGCCGTAGATCACCTCACCGAAATGGGTGGACAGGGTGGAGTAGCCGGGCAGCGGCCAGGTCATGGACAGGCCGGTGCTGGGCGCCTGGGTGGGCGCGGGCGTGGGAGCCGGTGTGGGGGCAGGGGTGGGCTCCGGAGTCGGTTCGGGCGTGGGCTGGCTTTCGCCGCCCTCGCTGCCGTCGCCGGTCTCGCCGCCTTCACCGGTTTCGCCGTTCTCACCGTCCGGGGCAGGGGTAGGCTCCGGCG
>NZ_NFHD01000010.1 GCF_002159185.1 Gemmiger sp. An87
CCAGTGGCGGATGCAGCGAACCGGAGCGGGCTGGGCAGCGGCGCAGAGCGATGCGAGCGCATATGATGCGCGAAGTCAGCGCGACACGCCGCAACCGGATGAGTCCCTGGAAGTGCACCACAAAAAGGCAGGACAAACGTCCTGCCTTTTTTGTTGCACTTCCCCCTGCGGGGCGGCTTCACCGTTCGCGCTGAGGCGCTCCGGTTCAGCTCGCAGGGACTCTCAGGCTAAAAAACATGCCACCGGCATGTTTTTCTTAACGCCTTCGTCTAGAAGTGCACCACAAAGGGGTGGGCATTGAACGATGCTCGCTTTTCTTTTGGTCCACTTTCCCCCTTCGGGGGCGGCTTCACCGTTCGCGCTGTTGGCGCTCCGGTTCAGCTCGCAGGGACTCTCAGGCTAAAAAACATGCCACCGGCATGTTTTTCTTAACGCCTTCGTCTAGAAGTGCACCACAAAGAGGTGGGCATTGAAAGATGCTCGCTTTTCTTTTGGTCCACTTCCCCCCTCTTCGGGGGCGGCTTTCACCGTTCGCGCTGAGGCGCTCCGGTTCAGCTCGCAGGGACTCTCAGGCTAAAAAACATGCCACCGGCATATTGTTCTTAACGCCTTCGTCTAGAAGTGCACCACAAAGAGGTGAGCATTGAATGATGCTCGCTTTTCTTTTGGTACACTTCCCCCCCTTCGGGGGCGGCTTCACCGTTCGCGCTGAGGCGCTCCGGTTCAGCTCGCAGGGACTCTCAGGCTAAAAAACATGCCACCGGCATGTTTTTCTTAACGCCTTCGTCTGGAAGTGCACCACAAAGAGGTGAGCATTGAATGATGCTCGCTTTTCTTTTGGTCCACTTCCCCTCTGCGGGGGCGGCTTCACCGTTCGCGCTGAGGCGCTCCGGTTCGGCTCACAGGGCATCTCCGGAAAAAAGAGTGAGAGCCGATCGAGTGGCGCTTCTGATTTGCTCCACATTCTTCCGTCTGACCGATATAGTTTTTTAGGACAAAACACATAATTTGTCCTGGAATTGGACAATTTTATCCGGTTGTACCGTGAAAAATGAGGCGCTATTTGTTACGCTATAAGTTAGTATGATCGATCATTTTGGAAAGGACGGCGGCTATGGACGTATCGGATTACTCAAACGAGCTGCAAGCGTATTTGCTGGGGCATGGCGATGATCTTCTGACGCACATCATCCAGTTCAACGAATTGATGATGCGCTATCAGGCGGCCATCAAGGAAGTGAGCACCAAGCTGGAGATCCTGAAAAGCGACTTTCAGCTGCGCAACCAGCGCAGCAGCATCGAGAGCATCCAGTCCCGAATCAAAAAGCCTGCCAGCATTCTGAAAAAGCTGAGCAGCCGGGGGATTGAGGCCGATCTGGAAACCATCCGCACCCAGCTGAGCGATGTGGCCGGTATCCGCGTGATCTGCCCCTTTATCGACGATATCTATCAGGTGGCGGAGCAGCTTGCCATCCAGGACGATATCCGGGTTTTGCGTGTGAAGGATTACATCCAGAACCCCAAGCCCAACGGATACCGCAGCTACCATATGATCCTGGAGGTCCCGGTCTTTTTTATGGACAACAAGGAGCTGATGCAGGTGGAGGTGCAGTTTCGCACGGTGGCCATGGATTTCTGGGCCAGTCTTGAGCATCAGATCAAATACAAAAAGGACATTCCCGATGCGGAGGAATTGGTGCAGGAGCTGAAAAGCTGCGCGGACACCATTGCTGAAACGGATCGGAAAATGCTGGAGCTGCGCCGCCGGATGGAGCAGCAGAAGGGGAGCAAAACTGAAAAACGCCCCCTGGAATTTCCGGAATAAGGGCCGGAAAAACAGGAGGGCGGGCAAGACTTATTGCGGTTCGGCGTTACCGCCTTGCTGAAGAGCAATCAGTTTATCGAAGATTTCGCCGGAAAGCAGATCCTTCAGCATGCGGACCACCGGCTCCGGGTCGCCTTCCATACCGTTTTTGGCCCAGTTGGAGATCACTCCGGTGAGGCCGAAGGCGTAAAAGCGGGAGATGGTGCGAATCTGCCCGGGTGTGAGAAACTGCTCACCCCCGGCGTTTCGCAGAAGGTTCTGGGTCAGCTGCACATAAAAATCCATCAGACATTCGGAAAAGCTGTTCTGACCCTGGATGTGGAGCACCTTCCGGTAAAGGGTGCGGTTGTCCTGCAGATAGCGGCACAGCGCCAGCAGGTCACCGGCCCAGCTGTCCATGGACTGGGACTCCCCGATGATCGGCGTGATTTCGGAATAAAAAATCCAGTTGATCAGGTCGTATTTGTCCTTGAAGTGGTAGTAAAAGGTGTTGCGGCTGATGTGGCAGTGCCGGGCGATCTCGCCTACGGAGATTTCCTCAAAATCCCTGGTCTGCAAAAGCTCTTTGGTCCCCTTTGCCACCATGTATTTGGTGAATCCGGCAGTGGACATGGTGCTCGCCTCCAACGCATGTTTGCTATGCACCATTATAGCAAAGGCGGCCGGGGCTTTCAATGCGGCCGCCCCGCACGCGGGGCAGGCAAACGGAATCAAACGGAACGGAGTGAAGGATATGAAATTGGGTCTGGTTGACGTGGGCGGCGGCCTGCGTGGAATTTATGCGGCCGGTGTGCTGGATTACTGCATGGATGAGCACATCGTGTTTGACTGCTGCGTTGGCGTTTCGGCGGGAAGCGCCAACACGGCCTCCTATCTGGCGGGGCAGCGAGGCAGAAACTATAAGTTCTACTGCGAATACGCCTTTCGCAAGGAATACATGAGTCTTTCCAATTATCTGAAGCATCATTCCTACATCGACATGGACTATGTGTACGGGACTTTGAGCAATGCCGGCGGCGAGTATCCGCTGGATTACCGGGCCATTCGGGAAAACCCCGCCCAGCTGTTCGTGGTGGCGCAGGAGGCGGTCAGCAGCAAGGCGGTGTACTTCACCAAGGAGGATATGGCGCAGGACCATTACCAGATTTTCATGGCCTCCTCCTCCATCCCCGGGGTGAACAAGCCCTACCCCATTGCCGGGCAGCTGTATTACGACGGCGCCCTAGGCGATCCGGTGCCGGTGCAGAAGGCCTTCGATGAGGGCTGCGACCGGGTGGTGCTTCTGCTCACAAAACCAGCAGCCGTGCCCCGTGAGCCGGGCCGTGACCCCATGCTGGCCAGGATGATCCAGCGCCGGTATCCGGCCTCGGCAGAGAACCTGCGCAACCGGGCAAACCGCTACAACCAGGAGGTGGCCGCCGCCAGGGAATGGGAGAAGGAGGGCAAGGTGCTGATCGTCTCGCCGGACGACACCGAGGGCGTGAGCACCCTGTCCAAGGAACGGGAGGCGCTGGACCGGCTGTACCACAGAGGCTACCGGAATGGCGAGCGCATCAAGGCCTGGCTGGGTCTGGAATAACGGAATAAGAGGATCGGGGCAGCCCGGCACCGCTTCGGCGGCGGCCGGGCTGCTTTTTTGCTGCCGCGAAACAAGGGAAAAGCAAGATTTGGCGGCGGGCGAAAATTCCAGTTTTATGGTATGATAAAAGGGAGAAACCCAGGGAGGTGACGCGCGTGAAAGAGGACCGGGCCATTCACCGGCGCATTTCGGAATATGCCTGTGCCGAACCCCAGGCGCTCCGGCGCGATTTTCAGATCACAAGCGAGGGCTATGACCCCTGGCAGGTGGAGGATAGCCGCCGCCGCTGGGGCGCCAACGTGGTGGCGGGCCGCCGGGCAGACACGGTGCTCTACCGGCTGCGGCGGGCCTTCGTGACCCCCTTTTCCATGATATTGCTGGTGCTGGCCGCCATTTCCTTTGTTACCGATGTGCTGCTGGCCTCCAACTTCAGCCGGAACCTGACCACCGTGTTCATCGTGCTGGGCATGCTGCTCATCAGCGGGGCGGTGCGCTTTGTGCAGGAGCTGCGGGCCAAACGGGTGGCGGACCACCTCACCGGCATGATCGCCACCCGGGTGCGGGTGCTGCGGGCGGGCCGGTGGACCGAGCTTTGCTCCACCGAGCTGGTGGTAGGCGACCGGGTGCGGCTGGCGGCCGGGGACCGGGTGCCAGCGGACATCCGCCTCACCGAAGCGAAGGACCTGTTCGTCTCCCAGTCGGTGATCACCGGCGAGAGCGGCGTGCTGGAAAAGCGGGCCGTCACCCTGCGCCCCGGCACCGCAAAGACCGCCGCCGATTACGAGAACGTGGCCTTCCTGGGCTCCACCGTGATGGGCGGCTTTGGCGAGGGCATCGTGCTGGCGGTGGGAGCGGATACGGTCTACGGCGGCTTTTCCGCCGCGGGCGCGGAGCGGAAAAACGGCTTTGACCGGGGCGCGAACTCCATTGCCTGGGTGCTGATCCGCTTTATGGCGGTGCTGGTCCCGGTGGTGTTTGCCGCCTGCGGGCTGACCAAGGGCAACTGGCTGTCGGCCTTCCTGTTCGCTTTGTCGGTGGCGGTGGGCCTCACCCCGGAGCTGCTGCCCATGGTGGTGAACGCCTGCCTGGCCAAGGGCTGCGCGGCCATGGGCAAAAAGCAGACGGTGGTCAAGACCATCAACGCCATGCAGGGCTTCGGCAGCATGGACCTGCTTTGTGTGGACAAGACCGGCACCCTCACCGGCGATGTGGTGGCGCTGGAATATTATATGGATGTGCTGGGCAACGAGAGCGGCCGGGTGCTGGAGCTGGCCTATCTGAACAGCCTGTACCACACCGGGGTGCAGAATCATCTGGACGACGCCATCCTTCGCTGCCGGGAAATGCCCGGCCAGCAGAAGCGGTTCGAGGGCCTGGCCCGCCGCTGCCCCAAGCTGGACGAGCTGCCCTTTGATTACGAGCGGCGGCTGGCTGGCGTGCTGGTGGGCGGAAAGGAAAACCTGCTCATTGTGAAGGGCAGCCTGGACGAGGTCTGCCGCCGGTGCAGCCATGTGGAATACAAGGGCCAGCGGCTGCCCATGGGGCCGGATGCCGCCGCCAGCGTGCACGCGGTGGCGGACGAGATGCTGGAGGACGGTATGAAGGTGCTGGCGGTGGCCTGCAGGCAGATGGAGGGCCGCACCGCCCGCCCGGAGGATGTGCAGGAGCTGACGCTGCTGGGCTATCTTGCCTTTTTTGACGCGCCCAAAAAGACCGCCGCGGCCGCGGTGGCCCGGCTGCGGGAGCTGCATGTGGGGGTGCGGGTGCTCACCGGCGACCAGAAAAGCGTGGCGGTGTCCATCTGCAGGCGGCTGGGCATCGACGCGGAGCAGGTGCTCACCGGCCCCGAGCTGGAGAGCCTGAACGAGAATGACGCCACCATGCGCATCGAGCGCACGGCGGTGTTCGCCGAGCTTTCGCCCAAGCAGAAGGCGCGGGTGGTGGCGGTGCTGCGGGCCAACGGTCATACGGTGGGCTTTCTGGGCGACGGCATGAACGATCTGCCCGCCATATTGGAATCCGACGTGGGCATTTCGGTGGACACGGCGGCCCAGGCGGTGAAGGAGGGCGCGGACGTGATCCTTTTGAAAAAGGACTTGAACGTGCTGGGCGAGGGCATTCTGGAGGGCCGGAGAGCCTTCTGCAACCTTTCCAAATACATCCGCATCACCGCTTCGTCCAACTTCGGCAACATCGTTTCCATCGTGATCGCCAGCGTGCTGCTGCCCTTCTTCCCCATGACGGCGGTGCAACTGCTGCTTTTGAATCTGCTGTATGACCTGCTCTGTCTGGCCCTGCCCTGGGACCAGGTGGACCCGGAGGCCTGCGCCCGGCCGCTGGAATGGTCCGGCCGCACGCTGGGCCGGTTCATGCGGTTCTTCGGGCCGTTAAGCTCCATTTTCGACCTGCTCACCTTCGCCTGGCTCTTCTTCGTGCTCTGCCCGGCGGTGTGCGGGGGCGGGTTCTTCCAGCTGGCCCAGGAGGCCCAGCGGCTGCGGTTCATCGCCCTGTTTCAGACCGGCTGGTTCCTGGAATCCATGTGGACCCAGGTGCTGATTCTGCACCTGCTGCGCACCGCCAAGGCGCCGTTTTTGCAGAGCAGGCCCTCCCGGCCGGTGATGCTGGTCACCGGGCTGGGCATCGTGCTGTTCACCGGCCTGACCTTCACGCCGCTGGGGCGGCTGATCGGCCTGACCGCCCTGCCGCCGGTGTACTTTGCCTTTCTGGCGGTTATGGTGGCGCTGTATCTGTTGCTGGTAAGCCTGGCCAAGGGGCTTTACCGGAAAAAATACCGTGAGCTGATCTGAGAAAGGAGGGGTCCGCTGTGAAAAAGAACATTGGGTTCGCCGCGCTGGATCTCTCCCTGGCGGACTGGCTGCGGGAGAAGTTGCGGCTGAATGCCCCCGACACCCCCGCCGCCCGGGAGCTGCTGGAGGGCATTGAGGAGCTGATGAGCGGCCGGGCCCACAGCCTGATGCTGGAGCTGGCCGAGGGCACCCCGGTCGCTGTGCCGGAGGGGGTGCTGCACTGCGGTGCGCTCTCCATCGACCAGCGGCTGCGGCGGGTTGTGCGGGACGGGCAGGAGATCGCCCTCACCCCCAAGGAGTTCGACATCCTGTATTTTCTGGCCCGCAACCGGGGCGAGGCGTTCACCAAGGAGCAGATCTATCAGGCAGTGTGGGAGGAGGACTACCTGCTGGACGACAGCAACATCATGGCCTTTATCCGCAAGCTGCGCAAAAAGATCGAGCCCAACCCGGACGCGCCGGAGTACATCCTCACCATCTGGGGCATCGGCTACAAGTTCAGCGACCGGCTTTAAGCGCCGAAGCAATCAAATAAACAAAGGCAGCGCCGCGCAATCCCTGCAAAATGGAATTGCGCGGCGCTGTTTTTAATTCTTACCCAATCGCAAGGAAATCGCAAGGGTTTGTCCATGGGATCTTCCTTGTGATTTTTGTATGATGGAATCAGCGGACGGCAGCCGGTGTGACATAAGAAAACGACGCCGGAAAAGGGCCGCTTTTGCGGGATTGCAGCGTCAAAACCCCTTGACAACCACCAGGGGTACCTACGGGGCTTTTCCTTGCACTCCCATCAAAATCGGGCCTTTTCTAGTGCAGAGCAGTTCTGCCCCAGGATTTTGGATGCAGAAATTGCGAAAAGGGGCGGCGCAAGCCTTGGTGGCTTGCCCGCGCCTTTGAACATTTTGTGCGCCAAAATCCTACGGCAGAACCGTCGTTTTCTTATGGCACACCGGCGAAAGACCGCATTCCCAACAACGAAACGAAAGGAGGCGGCGGTATGGATTCCGACGGCAATCCCCGAAGGTACAGAGCATCCCGGGCGGCGGGTCCGAACGCGCCGCGCCCCGTGCTCTGACCGCTTTGTTTGAACGGCAAGGAGGAATGAGCAATGATCAACAACAAGAAAAACGCGGCGGCCCGGCAGGCTGCCGAAAAAGCACGCATCCGCCAGGAGGTGGACCGCCGCATCCAGGACGCAGCGGCCTGCCCCATCCCGGATGTGCTGCAGGAGCTGAACACCACCCTGCGGGGCCTGAACGAGCAGGCGGTGGCCCGCAGCCGCGCCCGCTACGGCGCGAACCGGGTCACCCACGAAAAGCGTCAGTCGCTGGCAAAGCGGCTTGCCGGGGCCTTCATCAACCCCTTCACCGCCATTCTGTGCTGCCTGGCGCTGGTGTCTATCATGACCGACATGGTCTTCCCGCTGTGCTCGCTGTTCGGCGGTACCCCCGAGGACTTCGACTGCCTGACCGTGGTCATCATCCTCACCATGGTGCTGATCTCCGGCACCCTGCGCTTTGTGCAGGAATCCCGCAGCGGCAATGCGGCGGAAAAGCTGCTGGCCATGATCACCACCACCTGCACCGTCACCCGGCGGGAGCAGGAGCTGGCCGAGATCCCGCTGGACGAGCTGGTGGTGGGCGACATCGTACACCTCTCGGCCGGGGACATGATCCCCGCCGACCTGCGCATTTTAGAAGCAAAGGATTTATTCCTCAGCCAGGCCAGCCTCACCGGCGAGAGCGAACCGGTGGAAAAGACCGCCGCGGTGAGCGAGCCGAAGGAGACCATCACCGACCACACCAACATCGCCTTCATGGGCAGCAGTGTGGTCTCGGGCAGCGCCACGGCGGTGGCGGTCTGCGTGGGTGACAACACCCTGTTCGGCTCCATGGCCAGCGCGGTGGCGGGCGAGGCGGTGGAGACCAGCTTCACCCGTGGCGTGAACGCGGTGTCCTGGGTGCTGATCCGCTTCATGCTGGTGATGGTGCCGCTGGTCTTCTTCATCAACGGGCTGACCAAGGGCGACTGGCTGGACGCCTTCCTCTTCGGCATCTCCATTGCGGTGGGCCTTACCCCCGAGATGCTGCCCATGATCGTGACCACCTGCCTGGCCAAGGGCGCGGTGTCCATGAGCAAGAAAAAGACCATCGTCAAGAACCTGAATTCCATCCAGAACTTCGGCGCCATCGACGTGCTCTGCACCGACAAGACCGGCACCCTCACCCAGGATCAGGTGGTGCTGGAATACCACCGGAACCTGAACGGGGAAGAGGACACCCGGGTGCTGCGCCACGCCTATCTGAACAGCCATTTCCAGACCGGCTACAAAAACCTGATGGACCTGGCGATCATCCGCAAGACCGAGGAGCAGGAGGCCGCCGACCCCCGTCTGCTGGACCTGTCCGAGCATTACGTGAAGGTGGATGAAATTCCCTTCGACTTCGCCCGCCGCCGCCTGACCACCGTGGTGCAGGACAAGACCGGCAAGACCCAGATGGTGACCAAGGGCGCAGTGGAAGAGATGCTGGCGATTTGCAGCCACGCCGAGTGCGACGGCAGGGTCCAGCCCCTGACCGGGGAGCTGCGCCGCCGCATTTTGCAGGCGGTGGACGAGATGAACGACAAGGGCTTCCGGGTGCTGGCCATCGCCCAGAAGAGCAGCCCCGCCCCGGCGGGCGCCTTTGGTGTGAAGGACGAGCAGGACATGGTGCTCATGGGCTATCTGGCCTTTCTGGACCCGCCCAAGGAATCCACCGCCGCCGCCCTCCGGGCATTGAAGGCCCACGGCGTCACCGCCAAGATCCTCACCGGCGACAACGAAAATGTCACCCGCACCATCTGCCGCCAGGTGGGCCTTAAAGTTCGGAATATGCTGCTGGGCGCGGATGTGGCCCGCATGAGCGACGCGGAGCTGGCCCGGGCCGCGGAATCCACCGACGTGTTCGCCAAGCTCACCCCGGACCAGAAGGCCCGGGTGGTGGCGGCGCTGCGCTCGAACGGGCACACTGTGGGCTTCATGGGCGACGGAATTAACGATGCGGCCGCCATGAAGGCCGCCGACATCGGCATCTCGGTGGACACCGCTGTGGACGTGGCCAAGGAATCGGCGGATGTGATTTTGCTGGAAAAGGACCTGATGGTGCTGGAGCAGGGCATCATCGAGGGCCGCAAGACCTACGCCAACATGATCAAGTACATCAAGATGACCGCCTCCTCCAACTTCGGCAACATGTTCTCGGTGCTGGCGGCCAGCGCGCTGCTGCCGTTCCTGCCCATGATGAGCGTGCAGCTGATCGTGCTGAACCTGATCTATGATCTCTCCTGCACCGCCATCCCCTGGGACAATGTGGACGAGGAGTTCATCGCCCGCCCCCGCAAGTGGGACGCCTCCAGCGTGGGCAGCTTTATGCTCTGGATCGGGCCCACCAGCTCCATCTTCGACTTCCTCACCTACATCTTCATGTACTTCGTGTTCTGTCCGCTGTTCGTCTCCGGCGGAGTGCTGTACAACGACCTGGCCAATCATTTCAGCGGCCCCCAGCTGGTGCAGATGCAGGCGGCCTATCTGGGCATGTTCCAGGCGGGCTGGTTCGTGGAATCCATGTGGAGCCAGACCCTGGTCATCCATATGATCCGCACCCCCAAGCTGCCGTTTATCCAGAGCCGGGCCTCCGCACCGCTCACCCTGGTCACCCTGGCGGGCATCACCGCGCTTACCATCATTCCCTTCACCCCGCTGGGAACCCTGCTGGGCTTTGTGGCCCTGCCGCCGCTGTACTTTGCCTTCCTGATTCCCTGCATCCTGCTGTATATGGCGCTGGCCACCAGTCTGAAAAAGGCCTATGTGCGCCACTACGGAGAACTGCTTTGATGTTATGCTGAAAGGAGCGATTGCCATGACCCTGACCATGAACTGGGCCGCCGTCTGGATGCGGCTGTTCGGCACCACCACCCTCTGGGGGCTGGATCTGGGCTTCTGGGCGGCGCTGGCCGCCGTGGCGCTGATCGTGATCGCCATGAACCTGGTGTTCTGGGGCATGAAGCCCGCCGCATCCCGGCCCGAACAAAAGGAAACCGTGTAAAGTAAACCGCCCGCCCCGGCTGAAAAGCCGGGACGGGCGGTTTTTGTTGGATTGGCAGGCAGGGAAGAGCCCGGCGGGGCACTCAGTCCAGCCCCAGCTTTTTCATCCGCCGCCAGAGAGTGCTGGGATGCACGCCCAGGGCGCGGGCGGTCTCCTTTCGGCTGCCGCCGTATTGCAGCAGAAGCCGCTGCAGCTGCTCCCGCTCGGTGTCCGGGGCGGGGGAGCCACCGGCAGCCTCCTCCAGGCTCAGGTTCGGCAGCGCGTTCAGAATATCCGTTGTGTCGGCCAGTTCGTTTTTGCACAGGATGGAAATTCGCTCGCAGAAATTCCGGATCTCCCGGATGTTGCCGGGCCAGTCGTAGGCCTTGAGCATGGCCTTGCCCCGGGGGGTGAAGCCCCGCAGTGCGCAGGTGTGCTTTTCATGCTCCAGCGAGAGAAAGTGCTCGATCAGGCAGAGAATGTCCGCCCGGCGTTGGCGGATGGGCGGCAGCTTCAGCTCCAGCACATCCAGCCGGTAGTAAAGGTCCTCCCGGAAGGCGCCCTTCTTCACCTCGGCGTACAGGTCCTTGTTGGTGGCTGCGATGATACGCACGTCAATGGGAATCACTGTGTCGCTGCCCAGGCGGATGATCTCCCGCTCCTGCAGCACCCGCAGCAGCCGGCTTTGCAGCTTGGGCGAGATGTCGCCGATCTCATCCAGAAACAGGGTGCCCTTGTGGGCGATCTCGAAAAAGCCGGTCTTGCCGCCCTTGGACGCGCCGGTGAAGGCGCCCTCCTCGTAGCCGAACAGCTCGCTTTCCAGAATATTGTCCGGCAGGGCGGCGCAGTTGATGGCCACAAAGGGATTGTTTTTGCGGCGGCTGGCGTTGTGAATGGACTGGGCGAACAGCTCCTTGCCGGTGCCGGTCTCGCCGCGGATCAGAATGTTGGAATCCACGGCACTGAATTCCCGGGCGTTGCGGATGGTGTTCTCCACCGCCTCGTCCAGGTGGATGATGTCGGAAAAATTGTACTTGGCCCAGAAGCCCTTTTTGTGGATGCGCTTGCGGATGGTGCTCTCTTCCTCGATGATCTTTTCAATGGTCTGCAGGGTGATCACGCAGCTGGTCACCTTCTGGCCTACCACCACCGGCACGCAGTTCATCAAAAAGCTTTTGCCGCCGCAGCGGTAAATTTCCGAAAGCACCTTCCGGTCCTGGCGCACCAGCTCCTCGTAATCCAGCTCGGGGAAGAACTCCCGGATGTTCCGGCCCTTCAGCGGGCCCTTGCCCTGGTTCAGGTGCTCCAGGCAGTAAAGGTTGGTCACCTCGATCACGCCCTGCAGGTCCACCAGCAGGATACCCTGGAAGGAATAGTTGATCAGATTGTCCAGCGTTTTGCGCTTTTCCTTTTCATAGCGGGATACATCCACGATGTTGATGGCATTGCTGATGGCGGCGTCGATGCTCTCCCGCCCGGATTCGATCAGCACGCAGGGGATGCCGTGCTGGCGGGCGATGTCGCAGGTGGAGCAGCCGCCCACGATGGTCTGGGCACCCTCCCGCACTGCCTGCAGAATGGCCTGCTCCAGCTGGGTTTCATACAGCACGGGGTAGGTGTGGATGTCCCGCTCCTCATACAGCAGCGAGACCATCTCCGAGCCGTAGATCAGATTGCGGGCGCCCACAATGGCGATGCGGGTGCCCGGGTAACGCTTCACACACTGGTCCACCGCGCGCACCACGTCGTAGCCGCTGGCGGTCAGCTCCGCCCCGGGCAGATTCAGCTTTTTCATGGTGCGGGCGGTGAACCCGCGGGAGATGAGCACGTCGCCCTTCACCTGCTCCAGGGGATTGTTGTAATAGTCCGGCAGGATCTCGTAGCGGATCTGGTCCCGGTCCGGCCGTTCCCGGAAGACCTGCTCGATCAGCGGGATGCATTCCGGGTAGGGTGCAAGAAAGGTGATGCGGTACATAGCGGTTTTGCGCCTCCTTTTCTTCAGTATACCACGACAGCGCCCTCCTGTGCCAGCGGAACATTGCATTATTGCGCAATGCAATGCAATGAACAGAAGAGTGAAAGAGATTGCAGCGGAATGAGTTGATTTGTTGCTATTTAGGAACCATGTTCCTAAATAGCAACATGCACAAACAAACCGGGTTCGGCCCCGGCGGCAGGCGGGGGAAAATTGTGCGAAAGCAACAAACCTGAAGTTTTCCCGCGCTTTTTCACCAAAATTGGCACGGGGCTTGCTTTATGGAAAAGCAGAAGTATTGCAATACCGCCACATGAAGAGGAAGACTGAATCTGGCCAGCGGCCAGACAAAAAAGGAGAATACAAGATGAAAGTGCTGGGTAATGTGAAAATACTTGGAACCATGAAAAAGTTCCCCGCGGGCGTAATGGTGATCCCTCTGCTGCTGGGCTGCCTGGTCAACACCTTTTTCCCGGAGATCTTAAACATCGGCGGCTTTACCACCGGCCTGTTCAAGGGCGGCATCCAGACCCTGATCGGCCTGTTCCTGTTCTGCAGCGGCGCCACCATTGATGTGAAGATGGCGGGCCGGACCATTTACGTGGGCGTGGTGCTCACCCTGCTCAAATTCTTCATCGGCTTCGGCCTGGGCCTGGCGCTGAACGCCCTTTTCGGCGAGGCGGGCCTGCTGGGTCTGAGCGCCCTGGCCGTGATCGGTGCGGTGACCAACTCCAACGGCGTGATTTATGCCACCCTGGCCGGTGAATACGGCGAGGAGAGCGACGTGGGCGCCACCTCCATCCTGGCGCTGAACGACGGTCCCTTCTTTACCATGATCGCCCTGGGCGCTTCCGGCATGGGCACCTTCC
Source organism: Gemmiger sp. An87 (assembly GCF_002159185.1). Lineage (GTDB taxonomy): Bacteria > Bacillota > Clostridia > Oscillospirales > Ruminococcaceae > Allofournierella. The sequence goes on from NZ_NFHD01000010.1 coordinate 13,120, forward strand.
CGGTCACCGACATGATCGCCTGCATGGTACCCATGATCCTGGGCTTCATCGTGGGCAACCTGGACCATGAGTGGCGCAAGATCCTGGCCCCCGGCATGGTTCTGCTGCCCCCCTTCAACGGCTTTACCCTGGGCGCCGGCATGAACCTGTTCAACATTGCCGCGGCGGGCGTGTCCGGCATCGTGCTGGGCCTGCTGACCCTGGTGTTCACCGGCCTGTTGTCCTTCGTGATCTACAGCGCGATCCGCCGCCGTCCGGACCCCATGGGCGCGGCCATCGGCACCACCGCGGGCGTGGCGGCCACCACCCCGGCGGCCATCGCCGCCTCGGACCCCACCTTCGAGCCTCAGGTGGAAACAGCCACCGCGCAGATTGCCGCCAGCGTGGTAATCACCGCCATTCTCTGCCCGCTCATGGTCTCGTTCCTGGCAAAGTGGAGCGACAAGTGGTTTGAAAAGCGGGGCAAAAAGCGCCGCCCGGACCCGGTGGAGGCCACCGAGTGAACCGCGGCAGAAACCAACGAAACACGCAAAGCGATAAAGGAGTGCAAAGACGATGAAACAGATTGTAACCGCAGGCCGGGTACTGGCAGGCAGTGAGCTGGAAGTGATCGAGAACGGTGCCGTGGTGATTGAGGACGGCAAAATTCAGAAGGTGCTGGCCGCCGGGCAGCTGACCGAAGCGGACCGGCAGGACGCGCAGCTGGTGGACCTGGGGCAGAAAACGGTGCTGCCCGGCATGATCGAGTGCCACAACCACCTGTGCATCGACGCCCGCAAGAATGAGCACCTGGAAATCATCGGCACCGCCAGCGAATGTAAGCTGACCATGCTGGCGCTGGAGGGGCTGTACGATGACCTGCAGTCCGGCGTGACCACCGCCCGCTGCATGGGCGACAAATACGACCTGGACCTGAAGCTGAAAAAGGAGATTCAGGCAGGCAATGTGACCGGTCCCGACCTGCTCACCGCCGGGGTGGGCATGAAGGGCTCCAACGGCAGCGGCTACATCGGCGCGCCCCATTCCGGCGTGGAGGAGTTCCGCCGCACCGCCCGCGCCAACGTGGCCAAGGGCGTGAATGTGCTGAAGATCTTCACCACCCCGGGTCTGTTCTCGGTGGAGCAGGGCTTTGTGCCCTCGTTCCTGTCGGCTCAGGAGATTCGCACCGTGGTGGAGGAGGGCGACCGGCTGCATCTGCCGGTGGCCGCCCACTGCATCGGCGGCCAGGCCCTGAAGGACTGCGTGGAGCAGGGCGTGAAGGTGATCGAGCATGCCTACTGCGCCAGCGCCGAGGATGTGGCTCTGCTGAAGGCCCATCCGGAGTGCTGGGTGGACCTGACCACCGGCATCTATCTGGACCCGGAGCGGGAGGCTTACCTCTCCGCCGCCAACGTGGCCAAGGCCCGGGCCGGCCGTGAGATCGTGCGCAAATGCGTGGGCGACCTGGTAAAGGCGGGCGTGCATTTCTCGCTGGGCACCGATGCCAACCACGGCCTGCTGTGGAAGGAAGTGGTCTATGCGGCCGAGCTGGGCGCGGACAACCGCACCGCGCTGAAGGGTGTGACCTCCAACGCGGCCATCGTCTGCGGCGTGGCGGGCCGCAAGGGCGAGCTGAGCGCCGGGGCCGACGCCGACCTGATCGCTGTGCAGGGCGATCCTCTGGCTGATCCGTCGGTGCTGCGGGACGTGGAGTTCGTGATGAAAAACGGCCGGATCTACAAGCAGGACGGTGCAGCCGCCGCCTGCTGCCATGCCTTCCAAAAAGGCTGCTAATACCCGAAGGAGGAAAAAACAATGAGCAATTTTACTGGTAAACCCCTGCTGGCAGTGGCCCTGGGCGACGCGGCGGGCATCGGCCCGGAGATCGTGGCCAAGCTGTGCGCCAACGGATTTTTGATGGAGCATGCCAAGCCGGTTCTGGTGGGCGACGAAAGCGTGCTGCGCCGCGGCATGAAGGACACCGGCACCAGCTTTGACTATGCGGTGGCCGACACCATGCCCCAGGCAGTGGAGCTGGCAAAGCAGGAGGACCGTCTGGTGCTGCTGAACACCAAAAGCCTGGACGCCTCCACCGTGGCCATTGCCCAGGTTTCGGCGGTGAACGGCAAGGAAGAGGCCGACAATCTGTGCATGATCCTGGACTGGTGCAAGAAGGGCCTGCTGGAGGGCCTTTGCTTCGCCCCGCTGAACAAGGCGGCCATGAAGAACGGCGGCTATCATTTTGAAAGCGAGCATGAGCTCTTCGCCCGGGAGCTGGGCGTGGAGGACAAGCCCCACGGCGAGATGAACGTGCTGGACGGCCTGTGGACCTCCCGCGCCACCAGCCACATCCCCCTGAAGGAGGTAAGCGATCACCTGACCGCAAAAACCGTGGGCGATGCCATCAGCCTGGCTTACGAGACCTTGAAGCGGGCGGGCTACGAAAACCCGAAGGTTGCCATCGCGGCGCTGAATCCCCACGGGGGCGACAGCGGCACCTGCGGCCGGGAGGAGATCGACGTGCTGGAGCCCGCCGTGGCAAAGGCCAACGCCGAAGGCAAGAACATTGTGGGACCCTTCCCCTCCGATACCCTGTTTATCCGGGCCTTCAAGGGCGATTTTGACGCGGTGGTCACCATGTACCACGACCAGGGCCAGATCGCACTGAAGCTGCGGGGCTTTGAACGGGGGGTAACCGTGGCGGCGGGCCAGCCCTACGCCATCACCACCCCCGCCCACGGCACCGCCTACGACATCGCGGGCACCGGCACCTGCACCACCTCGGCCTTCGAGACCGCCTACAAGCTGTGCGCCAGGATGGCCCGGACCGACCGGGAGTACTTCGGCCGCTGATTGCAGCGCATCCTTTCGGAACAGCAACTTCAAAACAGCCAATTCAAAACAACCAACAACCTCTCTTTATCCTCTCAAACTCTCCTGCGCAGCAGCGCAAAAAAAGAAGTGCCCGGCATCTGCCGGGCACTTCTTTTTTCAGGCATGGGGGTAAAAATCGCTCACGGTGTTGGTCACCAGCCGGAAGGTGAGCTGGGCCATGTGCTGGGGGCTTTCCTCGCAGCCCCGGCTCAGCCAGTCCTTGATCAGGCCCACGCCACCGGCCACGCAGTAGGCGTAGGTGTACTTCAGGTCGTCCATCCGCTCGGGGAAGGCCTCCCGCAGCGCCTTCAGGCTGTAGTGGGAGAGCATTTCCTCAATCCGGTGCAGAAAGGCGATGTCGCCGTGGGGGCCCAGCAGGGCGGCGCAGATCTCCCGGTTTTCAAACAGGATGGCGAAGATGTCCTCGATGAAGGGGAAGCTCTTTTCGTTGAAGGGGCTCACCGGATGGGTGCGGATGGTGTGCAGAATCTCCTCGTACAGCTCGTTCTCCACGCTTTCCAGCATGTTGTAAATATCGGTGTAGTGCAGATAGAAGGTGGAGCGGTTGATGTCCACCAGGTCCACCAGCTCCTTCACCGTCACCTCGTTCACGCTCTTCTGGGCCATCAGCTGTGCGAGACCGTGGCGCAGCTGGGCCTTGGTGCGGCGGATGCGCCGGTCCGGCTTTTTTTCCATGGGTGCGCTTCCTTTCATTTGTAAAAGATTTGTGACTGTTCAACACAACGCGACGCAGTGTCTATTAATGGATACTGCGACGGAAACTGTCGGTTGTGTTGTTCTTCTTGGCTTAGTATAATTCTCCTTGCAGGAAAAAGCAATACTGCGATGAATAAACAACGCGGTATTGTTTTTCTGAGAGAGATCGAGGAAAGGAAGCGATTTTTTCGTTCTATGCTGAAAAATGAATGGAAAAAGCTGCTGAGCAACAAGCTGATGCTTGTGGTGGTGGTGGCCATCATCGCCATTCCCACCATCTACACCACCCTGTTCCTGGGCTCCATGTGGGACCCCTACGGCAGCGTGGAACACCTGCCGGTGGCACTGGTGAACCAGGATCAGCCGGTGGAATACGAGGGCAAGACCCTGGATGTGGGCGCCGAACTGGTGGACAGCCTGCTGGAGGACGCCTCCCTGGACTTCCACCAGGTGAGCGAGGAGGACGCGGCCAAGGGGCTGGCGGCAGGGGATTACTATATGGTAATCACCATTCCGCAGGACTTCTCGGCCAACGCGGCTACCCTCACCGACGATCAGCCCAGGCAGATGGAGCTGAATTACGAGACCAACCCCGGCACCAACTACATCGCCTCCAAGCTGAGCGAGACGGCCATGAAGGAGATTCAGGCCAGCGTGCGGGAAGAGGTGACCAAGACCTACGCCGAGACCATGTTTGACCAGCTCACCGAGGTGGGCGACGGCATGCAGGAGGCGGCGGACGGCGCGGGCGAAATCCGGGACGGCGCCGAGCAGCTGGCGGATGGCAACAACACCATCCGGGAAAACCTGCAGCTTCTGGCAGACAGCACCCTTACCTTCCGCAGCGGCAGCGAGACCCTGACCGAGGGCCTGGCCCAGTACACCCAGGGCGTGCAGCAGCTGGCGGACGGCGCGAAGAAGCTGGACGACGGCGCAAAGCAGCTGAAGGACGGCGTGGACCAGCTGGGCGCTTCGGCCCCGGCACTGGCTCAGGGCGTGAGCGCACTGAACGACGGTGCGTCCCAGCTGGCCCAGGGCACGGCCCAGGCCAAGACCGGCAGCGACAGCCTGACCGCAGGCGCGGCCCAGGTGGACGATAATCTGAAAACCCTGAACGAGGGTTTGAGCCAGCTGCAAAGCCAGACCGCGGCCCTGCCGGATTCCGCCTCGGCGCTGGATTCCGGCGCAGCCCAGGCGCTGGAGGGGGCGAAAGCCCTGCAGCAGGGCGCACAGGGCCTGGTCGCAGGCGCGGACAAGGCCAGCCAGGGCGCAGCCGCGCTGAACCAGGGCCTGCAGACCCTGAGCGGCAAATCCGAGGAACTGAACCAGGGCGCGGCCCAGCTGAAAAACGGGCTGGATGCCCTGGCAGCCGCGGCGGGCGGCTCCACCGATATCACCGGTAGTTTGACCGCTCTGGCCGGGCAGCTGGATCAGGCGGCCCAGGCGGCCGGTGCGGGCGCAGTGGCCCCGCAGGACCCGGCGGCTCTGGCCCAGACCATCGCGGACAATGCACAAGCCGCCCAGGAGGGCAATGAGGACGCATTGAATGCCCTGATCGCGGCGGCCAATGAGCTGGCCACCGTGGCACAGAATAACTACAACGACGCAAACACCGCCAACGCAGCCCGGGATCAGGCCGCACAGGCTCTTGCCGGCGCGGCCGGTGCGCTGGCCAATGCAGCCGGCGGTTCCGGCTCCGGCGACCTGAGCGCGGCCCTCGGCCAGCTGCAGCAGGGCGCGGCTCAGCTGCAAACCGGCCTGTCCGCCTACACCGCCGGTGTGGACCAGGCGGCTGCGGGCAGCGCGGCCCTGGCGGATGAGACCACCGGCCTGCCCGCTCTGAACGCGGGGGCACAGCAGCTCTCGGCCGGGTGCGATTCTCTGGTAACCGGCCTTGCCCAGCTGCAGGGCGGCACCAGCCAGCTGGCCCAGCAGGCGCCTCTGCTCACCGGCGGCATCGCCCAGGCGGCCAGCGGCGGCGCGGCTCTGCAGCAGCAGGGAACCGCGGTGCTGCGCCAGGGTGCGGCCCAGCTGAACAGCGGCCTGGACGCTCTGGTCACCGGCAGCGGCAGCCTGAAGGACGGCATGAGCAGTCTGAACGGCCAGCTGCCCGCCCTCACCGACGGCGTGGGCCGCCTGCAGCAGGGCACCAAGGACCTGAAGGACGGCACCACTCAGCTGGTGACCGGCGCGGATACCCTCACCCAGAACAGCCCGGCTTTGAACCAGGGCGCGGCCGCCCTCACCGACGGCGCGGGCCAGATTCAGAGCGGCGCCCAGCAGCTGGCGGACGGCAGCGGCGAGCTGGCGGACGGCATCGACCAGCTGACCGACGGCGCAAACACCCTCGAGACCAGCCTGGCGGACGGCGCGGACGAGATCCGCTCCACCAACACCGGCGACGCGGTGGTGGATATGTTCGCCGCCCCGGTGGTCTCTGAGGAGTCCCAGCTGACCCAGGTGCCCAACAACGGGCACGCCATGGCCCCCTACATGATGTCGGTGGCCCTGTGGGTGGGCTGCATCGCCTTCAGCCTGATGTACCCCCTCACCGAGTACGCGGGCAAGCTCAAGAGCGGCACCGCCTGGTGGCTGAGCAAGGCCTCGGTGCTGTATCCCATTGCGCTGCTGCAGGCGCTGGTGATGGTGGGCGCGCTGCACGCCATCAACGGCTTCGACCCGGCCCGCATGGGCCAGACCCTGCTGGTGGCCTGTGTGGCTTCCATGACCTTCATGTCGGTGATGTACTTCTTCACCAACCTGCTGGGCAAGGTGGGCAGCTTCCTGATGCTGGTCTTCATGGTCATCCAGCTGGCCGGTTCGGTGGGTACCTACCCGCTGGAGCTCTCCGGCTCCTTCGTGAAGTACCTGCATGACTGGGTGCCCTTCACCTACACCGTCACCGCCTTCCGCCGGGCCATCTGCGCCGGCGAGGACGTGACCGGCTGCCTTGCCTATCTGGCGGTATGGCTGGTGGTCTTCACCCTGCTGACCATTCTGGTGTTCGCGGTGCGCGCAAAGCGCATCAAGGCCGAAAAGCCCACCCTGATGGTCTGGCTGGAGGAGCATCACCTGGCCTGATCGAAGATTTTCCTGAAAATCTTCTCTTGCTCCCCTTAGCCGGGTTCTTCCGGCTCAAAGCCCCGTTTCGTGCAAAGCGCACGAAACGGGGCTTTTTTTGCATGAAATGCAGAAAAATCGGGAGGACGATTGTCAAAATCGATAAAAATATTAAAAAATAGAAAAGATTTTTGCGGGAGAAGCGAATTTTTTTGCTATAAGACAGAAGAATTTTCTATCGTTTTTGCGCCCCAAAGGCGGTAAAATTTACCACAGAGAAAGCATCCTGCGGGATGCGAAAACGAACGGCGAAAGAACCGAATCCAATCACAGGAGGAAAACGAAAATGAAAAAGAAACTCGCGCTGCTGCTGGCTTCCGTAATGGCCATTGGTATGCTGGCCGGCTGCGGCGGTGCTCCCGCTTCCACCGCTTCCACCGCAACTTCCGGCGGTACCTCCACTGCTGCTTCCACTGAGGGCGGCACTGCCACTGCCACCAGCGACCTGCAGGTGGACGTATTCTACTATGACTTCTCCGATGTTTACATCTCCAGCGTGCGCACCGCCATGGACGAGCAGCTGAAGGCCATGGGCATCGAGCCCAAGAACTGGGATGCCGCCGGCAGCCAGCCCACCCAGACCGACCAGGTCAAGACCGCGATCACCGCCGGTTCCGACCTTCTGATCGTGAACATCGTGGAGACCTCCACCTCCGACCCCGCGAAGGACATCGTGGAAGCTGCCCGCGCTGCGGACATCCCCGTGATCTTCTTCAACCGCGAGGTTGCCGACAACGAAGTCATCAACAGCTATGAGAAGTGCGCCTTCGTTGGCACCAACGCTCCCGACGCCGGCCACATGCAGGGCGAGATGATCGGTGAGTACCTGCTGGCCAACTACGACGCAGTTGACCTGAACGGCGACGGCACCATCTCCTACGTTCTGTTCAAGGGTCAGGAGGGCAACGCTGAGGCCGAGGCCCGCACCCAGTACGCTGTGGAAGACGCCAACAAGCTGCTGACCGAGGGCGGCAAGCCCGAGCTGGCTTACTACGATTCCAGCGCTTCCACCAAGTACTTGGTTGACACCGCCGGCAAGTGGAGCGCCCAGGCTGCCAACGACTACATGGTTTCTCTGCTGGGCTCCTACAACGAAGGCAACAACAACATGGTTGAGTTGATCATCTGCAACAACGACGGCATGGCCGAGGGCGCCATCTCCGCTCTGCAGAACGTTGGCTACAACAACGGCGAAGGCACCACCATCATCCCCGTGTTCGGCGTGGACGCCACCGACTCCGCCAAGGCTCTGATCAAGGCCGGCAACATGACCGGTTCCATCAAGCAGGACGCCGTGGGCATGGCTACCACCATCAACACCCTGGTCAAGAACGTACAGGACGGCGCTGACCTGATGGCCAACACCGACCAGTTCGTGGTGGACTCCGACGTGGATAAGATCCGCGTTCCCTACCAGATGTACGACGGCACCTCCGAGGAATAATTTCTCCCCGACCCTTTGTGCCTGAAACCTAACCGGCAAGGCGGGGCTGCCAGGCGGCAGCCCCGCTTCGCCCTGACAAAAAACCACCGCTTCGGGCGCGGCCCGGCGGCGGGCTGCGGCCGAAACGGTGGTTTGCGACCGCGAGAGGAGGAAAATTATGGACAAGCCGGCCCTGCTGGAGATGCGCGGCATCTGCAAGGAATTCCCCGGCGTAAAGGCGCTGGACAACGTGGACCTGACGGTCCGCCCCGGCACCGTACATGCCCTGATGGGTGAGAACGGCGCGGGCAAATCCACCCTGATGAAATGCCTGTTCGGCATCTATCACCGGGACGCGGGCACCATCAAGCTGGATGGCAAGGAAGTGGATTTCAAGAGCTCCAAGGACGCGCTGGAAAACGGCGTGGCCATGGTGCATCAGGAGCTGAACCAGGCTCTGACCCGCAGCGTGCAGGATAACCTGTGGCTGGGCCGCTACCCCAAGGTGGCGGGCATCATGGTGAGCGAGAGCATCATGGCCAAGGAGACCAAAAAGATCTTCGATACCCTGGAGGTTACGGTCAACCCCAAGGCCATCATGTCCACCCTGCCGGTTTCCCAGCGGCAGATGGTGGAGATCGCCAAGGCGGTTTCCTACAACTCCAAGATCATCGTGTTCGACGAGCCCACCTCTTCGCTGACCGAGACGGAAGTGGAGCATCTGTTCCGCATCATCAACATGCTGCGGGATAAGGGCTGCGGCATCATCTACATCTCCCATAAGATGGAGGAGATCCTGCGCATCAGCGACGACGTGACCATCATGCGGGATGGTCAGTGGGTGGCAACCCGCCCCGCTAAGGAGCTGACCATGGACGAGATCATCCGCCTGATGGTGGGCCGTGAGCTGACCAACCGCTTCCCTGAGAAGACCAACAAGCCCGGCGACGTGATTCTGGACGTGCAGCACATCGCGGGCAAATACACCCGCCTGAAGGACGCCACCTTCCAGCTGCGCAAGGGCGAGATTCTGGGCATCGCCGGCCTGGACGGCTCCGGCCGCACCGAGGTGCTGGAGAACCTGTTCGGCGCCATGACCCGTGAGGGCGGCACCATCACCCTGCACGGCAAGCCCATCCGCAACCGCAACCCCAAGGAGGCCATCAAAAACGGCTTCGCGCTGCTCACCGAGGAGCGGCGGGCCACCGGTATCTTCGGCATTCGGGACATCAAGGAAAACACCGTGATCTCCAGCCTGAAGGATTATCTTGTGGGCGGCGTTTACTTAAACGATAAGAAGATGAAGGACAACACCGACTGGGCCATTCAGGCAATGCACATCAAAACGCCCAGCCAGCACACCCAGATCCGCTCGCTGTCCGGCGGTAACCAGCAAAAGGTCATTCTGGGCCGGTGGCTGCTCACCAAGCCCGAGATTCTTCTGCTGGACGAGCCCACCCGCGGCATCGATGTGGGCGCGAAATACGAGATCTACCAGCTGATCATCGACCTGGCCAACGAGGGCAAGGGCGTGATCATGGTTTCGTCGGAAATGCCCGAGCTTCTGGGCGTGTGCGACCGGATTCTGGTCATGTCCGGCGGGCAGGTGGCCGGTGAGGTGGACGCCCGCACCACCACCCAGGAAGAAATCCTGACCCTGGCCGCCAAGTATGTGTAAAGAGGAGGAACCGACCCATGAGTAATTCCACCAAGGAACTTGCGCTGAAAACAAAGTCCATCACCCCCAAGCAGGTGGGCAACGCGCTTTTGAACAACGCCCTCATCATCATCATGCTGCTGGTGGCCGCATACGTGGCCGTGACCCAGCCTTCCTTCCTGGCTCCCAACTCGCTGATCAACCTGCTGTCTCTGACGGCGGCTTATCTGCCCGTTGCGCTGGGCATCGCCGGATGCATCGTGCTCACCGGTACCGACCTGTCCGCCGGCCGTGCGGTAGGTATCACCGCCTGTGTGGCGGCCTCCCTGCTGCAGGCCACCGACGCGGCCAATAAGATGTGGCCGGGCATCGGCACCCTGCCCATCCCCCTGGTCATCCTGATCGTTGTGGCCATCGGTGCGGCCATCGGCGCCTTCAACGGCTTCTTCGTGGCCAAGTTCAAGCTGCATCCCTTCATTGTTACCCTGGCTACCCAGCTGATCCTCTACACCATCCTGCTGCTCTACGTCCAGCAGGGCAACAACAAGGGCATGGCCATTTCCGGTCTGTCCGCCGAGTACCGCAACTTCGTTGTGGGCAACCCCCCGATTCTGAGCTTCGGCAGCATCCAGATCCCCAACTACGTGATCTACGCGGTGCTGCTCACCATCCTCATGTGGTTCATCTGGAACAAGACCACCTTCGGTAAGAACATGTTCGCTCTGGGCGCCAACGAAGAGGCTGCCCGCGTTTCCGGCGTAAACGTATTCGCCACCACCATCGCCGTATTCGCCCTGGCGGGCGCCATGTACGGCTGGGCCGGCTTTGTTGAGTCCGCCCGTATCGCTTCCAACACTGCCAACACCGGCGTGAACTACGAGCTGGACGCCATCGCGGCCTGCGTCATCGGCGGCGTATCCTTCGTAGGCGGCATCGGTAAGATCAGCGGCATCGTGATCGGTGTTATCATGCTGCGCCTGATCTTCGTGGCTCTGCCGCTGGTGGGCATGGACCAGAACCTGCAGTACGCCATCAAGGGCGGCATCATCCTGTTCGCCTGCGCGCTGGATATGCGCAAATATCTGGTCAAGAAATAATCCTTTTGTGCACACACCGCCGGGCCGCTCCGACCCGGCAGGAAAGGGGCGGCTGTCCGGTAAAACGGGCGGCCGCTCCTTTTCTGTTTGCGGCGGAATTGCGGTCTAAATCCGGCCCAAATCCTGCCAAATATGATATACTGTTCTAAGAAAGAGAAATGACCTCTGGAGGAAAGAAAATGGATGGATACCGCATCCTTTTGGTGGATGACGAGGAAGAACTGCGGGCGGGCATCCGCCGCCGCATCGACTGGGCGGCGCTGGGCTTTGTGCTGGCCGGGGAGGCCGCCAACGGCCAGGACGCACTGGAGCTGGCCGAGCAGCTGCGGCCGGACGTGGTGCTCACCGACATCAAGATGCCCTTTATGGACGGGCTCACCCTCTGCCGCTGCCTGAAGCAGCAGCTGCCCGCGGTGCGGCTGGTGATCTTTTCCGGCTTTGACGAGTTCGATTATGCCCGGCAGGCCATCGGCATGAATGTGTTCGAATACCTGCTCAAGCCCATCACCTCGGCGGAGCTGAGCGACGTGCTGGTGCGCCTGAAACGGGATATGGACGAGGAGCGGGTGCGCCGCCAGGACATGGAAAAGCTGCGCCGCAGCTACGAGGAAAACCTGCCGGTGCTGCGCGGCCAGTTCTACACCCGGCTGCTGGGCGGCCAGCTCAAGCCCGGCCAGATCATGGAACGGGCCGCCCGCTATGAGATTGAGCTGTCCGGCAAGAGCTGGGTGGCGGCGCGGGTACACGGCAGCAACCTGGGCGACGACCCGGACGAGCTGATCCTGCTGTCGCTGCAGAATTTCTTTGCCGAGAATACCGAGCTGCCCGGCTGTCAGCTGCACTGGTGTTTGTACGACGACGACCTGGCGGTGATCGCCGCCTTCGAGGGCGAGGCCGCGGTGTATGACCTGCTGCGGGAACTGGAGCGGGTGCGTGCTTTGGCCGAGACGCTGCTGGGTCTGCGGCTCACCGTGGGCGCGGGCCTGGCGGTGGAGACCCCGGGCCAGCTGGCCGGGTCCATTCAGGGAGCCAAAAGCGCGCTGGACTACCGGTCCATTCTGGGGCCGGGGCGCACGTTGTACATCGGGGACCTGGAGCCCCGGGGCGCGGCGGCGCTGCCCTTCGACGCGGCGGCCGAACGCCAGCTGGTGAATGCGGTGAAGCTGGGCACCCCGGAAAAGGTGCGCCGGTTCACCCAGGGCTGGCTGAGCCAGGCAAAGAGCGACAGCTCCATGAGCCAGATGCAGTGCTTTTTCCTGGAGCTGGTGGCCTGCCTGATGCGTCTGGCCCGGGAGGCGGAGATCCCCCAGGAGGAGGTGTTCGGCCCGGGCTTCACCGGCGCGGTGCGCATTTCAGATTTCAGCGGCCCGGAGCAGCTGGGCAGCTGGGTGGAGGAGCGCTGTCTGCACCTGCAGGAGCTGCTGCGCCGCCAGCGCAGCTATGCCGCCGCCCGCACGGTGGACAAGGCGCGGGAATTCATCGCCGAGAACTTTTCCAACAGCGACCTCTCGGTGGAGATGCTCTGCGATCATCTGCATCTTTCCCCGGCCTATTTCTCCACCATGTTCAAGCGGGAAACCGGCATGAGCTTCACCGCCTATGTGACCAAGGTGCGCATGGAGGCCGCCGCTGAGCGGCTGCGCGCCAGTGAGGAAAAGACCTATCTGATTGCCGAACAGACCGGCTACCTGGACCCGAACTATTTCAGCTACGTGTTCAAGCGGTATTTCGGCACCAGCCCCTCCAAATACCGGGCCGAGAGCCAGCAGGGGCAGTAATCCAAACGAAAAGGGGGGCAGCCTATGCTGCTGCGGGCGCTTCGGGGCCGGTTCTCCCGCTCCTACGAACGAATGAGCATCCAGCGGGTGATCTCGCTCACCTTCACGGCGGTGGCGGTGGCGGGCGCGCTGTTCATCGGCCTGTCGCTCACACTGCGGTATTCGGCGGTGAACCAGAAGATGCAGGCCCAGGCCAGCCAGCAGGTGCTGGCCCAGGTGAACCTCTCGCTGGACAACCACCTGCGCCGGATTATGCGGGTGTCGGACACGGTGTACTACCGGCTTTTGAAAAACGCCGACCTGGCCGGGGGCCTTCCCACCCAGAGCCTGTCGCTGCTGTATGAGGAAAACCGGGACTCTCTGGTTTCCATCGCGGTGTTTGACTCCAAGGGCCAGCTGGTCACGGCGGCCCCGCTTTCCGAGCTGAAGGCCAGCGCCGACCCGGCGGGGCAGGGCTGGTTTTCCACCGCGCTGGGCCAGATCGAGAACGTACACTTTTCCACCCCTCACGTGCAGAATCTGTTCCAGACTGCGGATGGCAGCTACCATTGGGTGATCTCGCTGAGCCGCCAGGTGGAGCTGACCCGGGGCGGCGCCAGCGAGAGCGGCGTACTGCTGGTGGACATGAGCTTTTCCGGGGTGGAGCAGATCTGCCGCAACGCCAGCATCGGCATGGACGGCTATCTTTATATTGTGGACGCAAACGGCGAATTGATCTATCACCCCCGCCAGCAGCTGATCTACGCGGGCCTTGATCAGGAGAACAACCTGGAGGCCGCCTCCCTCAGCGACGGCACCCACTGGGAGAACTTCCAGGGCCAGCGGCGGCAGGTGACGGTGAAAACCGTGGGCTATACTGGCTGGAAGCTGGTGGGCGTGACCCCGGTGCAGGGGCTGGCGGTGACCACCGCCCAGTTTGTGCTGTTCGTGGCCTCGGTGCTGCTCTTCTCCATCTTTTTGCTGGTGTTTGTGAACGGGCGGCTCTCCGCCCACATCGCCGAGCCCATCCGCCGCCTGGAGCAGGCGGTGCGCCAGACCGGCCGGGGCGGCGAGATGCCCCAGGTGCCCGAGGAGGGCTGCTACGAGGTGCGCAGGCTGGAGCACTCCATCCGGTCCATGGTGTCCACCATGCGGCATCTGATGGATGACGTAATCCAGCAGGAGGAGGACAAGCGCCGCAGCGAGCTGGAGGTGCTGCAGTCCCAGATCAACCCGCACTTCCTTTACAATACGCTGGACTCGGTGATCTGGCTCACCGAGAGCGGCCGCTACGAGGATTCCATCCGCATGGTCACGGCGCTGGGGCGGCTGTTCCGCATCTCGCTGAGCCGGGGCAAGCGGGTGATTCCGCTGGAAAGCGAGCTGGACCACGCGGGCTACTACATGACCATCCAGCGCATCCGCTACAAGAACAAATTCACCTTTGAGATCATTCGGGAGACCGACACCGCCGGCCTTTACTGTCTGAAGCTCATCATCCAGCCCCTTCTGGAAAATGCCATCTACCACGGCATGGCCGCCGAGGACGACGACGGCCGCATCACCGTGCGCCTGTGGCGGGAAGGTGAGGACATCTACATTGACGTGACCGACAACGGCCTGGGCATGCCGCCGGAGGTGGCGGCCAGCCTGCTGGACGAGAGCCGCCCCCTGCCTGCCAAGGGCTCGGGCATCGGGGTGCGCAACGTGCACCGGCGCATCCAGCTGGCCTACGGGCCCCAGTACGGGCTGGAATTCCACAGTGAGCCGGATGAGGGCACCACCGCCCGCATCCATCTTCCGGTGCTCACCCAGCCGGAGGAGGGCGCAGGGAAGGAGGCAGGGCGATGAAGCAGAAAGGATACCGGGCCTGGCAGATGATTGTGCTGGGCCTGCTGGCCGCCGCCATGGTGGTGAGCCTGATGATTCCCGAGTCGCTGCTCACCCCGCCCGGCCCCAAACGGGTGGAAATTTCCATCCTGTTGCGCCAGGGCGACAGCGCGGTCTGGTCCACCGCCCGGCAGGGCATGGAGCAGGCCGCCGAAGACCTGGGGGCCGAGCTGCGGTTTCTGACCCTGGAGGCCGAGGGCAGCGGCAGCAGCCAGGTGGAGCTGCTGCGCCGCCAGGCGGAAATGGACGTGGACGCGGCAGTGGTCATCCCGGCGGACTGCGCCGCTCTGGAACAGCTGCTGGAGGACTGGCAGGGCCTGCCGGTGGTCACGCTGGAATCTCAGGTGGAAGGCGCCCGGGCCTTTGTGGGCACCGACGATGAGGCGGTGGGCCGGATGCTGGCCCAGCAGGTGGCCGGGAGCTGCCCGACCTCCGGCCGGGTGCTGCTGGTGGATGCCTTCTCCGGCTGCGTGGGCCCGTCCCGGCGGCTGGAGAGCGCGAAAACGGCGCTGGAAACGGCGGGCTTTGCCCCCGAGGTGTGCAGTGAGCTCACCGCCGAGATACTGGAGGGCGCCGCTGCGGTGCTCTGCTTTGAGCCGGTGAGCCTGGAGCAGGCCGCCGCGCTGACGGCCCAGTGCGAAGAGCGGCCGCTGGTGTACGGGGCGGGGGTATCCGCCTCGGTGGTGGCCTCGCTGGAGACCGGCGGCATTGCGGCGGCAATCGCCTGGAGCGATTACGCGGCGGGCTACCTGGCGGTGAGCCAGGCGGCGGCAGCCGCCCGGGGCGAGCAGGCGGAAAGCCAGACCCTCCCCGTGACCCTGGTGAAGGAAGGAGAAACCTATGACAAGGATCATCAAAGGCTGCTCTACCCGGTCTTTTCGTAAAGGACTGAAGGCGCTGAGCCTGCTGCTGGCGGCGGCGCTGCTGGCAGCCTGCGGCAGCACCCGGGCGGCGGAGCCCCGCACCCTGCGGGTGGGCGTGGCGGTGTATCTGCAGTCCGACACCTTCATCAGCACACTGGTGAAGGAGCTGGAAAAGCTGGCCCAGGCCCGGGAAAGCACCGACGGCATGAAAATCAACCTGAACGTGGTGGACGGCCGGGGCTCCCAGCTGACCCAGACCGAGCAGATCGACCGGCTCATCGCGCTGGACTACGACGTGCTGTGCGTGAACATCGTGGACCGCACCAGCACCGCCCAGCTGATCGACAAGGCCAAGGAGGCGGACATCCCGGTGATCTTCTTCAACCGGGAGCCGGTGGCCGAGGACCTGCACCGCTGGGAAAAGGTGTATTACGTGGGAGCCAAGGCGGAGGAATCCGGCGTGCTGCAGGGGCAGATTCTGCTGGACCGCTGGCTCAACGCCGACCCGCCGGTGGACAAAAACGGCGACGGGGTGATGCAATACGTGATGCTGGAGGGCGAGCCCGGCCATCAGGACGCCATGCTGCGCACCGAGTACGCGGTGCAGACCCTCACCGGCGCAGGCGTGACGGTGGAAAAGCTGGCGGGCGACACCGCCAACTGGGACCGCAGCCAGGCCGCCGCCCGGATGAGCAGCTGGCTGGAGCAGTTCGGCAGCTCCATCGAGGTGGTGATCTCCAACAACGACGATATGGCCCTGGGCGCCATCGACGCCTGCCAGGACCTGGGCCTCACCGAAGAGGAGATGCCGGTGGTGGTGGGCGTGGACGCCACCGCCCCGGCGCTGGAGGCGGTGCGCCAGGGGACCCTTTGCGGCACGGTGCGCAACGACGCGGCGGGCATTGCCGAGAGCATGCTGGACCTGGCTCTGGCGCTGGAAAGCGGCGAGGACCCGGCGGCCAGTCTGGAGCTGACCGACGGCAAATACATCTGGCTGCCCTACCAGCGGGTGACCCTGCGGGAGCTGGAGGCGGGCCGCGCCGGGGTTTGAACGATTCGCCCATAGTATGGAATTTTGTATCTTATTTTCAAAAGGATATAGGAATCGCAAAAAGAATTCGTTATAATTTAAGCAAGAAAACGGGTTCGTGAAAATATTGCAAAGAAAGGACTTTTGTTGCATGAAAATCTCGACAAGGCCCTTCGGTCTGACCCGGAGCGGCGAGGAAGTGTACTGCATCCGCCTGGAGCACGACAGCGGCATTGTGGCGGAAGTTCTGAGCTACGGGGCCACGCTGCGGGCTCTGTGGGTCCCCACCGCCTCCGGCCCGGTGCAGGTGTGCGCCGGTTATGAGACCCTGGAGGAGTACGAGGCGGGCACCTGCTACCTGGGAGCCGTGGTGGGCCGGTGCGCGGGCCGCATCGACGGCGGCCGCTTCACTCTGAACGGTGTGGAGTACCAGCTGCCCTGCAATCAGAACGGCAACCACCTGCACGGCGGTGTGGAGGGCTTCGACCGCAAGGTCTGGAATGTGCAGATGCTGCCCAGAAACCGGGGCGTGCGGTTTTTCCGCCGGTCCGAAGCCGGGGAGGAGGGCTACCCCGGCGCGGTGGAGGTGAGCGCCACCTATCTGTTTGAGGAGGACGGCGCGCTGACCCTGCGGCTGGACGCGCTGGCCGAGGACGACACCATCCTGTCCATGACCCATCACGGCTACTGGAACCTGGCAGGGGAGGGCAGCGTGGGCGGCCACTTGTTCACCACCCCGGCGGACCGGTTTGCCGCCATCCGGCCGGACGGCGTGCCCACCGGCGAGCTGATCCCGGTGGAGGGCACCCCCTTCGATTTCACCCGGCCTGCCACGCTGGAAAGCCGCTGGGATCAGGACCATCCCCAGCTGGCGGCGGGCAGCGGCTTTGACCACACCTTCCTGGCTCCGGGCAAGGGACTGCGGCCGGTGTGCCGCCTGGAATGCCCCGAAAACGGCCTGAGCCTGGAGGTAAGCGCCACGCTGCCGGGCATCCATCTGTACACCGGCAACTTTCTGGAGCCGGTGCGCCGCGGCGCGGCCGCGCTGGAGGCCCAGTTTATCCCGAATGCGCCCAACCTCCATCAGTTCCCCTCGGTGGAACTGCCCAAGGGCAAGCGCTGGGAACATCAGATCCAATACCGCTTCGGCTGCCAGGCCTGAGCGGTTTGAACACCACAGGAGGAAGATACAATGCAGAACATGGAAAACTTTTTGCAGGCAGTGCGCGGGGGCGAATACGACGAGCGCCTGCGCCGGTTGTATGTATTCCACGACACAAGCGAGGAGCTGGAAGCGGCCCGCGCCAAGGTGTGCCATGTGATCGAGGGCTTTGAGCAGGCCTTCCCCGGTGTGGACTGCACCGGCGCCGCGGTGTTCAGCGGCCCGGGCCGCACCGAGATCGGCGGCAACCACACCGACCACCAGCACGGCTGCGTGCTGTGCGGCAGCGTGAACATGGACATCCTGGCCTGCGCGGTGCCCACCGGCGACAATTTCGTAAAGGTAATCAGCGAGGGCTATCCCGCTCTGACCATCGACCTGAACGACCTGGCCATCCATGCGGACGAGACCAATACCTCCGCCGCCCTGATCCGCGGCGTGGCCCATGGCGTGACCAAAGAGGGCTTTGCCCCCAAAGGCTTCTGCGCCTATGTGACCAGCACCGTGCCCGGCGGCTCCGGCCTGTCCAGCTCGGCGGCCTATGAAATTCTGCTGGGCAACATCTTCAACCGCTTCTGCTGCGAAGGCAAGCTGGATGCGGTGAAGCTGGCCCAGATCGGCCAGTACGCCGAGCGGGAGTACTTCGGCAAGCCCTGCGGCCTGATGGACCAGGCAGCCAGCTCCATCGGCGGCGTGGTGGCCATCGACTTCAACGACCCCAGCCAGCCGGTGATCCGCAAGGTGGATTACGATCTGGCCCGCTCCGGCTACCAGTTGTGCATCATCGACACCCGCTCCTGCCATGCGGACCTGACCGACGACTACGCCGCCATCACCCGCGAGATGGGTGCAGTGGCTGCCTTCTTCGGCAAGCAGGTGCTGCGCCAGGTGGACGAGGCCGAGTTCTATGCCGCCATCCCCGCGGTGCGGGAGAAGACAGGCGACCGTGCGGTGCTGCGGGCCATGCATTTCTTCGACGAGAATCGCCGCGCCCAGGCCCAGGCAAAGGCTCTGGACGAGGGCGACATGGAGGGCTTCCTGGCCCTGGTACGCGAGTCCGGCCGGTCCTCGGCGGAGCTGCTGCAGAACATCTGGTCGGTGGCGGAGCCCGCCCAGCAGGCGGTGACCCTGTCCCTGGCGCTGGCCGAGAAGGCCCTGGGCGGCCGCGGCGCGGTGCGTGTGCACGGCGGCGGCTTTGCGGGCACCATTCAGGCCTTTGTGCCCCAGGAAAAGCTGGAGATCTTTGTGAACACGATGGAAGCGGTGCTGGGCAAGGGCGCATGCCACCCGGTATCGGTGCGGCCGGAGGGCGGCTGCATGGTTATGAGCAGCGAGAAGGAGTGAGCGAAGGATGACGGTGGAACAGGCCATTGCCAGCCTGGTGGAGTATGGGCTGGAAAAACAACTGATTGAGCCTTGTGAAGCGATTTGGGCGACCAACGGACTGCTGGCCACCCTGCGGCTGGATACCCTGGAGCCGGCCGAGCCGGTGAAGGGCGTGCCTTTGGCGGAGATTCTGGGCGTTCTTCTGGACGACGCGGCCAGCCGCGGCGTGATCGACGGCGAGTCCATCACCCAGCGGGATATTCTGGACACCGCCCTGATGGCGGTGCTCACCCCCCGTCCCAGCCAGGTGATCCGCACCTTCGAGGAGAAGTATGCGGCAAGCCCGGCTGCAGCCACCGACTGGTACTATCAGTTCTCGCAGGACACCAACTACATCCGCACCGACCGGATCGCCAAGGACCTGCACTGGACCACCGACACCGAATACGGCGCGCTGGACATCACCATCAACCTGTCCAAGCCGGAAAAGGACCCCAAGGCCATTGCGCTGGCCAAGACCATGCCCCAGAGCGGCTATCCCAAGTGCCAGCTCTGCGCCGAGAACGAGGGCTATGCGGGCCGGATGGATCACCCCGCCCGGGGCAACCACCGGATGATCCCCATGACCGTCTGCGGCGAAAAGTGGATGCTGCAGTATTCCCCCTATGTGTACTACAACGAGCACTGCATCGTGCTGAACGCGGCCCATGTGCCCATGAAGATCGACCGCAGCTGCTTCGATAAGCTGCTGGACATCGTGACCCGGTTCCCCCACTACTTTGTGGGCTCCAACGCGGACCTGCCCATCGTGGGCGGCTCCATCCTGTCCCACGAGCACTTCCAGGGCGGGCGCTGCCTGTTCCCCATGGAGGCCGCTCCCGTGGAGCAGGAGGTCACCTTCCCCGGCTTTGAGGACGTGAAGACCGGCATCGTGAAGTGGCCCATGTCCGTGCTGCGTCTCACCGGCCCGGATAAGGACCGCATTGCCCAGCTGGCCGAGAAGATTCTGGCTGCCTGGCGCGGCTACACCGACGAGTCGGCCTTCGTCTTTGCCGAGACCGACGGCGTGCCCCACAACACCATCACCCCCATCGCCCGCCGCCGCGGCGCGGACTATGAGATGGATCTGGTGCTGCGCAACAACATCACCACCTACGAGTGCCCCCTGGGCGTGTTCCATCCCCACACCGAGCTCCATCACATTAAGAAGGAGAACATCGGCCTGATCGAGGTGATGGGCCGGGCGGTGCTGCCCGCCCGCCTGAAGGAGGAGCTGGCCCTGGTGGCCGAGATGCTGGAAAGCGGCGCGGACCTGACCGCCGATGAGCGCACCGCAAAGCATGCCGAATGGGCCGAGGACATCCGCCGCCGCCACGGCGCCTTCGCCAAGGGCGAGGCCTGGCCGGTGGTGCAGAAGGAGACCGGCCTGGTCTTCTCCCAGGTGCTGGAGCACGCGGGCGTCTTCAAACGGGACGAAGCGGGCCGCGCGGCATTCCTGCGGTTTGTGGCCAGCCTGGCATAACCTGTTTTTTCCGTAACATGCTTTCATATCCCTGAAAAACGCCGGACCCCGTTTTACAACGAGGTCCGGCGTTTTGCTTTTTATTAAAATTTATTTGTCCGCCTTGCTGCGGTCGATGATCTCCTGCTGCATGGCGCGGGAAACCGCCATCACCGCCCGGAAAAAATCCCCGGTGTAGCCCTGCATCGCCTCGGGAGCGCGGGCGGCGGCCCGGTCAATCACCGCCTGCTCCCGCTCGGGCTGCAGCACCTGCATGCCACGCTCCAGCTTGTAGCGGGCCACCTGCTCCACAATCTCCATCCGCTGCAAAAACAAAGCGGTGAGCTGGCTGTCCACCTCATCAATGCGGCCGCGCAGCTCGTTCAGATCCAGCTGTTCCATTGTTCTTACTCCTTTGCATTTGCCAAAGCGGTCAGGAAGGCCTCCACTGCCTCCGGCTTGGTGGCCCAGCTGGTCACCAGGCGGATTTCGGTGTGCTCTGCGTCCGGCTTGGAGGTGACCTCCCAGTGGAAGTCGTCCTTCAGCTGGTCCAGCACCCGGTTGGGCAGGATGGGGAACTGCTGGTTGGAGGGGCTGTCCGACCCGAAGGCATAGCCCAGGGCGGAAATGCCCTCCTTCAGCTTCATGGCAAGGCCGTTGGCGTGCTCGCCCACCTCAAAATACAGCCCGTCGGTGAACAGCTCCTCAAACTGGATGCCCAGCAGCCAGCCCTTGGCCAGCATGCCGCCGTGCTGCTTGATGATGTAGCGGAAGTCCGGCTTGAGAGCCGGGTTCAGGATGCACACCGCCTCGCCGAACAGCGCGCCGTTCTTGGTGCCGCCGATGTAGAAGGCGTCGCACAGGCGGCCCAGGTCGGTGAGGGAAGCGCCGCCCGCGGCCAGCGCGCTGGAAAGACGGGCGCCGTCCAGATACAGGTACAGGCCCAGCTCGTCGCACACGGCCCGCAGGGCCTCCAGCTCGGCGGTGGTGTATACGCCGCCCACCTCGGTGGTGTTGCTCACATAAACCAGCTTGGGCTTGACCATGTGCTCGTCCGGATGGGCAGCCACCGCGGCGCGCACCGCGTCCGGGGTCAGCTTGCCGCCCTCGGCGGCGGGCATGGCGATGCACTTGTGGCCGGTGGCCTCAATGGCGCCGGTCTCGTGCACGCAGATGTGGCCGCTGGCGGCGGCGATGGCTGCCTCATGGGGCCGCAGGAAGGCGCACAGGCAGGTGGCGTTGGTCTGGGTGCCGCCCACCAGAATGTGCACGTCCGCGTCCGGGCGGCCGATGGCAGCGCGGATCAGCTCATGGGCATGCTTGGAATGGGGGTCGGTGGAGTAACCGAAGTTGCCCTCCAGGTTGGTGCGGACCATGGCGTCCAGAATACGGGGGTGAGCGCCCTCGCTGTAATCATTGGTAAAACGATACATCTTTGCAAACCTCACTTTTATGGCGGTATTACACTGCCGCTGGAATGGAATAAAGCTGCATAAAGCTAATTCCTATGATACCATTTTTTCACAGAATGTCCACCGCCTGTCGTTTGTTTTTGGGGCGGCTTTATGGTATACTCTATTTTGTATAAGTATGTTACGGCAGTGCTGTGCGCTGCGCAAAGGAGAAACACAATGAAAGCAGTAGTCAAGGTGGGTACCTCCACGCTGGCCCATTCCACCGGCCGGCTGAACATCCGCCACATCGAGGAGCTGTGCAAGGTGCTCAGCGATCTGAAAAACGCCGGGCATGAGATCATCCTGGTGTCCAGCGGAGCCATCGGCATGGGCGTGGGCAAGCTGAGCCTGCCCGGCCGCCCGGCGGATATGCCCACCAAGCAGGCAGCGGCCTCGGTGGGCCAGTGCGAGCTGATGTATACCTACGACAAGCTGTTCACCGAATACAACCACACCGTGGGCCAGATCCTCATCACCGGCGAGGATGTGGAGCACCCGGAGCGCAGCGTGAACCTGAAAAATACCCTGAGCCGTCTGCTGGAGCTGGGCGCGCTGCCCATCGTGAACGAGAACGACACCGTGTCCACCACCGAGATCGCCCTGGGCGACAACGATACCCTGGCGGCCATCCTGGCCCGCAGCGTGAAGGCGGACCTGCTGGTGCTGCTCAGCGATATCGACGGCCTGTTCAACGCCGACCCCCACAAGGACCCGAACGCAAAGCTGCTGAGCGTGGTGGAGGAAATCACCCCCGAAATCGATGCTCTGGGCGGCGGCAAGGGCTCCAGCCTGGGCACCGGCGGCATGGCCACCAAGCTGCGGGCGGCCCACATCGCCACCGAAGCCGGGCTGGACATGGTCATCGCCAACGGCGCAGCCCCGGCGGTGCTGTATGACATCTTTGAGGGAGCCCCGGTGGGCACCCGGTTCCTTGCCCGGAAGGAGGCATAATCAATGACCACGCTGGAGATCGTCCGCGCCGCGCGCGGGGCGAAAAACGCGCTGATGCTGGCTTCGGCCCAGCAGAAGAACCAGGCTCTGCTGGCCATGGCCGCCGCGCTGGAGGACCAGTGCGCCGCCATTCTGAAGGCCAACGAGGCAGACCTGGAAAACGCCCGGGGCACCGTGCCGGACGTGATGCTGGACCGGCTGCGCCTGAGCGAAGAGCGGGTGGCGGGCATGGCCCGGGGCATCCGGGAAGCGGCCGCCCTGCCGGACCCGGTGGGCCGGACCCTCAGCGAGGAGACCCGCCCCAATGGCCTGGTGCTGCAAAAGGTCACCGTGCCCATGGGCGTGATTGCCATCATCTACGAAAGCCGGCCCAATGTGACCAGTGATGCGGCGGCCCTCGCCCTCAAGAGCGGCAGCGCCTGCGTGCTGCGGGGAGGCAAGGAGGCTTTCCGGTCCAACAACGCCATTGTGGAGGCGCTGCGGGCGGGCCTGCGGTCCGTCGGACTGCCCGCCGAGCTGGTGAGCCTGGTGCAGGACACCAGCCGCGCCAGCGCCACCGAGCTGATGAAGGCCTCCGGCCTTGTGGACCTGCTGATTCCCCGGGGCGGCGCGGGCCTGATCCGGGCCT
The DNA here is from genome assembly GCF_002159185.1 of Gemmiger sp. An87. Lineage (GTDB taxonomy): Bacteria > Bacillota > Clostridia > Oscillospirales > Ruminococcaceae > Allofournierella. The sequence goes on from NZ_NFHD01000010.1 coordinate 36,549, forward strand.
GTGTGGAAAACGCCACCGTGCCCTGCATCCAGACCGGCACCGGCATCTGCCACATCTATGTGGACAAGGCCGCCGACCTGGACATGGCTTTGAATATTGTGGAGAACGCCAAGACCAGCCGTCCCTCGGTGTGCAACGCCGCCGAGGTCTGCCTGGTGCACAAGGACATTGCCCCCGCGTTTCTGCCCCGGCTGCGCAAGCGGCTGGTGGATGAGCGGCAGGCAAAGGGCCTGGAGCCGGTGGAGCTTCGGCTGGATAAAGCGGCCGCAGCGCTCATTCCCGGCACTCCGGCGGGCGAGGCGGACTTCGACACCGAGTTTCTGGCCTACACCCTGGCGGTGGCAGTGGTGGAGGATGTGCAGGCGGCCATCCGCCACATCGAGGCCCATTCCACCGGCCACAGTGAGTCCATCGTGACCGGCGACGCGGCCGCTGCGGCCGCCTTCACCGCAGGGGTGGACAGCGCGGCCGTGTATGTGAACGCATCCACCCGCTTCACCGACGGCGGCGAGTTCGGCCTGGGCTGCGAGATGGGAATCTCCACCCAGAAGCTGCACGCCCGCGGCCCCATGGGCCTGGCCGAGCTGGTGAGCTACAAGTACATCATCCGGGGAAACGGGCAGATCCGCTAACCGCCCGCACCCAAAGGAAGGAGAGCGATTATGGCAAATTCCATTACCAAAGAAGAACACGAGCGCAACAAACGCCGCCGGTTCCGGCAGCTGCTGGGAGCGGTGCTCTGCCTGCTGATTCTGATCGGCGCGTTCAACGTGCTGGCAGCGGCGGTGAGCGGCGTTGCCGCCCTGTTCGACGATACCGACAAAAAGCTGGAGTACGAGCAGCGGCTGCAGACCCTTGTGATGTTTGACCCGCTGCCCTTCGCCAGCCTGGACCAGATGGACGATTCCACCGCCGCCCTGGTGAAGGAAAGCGCAATCTGGTCGGCGCTGTACACCGCCCAGCAGAGCAGCACCGGGCTGGACAACTACGAGCGCGACCCGGACACCGATGCCCTGATCATGCCTGCGGTGGATGTGGACGCGGCAGTGGCTGCCCTCTACGGTCCGGACTTCAAGATCGAGCACGGCAGCTTTGACGGCGTGGATATGAGCTACATCTACCTGGAGGACCAGCAGGGCTACCTGATCCCGGTCACCAGCCAGATGGGCCTGTACACCCCCAAGGTGGAGCAGCTGAAAAAGCAGGACGGCAAGCTGCGGGTCACCGTGGGCTATGTGCCCACCCCGGCGCTGAGCGGCGACTACAGCATGTCCACCCCCAGCGAGCCCACCAAGTATATGGACTATATCTTTGAAAAGAACGGCCGCACCTGGTACCTCACCGCGCTGGAAACCAGCGAGATGAAGGTGACTGCCAGCAGCACCTCCACCTCTCAGCCCGCCGAGGATGCGGTGGCGCCTGACTTTGATCCCACCAGCGCCATCGCCGGCAACGCGGACAGCGCGCTGCTGGAGGGCGGCGACAGCCAGCAGGCAGACTCCTCTGCGGATTCCGCCGCTACCGACGAGAACGGCGAGACCACCGAAGAGGGCTGAGCCTCCACATCATAATAAGAAAGAAAAACCCCGCATGGCTTTTCTCAAGCCATGCGGGGTTTTTGTTGTGCTTGTGCAGGGCTTACAGGGTGGGAATGTCGCCCACGCCGGAGAGCACCAGCCGGGGCCGGAAGGGGAACTGCTCAATGTCCTCCCGGCAGGTCACGCCGGAAAGCACCAGCGCGGTGTCCATGCCGGACTCGATGCCCGCGATCATGTCGGTGTCCATCCGGTCGCCGATGATCACGGTATCCTCCGAGTGTACGCCCAGCAGCCGCAGGCCGGTGCGCATCATCAGGGGATTGGGCTTGCCCACAAAATAGGGCATCTTGCCGGTGGCGGCCTGAATGGGAGCCACCAGACTGCCGCAGGAGGGGATCACGCCCTCCTCGGCCGGGTCCACCAGATCGCTGTTGGTGGCCACCAGCTTGGCGCCCCGGTTCACAAAGTTGATGGCCTTCACAATGTGCTCGTAGCCAAAGTTCTCGGTCTCGCCCACGATCACAAATTCCGGGTCCACGGTGTTGATGGTGATGCCCGCGTCATAGAGGGCGTTCATCAGGCCATGGTCGCCGATCACATAGGCGGTGCCACCCGGGGACTGGCTCTTGATGAAGCTGGCGGTGGCCAGGGCGCTGGTGTAAAAATGGCTCTGGTCCACATCCAGGCCCATCCGGGCCAGCTTCTGCTGGTACTCTTTGGGCGAAAGCCCGCTGGAATTGGTCAGAAACAAAAAGTTCTTGTTCTCCCGGTAAAGCCAGTCCACGAATTCCTTCACGCCGGGCAAAAGCCGGTTGCCGTGATAGATCACACCGTCCATATCGCAGATAAAGCCTTTTTTGCTGCGCAGCTGTTCCAAAATCACATGCCTCCTGTGTGCTTGCCCGGCCCGGCAAGGGGGCAGCGGGATGCCGGCGGGCTTAATAACATGATTCGTATCTATTGTACTCTGGAATATCCCGAAGCGCCAGTGCCAGATCATAAAATGTTGTAAAATGTGCGGAAAATGCATGGCAGCCGCCCCGGAAATGCATAAAAAATACCCCGGCTCCTTGTGGAACCGGGGCGGGTAACGATGGAAAAATCAGCGCAGCTCGATGGTGTAATCGAAGCCGTACTCAGCCTTCAAGGCATCCACCTTGTCCTGACAGTCCTCGATGAAGGTGGGGGTGTAAACGCTCTTGCCCTCCTTCTTGTAGTCCTCCAGGATCTGGTTCAGCTTGCCCCAGGCCTCGTCCTGGCGAGCCTGATCCATATCCTCGGGGAAGGAGATCAAAAATTCGCGGTGCTTGGGAATACGAGCTTTCATAGTTGTAGTTCCTCCTGAAATCGTGTTGTTTATACGCCGAACAGCCGTTTGGCGTTTTCGGTGGTTGCAGCGAAGATCACATCCGGCGCAACGCCCCGGACTTCGGCCAGAAATTCGCCGGTGTGGGCGATCAGCCCGGAATCACAGCGCCTGCCCCGGCAGGGCTCCGGCGCCATGTAGGGGCAGTCGGTCTCCAGCAGAATGCGCTCCAGGGGCAGCGCGGCCGCGGCCTTCACCGCCCGCTTGGCCCCCTTGAAGGTGAGCGCCCCGCCGAAGCCGATGTACATGCCCTGCTCGGCCAGCATCACCGCATTCTCGGCGCTGCCGGAAAAGCAGTGGACCACGCCCTTGGGCTTATACTGCTTCAAAAGGGCGTATACGTCCGCGTGGGCCTGCCGGTCGTGCACGATGATGGGCTTGTCCAGCTCCAGCGCCAGCTTCAGATGGGCCTCGAACAGGGCCAGCTGGGCTTCCTTGGGGATGGGCCAGTGATAGTCCAGCCCGCACTCGCCCACGGCCACCGCCTTGGGGTGATCGAAGAGGGGGCGAATGGCCGCAAGCTCCGCCGCCCAGTCGCCGCCGAAGCGGGTGTTGGTGGAGGCGTCCTCCTCGATGATGCTTTCCGGGTGGATGCCCAGTGCCGCGTACATATAGGGGTACTGCTCTGCCAGAGCCAGGCAGGCGCGGCTGGAGTCGTAATCGGTTCCGCAGTCCACCACGCCCACCACCCCACGGCCGGGCAGCTCGCCCAGCAGGGTGTGGCGGTCATCGTCGAACTGATGGCTGGTGTAGTGTGCGTGGGTGTCAAAAATGGAGTACATGCGTTTCCCCTCAGTGGATGGCGCTGCCGGGCTTCACGTCGTCCGGGAAGAAGACCACGGAGGCGCCGCCGTCCGGCATATCAGCCGCCATGACCATGCCCTCGCTCACGTACTTGCCCTTCATCATGGGCCGGGGAGCCAGGTTCACCACAACGCCCACGTTGCGGCCGATCAGGTCCTCGGGCTTGTACCACTTGGCAATGCCGGAGAGGATGGTCCGCTCCCGCTCGCCGTCGAACAGGGTCATCTTCAGCAGCTTTTTGCTCTCCTTCAGGTTCTCGCAGGTGAGCACCTTGGCCACGCGCAGCTCCACCTTGCAGAAGTCGTCGAAGGTGATTTCGGGCAGATGCTCGATGGGCTCGGCAGTCTCGTCCGCAGCGGCGGCGGCAACGGCAGCCTTGGCGGCTTCCTCTTCCGCGGCCTTGCGCTTGGCCTCCTGCTCGGCAGCCAGCTCAGCCAGCTCCTTGGCAGCGTCGATGCGGGGGAACAGAGCCTCGCCCTTGTGTACGGTGTACTCGGTGCGGGCGCCGAAGGTGAGGGCGTCGAAGGTCAGCTCGCTCTCGGCAAGGCCCAGCTGCTCGGCCATCTTGCCGGTGGTGTTGGGCAGGAAGGGGGTCAGCAGAATGGTGCTCATGCGCAGGGACTCGCACAGGTTGTACAGCACCATGGCCAGACGGTCCTTGTTGGCCTCGTCCTTGGCCAGGGCCCAGGGTGCGGTCTCGTCGATGTACTTGTTGGCGCGCTGGATGGCCTTGAAGATTTCCTGAGTAGCCTGGGGAATCAGCAGGTCGTCCATGCAGGCGGTAACCTTGGCGGGCATGGCGTTCACGGTGTCCATCAGGTCCTGGTCAAAGTCGCCGGCCTGGCGCTGGGCGGGCAGGGTGCCACCGAAGTATTTCTCGATCATGGCCACGGTGCGGCTGAGCAGGTTGCCCAGGTCGTTGGCCAGGTCGGAGTTGATGCGACTGATCAGCGCCTCGTTGGAGAAGATGCCGTCGTTGCCGAAGGGAATCTCACGCAGCAGGAAGTAGCGGATGGCGTCTACGCCGTAGCGCTCGCACAGAACAACCGGGTCCACCACGTTGCCCTTGGACTTGCTCATCTTGCCGCCGTCCAGCAGCAGCCAGCCGTGGCCGAACACGCGGCCGGGCAGGGGCAGGTCCAGCGCCATCAGCATGGCGGGCCACAGAATGGTGTGGAAGCGCAGGATCTCCTTGCCCACCATGTGGATGGTGGCGGGCCAGAACTTGTCGTAGTCGGAGTACTTCTCGTTGCCGTAGCCCAGCGCGCTGATGTAGTTGCTCAGCGCGTCCACCCACACGTACATGGTGTGCTTGGTGTCGAAGGGAACGGGGATGCCCCAGGGCACGGTGGTGCGGGAAACGCAGGTGTCCTGCAGGCCCTGGTTGATGAAGGAGATCATCTCGTTCTTGCGGCTCTCGGGCTGGATGAACTGGGGATTCTCCTCATACAGCTTCAGCAGGCGGTCGGCGTACTTGCTGGTCTTGAAGAAGTAAGCCTCTTCCTCCGCGTCGTATACCTCACGGCCGCAGTCGGGGCACTTGCCGTCCACCAGCTGGCTGTCGGTCCAGAAGCTCTCGCAGGGCTTGCAGTAGTGGCCCTTGTAGACGCTCTTGTAGATGTCGCCCTGGTCGTACAGCTTCTGGAAGATCTTCTGGCAGCTCTCGATGTGGTAGTCGTCGGTGGTGCGGATGAACCGGTCGTAGCTGATGTCCAGCAGCTTCCACAGGTCCTTAACGCCGCCTTTGCCCTCCACGATCTCGTCCACATACTGCTTGGGGGTCACGCCCTTGGCAGCGGCCTTGTCCTGGATTTTCTGGCCGTGCTCGTCGGTGCCGGTGAGGAACATGACGTCCTTGCCCTGCATCCGCTTGAAGCGGGCCAGCGCGTCACAGGCCACGGTGGTGTAGCTGTGGCCGATGTGCAGCTTGTCGCTGGGGTAGTAGATGGGGGTGGTAATGTAGTAGGTGTTGTTCTGGCTCATTTTCTTCTATCCTTTCATAACGAGGCCGCGAATGGAACGGTCCCGGAATTTACGGGCAATCCCGCCTGGGGGCGGTCTTGTCTTTATTCCTTTTCCCAACGGGAAAAATCAATGGCTTTGCCGTGGTCGTAGGTTTCCAGATCCTCCGGCTGGATGGGGCGGATCACCCGGCAGGGGGTGCCGTAGGCCACCACATTGGCGGGGATGTCCTGGTTCACCAGGCTGCCCGCGCCGATCACCGAGTTCTCCCCGATGGTCACGCCCGGCAGAATGGTGCTGCCCGCGCCGATCCACACATTGTTGCCGATGTGTACCGGCTTGTTGTACTGGGCGGCCTGGCGGCGCAGCCCCGGGTGGATGGGATGGGTGGCGGTGCAGATGGTCACGTTGGGGCCGATCATCACATGGTCGCCCAGGTAGATGTGGGTATCGTCCACCAGCGTCAGGTTGAAGTTGGCGTACACATACTTGCCCAGATGGGTGAAGCAGCCCCAGTTAGCGTTGAAGGGCGGCTCAAAGTAGCAGTGCTCGCCCACCTCGGCAAAGATGCGGGAGAACACGGCCTGCTGGCGCTCGGTGTCCCGGGGGTCCATCTGGTTGTACTGGTGAATCAGGGCCCGGCATTCCATCTGCGCCCGGAACAGCTCCGGGTCGTTGTTGTTGTAAAGCTGGCCGTTGTGCATGCAGGGGTTCAGTTCTGCCATAAAAGGGCGCTCCTTTCAGAAAAGGGAAGGGGCGGGCCGGTAGGACCGCCGGAAAGCAGGGCAGTATTTAAAAGCCGATGGGGGTCTTGCCACAGGCCAGCAGAGTTTCCTCGGCCAGCACCTCGGTGCTGTCGATGAAAAAGCTGTCCAGCCCTTCGTCCCGCTTGATGAGCGAAAGCTCGGTGCAGCCCAGCACAGCCTTCTCGCAGCCGGCGGCCCGCAGCTCATCGGCGATTTCCATGAAAAGCTTCATGTCGGCCCGCTGGCCCTTTTTGATCTGGTCGTAGATGATGGTCATCAGCTGGGTCTGGCGGGGCAGGGAAGGAATGGCAAAATCAATGCCCTCGGCCCGGCACATTCGCTGGTAGGTGCAGCTGCCCACGGTGCCGCTGGTGGCCAGAATGCCCAGCCGGGTGCAGCCCTGCGCCTTGGCATGCTGCACGGTCAGGCGCACCATGTTCAGAATGGGCACCGGCAGGCTGCGGGCCAGCCGGTCATAGAAATAATGGGCGGTGTTGCAGGGAATGGCCAGAATGGTGGCCCCGTACTTCACCAGCATCTCCGCGTCCCGCTCCATCTGGGCGAAGGGATCGTCCTCGCTTTCGCCCAGGATATAGGCGGTGCGGTCCGGGGTGGAGGCCCGGCTGGAGATCACAATGTCCAGATGATCCTGATCGCACTGGGCAGGGGTGTGCTCGGTGAGCATCTGGTAAAAATACACAGTGCTCATGGGGCCGAGCCCACCCAAAATACCCAAAACGGGATGTTCGTTCTGCATGGTCTGGTTCCACGCCCCTTTGCTCAGATTGGCAGGCGAAAAACCGGCGCCTGCAATTTTCTTATTATAGCACCTTTGCGCCCTTAATACAATTACAAGCCGCACGGCGCAGCAGGGGAAACGCTTGGCAAAACACCACAAAAAAACCGCGGGATGCCGGACACGGCACCCCGCGGAAAGTCATTCAGTACATTGGTCTGCCCTCGATTTAGATGGATTTAAAACGCTTCATCAATACGACTTTCTCGTCATACATATCGATTCACGTTCCTTTGCCATATACCGGCAGGCTTTGTCGCTTCACATTGCCTGCATCCCTGGTGGTGGTCTACGGGCAAACATTCAGCACATTGGCGTTATCCTCATTTCGTACGATTTGATGAATTCAGATTTCAAAGCGCCTTGAAATGGTACGCGAAACATTGCTTAGTACATTGGACTCAAAGCCTCTTCTGGTTTGATTCGGATGAAAAGAAACATATCAAAAAAGGATTTCTACCGTTTATTGCTCTGGTTTGCTGGTGATCAAAGCCGTTTACTTGGATGGATTCGGTCGAATGCGTCTTGTGGTTCCGTTACTGTTGTTCGGCTTCCATGGCTTAAAAGAGGTTGCAGACAAGACCTAAACTCAACTTTTATTTCCTTGGTGCGAAGTGATTCAGAACACTCGCATCGCTCTTGCTCCATACCAGGCTGAATACCAATTCCTCACATCAAACGATGCTTTTACCGTTTTTGGTATGATCCATCAGGATCAAATCCACTTTCGGTTTTTTTATAAAAAACTGCTTGTGGGCAGGGATGGGATCTACTCGCTATTTGAATCTTATTCCGAAAATCCAAAACCTTTTTGGTGGTCGCCTTTTGGTTTTTTGCTGTGACGGAAGGTTTCTTTTGAATCATTCACGTTCGATCTGCGGTTTTTTCCGATCCATCGATCTAAGAAATACCGGACCAATTGTTCCTCTGATCCATTTTGAATCCTGCGCTCCAGCTTGGCCTTTGGCATTCAAGAAATCATCTTGCTGTGAAAAAGTGATTTCGGGATTCAGCGGCAGGTCCCATCCTGCCAGATCTGGCCGGGTTCTTCAATTACCATGATGGTCCTGCTCTCCTTTCTTTCCTCGTTGCGGCTCTTCCTGTTATCCTTAACAGGTTGCCTAGAGTTTCTTGACCTTGGTTTTGTGTTCCTTGGTGTGTCTATAATATACCATACAAAAACCCCGGTGTATATTGACAAAGTAGATATACTTATGATGCATTATTTGTATAATTGTTGTATTGAAAAAGGCCGGGGCTTGGTGCTATAATAAAAATGTTGGAGTGTATGGCGGCGCTGGGGCAACCGGGCGCCGCCTTTGCTTTGCCCGGCACGGCGGGGAAGTGCGGCAGCTTTTTAATGTATTATATATAAAGGGAAGGAGTAGGGGTGAAGAGCCCGGAAAAGAAAATCAAAAAAACTTCAAAAAAGTTTTGAAAATGTGTTGACAAACCGTGAAACGGGCGGTATAATGATGAAGCTGTCAGATGTGGCCCGTTGGTCAAGCGGTCAAGACGGCGGCCTCTCACGCCGCAAACGGGAGTTCGATTCTCCCACGGGTCACCACATATGCACTTCTAGCTCAGTTGGTAGAGCAGCTGACTCTTAATCAGCGGGCCCAGGGTTCGAGTCCCTGGAAGTGCACCATTTGTTCCTCCTTAGCTCAGTCGGTAGAGCATGCGGCTGTTAACCGCAGGGTCGTTGGTTCGAGCCCAACAGGGGGAGCCAGAAAAAAGCGCATCGGGTAACCGGTGCGCTTTTTCTTTTGCAAAGCGACAAACGACCCTGTGCGTTAATAGCCGCAAGAACCGGCGGGGTGAAGCAAAGCAGAACCGGCAGCACAAACAAACGGCGCGGGGCGGCTGTTAACTGCGCCGGAGCCGAGCGCGCCCGGTGGGCGATGCAGCGAGGCGGAGGTGGGCCCGGAAACAGAGCGATGGGCCGCGGGCCGGCGGCCCGTGGTGCAGCGCGACAATTTCCGGGCTCGGAATGGTCGTTGGTTCGTTCTGCATGTGAGTTCTTTCCTGAGCATTGGGTAACCGGTGCGCTTTTTCTTTTGTAAAAACCCAACGACCCTGTGCGTTAATAGCCGCAAGAACCGGTGGGGTGAAGCAAAGCAGAACCGGCAGCACGGACAAACGGCGCGGGGCGGCTGTTCCCTTTGCCGGAGCCGGGCAACGAAAAATAAAACAATCAAAGGAACGGCGTACCAGTCCAGCGAAAGACCGGTGCGCCGTTCCTTTTTGATTTTGCTATGCTTCCCGTTGCTGCATCTCGGAGGAAACGTAAAGCCGGAAGCCGTTTTTGCCGGCGCGCTTGCTCTGATACATTGCCTCGTCGGCGGCCTGGTGCAGTGCGGCATATTCCGGCTGCACCGGCGGTGAAAGAGCCACTCCGATGCTTGCCTTGACCGGGCCGTTCAGCTGGGGCAGGGGAATCCGCTCCAGATGGGTCAGGATCATCTTTGCCCGCCGGGCCATCAGGTCCGGGTCCAGCGGGCTTTCCAGAAACACCACAAACTCGTCGCCGCCTACCCGAGCCACAATATCGCCTGCACGGAACAGATGCTTCAGCACATCGCTCACCGCCACCAGTACCTGATCACCCACCGAGTGGCCCAGCGTGTCGTTGATCTGCTTGAAATCGTCCAGATCAATCATGAACAGCACACCGCCGCCGTTCTGCTTCAGCTTCCGGGTGATCAGTTCCTCGGCGCTGCGGTTGTAGACGCCGGTGAGCAGATCCATGTTGGCCCGGCGCAGCAGATCCTGCTCCCGGTCGAACCGCTCGGTAATGTCGGTGAGTTTGCCCACGATCTGCCCGCCGCGTCCGCTGACTCCTTCCAGCGCCTTGCAGCGGCATAAATAGACCCAGAGCCGCCCATCCTGCCCCAAAAAGGTCACCTCCGCCTTGACCACCGGTCCGCCGGGCCGAGCTGCCCGCAGCAGGCGACGCAGCTTATCCGCGGCCTCCGGCAGAGTCCGGCCACCTGCGTCGCTGCGCAGGGGCAAACGGTCCGGCAGGCCCAGCACTGCGGGGGCTGCGGGCGTAAATTCCAAACGGGAGGAATCACAGTCGTATTCAAACAGAAGGGTATCACTGAATTCGTTCAAAACATGGTTCACATTCATACAACTTGTCTCCTGATGAAAAGAAAGAAGTTTTCCCTATTATACGGCATGGAATTCCCCAAAGCAAGAGAAAATATGAATTATTTAGTGTAATCTAAATACATTACACATCATTTATCGGAAAAGCCGCGCAGAATAAAATAATTGGTAAAGGTGATGTGTTATGCGAAAGACCCGAGAATGCAGCAATCTGAAAACCCTGGGAGCAGACATCAAGGCCGCACGGCTCGCGTTGCGGATGACCCGGCGCGCCCTGGCTGATCAGCTGGGGATCGATCCCCGTTACCTGGCCAACATAGAAAACAGCGGCAGCCTGCCCAGCCTGCCCATCTTTTACGAGCTGGTGCGCATCTGCAAGCTGCCGGCAGACCGGTATTTCTTCGAGCAGGAGGAGGGCCAGCCCAGCGAGCAGCGCCGCCGGGTCAGCCAGAAGCTCACTCTGTGCAGCGAGGAGTTCCTGCCGGTGGTGGAGGGGGCGCTGGACGGCGCGCTCAAGGTGCAGGAAGGCCGGGCCGAACAGGAAGATTGACCGTGCCGGAAAAACGCTCCCTGACCAGCAAAGCGGGATTGTCTTCAACTGGAAGACAATCCCGCCCTTTTTTTCGCAAAATTCCGCGCCGGAGGCCCTTTGCGTCTTGACGAAGCGGCCCCGTCGCTTTAATATTAGATATGTTACGGGCAAAAACCCCCGGTCCGCGGGGGAAAAACAAGCGGCGGCGCAGCCAGCGTCGCGGTAAGGAGTATGAAGATGAAAAACAGCGAAAAGAATTTCGACACCATTGTGGCCCTGTGCAAGAACCGGGGCTTTGTGTACCCGGGCAGCGAGATCTACGGCGGCCTGGCCAACAGCTGGGACTACGGCCCCCTGGGCGTTGAGTTCAAGAACAACGTGAAGAAGGCATGGCTGAAAAAATTCGTGCAGGAGAACCGCCTGAACGTGGGCCTGGACGCCGCCATCATCATGAACCCCCAGACCTGGGTCACCACCGGCCACGTGGCTGGCTTCTCCGACCCCCTGCTGGACTGCAAGAGCTGCAAGGCCCGCCACCGTGCCGACAAGCTGATCGGCGACGTGCACCCCGAGGTGAACGTGGACGCCATGAGCTTCGAGGAGATGGACGCCTTCATCAACGAGCATGAGGATGTGGTCTGCCCCGTCTGCGGCAAGCACGACTTCACCCCCATCCGCAAGTTCAACCTGATGTTCAAGACCGCCATCGGCGTGACCGAGGACTCCTCCAGCACCTGCTACCTGCGTCCCGAGACCGCCCAGGGCATCTTCGTGAACTTCGCCAACATCCAGCGCACCACCCGCCGCAAGCTGCCCTTCGGCGTTTGCCAGGTGGGTAAGGCCTTCCGCAACGAGATCACTCCCGGCAACTTCACCTTCCGTACCCGCGAGTTCGAGCAGATGGAGTGCGAGTTCTTCTGCAAGCCGGATACCGATCTGGAGTGGTTCGCCTACTGGAAGGACTTCTGCAAGAACTGGCTGCTGAGCCTGGGCATCAAGGAGGAGAACCTGCGCCTGCGTGACCACGAGCCCGCCGAGCTGGCCTTCTACTCCCGCGCCACCACCGACATCGAGTACGCCTTCCCGTTCACCGACTGGGGCGAGCTGTGGGGCATTGCCGACCGTACCAACTACGACCTGGGCCGCCATCAGGAGGCCAGCGGCAAGAGCCTGGAGTACTTCGACCCCGACACCAACGAGCACTACATCCCCTATGTGATCGAGCCCTCCCTGGGCGCCGACCGCGTGGCCCTGGCCTTCCTGTGTGAGGCTTACGATGAGGAAGTGCTCACCGATGACAAGGGCAAGGAGGACAAGCGCGTGGTTCTGCGCCTGCATCCCGCCCTGGCTCCCTACAAGGCCGCTGTGCTGCCCCTGTCCAAGAAGCTGGGCGAGCAGACCATGCCCATCTGGCAGGAGCTGAGCAAGTACTTCATGGTGGACTACGACGAGACCGGCTCCATCGGCAAGCGCTACCGCCGCCAGGACGAGATCGGCACTCCGCTGTGCATCACCGTGGACTTCGCCACCTTCGGCAGCGACACCGAGGAAGGCGACGGCTGCGTGACCATCCGTGACCGCGACACCATGGAGCAGGTGCGTCTGCCCATCAGCGAGGTCAAGGACTACATCGAGAAGAAGATCCAGTTCTGATCCAACCCACCCCGATCCCTCCGCGCAGTCGGAGGGATCGTTTTATTGGCGGCATACAGCCGCCGGAAAGGAGGCCCGGGCCGGTGCCGCTGATCAGGCAGATATTCGTGGTGTTCTTCATTTGTTTGCTGGGGAACTTTTTGAGCGAGTGTATCCCGCTGCCCATCCCCAACAGCATCATGGCGATGGTGCTGATGCTTGTCCTGCTGGCGCTTCGCTGGCTTCGGGCGGACTCCATCCGCCAGGTGGTGGACTTTCTGCAGAAAAACATGGTGTTCTTTTTCATTCCGTCCGGCGTGTCGCTGCTGGAGCACTATGAGCTCCTGCGGGACAATCTGGCAGCCATCCTGGTGATCTGTGTGGTCTCTATGCTGGCCACCTACGGGACGGCCGCCGGTGTGGTCTGGCTGGTGCTTCGAATCATGAAAAAAGGCGGTGAGACCCAATGATGCAGGCTTTGTGTGACAATATGCTGTTCGGCATCGTGCTGTGTACCGGCACCTATCTGATCGGCCAGTGGTGCCAGCTCAAATGCAAGGGCAGCCCCTGGGTCAACCCGGTGCTCATCGCCATGGTGCTGAGTGTGCTGGCTCTGCTGGTGTTCGACATTCCCATGGAATACTTTACCCAGGGCGGCGACGTGGTGAGCATGCTGCTGCTGCCTGCCACCGCCATGCTGGCCATTCCCATCTACAACCAGCGCAAGGTGCTCAAGGAGAATTTCTGGCCGGTGGTGCTGGGCTGTCTGGCGGGCTGCATCGCCAATGCAGTCACGGTGACACTGCTGTGCAAGGCCTTCCGGCTGGACGAGCTGCTCACCAAAAGCCTGCTGCCCAAAAGCGTCACCGCGCCCATCGCCATGGCGGTGAGCGAGCAGATCGGCGGGGTGCCCGCCATCACGGTGGCGGCGGTGATCTTCACCGGCACCCTGGGCACCGTGATCGCCCCGGCACTGGTCAAGGTTACCCGGCTGAAAAATCCCACCCAGATCGGGGTGGCGCTGGGGTCCTGCAGCCATGTGGGCGGAACCAGCGCGGCCATCGAGATGGGCGAGATCCAGGGCGCCATGAGCAGCGTGGCCATCGGCGTGTCCGGTATCCTCACAGTGCTGATCGCCTTCTTCTGGTGAATCCGAGGGCGGGGCTTTTAAAGCCCCGCCTTTTTCGTTATAATAAATGCAGCACCGCGCAATTCACGCCTTACGGCTCAGGCGCCGTATCGCGCCCAAATTTTCCGGCGCGCTCCACTACCTGGAATTATGCGGTGTTGCCTAAAGGCAATGACGCTTTAGCAAAGCAAAAATGAAGAAAAGCGAGGGAACCGATCAATGAATCAGGAACTGCTGAACAAATATGCCGCCTTCACCGTGCAGGTGGGCGTGAACGTGCAGAAGGGCCAGACCCTTATCATCCGCTGCCCGGTGGAGGGCGCTTACTTCGGCCGCGCCTGCATGGAGGCCGCCTACAAGGCCGGCGCCCGGGACGTGGTCATCCGCTGGGAGGATGAAAAGGCTGCCCGCATCCGCATGGAGCTGGGCGAGGAGGAAGCCCTGAGCGAAACCAAGCCCTACGAGCTGCGCAGCTATCTGGACTACGCCGAGAGCGAGGGCGGCTGCTGCCTGCTGGCCATCCATGCCTCTGACCCGGAAATCTTCAAGGGCCTGGACACCGCCAAGATCAACCGGGTGAGCCTGGCCAAGCAGGAGGCCATGAAGTCCTGGCGGGAATACACCATGAAGGACCGGGTGCAGTGGTGCGTGGTGGCCATCCCCACTCCCGCATGGGCTGCTTCCGTGTTCCCGGGTCTTGCCGAGGACGAGGCTCAGGAGAAGCTGTGGAGTGCCATCTTCGACGTGTGCCGGGTCACCGGCGGGGATCCGGTGAGCGCCTGGAAGGAGCATGTGGCCAAGACCAGTGCCTGCCGGGACAAGCTCAATGAGCTGCAGCTGGAGAGCATCCGCATGACCAGCGCCAACGGCACCGACCTGACCGTGGGCCTGGCCGAGGGCCACACCTGGGAGGGCGCCTGCAGCAAGGCCGAGAACGGCACCGTGTTCATCGCCAACGTGCCCACCGAGGAGGTGTTCACCGCACCCCACCGGGAGCGGGTGAACGGCGTGGTCAAGGGCACCAAGCCCTACGTGTACAACGGCCAGCTGATCGAGGGCTTCTCGGTCACCTTCAAGGACGGCGTGGTGGTGGACTACTCCGCCGAGAAGAACGCCGAGCTGCTGGGCCAGCTGCTGGACAGCGACGAGGGCGCACGCCGCATCGGCGAGATCGCTCTGGTGCCCGCCTCCAGCCCCATCAACCGCAGCGGCCTTTTGTTCTACAACACCCTCTTCGACGAGAACGCCGCCTGCCACATCGCCTTCGGTGCGGGCTACCCCACCACCGTGAAGGGCGGCGCGGCCATGACCACCGAGCAGCTGCTGGCCTGCGGCGTGAACGATTCCGCCATCCATGAGGATGTGATGGTGGGCGCGGAGGATATGACCATCACCGGCCTGACCAAGACAGGCGAGACTGTGACCATCTTTGAAAACGGCGAGTGGGCCATCGGCTGACACTTCTTCACACCACCGAGCGGAGTCTGTGGAAAACCCACCGCCCGCGGAAAGAGAGTATCATGAACGACCGGTATCTGCGCCCCGCCGGAGCGGACCTGTTCCGGGTGCTGGCGGTGGGCATGGTGGGCGCGTTCCACTTCTGGCAGCAAAGCTGGGTGAGCGCGCCCGGCCTGGATTTTCTCATGCGCAGCGGCGGCGCCTGGGTGGACGGTATGATTCTGCTGTCCGCCTTCTGCCTCTACCTGCCCTATGCCCACGCCTGGGCGCAGAAAAAGGCCTTCCCGGGCTGCCGGGGCTTCTGGCAGCGGCGGGCGATACGCATCCTGCCCTCCTACTATTTTGCGGTGCTGGCCAGCGCTCTGGTCTGGGCGGCCGGGCACCGGCCCGACCGGGATTTTTGGCTGGACGTGGGCAGCCATCTGCTGCTCATTTCCACCCTGGTGCCCCAGGGCTATGTGTACTGCCGCACCAACGGCGCGCTGTGGACCGTGGGCGTGCTGGTGCTGTTCTACCTGCTGTTTCCGCTGCTGGCCCGGGCCTTTTATGCCTGGCCGCTGCCGGTGCTGGCGGGGCTGTGCGCGGTTCAGGAGATGTATGCCCGCTGCCGGGTGCTGCCCCTGCAGGGGGTGGATTACAGCATGCGCTTCAATCAGCTGCCCGCCTTTTTCGGGGTGATCGGGCTGGGCTTTGCCGCCGCTCAGGCGGTGGCCCTGCTGGCCCCCAGGCAGACAAAGCACAGGGAGGCTTTCTTTGCCCTGGCGGCGCTGACGGGCCTTGGGAGTGCTTTGTGGGTGCTGCGCCGCATCGCCTATTGGCAGGACGGCCCCCACGGCCAGCTGGTCTGGCGGCTGCCGCTGGCGCTCTGCTTCGCGGTCTGCCTGTTGGGGCTCTGCCTGGGACCGCAGCTGCCCGGCGCAAGGCTCTGGGCGCTGTTCGGTGGGCTGAGCTACAATTTTTACATCTGGCACCAGTGGCTGGCGGTGCGCATCAAGTACGACCTGCGCATCCCGCCCTGGCAGGGCGACACCCCGCCCAACCAGCTGGGGGATACCGGGTGGATGCACACCTATCTGGCCCTGGTCTGGGCAGTGGGTCTGACCGCGGCGGTGCTGGCTACCTACGGGCTGGAAAAGCCCGCTGCCCGCTGGCTGCGGGCCCGGCTGGGCACGGGCCGAAGCAGGCGGGCGGAGAGCTGTACCACAGCGGTCTGAGCCGCCCGGTCGGGAAACTTTCCCGGCGGGGCTTGCAAAGGCCGACAGAATATGGTATAGTGGATACAGTAAGAATAACGTTTGAATGGAGAGTGGGCCGCAAGGCCCGCTCTTCTTGCTTGTTTGGGCAAAATATGTGTTGGGAGGTTCGAAGATGGCAAAAGCAAAAGGCGGCCAGAACACGGTGCAGCAGGTGGAAGCTCTGGTGCGCCCGGTGATCGAGGGCATGGGCCTGATTCTGTGGGACGTGCGCTTTGAAAAGGAAGGGCCGGACTGGTACCTGCGGGTGCTGATCGATCCCGCCGGTGAGGGTCCGCTGGACATGAACACCTGCGAGGCGGCCAGCCGGGCCATCGACCCGGTGATCGAAGAGGCCGACCCCATCGACCAGGCCTACTTCCTGGAGGTTGGTTCCCCCGGCCTGGGCCGCCGTCTCACCCGGCCCGAGCATTTTGCCCGTTACCAGGGCCAGAAGATCGCCGCCCGTCTCATCCGGCCGGACGAGAACGGCAACCGGGAGATCGCGGGCCTGCTGCAGGGCATTGACGGCCAGACCGTAACCGTGGAGACCGAAAACGGCCCGGCCGCCTTCGAGCTGGCTGCCGCCAGCTTCGTGAAGCTCTGCGACGACGAGGACCTGTTCTAAGGCGACACCGCACAATTCCAGGTGGTGGAGCGCGCCGGAAAATTTTTTGTGATATGAACCAAAAAGCACAGCCAATCCTTGGTGGATTGGCGAGCATTTTTGGAAAATAGCACGGGAAATTTTGGCGTGATACGCCGCCTGAGCTGTGGGGCGTGAATTATGCGGTGTTGCCTCAATCTTTCTATATAGAATACTTGATAGGATAGTTGTAGCCAGACAAATTGGAGGAGATCGAAAAAAATGAACGCAGAATTTTTTGAAGCGCTGACCATGCTGGAAAAAGAGCGTGGCCTGACCGCCGAGTACCTGATCGAGAAGATCAAGGCCGCCATCGTGATCGCTGTGAAGAAGGATTACGAGGTGGAGGACGAGAACGTGCTGGTGGAGATCGACACCGTAAACGGCAAGTTCAACGTGTCCCTGGTGCGCGACATCGTGGAAGAGGTGGAGAACCCCCACACCCAGCTCACCCTGGAGGAGGCCCAGGCCATCCGCAAGACCTACAAGATGGGCCAGCGCGTGGTGACCCCCCTGAAGACCAAGGACTTCGGCCGCATCGCCGCCCAGACCGCCAAGCACGTGATCCGTCAGGGCATCCGTGAGGCCGAGCGCAACCAGCTGTTCAACGACATGCAGGGCAAGGCCCACGAGATCGTCACCGCCCGCGTCACCCGTGTGGACCCCGACCGCGGCCTGGTGGCTCTGGACATGGGCAAGGGCGAGGCCATTCTGCCCCGCTCCGAGCAGGTGCCCGGCGAGGAGTTCTTCGAGGGCCAGCACGTGCAGGTCTACGTGAAGGACGTTGTGGTCACCGAGCGCGGCCCCCGCGTTATCATCAGCCGCACCAGCGAGCAGCTGGTCAAGCGCATGTTCGAGATGGAAGTGCCCGAGATTTTCGACGGCACCGTGGAGATCCGCGCCATCAGCCGTGAGGCCGGCGTGCGCACCAAGATGGCCGTATGGAGCAAGGACGAGAACATCGACCCCGTGGGCGCCTGCATCGGTGCACACGGCGCCCGCGTGGGCAAGATCGTGGAGGAGCTGCACGGCGAGAAGATCGACGTGGTGCGCTGGAGCGAGGATGTGAGCGAGTTCATCAGCGCCGCCCTGAGCCCCGCCAAGGTGGTCAAGGTGGAGATCCTGGAGGGCGACAAGAAGGCCTGCCGCGTCACCGTGCCCGACCATCAGCTGAGCCTGGCCATCGGCAACAAGGGCCAGAACGCCCGTCTGTGCGCCCGCCTGACCGGCTACAATATCGATATCCGCCCCGAGAGCGGCTACTACGGCGAGGAAGAGGAGCAGCCCGCTGCTTCCAGCGAGGAATAAGCCCTTCGTCCCCGAACCATCAACAGAAAGGAGCGTCCCACCGCGATGCAACAACGTAAGATCCCGCTGCGCCATTGCCTTGGCTGCAACGAGTCCAAACCGAAAAAGGAGCTGGTGCGCGTCGTGCGCAGCCCGGAAGGGGAGATCTCACTGGATCTTGTGGGCAAAAAGCCCGGCCGGGGCGCTTACCTTTGCCCCAGCGCCCAATGCCTGGCCAAGGCCCGCAAGGCCAAGCGCCTGGAGCGCGCGCTGGATACTCAAATTCCGCCCGAGGTATACGAAAGCATCGAGCGCGAAATAGAAGGAGCCGAGCGTGGAGAATAAACAAAAACTGTTGTCGGCTGTTTCCCTGTGCCGCAAGGCCGGCAAGCTGGTCATGGGCTTCGACGCCGTGCGCGAGAGCGTGATGAGCGGCAAGGCCTGGCTGGTGCTGCTGGCCGCCGACGTGAGCGACGGCACCGCGAAGCGGATGGCCCGCACCTGCGAGGACATCACCGAGTGCCGCCGCATGCCCCTGACCCAGCTGGAGCTGTGCGGCATAAGCTACAAGAAAGTGGGCGTGTACAGCGTGCTGGATGAAAACCTGGCCAATCTGTGCAGCCAGTACCTGGCGGATGAAAAGGAGGAAAACGAATGACCATTAAATATAAAGTGAGCGATGTGGCGAAGGACCTGAACGTTCCCGCCAAGCAGATCGTGGACCTGCTGGCCCAGAAGGGCGGCGAGGTCAAGAAGACCGGCGCCAACCTGACCGAGGAGGAAGTGAACCTGGTGTTCGAGCATTTCACCCAGGCCAATTCCGAGTCCAGCCTGGACGCCTACCTGGACAGCGCACCCAAGCCCCAGCCCAAGGCCAGCGAGGTGCTGAAGAAAGCCGACGGCACCGTGGTCGAGATGAACACGAGCAAGAAGAAGGCCGACAAGAAGAAGGCCGAAGCCAAGCCCGAGCCCGTGAAGCGCGAGGTTGTGACCAAGGTTGTGGACACCCGCACCGTGGACGTGAACCTGGACCGCTTCAACGAGAAGTTCGACGAGCTGGCTTCCACCAAGAACGTGGAGAACCGCCGCAAGCCCCAGCCCGCCGGCAATAAGCAGAAGTTCGCCAACAACCGGAACAAGAAGGGCCAGAACTTCCAGAAGCGCCGCGAGACCGAGGCCGAGCGCCTGCAGCGCATCCAGCTGGAGAAGGCCCGCAAGGCCCAGCTGAAGGTGCAGATCCCCGAGGAGATCACCGTGGGCGAGCTGGCTACCCGCCTGAAGCAGACCGCCGCCAACGTGATCAAGAAGCTGATGGGCCTGGGCGTCATGGCCAGCGTGAGCGAGGTCATCGACTTCGATACCGCCAGCCTGATCGCCGACGAGTTTGGCGCCAAGGTGGAAAAAGAGGTGCATGTGAGCATCGAGGAGCGCCTGTTCGAGCAGGACGAAGATCCGGAAGAGAGCCTGCAGGAGCGTCCCCCCGTTGTGGTTGTCATGGGTCACGTTGACCACGGCAAGACCAGCATCCTGGACGCCATCCGCAAGAGCCATGTGACCGCAGGCGAGGCCGGCGGCATCACCCAGCACATCGGTGCTTACCAGGTTGTGGCGGACGGCAAGGTCATCACCTTCCTGGACACCCCCGGCCACGAGGCCTTCACCAGCATGCGTGCCCGCGGCGCCAACCTGACCGACATCGCGGTTCTGGTGGTTGCCGCCGACGACGGCATCATGCCCCAGACCGTTGAGTCCATCAACCACGCCAAGGCCGCCGGTGTTTCCATCATCGTGGCCATCAACAAGATGGATAAGCCCACCGCCAACCCCGACCGCGTGATGGAGCAGCTCACCCAGTACGAGCTGGTTCCCGAGCAGTGGGGCGGCGATGTGATCTGCGTGCCCGTGTCCGCTCTGACCGGCGCCGGTATCCACGACCTGCTGGAGAACATCAACCTGGTGGCCGAGGTCAAGGAGCTGAAGGCCAACCCCGACCGCCGTGCCAAGGGCGCCGTCATCGAGGCCCGTCTGGACAAGGGCCAGGGCCCCGTTGCCACCATCCTGGTGCAGAAGGGCACCCTGCATAAGGGCGACTGCGTGATCGCCGGCACCGCTGTGGGCCGCGTGCGCACCATGAAGAACGACAAGGGCCAGTTCATCGAGGAAGCCGGTCCCTCCACCCCCGTGGAGATCACCGGTCTGACCGAGGTTCCCAGCGCGGGCGACCTGTTCGACGCCGTGGCCGACGAGAAGCTGGCCCGCGAGCTGGCCGACAAGCGCGCCGCCGAGGAGAAGGAGCGCCAGTTCAGCAGCTACCAGAAGGTCACCCTGGATAACCTGTTCAGCCAGATCGCCGAGGGCGAGCGCAAGCAGCTGGACATCATCGTCAAGGCGGACGTACAGGGCAGCGCCGAGGCCGTGAAGCAGAGCCTGGAGAAGATCTCCAACGACGAGGTCCGGGTCAAGGTCATCCACGCGGGCGTTGGCGCCATCAACAAGTCCGACGTTATGCTGGCCAACGCCGGCAACGCCATCATCATCGGCTTCAACGTGCGCCCCGACCCCGTGGCCAAGGAGGAAGCCGCTCAGTGCGAAGTGGAGATGCGCATGTACCGCGTGATCTACGACGCCATCAACGACGTGACCGACGCCATGAAGGGCATGCTGGCTCCCAAGATCCGTGAAGTGGAGCAGGGCCGCCTGGAGGTTCGTCAGGTCTACAAGATCAGCAGCGTGGGCCTGGTGGCCGGCAGCTACGTGCAGGAGGGTAAGATCACCCGCTCCAGCAAGATCCGCGTGGTGCGTGACGGCATCGTCATCACCGAGGACGAGATCGCCAGCCTGCGCCGCTTCAAGGACGACGTGAAGGAAGTGGCCCAGGGCTACGAGTGCGGCGTTACTCTGGAGAAGTTTGCCGACATCAAGGAAGGCGACATCTTCGAGGCCTACATCCTGGAAGAGTACCGGGACTGATCGAACGCCCCAATAAAACCAACCGGCCGCCGCCCGAAGCCCTTTGACTTCGGGCGGCAGCCGCCCATAAGAACAAGGAGAAAGAGCTATGGCAAACCCGAAAAACCAGGGCCGCCTGGCCCAGGATATGAAGCGGGAAGTGATCGGCATCATCAGCCAGATGAAGGACCCCCGGCTGGAGGGCGGCCTGCTCACCGTCACCCGGCTGGACGTGACCCCCGATCTGGACGTGGCGAAGGTCTACGTGAGCGTGATGGGCAAGCCCGAGGGCACTGCCGAGGTGGTCAAGGCCCTGAACAAGGCCAGCGGCCACGTGCGCACCGAGATTTCCCGCCGCATGCACATCCGTAAGGCGCCCCGCTTTGTGTTCGCCCAGGATGACGGCGCCGCCTATGCTGCTCACATCAACGAGCTGCTGGCGGGGCTGAACAAGAACCGGGAGGAGTAATTCCGCCCGGATATCGCAAGAAGAGGAGAACGTCATGAGTGAGATCTTAGACCTGCTGGCCGTCATCGGCCGCCTGCTTCGGGCGGAGAACGTGCTGATCCTGTGCCACAAAAACCCGGACGGCGACACCATCGGCAGCGCCGCTGCCCTGATGCACGCCCTCAAGCGGTTGGGCAAGGAAGCGGCGGTGCTGTGTGCAGATCCCATCCCCAGCCGCTATTCCTATATGGAGATCGAGCTGTTCCAGGGTCAGTTCGAGCCGGGCTATGTGGTGGCCGTGGACGTGGCCAGCATCCAGCTGTTCGGCGACGCGCTGCAGGAGTATCTGGACCGGATCGATCTGTGCATCGACCACCACGGCTCCAACAGCGGCTATGCGGACGCTTTGCTGCTGGACGCAGAGGCGGCTGCCACCTGCGAGATCATGTACGACATCATCTGCGCCATGAATGTGGAGATCAGCCCCTGCATCGCCCGGTGCCTGTACACCGGTCTGTCCACCGACACCGGCTGTTTTTTGTTTTCCAACACCACTGCCAAGAGCCACCTGCTGGCTGCCAAGCTGATGGAGGCCGGTGTGGACGTGGCGGAGCTGAACATGATTCTGTTCGAAAGCAAATCCAAGGCCCGCATGGCCATCGAGCGCACTGCGCTGGAGAACCTGGAGTACCACTTCGAGGACCGCTGCGCCCTGATGTCGCTCACCCGCGAGCAGATTGCTGCCAGCGGCGTGGCCGCCAATGAGCTGGAGGACCTGACCAGCCTGCCCCGCAAGATCGAGGGCGTGCAGGTGGGCATCACCCTGCGCCAGCTGCCCCAGGGCAGCTACAAGATCAGCGTGCGCACCACCGCCGAGGTGGACGCCTGCGCCATTGCCAAACGGCTGGGCGGCGGTGGTCATTCCCGCGCCGCGGGCTGCGAGCTGGAGGGCAATCTGGACAACGCCAAGGCCGCGATCCTGGCCGAGGTGGAGCGGGAGCTGAAACGGGCGGATGCGGCTGCCCAGGAACAGGAGTAACCCCATGAATGGCATTTTGATCGTGGACAAACCCACCGGCTGGACCAGCTTCGACGTGATCGCCAAGCTGCGGGGCATTTTAGGCACCCGCAAGCTGGGCCATTCCGGTACGCTGGACCCCATGGCCACCGGCGTGCTGCCGGTGTTCGCCGGTGGTGCGTCCAAGGCGGTGGATATGCAGCCGGACCACACCAAGGCCTACCGGGCCCTGGTCCGCTTTGGCCTTGCCACCGACACCGGCGACGTGACCGGCACCGTGCTGCGCAGTGAGCAGACCGCCGTCACCGAAGAGCAGCTGAAGGCGGTTCTGCCCCGGTTTACCGGCGATATCATGCAGACCCCGCCTATGTACTCGGCGGTGAAGGTGAACGGCTCGCCGCTCTACAAGCTGGCCCGGCAGGGCGTGACCGTGGAGCGCAAGGCCCGCCCGGTGACCATCCACCGGCTGGAAGTGACCGGCCAGGAGGGCGAACAGGACTTCGTGCTGGAGGTGGACTGCAGCAAGGGCACCTATGTGCGCACTCTGGTGGAGGACCTGGGCGAGGCACTGGGCGTGCCTGCCACCCTGGCGGGGCTGCGGCGCACCCGGGCCGGTGTGTTCGGCCTGGAGCACAGCCACACCATTGAGGAGATCCAGGCGGCAAAGGACGAAAACCGGCTGGAGGAGCTGCTGCTCCCGGTGGAGACCGTCTTTGCCCACCTGCCCGCGCTCACCGTCTCGCCCGGCAACACCGCCCGCCTGTTGAACGGCGCGCCCTGTTACCGGATCAAGGCGGAGAACGGTGTCTACCGGCTGCAGGGGCCCGAGGGCTTTCTGGGCCTGGGCCGGGTGGAGGATTCCATCTTGAAAACTGAAAAATTATTTGTGGAAAGGACGTGAACCGCCCTGAAGGTTTATACAACATTACAGGCGCTGGAAGCGGACCTGACCGTCAGCCGGGGGTGCAGCGTCGCCCTCGGCTTTTTTGACGGCGTTCACCTGGGTCACCAGGCGGTGATCCGGGCCGCTGCCACCGACGCGGCAGAGAATGGCCGGTCGGCGGCGGTGTTCACCTTCCAGCTGCCGCTGAGCAGCACCATGAAGGGCGGCCGCCTACAGGACGAGGCCGAAAAGCACCGGGTCATGGAGAGCCTGGGCGTGGAGCACTATATGGAGCCCCCCTTCGAGGACGTGTGCGGTCTGAGCCCGGAGGAATTCGTGGACCAGATTCTGCACCGGGGCTTCAAGGCCCGGGCCGTGTTCTGCGGCGACAACTTCACCTTCGGAAAAAAGGCCGCGGGCAATGTGGAGATGCTGCGCCAGCTGTGCGCGCCGCTGGGCATCCGGGTGCAGGTGGTGCCCATGACCCAGTACCAGGGTGCACCGGTCAGCTCCACCCGCATCCGGGCGGCGCTGGCGGCAGGGGATATCCCGGCGGTGAACGCCATGCTGGGCCGCCCCTACCGCATCGGCTTCGCGGTGCGCCACGGCAAGGGCCTGGGCCGTACCCTGGGCTTCCCCACCATTAACCAGATCTACCCGGAGGGCTTTGCCCAGCCGAAATACGGCATCTACATCACCCGGGTAAAGGTGAACGGGCAGTGGTATGCGGGGGCCACCGGCTTCGGCACCCGGCCCACCGTGAACACAACCGGCGAGGGGGCCACCTGCGAGACCTTTATCCCGGATTTTTCCGGTCAGCTGTATGGCGAGGAGCCGGAGCTGGAATTCTATGAGTACATCGCCCCCAGCCAAAAATTCGACACCCTGGAGGAGCTCACCGCCTGCGTGAACGGCGCGGCGGCAAAGGCCAAAGAATACTTCGCCCGGCATCCCATGGACGAGTAAAAAGGGGAGAGCGCAGTGGAAAAATATCGGGACCTGTTCTGCCGGCTGTGCTGCGGCGCGGCCATGTTTTTGTGCGCGGTGGCGCTGCTGGGCCTGACCAAGTGGGGCCTGTCCTACATCTCCTTCATGGGGGAGGATGAGCTGGTCGGTTTCTATGAGATTTCCCTCACCGACCGGCTGTGGGGCGTGGCGGCCATTGTGGCGGCCGCGGCCGCGCTGGGCTGGCTGGCGCGCGGAGAGCGCGTGATGCGGGTCATCACGGCGGCGGGGGTCTGCCTCACCGCGGGGCAGGCGCTGTTCTGGCTGTGGTGTACCAAGGCGAAGCCCTTTGCGGACTCGCTGTTCTGCCTGCAGGCGGCACAGGGCGCCGTGCAGGGGGACTGGTCCGCCTTCCAGCAGGGCGGCTACATGTACCGCTATCCCTTCCAGAGCGGCCTGGTGGCCCTGGAGGAGGCGGTGCTGCGGCTGGCCGGCAGCTGGGACGCGGCCCTGGTCTGGCTGCGGTGGATCAACTTTCTGGCGCTGATGCTGCTGGCTGTCTCGGTCTGCCGCATCGCCTTCCATCTGTTCGGCGCAAAGGCCCAGATGGTGGCCAGTGTGCTGCTGGCCTGCAGCGTGCCGGTGGCCCGCTATGTGTTCTTTTTGTACGGGAATCTGTTGTCCACCGCACTGGGGTTTGCCGCCGTGTGGGCGGCGCTGCGCTGGCTGGACACGCGAAAGCACCGGTTCGGCCTGGCCTCGGCGGGTCTGCTGGCGGCGGCCATGACCATCAAGAGCACGGCGCTTATTATGCTGGTGGCCATCGCCATCGTGGCGGTGCTGGACAGCATCCGCACCGGCCGCTGGCGGCAGCTGCTGGCGGTGGCCGCGGCAGTGGTGTTCGCCTTTCTGCCCGGCAAGGGCCTGCAATACTGGTACAGTCTGCGCAGCGGGGTACCGGTGCAGCCCGGCACCGCCACCGTGGTGTGGCTGGTCATGGGGCTGGACAGCCGCCCCGAGCAGTACGAGTTCGCGCCGGGCTGGCACACCGCCGACAAGCGCAGTGAAAAGGCCTACGAAAACGCGGGCTTTGACTACGAGCGCATGAAGCAGGAGCAGACCCAGGAGCTGAAGGAGCAGCTGCGCTACTGGGTGAACAACCCCTCCCAGGCCAAGACCTTCCTGCGGCAGAAGACCGTGAGCCAGTGGCTGGACCCGGGCTTCGGCAGCTGGCTGTACCTGCGGCGCAACACCGAGCCGGTGCACGCGCAGGACTACCAGGAGCAGCTGTTTGCCCAAGGCTGGAATGAGGGACTGAATCCCTTTTTGGGCTGCTTGCAGACGGCGGTCTATCTGCTGGGGCTGATCGGTGCGGCGCGCTTGATGCTGCGCCCCTCGCCCGCGTCCATTCTGCCCGCGCTGGTGTTCTTCGGCGGGGTGTTTTACCTCACCCTTTCCGAGGGCAAAAGCCAGTACGCGGTGAGCTTTTACCCCATGCTGCTGCCGGTGGCGGCACTGGGAGCCGGGACGCTGCAGGCAGGCTGCGGCCTGCTGGTGGCGCGCATCAAAAAGATGCGCAGAGAGAAAACCTGCCCTTGATTTTTGCCGCCGTCTGTGTTATAGTTAATAGGCTACCATGGCCCAGTATGGGGTGTATGCTCTGCAACAGAGCGCCTCGATTGCCCCACACCTGGTCATTGGCAAATATTTAGAAAACGAGGTATTTACAATGGAAGCTAAGAAGACCATCATTGAGTCCGCTCGCGTTCACGAGACCGATACCGGTTCTCCCGAGGTGCAGGTTGCTCTGCTGACCGCTCGCATCAATCACCTGAACGAGCACCTGAAGAACAACACCCACGACCATCACAGCCGTCGTGGCCTGCTGAAGATGGTTGGCCGCCGCCGTAACCTGCTGGCCTACCTGAAGAAGAAGGACATCGAGCGTTATCGTGCCCTGATCACCAAGCTGGGCCTGCGTAAGTAATCACGCATCCAAAAGGCAGGCGGTTTTCAAACCGCCTGCCTTTCCCTGTATTTTTTTGCCAAAACAGAAATGCCGTGTGTGCATTAGCGGTAAATCGAGCGCTTTGCTTTCGGAAAGCGCTGGATTTATTGCTAAAGCCACAGGGCCTTTCTGATGGAATATTCAAAACAATATCATCAATTAGGAGGTAACACTATGGCTTTGGAATTTGCATCCAAGCGTGAGGAATTCACCAATTTCAAGACCTTCGAGATGGAACTGGCCGGCCGTCCGCTGGTGGTTGAGACCGGCAAGATGTGCGGTCTGTCCAACGGCAGCTGCCTGGTGCGCTACGGCGAGACCGTTGTGCTGTGCAACGTGACCATGAGCGAGAAGCCCCGCGACGGCATCGACTTCTTCCCCCTGAGCGTGGACTTTGAGGAGAAGCTGTACGCTGTGGGCCGCATCCCCGGCAGCTTCATGCGCCGTGAGGGCCGCCCCGGTGAGAAGGCGATCCTGACCAGCCGCGTGGTGGACCGTCCCATCCGTCCTCTGTTCCCCAAGACCATGCGCAACGACGTGTGCGTGACCATGACCGTGATGAGCGTGGACCAGGACTGCAGCCCTGAGATCACCGGCATGATCGGTACTTCCATCGCGCTGTCCATCTCCGACATTCCCTGGGCGGGCCCCATCGGCGGCGTGTTCATGGGTCTGGTGGACGGCAAGCTGGTAGTCAACCCCACCCTGGAGCAGCGTGAGGTCAGCGACCTGCAGCTGACCGTTGCCGCCACCGAGAAGAAGATCGTTATGATCGAGGCCGGCGCCAACGAGGTGGACGAGGTCACCATGCTGAACGCCATCAAGGCCGCTCACGTGGAGATCAAGAAGATCATCGAGTTCATCAACGGCATCGTTGCTCAGATCGGCAAGCCCAAGAAGGAATTCCAGGACATGGATCTGGACCACGACCTGTTCGAGGAAGTAAAGGCCGAGTTCCTGGACGACTTCAAGGCTGCCATGGACACCGACGACAAGAACATCCGCGACGCTCGCCTGCTGCCCATCCGCGAGAAGCTGGAGGCCAAGTACGCCGAGCAGTGGGGCGACGGTACCATCGAAGAACTGATGTACAAGATGCAGAAGTTCGTGGTGCGCCGCTGGCTGCTGGATGAGGGCAAGCGCGTGGACGGCCGTGGTATCAACGAGATCCGTCCTCTGGCCGCCGAAGTCGGCCTGCTGCCCCGCGTGCACGGCAGCGGTATGTTCACCCGCGGCCAGACTCAGGTTCTGACCATCGCCACTCTGGGCTCCACCAAGGACAGCCAGCTGATGGACGACCTGGGCACCGAGCAGTACAAGCGCTACATGCACCACTACAACTTCCCGCCCTACTCTGTGGGCGAGGCCCGCGCACCCCGCAGCCCCGGCCGCCGCGAGATCGGCCACGGCGCTCTGGCGGAGCGTGCTCTGGTTCCCGTGCTGCCCAGCATGGAGGAGTTCCCCTACACCCTGCGTCTGGTGAGCGAGGTTCTGTCCTCCAACGGTTCCACCAGCCAGGCTTCCATCTGCGGCAGCACTCTGGCCCTGATGGACGCCGGTGTGCCCATCAAGGCTCCCGTTGCCGGCATCTCCTGCGGCCTGATCACCGAGGGTGACCGCTGGATGACCATGCTGGACATCCAGGGCGTTGAGGACTTCCACGGCGATATGGACTTCAAGGTGGGCGGTACCCACAAGGGCATCACCGCCATCCAGATGGACATCAAGATCGACGGCCTGACCTACGAGATCATCGAGGAAGCCTTCGAGAAGTGCCGCAAGGGCCGTCTGTTCATTCTGGACGAGATCATGCTGCCCGTCATCCCCGCGCCTCGTGCCCAGCTGAGCAAGTACGCTCCCAAGATGCTGAGCATGGTCATCCCTGTGGACAAGATCAAGGACGTGATCGGCAAGGGCGGTAAGGTCATCCAGGACATCTGCGCCAACTGCAACTGCAAGATCGACGTGGAGGAGGACGGCCATGTGTTCGTCTCCGCCATCGACATCGACGACGCCAACCGCGCCATCCACACCATCAAGACCATCGTGGAGGACCCCGAGGTGGGCGCCATCTACAAGGGCCGCGTGACCCGTCTGATGAACTTCGGCGCGTTTGTTGAGATCGCTCCCGGCAAGGAAGGCCTGGTGCACATCTCCAAGCTGGACTCCAAGCGTGTAGAGCGCGTGGAGGACGTTGTGGCCGTGGGCGACGAGCTGATCGTTATGGTCACCGAGATCGACCAGCAGGGCCGCATCAACCTGAGCCGCAAGGACGCTCTGGCTGCCATCGAGGCCAAGAAGGCCAAGGGCTAAGCCCTGAGCACCCTGTGCAAGGGAACCTGAAACAAAACAAAAAAGCCCGCTCCGGCTGCTGCCGGAGCGGGCTTTTCCACTGTGAAAACAAGAAAACGGGGGAGGAGAGAGTTTTATGAAAACGGCACAAAAACACCTGCTGCGCCGCTATCTGCTGCTTTGCGCGGGACTGGTGATCATGGCCTTCGGCGTGGCCTTTTCCATTAAGGGCGGCCTGGGCACCTCGCCCATCTCCAGTCTGCCCTATGTGCTCAGCCTGTTTATGCCGTTCACCGTTGGCACCGCCACCATCGCCATGCACGTGACGCTGATCCTGCTGCAGATTCTGCTGCTGCGCCGCCAGTATGAACCCATTCAGCTGATCCAGCTGCCGGTGGCCCTGGTCTTCGGAACCCTTACCGACGGGGCGGTGTGGACCATTCAGAATATCACGGTGCAAAGCTACGCCGCCCGCTGGCTGCTGTGCGCCGTGGGCATTCTGCTGGTGGGGGTCGGGGTGAGCTTTGAGGTCACCGCGGGCGTGGTCACACTGGCGGGTGAGGGTATGGTGCTGGCGGTATGCCGGGCCTTCGGAACCCCCTTTCCCAAAACCAAGGTGGGCTTTGATGTGACGCTGGTGCTCATCGCCAGCACACTGTCGCTGCTGTTTTTGCACCGGCTGGAGGGCGTGCGGGAGGGTACCGTGGCCGCCGCCATTCTGGTGGGAATGGTGGCAAAACAGGTGAACCGGCCCATGCAGCGCTTTTCCCGGCGCTTTCTGGAGTGCTGAGACAACAAAAAAACCGGAGAGCACACAGCTCTCCGGTTTTTTTGCTATTCGGGAAAAGTTCAGCCCCACAGCGGGCTGGGATACAGCCCTGCGTCGGTCTTTTCGCCGATGGCGGCCACCACCAGAGGCTTGTCCTCCTGGTAGGTTACACCGTGCCAGCGGTCGGTGCTGTGCAGCACCTTCACCCGGGCCTTACCCTCTTCGATCAGGGCACTCACCACACTGGGCAGGTAGAACTCCGCTTTCAGCGGGTTCTCGACCAGCGCCTTGTCCAGAAAAGCAGGAAAACGCTCGCCGATCTCCTTCACGAAGCTGGGCCCGAAGCCCCACAGGTTCATGGAAACCACGCTCTCGCCGGAAATGGGGGTCCAGCTCTCGCCGCCGTCCTCAGAGAAGCGGATGCCCTCCGGGCAGGTCTCGATGCGGGTGCGCTCGGTCACGCTGTCCAGATAGCCCTCGGCATTGGTCACGCATACGCCGCGGGAGACATAGCCGTTTTCGGTCACGGTATTTTTCAGCAGGTAACCGACCATACTGTACTCATACACGCCGCCATCCTCGTGGGTGGAAAGGTAGTCGTAGATCACCTGGAACGCCTCAGGACCGTAGTAGTCGTCGGCGTTGATCACCGCAAAGGGGGCGTCGATCACGTCCTCCGCGCTCAGAATGGCATGGCTGGTGCCCCAGGGCTTGGTACGTCCCTCGGGAACAGAATAGCCGGCGGGCAGCTTCTCCAGCTGCTGGTAGGCGTAGCGCACCTCCATGTGCGGGGCCAGACGGGCGCCGATGGTGGACTTGAAGGCCTCCTCGATCTCGTGCTTGATGATGAAGACCACGGTCTCGAACCCGGCCCGCTTTGCGTCAAACACCGAGTAATCCAGAATGGCTTCGCCGCAGCGGCCCACCGGGTCGATCTGCTTCAGACCGCCGTACCGGCTGCCCATACCGGCCGCCATGACCACCAGGATCGGTTTCTTCGCCAAGGAAAACAACTCCTTTTAATATACTTTTTGTAGAAAAATAGCTAAATATTAATCTTTGTAGCCGTTGGGGTTCATGCTCTGCCACTTCCAGCTGTCGGCGCACATGTCCTCGATGCCGTACTCGGCCACCCAGCCCAGCTCGTTCTTGGCCTTGGTGGGGTCAGCCCAGCACTCGGCAATGTCGCCGGGGCGGCGGGGATCAATCACATAGGGCAGGGTTTTGCCGCAGGCCTTCTCGTAAGCGTGGATCACGTCCAGCACGCTGTAGCCGTGGCCGGTACCCAGGTTGCAGATGAACAGACCGGGCTTCTGCTCCAGCTTCTTGATGGCAGCCACATGGCCGCGGGCCAGGTCCACCACGTGGATGTAGTCACGCACGCCGGTGCCGTCCGGGGTGGGGTAGTCGTTGCCGAACACGTGCACCTTCTCCAGGCTGCCCACGGCCACCTTGGCGATGTAGGGCACCAGGTTGTTGGGAATGCCGTTGGGGTCCTCGCCGATCAGGCCGCTCTTGTGGGCGCCGATGGGGTTGAAGTAGCGCAGCAGGGCCACGTTCAGCTCGGGGTCAGCGGTGCAGCAGTCGGTGAGCATGCGCTCGTTGAATACCTTGCTGGTGCCGTAGGGGTTGGTGGTGGCGCCCACGGGGAAGTCCTCGGTGATGGGCACAGTAGCAGGGTCGCCGTAAACGGTGGCGGAGGAGGAGAACACAATGTTGTGTACCCCGTGGCGGCGCATGGCGTCCAGCACCACCAGGGTGGTCTCCAGGTTGTTGGTGTAGTATTCGATGGGCTTGGAAACGCTCTCGCCCACGGCCTTGTAGGCGGCAAACTGAATCACGGAGTCAATGTCCGGATTCTGGGCAAACAGCGCCTCCACTGCCTCGGCGTCGGTCAGGTCCACTTCCACAAAACGGAAATCCTTGCCGGAGATCTGCTTGATGCGCTCCACGGCCTTGGGGCAGGAATTGTAGAAGTTATCGGCCACAACGATGTCGTAGCCGGCGGCCAGAAGTTCCACGCAGGTATGGCTGCCGATGTAGCCGGCGCCGCCGCATACCAAAATTGCCATTGAAAACACTCCCATTCTTTTCTCAATCTGTGTAATCGCGCCCGAAAAGCGCGAAACAAAAGGCCTTTGCCAGCGCATGGAACACGCAGGGGGCAAAGACCTTTGCTGACTAGTTTTAAGTGTACGATAAAAATTGTTGTTCGTCAATGAAGAATCATTGCATCATTCTGTCGGTTGGGTGCTCATGCTCAGGGCCTGGCGGCGGAATTCTGCGGGGGAGACCCCGGTGGCGCGCCGGAAGCTCTGGCTGAAATAGCTGGGGCTGGAAAAGCCCAGCTGGCGGCTGATCTGCTGCACCGGGATGCGGGTGGCAGCCAGCAGGCGCTTGCTTTCGCTGATGCGCCGCTCGATCAGGTAGCTGATGGGGCTGCAGCCCATTTCCCGGTTAAACACATGCACCAGATAATATTTGTTCAGCCCGGCATAGCGAGCCAGCTGGTCCAGAGTGATGGACTTGGCATAATGTTCGTCGATGTACTGGCGCACCCGGGCGCACTCCATGGCGCTTTTGCGGCTGGAGGAGGTGTTGTTCTGGGTGAGGGGGCAGATGCGGTTGATCTGCAGCATCAGAAGGGCGGTGAGCTGATGGCAGGCGGGTTCAAAATAGTCCCGGCGGCTTTGCAGCTCCTGCAGGAACAGCCGCAGATACGGCTCCAGCAGGGCGGTTTCCCGGCCTGTCAGCTGAAGCCAGCCTGCACCCTGACCGCCCACACAGCAGGAGCAGCACAGATCCAGGCTCAGGGTGGAAAAGGGTTCACGCTCGGGCTGAATGCCATGGTGGGGGCACTGGGGATTCAGCACCAGCACATCGCCGGTCTGAAGCTCCACCCGCTGGCCGTCCAATTCGATCCAGCCGCTGCCCTGCAGCACGTACAGCAGCTCGGTGAAAATATGGCTGTGAACATCGCAGTGAGGCGAAAGCGCACCGTGGTGGATGCTGGCGTGCAGCAGCTGGGCCGAGGGCAGCTGGCAGGGCTGCTTGGGCTCGATGTCGAAGTGATGAGTGATCATGGTCCAGGGTTCGCTCCTTCCCGCCAAAAGATGAAATTGCCCTCTTCCGGCCATAGCTGGGGACAGTCCATCAGTTTATCTTAAGTATGCAGGTTGAAAAAGTGTTCGTCAAGACCAAAAATGAAAAAATTTGGAAATTTTGGAGAAGATGGATAAAATATTAACAAAATGAAAAGCTTTTTCGTTTCACAGGCCGGAGCCCAAGAAAAGCGGTGAAAATCCCCCCGGTCTTATTGAACCCGAAACACGGGTGGGGTATAATAAAACACATACGCAGAAAACAATCGGCGCGGGTTGTGAAATGTTTTTGCGTGCAGCCGCGTTTTAAAGGTATAGTGAAAACGCTCCGGCGGCAAAATGCACGGGCCGGGGCAGGGAAAGGGGAAGGATAAGGATGCCTACATACCGGGAATTCAGAGAACAGGTCCGCCGCCGCAAGCGCAAACGGGCGCTGCGCCGGGCGCTGATCTTTGTTGTGGTGGTGGCCGCGGTACTGGCGGCAGCCTACGGTGCCATCCGGCTGTTTGGTCTGCCGGGTGCGGACAAGAGCCAGAGCACCGCACAAAGCGAGAGCACTGCACAGAGCACAAGCCAGAGCCAGCCTGTGCCGGAAAGCGGGAGCACCTCCCAGAGTGAAAGCACGAGCCAGAGCCAGCCTGCCGCCAGCCTGGCTGCGCAGGGGGAAAACGCCGCGTGGGACACCATGCAGCCGCTGGAAAAAACGCTGGATCAAACGGTGAACTCACCGGACTTCCGGCTGCTGGCCGTGCCGGAAAACGGCCAGGTGGACATGAAATACTTCGACCGCACCGCCATTCTGGGCGACAGTGTGAGCCAGGGCTGGAACGTGTTCGGAACTTCCGATATGAAAGAGCACGCCTTTGTGTGCGCGTATAAGAACATCGGCCCCAGCCAGGTGGTGAACAACGAGGTGGCGGACCCGGGCGACGGTTCGGGCCGGGAGCCGGAGGCAATTTTCGATACCATCATCAACAGCAATCCCAAGCGGCTGTATATTCTGCTGGGCACCAATGCGCTGGTGCGCAACGATGACGCGGCGGAGCAGTCGTATCTGGCCTATTACAGCCAGATGCTGGACAAATTCCGGGAGGCGCTGGGCAGTGAGGTTGCCATTTATGTGCAGTCGGTCACGCCGGTGCGTCCGGGGGTGAGCCAGCCGGGCCTTTACCGGGAGAGAATCCAGCGGGTGAACAACGAGTTGGCCAAGATGGCGGTGGAAAAGGGCTGCTACTTCATCAACCTGCACGACGTGCTGGCGGATGAAAACGGCGACCTGCGGGAGGATCTGGCCGCGGCGGACGGGGTACACCTGAACGAGAAGGCCTATCCGCTGCTGCGGGATTATCTGACCACCCATACGGTGTATAACCCGGAGAACCCCTATCTGGAGGGCAGCCCCTACTACAAGGCTGCCGAATAAACGTCGCCCTTTGAGCGGGGCGGGGATACAACAGGAGACAACATGGCAAACAGCTATCGAGAATTCAGCAATCAGGTGCGCAGCCGCCAGCGGCGGCGCGCACAGCGGCGGGTGCTGAGCATGGCCCTGCTGGCGGTGATGGTGCTGGGCGTTTCCGGCGTCATCACGGTGGGCATCCAGGCGGTGACCGGCTGGGGCGCGGAGGGGCCCGCCTCCAGCGAGACGATACAGCCGGGCATTTCCGGCAGTGTGCTGGCGCCTCTGCCCATGCAGAACCCGGTGGTGGACACCAACGAGACCGGCTTTGAGCGAATGGGCCCGGTGCAGCAGACCGGAGATTACACCATCAAGACGCTGAGCTATGAGGACATCGTGCAGCCGGAGTGCGGTTTGGTGGACAGCACCAAATACCTGCCCGGCGTGGTGTTCCTGGGCGACAGTGTGACCGAGGGCCTGGATCTTTATGAGAACCCGGCCAAGGGCGTGGCCACGGTGCTGGGCTATCGCGGCGCGGTGCCCAGCGACATTGTGAACCGCAAGAGCATGAACCGGTACCAGTCGGAAACGGTGGTGGCCACCGAGGTGGCGCTGGACATCATTGCGCAGAAGCAGCCGAAGGCAGTGTATCTGATGTTCGGCGCGAACGCGCTGGCCACCAGCGCGGACGAGGCGGTGGAAAAGGGCTATTTCGGCTATTATGAGCAGATGATCACCTCGATCCGGGAAGCGGCAGGGCAGGACGTGGAGATTTACATCCAGTCCATGACGCCGGTGACCACCGACTACACCAACACGAACCTGAACAACGAACGCATCCAGCGCATCAACCAGCAGCTGGCGCAGATGGCGCTGGAGCAGGGCTGCCATTATCTGGATGTCTACAGCTCGCTGGTGGATGACAGCGGCGGACTGAACCCCAGCTACACCACCGAGGGCCTGCATTTGAACTCGGCGGGCTACGGGGCCTGGATGGACTATCTGCTGCGGCATGTGGCCTACAGCAGCGACCTGCCCTATGTGATGGGCAGCACCTACTATCTGGCGGATAACGCCTGACCGCGAGTTTCGAGTTTTAAGAAGATAACAAAAAGCAGCCGATGGGAGAAACTCCCACCGGCTGTTTTTTGTCATCGGGAAAAATGGAAGAGAAAACGGCACGAAACACAAAAAAGCCGGGTGCGAAACGGCAGAGGTTCCGCACCCGGCTGATGATCGGGTTGCTGAATAGAAAAGCCAGCGTATGCCGCTGAAGAAAATCCGGTGAGGATTTATCAGAAATCGTCCCGCACCCCGCTGCCGGTCAGGTCGTCAAAAGGCAGTTGGAGTATGTCGCTGAGAAAAATCCGGTGCGTACCGGTAACCGTCCCGCACCCCGTCAATGGTCGAGTCCGTCAAAAGGCAGCTGGCGTAGGTTGCTGAGGAAAATCCGGTGCGTACCGGTAACCGTCCCGCACTCCGTCAACGGTCGAGTCCGTCAAAAAAGTCCGGTGATTTTGCCGTTTTCGTCCACGTCGATGTTCTCGGCGGCGGGCTTTTTGGGCAGGCCGGGCATGGTCATGATGCTGCCCATGATAACCACAACGAAGCCCGCACCGGCAGAAAGCCGCACGTCGCGCACGGTCATGGTGAAATCGGAGGGCGCAGCCAGCAGCTTCGCGTCATCGCTGAAGGAATACTGGGTCTTGGCAATGCAGACCGGCAGATTGCCGTAGCCCATGGCCTCGATCTCGGCCAGGGTCTTCAGAGCGGGCGCGCTCCAGGTCACGTCCTTGGCCCGGTAGATCTTCTGTGCAACCGCCAGAACTTTTTCCTTCAGAGGCATCTCGTCCGGATAGGTGAAGTTGACGGAGGTGTCATCCTGCATGATGTCCAGAACGGTCTTGGCCAGCTCGGTGCCGCCCTGGCCGCCCTTGGCAAATACCTCAGCCAGCGCGCAGGGCACGCCCAGCTCGGCGCAGATCTTCTTCACGCAGTCGTGCTCGGCAGCGGTGTCGGTGGGGAACGCGTTGATCGCCACGCAGACCGGCAAACCGAAGTTGCGCATGTTCTCCACATGACGGCGCAGGTTGTCCGCACCAGCAGTCAGGTATTCCAGGTTCTCCACACCCAACTGATCCTTGGGGCATCCGCCGTGATGCTTCAGGGCGCGCACGGTGGCCACGATTACCACCGCGTTGGGGGACAGACCAGCCTTGCGGCACTTGATGTCCAGGAACTTCTCGGCACCCAGATCCGCGCCAAAGCCTGCCTCGGTCACCACATAATCCGCCAGGCTCAGGCTCAGACGGGTGGCCATCACGCTGTTGCAGCCGTGAGCAATGTTTGCGAAGGGACCGCCGTGGATGATCGCCGGATTGTTCTCCAGGGTCTGTACCAGGTTCGGGTCGAAGGCGTCCTTCAAAAGGGCGGTCATGGCACCCGCTGCGCCGATCTGACCGGCGGTCACCGGCTGGCCGTCGTAGGTGTAGGCCACAACAATGCGGGAAAGCCGCTCCTTCAGGTCCTTCAGATCGGTGGCCAGGCAGAAGATCGCCATGACCTCGCTGGCCACGGTGATGTCGAAGCCGTCCTCACGGGGCACGCCGTTCACCTTGCCGCCCAGACCGTCGGTCACAAAGCGCAGCTGGCGGTCGTTCATGTCCACGCAGCGCTTCCAAACGATGCGCCGGGGATCGATGTTATGGGGGTTGCCCTGGTATACGCTGTTGTCCACCATGGCCGCCAGCAGGTTGTTGGCCGCGCCGATGGCGTGCAGGTCACCGGTGAAATGCAGGTTGATGTCCTCCATAGGCACCACCTGAGCGTAGCCGCCGCCGGCCGCGCCGCCCTTGATGCCGAATACGGGGCCCAGGCTGGGCTCGCGCAGGCAGAGCATGGTCTTCTTGCCCAGCGCGTTCAGGCCGTCCGCCAGACCGGTGCTGATGGTGGTCTTGCCCTCGCCGGCCGGGGTGGGGCTGATGGCCGTTACAAGAATCAGCTTGCCCTGTTTGCCCTCACGCTTTGCCAGCTTGTGGTCGATCTTTGCCTTGTATTTGCCGTACAGGCTGATCTCATCCTCTGTGAGACCCAGCTTTTTCGCAACCTCGGCAATGGGCTGCAGGGTGGCTTCCTGTGCGATCTGAATATCCGATTTCATGGCGCTCATCCTTTCCTGTTCCGGGCATACACCCATCAAACAACATCGGCCTGCCCGCGCCGGGGCGCAGGCGGGCCGGTGGTCCTTTTCTTTCTTCTATAAGGGTACCAAAATTCGCCCCATCTTACAAGCGTCACACAAGAAGTCGCACTTCTTATGCCACATCGGTTTTCCTCCGGCGGTTTTGGTTGTGAAACCCCGCACTGGTATGCTATACTATATTCTGTATCCCTGTGCGCTTTTCTCTTTGACGAATTTACCGAATTTTTGTAAATTTAAAAGCGTTTAATACTTTTTGTAAAAGGTGAGACCGGAATGCTGCACAACGAAACCCTCCATTATCTGGATAACGCCGCCACCACCATCGTGGATGAGGCAGTGGCGGATGCCGTCCGCAAGGCCATGGTCGAGCACTGGGCCAACCCCTCCAGCCTGTACGGCCCCGGCTGCGAAAGCCGCCGCCTGCTGGAAAAGGCCCGCGCCGGGGTGGCAAAGACTCTGGGCGCGTCCCCTGAGGAGGTGTTCTTCACCGGCTGCGGCTCCGAGAGCAACAACATCGCCATTCTGGGGGCGGCTCTGGCCCGGAAAAGCTGGGGCAAGCGGGTGGTGGTGAGCGGCTACGAGCATCCCAGCGTGGCCATGCCCATGGAACGGCTGCGGCAGCTGGGCTTTGATGTGATGACCATCAACCCGGACGAGACCGGCCATCTGGACCTGGATGCCTTCGTGAATGCGGTGGACAAAAACACCATCCTGGTGAGCTGCATGCAGGTGAACAACGAGATCGGCACACTGGTGGACGTGAACCGGCTGGCAAAGCGGGTGAAGGAAAAGAACCCGCGCACCGCCGTGCATGTGGACGGGGTGCAGGCCTGGCTGCGGGTTCCGGTGAAGCTGGAGGGCATCGACAGCTTCACGGTGAGCGGCCACAAGATTCACGCGCCCAAGGGCGTGGGCGCCTTGTACCTGCGCCGGGGCTATAACATCGAGCCGCCCTATCTGGGCGGCGGGCAGGAGCGGGGCCACGGCGGCGGCCAGGAAAAGGGTGTGCGCCCCGGAACCGAAAACCTGCCCTATGCGGTGGGCATGGCCAAGGCCGCGCTGCTGGGCTACAAGAGCATGGCCGAGCGCACCGCCCGCATGGCACAGCTGAACCAGCGGCTGCGCGAAGGGCTGGCCGCAATGCCCGGCATCGTGTTCAACAGCCCCGAGGACGCGGTGGCCGAGGTGGTGAACGTGAGCACCATGTGCATCAAGAGCGAGACCATGCTGCATTTCCTGGAAACCAAAAATGTGTATGTGTCCAGCGGCTCGGCCTGCTCCAAGGGCGCGGCCAGCCACACGCTTGCCGCCATGGGGCTGGAACCCCTTCGGGCGGACACCGCTTTGCGCATCAGCCTTTGCGGCAATAACACCGAGGCCGACGTGGACGCGCTGCTGGCCGGCTTGGCCGAGGGCATGCAGACGCTGGCCCGCATCCGGTAAAATCGTCAGGATCTGACCCAAAATAAAGGAGTTAACCATTACAATGAAAGAAATCATCATGTGCTACCAGGGCGAGATGGCCCTGAAGGGCCTGAACCGGGCCACCTTCGAATCGGTGCTCAGCAAATCCCTGCGCTGGCGGGTGAAGGATCTGGGCAAATTCCAGGTCTACAAGGCCCAGAGCACCATGTACGTGGAGCCCCGGGACGAGGAAGCCGAAGCCAACATGGAGGAGGCCTACGACCGGGTGAGCAAGGTGTTCGGCCTGGCCGCTCTGAGCCGTGCCGCCGTCTGCGATAAGAACATCGACGCCATCAAGGCCACCGCCGAGGAGTACCTGGGCCCCATTCTGCGAAACCTCAAAACCTTCAAGGTGGAGGCCAAGCGGGCCGATAAATCCTTCCCACTGAAAAGCCCCGAGCTGTGCCGGGAGCTGGGCGGCTTTCTGCTGAGCAAGCATCCCCACCTGCGGGTGGATGTGCACCATCCTGACATCGTGGTCATGGTGGAGGTGCGGGACTACGGCGCCTACGTGCACGGGCCCAAGGTGCCTGGTGCGGGCGGTCTGCCGGTGGGCACCAGCGGCCGCGCCATCACCATGCTCAGCGGCGGCATCGACAGCCCGGTGGCTGCCTGGTACATGGCCCGCCGCGGCCTGGCGCTGCATCACATCCACTTTGCAAGCCCGCCCTATACCAGCCAGGCCGCCCAGGACAAGGTGCGGGATCTGGCCCGGCTGATCGCTCCCTACACCGGCAACTGCGTGCTGTATGTGGTGCCCTACACCACCCCGCAAGAGTACATCCGGGACAATGCCCCCGACGTGCTGTTCACCGTGCTCATGCGCCGCAGCATGATGCGCATTGCCAACCGGATCGCCAAGGAGATCGACGCCAAGGCTCTGGTCACCGGCGAGAGCCTGGCCCAGGTGGCCAGCCAGACCCTGTATGCTCTGGCCTGCACCGACGCGGCCCAGGACCTGCCGGTGCTGCGCCCGCTGATCGGCATGGACAAGAGTGAGATCACGGTGGTGGCCCGCAAGATCGGCACCTTCGAGACCAGCATCCTGCCCTTTGAGGACTGCTGCACCATTTTCACCCCGCCCCATCCCAAAACCAAGCCCACCCTGGCCGAGATCGAGGCGGCGGAGGCTGCCATGCCCGGCCTGGCCGCGCTGGAGGAGCAGGCGGCCGCCAACGTGGAGCGCATCCGCATCGACATGCGGGACCAGAAGCAGGA
Source organism: Gemmiger sp. An87 (assembly GCF_002159185.1). Classification (GTDB taxonomy): domain Bacteria; phylum Bacillota; class Clostridia; order Oscillospirales; family Ruminococcaceae; genus Allofournierella. The sequence continues at coordinate 76,484 of NZ_NFHD01000010.1, forward strand.
GGACGATCTGTCCGAGCTGGAAGACTTTTAAACAATAAGGCGCACCGGCTGTGGAAAACCGGCCGGGCGCAGATTTGCAAACCGTGGGAAAGAGGGAAACCAAGTTGAAGGCGGAGATCATCTGCGTGGGCACCGAGCTGCTGCTCGGCGATATTCTGAACACCAACGCCCAGTTCCTGGCCAAGGAGCTGGCGGCGCTGGGCATCACGGTCCATCACCAGTGGGTGGTGGGCGACAACGAGGGCCGTCTGGCGCAGCTGGTGGGCGAGGCCATGGAGCGCAGCGACCTGCTGGTCTTCTCCGGCGGTCTGGGCCCCACGGCGGACGACCTGACCAAGGAGACGGTGGCCCGCTGCTTTGACGATACCCTGCAGCTGGAGCCCTCCATTCTGGAAGCCATTCAGGCCTACTTCGGCGCCACCGGCCGGCACATGCCGCCCCACAACGAGAAGCAGGCCATGGTGCCCCAAAAGGGCGGCTGGTTTGAGAACCACAACGGCACCGCCCCGGCGGTCTGGTTCCAGAAGGACGCAAAACGGGCGGTGCTGCTGCCCGGCCCGCCCAGCGAGTTAAAGCCCCTGTGGACTGAGCAGGTGCGGCCCTTCCTGTCCGATGGGCAGCAGCGGGTGCTGCATAGTCTGACCCTGCGCATCACCGGCATCGGCGAGAGCCATGTGGAGGAAAAGGTGGGCCACCTGTTTGAGAACGAGAACCCCACCGCCGCCATCTACGCCAAGACCGGCGAGGTGCAGATTCGCATCACCGCCCGGGCCGCCAGCCACGAGGAGGGCGAGCGGGCCTGCCGGGCCTATGCGGAAAAATTCCGCGCCATTCTGAGGGACGTGATTTACGGGGAGGATGCAAACGACCTGGAGCACACCCTGGTGCAGACTCTGACCGAAAAGGGCCTGACCGTTGCCACTGCCGAAAGCTGTACCGGCGGCCTTGTGAGCCAGCGCATTACCCAGGTGCCCGGCTCCTCGGAGGTGTTCGGCTTCGGCTTCTGTACTTACGCCAACGAAGCCAAGCACAAGCTGCTGGGGGTGAGCGAGGCAACGCTTGCCACCGTGGGTGCGGTGAGCTGGCAGACCGCCGCCCAGATGGCGCTGGGCGCGGCCCGGGTCAGCGGAGCGGACATCGCCGTCTCGCTCACCGGCATCGCGGGCCCCGGCGGAGGAACCGCCGAGAAGCCGGTGGGCCTTGTCTATGTGGGCGCGGCCCGGGGCGATGAGGTCTATGTGGCAAAGCTGCTGCTGGGCAATCGGGACCGTCAGAGCATCCGCATCAGTGCCGCCAACCGGGCGCTGGATTATGCCCGGCGGCTGGCGCTGGGGCTGCCCATGCCCGGCGCGGACAAGCTGAGCGCCGAGGAACTGGCGCAGCAGAAACAAGCGATGAGATAAAGGCAACACCGCACAATTCACGCCCAAGGGCTCAGGCGGCGTATTGCGCCAAAATTTTCCGGCGCACTCCACCACCTGGAATTATGCGGTATTGCCTAAAGGAATAACACAACAACAAGGAAGAAATAGGGAAACGAGGTGGAAGCAATGGCGCAAGCCAACCGCATGCTGGCGCTGCGGCTGTTTGGTGTACCCCAGGCGAAGGCTCAGGCGGTGCTGAAGGCTGCGGCGGCCCAGGGCTGCCCGGGCCTGCGGCTGTTGAGCAGGGAAGAGGAGCTGGTGGTCTGCGTGAATGTGCGGGCCGAAAGCGAGGCCGAGGCCAGCCGGATCTGCAAGCAGTGGAATGAGTATTTTCGGGAACAGTTTGGCCCGGCAGTGTTCGGCGAGGGCGATACCGAGCTGTCCAAGGCGGCTTTGACCGGCCTGGCAAAAAAGCACAAGCTGTTTGTGGCGGCAGATGAGGCCACCGGCCATCTGCTGGAGGCACGCATCCGCGGAGAGCAGGAGGCCGCCGCAGTTTACGATTTCGGCGACCACAGCTACCGGCATCCCACCAAGGCGGACCGTCTGGCGCCGCCCCGGGCCCTGCTGGACAAATACCCCGACTGCCCGGTGCAGCCTGCGGCGGGCCGTGCCCATCAGGCGCTGGCGCTTTCCGGCGCGGACTGGGCGGTGAGCTATCAGCCTGCCCAGGGCGTGCAGCCCGGCTTTGTGCTGGTGTGCGGGGCAAAGATGGTGTATCTGCATGTGCTGGCCCCCAGTGCCCAGCCCGGTATGCTGGCCGCCAACTGGATCTTTGATATGCTGCGCCGCCTGGCCCTGGGCCTGGAGGCGGCGGAAGGGGTGCAGAGCTTTGCCTACGGCAAGCCCGCCCCGGTGCTGCCGGTGCTGCAAACTCCCGTTCCCCCGAAAACCGAGGCGCCCCGGCCCCGTTCGGCGGCAGCGCCCCAGCCGGGCGCAGAAAACGCCGCCTGGCAGAAATCCGGCGGGACTGTGCCTCCGGTGAGCCGGGCTGCCAACCTGCGCAGTGCCGGCCGGCAGCTGTTCGATGAATCCGCCCAGCTGCCCGAGCCGCCCGCTTCCAAAAAGAATCCCATGGCCAGGCTGCTTGGCTGCCTGGTGGCGGTGCTGGTCATTGCGGCCATTGCCTTCGGCGTGGTGTGGCTGGCCGAGCGCCCCGCCACCCAGCAGATGAGCAGCGCAGGCTACGGCACCGCTGACTACGACACCGCCGCCCGGGATTATCTGACCCGGGCCCAGCAGAGCAACAGCCAGGTGGCGGCCTATCTGGCCCTGCCCAAGCTGGGCGGCACTCTGGTCTACCAGCCGGACGCAGTCCAGCCCGGCCAGGCGGTGGGCCTTGCGGTGCAGGCGGCCCAGGGAGATGAGCTGGCACGCTTTGTGAGCAGCGGCCAGCCCGGCCAGGCCCGCACCAATCAGATCGTGGAATGCCCGGTGGACAGCATCCGGCAGCTGAGCGAGCTGGACGAGGAGGAGCTGCTGCGGGACAACTGCGGCTTTACCCTGTACACCGACGGCAGCACCTATCGCTATAAGGTGGCCGCCGTCTTTTACTGGGACCCGGCCGAGACCGGCGAGACCGCCTTCGATCTGTACGGTCTGCAGGATCTGAGCGACCAGCAGAATTTCCTGAATTTTGTGCTGGGGGTCAAGGCCCGCAGCCTGTATGAGATGCCGGTTGACCTGGAGGACGGGGACAGCTTCGTCACCCTGGTGGCCGATACATCGGATTCCTCCGGCCGCAAGCTGGCGGTTACCGGCCGCCTGCAGCGGCAGGACGAGGCGGGCTTTCTGCTGGGCAAGCAGATTACCCAGGCGGACCAGCCTCTGCTGCCTCTGGCCATGTATGAGCAGAGCGGGGAGGAGGTCCCCTCGGTGGAGACGCTGAACCAGTACTGGATGAACTGGTATGCTACCGGTGGCGCCACCAGCAGCGACGTGCAGCAGGAGAGCGGCATGCCCCAGGAGGATCAGGTGGTGGAGGGTGTACACCCGCTGGACCCCAATGCCACCCCCATTCCAACCCTGACGCCGCCGCCCACCGACGCGCCCGCGACTCCCAGCCCCAAGCCCAGTGCGACCCCCAAGCCTGGAACCACGCCGAAGCCCGGGGCTACCGAGGCGCCGGATGCCACCGGGACACCCCAGGCCACCCAGACACCCCAGGCCACCCAGGCTCCCTCCGATTCCGGTGATTCCGGTACGGCGCAGCCCACTCCGGCTCCGCAGCCGACCCAGGCGCCTCAGCCCACCGCCACGCCCAGCGCGGGCACCATCACGGTGACCATGAACGGCGTGCGGCAGGAGATGGACCTGGTGGAATGTCTGGCCATGATTGCCCGCAACGAGCTGGGAGCAGGCGCGCCCATTGAGGCCTACAAGGCTCAGATGGTGGCCGCACACTCCTGGATTCTAAGCCAGGGCGGTGCGCCCAGTGTTTCCGGCCGTGAGCCCAACGAAACCATCCGGCAGGCAGCCCGGGAGGTGGCCAACCAGATTGTGACCTACAACGGCCGTGTGGCCTTCACCCCCTACTTCGCCAGCGCAGCCTTCGGCACCTGCCCCAGTGAGGACGTGTGGGGCTCCTCCCGCCCCTACCTGGTGGCGGTGGAAAGCCCCTATGACCAGCAGTATGCCTCCAACTGGCAGAACACCCGTGTGTTCACCGAGCAGGAGGTGGCCGACCGGGCCATGGAAAAGCTGGGTGTGGACCTGTATGCCTACAGTGAGGACCCCAATGAATGGTTCGGCGATATTGTGAAGAACTCCTCCGGCTATGTGACCAGTCTGCGGCTGGGTACCGCCACCATCACCGGTCAGAAGCTGCAGGTGAGCGTACTGGCCGGATTCCCCGGCCGGGATATCCGCAGCGCTGCCTTCGACATCACTTATGCGGACGGCAATTTCAGCATCACCTGTTACGGCTACGGCCACGGGTGCGGTCTGTCCCAGTACGGCGCCTGGGGCTATGCGGCCAACGGCTGGACCTACGACCAGATTCTGGCCCATTACTTCCCTGGCACCACTCTTTCTGCCGTGGGCTGAGTGCCATCCCCCTCGCATAAGCCTTGCAAGCGGGGCGTTTTCCCAAGGGAAAGCGCCCCGCTTTTTTATGTTTCTGGCAAAAAAAATGGGGAATCATACAGGAAAGGCTATCAAAAGTTTGGGGTTTCTGCGGCTGAATGCACAAAACAGGAAAAGAGGATTTGTGCGAAAAGGAAAAAATGCGGGAAAATACTCCCCAATTCGACGGGAATACGGTATAATATCGGTTGTTACTTTTTTGATACTTGTTGGAAAGTATCTCCCGGGGCATGGCTCCGGGATTTTTGTCAGCCGCCGGTCAAGCCTTACTGCATCCCCGGCGGCTGTTCCGTGCAATCAACCAAATAAGCAAAAAGAAAGGGGAACCTGCGTGGAAAACCCGGCAAAGAAAAATTGGATCAAGATCCTGGTGATCGTTGTTGCAGTGGTGCTGCTGGCTGGATGCAGCGCCATGGCCTATCTTTACAGCCAGATTGCCCCCGCCTTCGATGAGGGCGAGGCGGGCACCCTGAACCAGCAGACCGATCCGGACATCGAGGCAGGCGGCGACCGCTTCTACAACCTGCTGATGGTGGGCATCGACTACGACGCCGACGACGATGGCCGCGACTATGCGGAAGGCAAGGGCATGACCGACGTGATCATGTACGTGCAGATCGACCGGGACAGCGGCAAGGTGAACGCCTTCCAGATCCCCCGCGATACCTACGCGGGCGAGGAAGTGGGCGAGGGCATCAAGACCAACACCGGCAAGATCAACGAGGTCTACGCCAACGGCCCGGACCAGAAGAACAAGATCAACAACCTGGCCAACAAGATCTACGAGCTGTTCAAGCTGCCGGTGGATGACTATGTGGTCATCGACATGCAGGCCTTCAAGACCATGCTGAACAACATGGGCGGCATCGAGATGTACGTCCCCTGGGACATTGTCACCGTGGACAAGAAAACCGGCCACGAGGATGTGGTCTGCAAGCAGGGCACCCACCGCATCAGCGGCGACACCGCCGAGCTGATTCTGCGCAACCGGAATTACTCCACCGCCGACTACAAGCGGCTGGAGACCCAGCAGTACTTCTACGCGGCTCTGCTCAAGAGCTTTTTGAACGATTACACCCTGGCCGATTACTATAGCACCTGCAAGGTGGTGGCCCACTACATCGATACCAGCCTGGACATCACCGAGATCTGGGGCCTGTACGCCACCATGCTGAAGGTGGAGCCGGAGAACATCTACATCGTGCGCGCACCCGGCGGCGCGGCCAACATCAACGGTCACAGCCAGGTTTATTATGTGGACCGGGAGAGCTGTGCCGAGATTCTGAACGAGCACTTCCGCAGCCCGGACAGCCCGGTGGAAGCCGAGAAGCTGGGCCTCGTTACCGGCCAGACCTATCTCTACGGCATGAACATCGATGAGGGCCGCACCATGGGCGACGTGATGACCAATGCCGAGGAGGGCGAGGCCGAGCTGGCCGCCTCCTCCGAAGCGGCCTCCTCTGAGGCTGCCGAGGGCTGAACCGCCCGCTGAGCTGAACACAAGCAAACAAAAAAGGCTCCCTGCATGGGGAGCCTTTTTTCTGTAGGAAGAGGTTTGTGCAGGTCAGACCACCGGGGCCATGAGCACCGTGCCGGTGCCCCGGTAAACGTTCACCAGACCTTCACCGGAAACGGCGGAGCCGATCAGGCTGCGGGTGGATTTTTCCACCGTGAAGTTCAGGCTGGAGGACCAGGCAATGGCCATGTTGCCGTCGATGCGCAGCTGGTCGTTGTCCAGCTTGAATTCGATCAGCTCGCTGCGGGGCACCGGGCTTTCCAGCGCCGCCACGCCTGCACCCTTCAGGCACAGGTTGAACAGGCCCTCATTGCCCAGCGCCGCGCTGGACAGGTTCGAGCGGGCCACCACCTTCTGCTGCACCGAGCCGGAGCAGGCCAAAAACAGGCCGTCGTCCAGCACCAGACCGTCCCACTGGCCCACGTCCAGCAGGATGATGTGCTTGTAGGTGGGCTCCAGCATCAGGTGGCCGGTGCCCTTGTACTCCGGCTTTACCGCGCTTTCCTTGGTGGCTTTGGAGGCCAGCGCCTTGCCCAGCAGATCGCCCACGCCCTTGATGCCGGAGGTGGCTTCCACCGCGCCGCTCATCCACTGCATGGCCCCGGCCTGTACCACGTAGCTGTCGCCCTTCAGCTCCAGCAGCAGCTGGCGGCGGCGCACGTTCATCTCGGAAGCATAGTAGCTGGCGATGGCGTTATCCGGGCGTACGCTCAGATCCTTCTCGTATTCCAGCACCCGCATGCCGCCCAGTTGGGCTGCGGTGAGGATGTTGGGGTTGTTCAGCAGATTGTTGAATGTGACCATGGAAAACCCTCCTTGCTGTTGGTCCGGCCATGCGCCCGCTTCCCGAAAAGTGGGAAACGGCGCAAAAAGCGCCTTGTATTTGTGGCCATTATACCACGGAAGGCAGGCAGCGGGAAGAGATTTTGGGAATTTTTTACCAAAACAAAACGGCTGCGGAACTTTCCGCAGCCGTTTTGAATAAACTCAGTTATCCTTTTCAAATTTCAGAATCGCACCGTCGGTGGCGCTGATCTCGTATTCATACTCCAGATTGCCGGACTTGAAGTCGATGGAGTAGTGAGGCGTGCTGTCATCCAGGTCGCTGTCCATTTCCAGCTCCCGGATGGCGGACTGATCCAGTCCGGCATGGCTCAGGGCATTGGCCAGAGCCTGGTCGGCGCTGATGAAGGAACCGGCGGAAGCAATCGTTTTGTTTTCGCCCTTCCGCACACTGCCGGTGGCGCCGTCGATCTCGTATTCATACTGGGTGGAGCCGGAGAGGAATTTCACCTCGTATTCCACGCGGCCGTCATCCCAGTCCCGCTCGATGTACAGGTTTTGGACCTTATCCTCGGTCAGACCCGCATGCTGGAGCGCGGCGGCCTTGGCGCCGTCCTCGCCGATGTCGGTGGAGGAGGTGGCGCCGGTGCTGGAGCTGCTGTTGCTGTTGGTAGTGCCGGTATTGGCGCTGATGGCGGTGGGAGCGGCATGTGCCTCGGACTCATACTGGCGCACGGTGCCGTCCGCGTTGATTTCGTATTCGTATTCGGTGCTGCCCTGCCAGAACTCCACCTCATACACCCGCTGGCCATCGTCCCAGTCCAGCTTGGCGGTCAGGCCGGTCACCTGATCGGCGGAGAGACCCGCATGCTTCAGGGCGGCGGTTTTGGCGGCATCCAGACCCACGTCAGTGCTGCTGGAAGCGGCTGCGCCGGAGGAGGAGTGCTCCTCCTTCTCGCTCTTCAGAATCTGGCCCGCGCCGTCCACCTCGCAGAAGTACTCGGTGCTGCCGGTCCAGAATTTCACCTTGTAAACAAAGCGTCCGTCATCGTAGCTGGGGATCACCAGAATGCCCTCCGCCTGGTCCTCGCTCAGACCAACGGCGTTCAGAGCAGCGGCCTTGGCGGCAGCTTCGTCGATGGAGGCGTCCTGGCCCGCGGCGGCGGTGTAGCGCTCGGTGCGGTTCTTCACAATCTCGCCGGTGGTGGCATCCACATCGTACTCATATTCCACGTTTCCGGCCCAGAATTCCACCTCGTAGACCATCCGGCCGTCCTCCATGTCAAAGTCCACCTTGGACACGGTCACCTGGTCGGCGGTCAGGCCCGCGTGGGTCAGAGCGGCGTTCTTGGCCACCTCGGTGCCGATGTAGCCGCCGTCGCTGGCGCGGCCGGTGGAGGTCACGGCGGTGAGGGTGGTGGCCTGGCTGGAGAGCAGCAGGTTCAGATCGTTCACGGTCCGGCCGGCCAGACTCTCAAAGGTGAGGGTGGGGTTCTGGTCCACCAGCTGCTGGATCAGCTGGGCCTTGCCCAGCGAGATGCCGTATTCGTCGGCCTTGGCCTGCAGGTCCTGATCCTGGCTTACCACCTGGCTCAGGATGGCCCCGTTGATGGAGCTGGAGGTCATTACGGCGTTCACCGTCTCGGTGAGCTGGCTTTCCAGCTGGGCGGCCCGGTTGGCGTCGTCATCCTCCACCGTGATCAGGATAGAGTTGGCCAGCTCATCCACATAGCCGTTTTTCAGCAGCGAGCCCATCAGGGCATTCACCGCCACGTCCAGAGTGGCACCCTTCAGATCCATGCCGTCCAGCACAGCGGCGGCGTCCTCGTTGAGGGGGGTGGCCCGCAGCACCCGCTCGCGGCGGTTGAGCACCAGCTCGATGCTGGGGTTCACGTCCAGCGAGACGATGGACGCGGCGGTCTGGGACTGATTGTAGTAAATCGAGCCTCCGCCAATGGCCAGTACCAGGCAGGCGGCAGCGGCCAGAGCGGCCAGGCGCAGGGGCTTGCGGTTTTTCTTTTCAGGATTCTGATTCGTCATGGGGATCACGTTTCCTTTCCGGTCATCACAGCGAAGGAGAACGCTTTCCACGTCGTTGGGTGCCGCGTGTTCCAAAGCGGTGCGCAGCGCCTGTTCCACATTGCGGTCGGTCATTGCGCGTCATCTCCTTCCAGAATGGTTTTCAGCTTTTTCAGGGAACGGTGATACTTGGAAAGCACGGTGGGCAGTGCCAGGCCCAGGAACTGGGCGATCTCCCGGTGCTTGAGCCCGCAGACCGCGTGCAGCACCACGATGTGCCGCTCCTCGTCCGAAAGGCGCCCCAGCGCCGCAGCCAGCACGGTACGGTCATCGGCGGTGAGGGAGTCGCTCTCGATGGAAAAGGCGGACCACTGGGCCTCGGAAAGATCCTGGATGCGGGCTGCGGTGCGCAGCCGTCCCAGCGCCAGATTCCGGGCGATGGTGAGTAGCCAGGCCATGGGCTTGCCCTGGGGCCGGTAGGAGGGAGCGGCGGCCCACACCTTCACGAAGGTGTCCTGGGCCACATCCTCGGCCTCCGCGCCGTTTTTCAGGTAAGACAGGGCCAGGCCGTACACCGCCGCCCGGGTACGGCGGTAAAGTTCGGCCAGATCCTCCCGGCTGCCTGCGGCAATGCCGCTGATCAGCGCTTCCAGCTCCCCGTTGGGGTTCGCGGCACGGGCCTCCTGGGCCATTGCGCCAAGCACAAGCATCATATCCGTTGTCTCCTGTCGTTCTAGTAATGCACGGAACAAAACGTTTATTGCATTGCTTTCAAAATTTTTTTTGCAAAGGGAAAAAGCCCTTGTTTCCTTTATTATAGAATGGGCTATGCAGCCTTGGCAAGCGCAAAAAAAGACCCCGCAGGAAAGCCCATCCGGGCCGCCCTGCGGGGCAAAACAGAATGAAGAAGGAAAAAGCGAAAAAAAGAAAGGGGGAAAATCAGCGCCGGCCGGATACCTTCAGGCGGGCCATGGCGCGGGCCAGAGCAGCCTTGGAACGGTAATACTCCTCCACGCTCTTCTTCTGGCGCAGGCGATCCTCGGCGCGCTCCTTGGCTTCCTGGGCGCGCTTGGCGTCGATCTCCTCGGGCCTTTCGGCGGTGCTCACCAGCACGATGGCACGCTCGGGCATGATTTCCACAAAGCCCTGGCCGATGGCGGCAACCTGCCACTCACCGTCCACCTTGTAGCGCAGCTCACCCGGCTCCATGGCGGTTACAGCGGGCTCGTGGCCCGGCTGTACGCCGTACAGGCCGTCGATGGCGGGGATAACCAGCTCCTCGGCGGGGCCGATGTAGAACTGGCGCTCGGGGGTGATGATCTCCAGAAACAGGTCAGCCATCAGATCGCCCCCTGTGCCCGGGCCTTCTCACGCACGTCGTCCACGGTGCCCACGTTGGAGAACGCGGTCTCGGGGTACTGATCCAGCTCGCCGCCCAGAATGGCTTCAAAGCTGTTGATGGTTTCGGCCAGGGGCACATATTTGCCCTGCAGGCCGGTGAACTGCTCGGCCACGAAGAAGGGCTGGCTGAAGAACTGCTGGATGCGGCGGGCCCGCTCCACGGTCTTCTTGTCGTTTTCGCCCAGCTCTTCCATGCCCAGAATGGCGATGATGTCCTGCAGCTCCTTGTAGCGCTGCAGCAGCTCCTGCACGCCGCGGGCCACGTTGTAATGGCGCTGGCCCACCACGTCGGGCTCCAGAATACGGCTGGTGGACTCCAGGGGGTCCACAGCGGGGTAGATGCCCTGCTCCACGATCTTACGGCTCAGCACGGTGGTGGCGTCCAGATGAGTGAAGGTGGTGGCGGGCGCGGGGTCGGTCAGGTCATCGGCGGGCACGTAAACGGCCTGTACGCTGGTGATGGCGCCGTTCTTGGTGGAGGTGATTCGCTCCTGCAGCGCGCCGACCTCGTTGGCCAGGGTGGGCTGATAGCCCACGGCGCTGGGCATACGGCCCATCAGGGCGGAAACCTCGCTGCCGGCCTGCACGTAACGGAAGATGTTGTCGATGAACAGCAGCACGTCGCGCTTTTCCTGATCGCGGAAGTACTCGGCCATGGTCAGACCGGTCAGAGCAACGCGCATACGGGCTCCCGGGGGCTCGTTCATCTGGCCGAAGACCAGGGCGGTCTTCTCCAGAACGCCGGACTCGCTCATCTCGCGCCACAGGTCGTTGCCCTCACGGGTACGCTCGCCCACGCCGGTGAAGATGGAGTAGCCGCCGTGCTCGGTGGCGATGTTGCGGATCAGCTCCTGAATCAGCACGGTCTTGCCAACGCCCGCGCCGCCGAACAGGCCGATCTTACCGCCGCGGGCGTAGGGGGCCAGCAGGTCGATGACCTTGATGCCGGTCTCCTGGATCTGAACCACGGGGCTCTGATCCACGAACTTGGGGGGCTCGCGGTGAATGGACCACTTCTCGGAATCGGTCACTTCCTCGCGGCCGTCGATGGCATGGCCCAGAACGTTGAACATGCGGCCCAGGCATTTTTCGCCCACGGGCACTTCAATGGGCGCGCCGCTGGCGGTCACTTCCACGCCGCGGCCCAGGCCCTCGCTGGGGCTGAGCATGATGCAGCGCACGGTGTTGCCGCCCACATGCTGGGCGACCTCCATGACCTGCTCGGCGCCGTTCAGCTGCACGGTCAGGGCATCGTTGATGGCAGGCAGCTTGCCGTCCTTGAACTCAACGTCCACAATGGGGCCCAGAACCTGTGCGATGGTGCCTTTGTTTTGCATATCGGTTCCTCGCTTTCAAATATCGAACAATAGAAGAAAAGGATCAGGAGCGTTTCAGCACGCTGCCGTCGGCGCTCACCAGCAGGGTGAGTGCGGGCTGCATGCGGCGCTCGGGGCGGACCTTGCCGCCTTTCTGCTGGGCGCCGCCCACGATCTCGGTGATCTCCTGGGTAATGGCGGTCTGCCGGGCCCGGTTGTATTCCAGCGAAAGGGTGCGGATCATCTCGCGGGCATTCTTGGTGGAGGAATCCATGGCGGTCATGCGGGCATTCTGCTCGCTGCAGAAGGATTCCACCAGGCAGCCGAAGAGCACGCCCTTCAGGTAACCGGGCACGATCTTATCCATGACCTTGTGCTCGGAAGGAACGTACACCACCTGCCGGTTGTACTGGCCGGCGGTGTACTGGGCTTCCTTGTGGGCGAACTGCTCCCGGGTGAGGGGAAGCAGCTGGTAGGTGGCGGGCCGCATCAGAACGGGGTTCACCATCTCGGTGTAGATCACATGCACCTCGTCCAGCTGGCCCCGCAGAAACAGGTCCACCATGGTGTCGCTGATATCCCGCGCTCTGGTCACGGTGGGGTCCTGCGCGGTATAAAGGAATTCGCCGTCCACGTTCACGTTCTTGCCGGCGAAGTAGGCCCGGCCCACCTGGCCGATCACAAACAGGATCGGGTTCTCGGTGGCGGCCAGCTTTTCCTCGGCCAGCTTGAGCACGTTGTGGTTGTAGGCGCCCGCCAGGCCCTTGTCACCGGTGATCACGATGTAGCCCACCGTGCGGTGCTTTTTTTCGGGGCGGGTGTCCATGAAGGGATGGTGGAATTCCTTGGAGTGATACAGAATATCGGCAATGGTATCCTGAATCTTCTGGAAGTAAGGCTCAACGCCATTCAGCTGCTGGCGGGCCTTGCGCATCTTGGAGGAGGAGATCAGATACATGGCATTGGTGATCTTCAGGGTCTGATCCACGCTCTTGATGCGGGTACGGATCTCTTTTATGCTTGCCATTGCGCGCTCACCTGTCCCTTATAGGCATCCAGTTCGGCGCGGATGCTCTCGGCAACAGCGGCGGAAAGCGCGCCGGTGGATTCGATCTCTTCCAGCAGCTGGGGCTGGGTGTTCTCCAGGTAGTCCACAAAGCCCTGAGCCACCTCACGGGACTTGGCCAGAGGCACATCCGCCAGCAGGCTGCCGGTGGAGATGTACAGGATAACCGCCTGGCGGCTCACGCTCATGGGATGATACAGCGGCTGCTTGAGGATCTCCATCAGCTGCTTGCCGTGGTCCAGAGCGGTCTGGGTGGCCTTGTCCAGGTCAGAGCTGAACTGGGTGAACACCTCCAGCTCGCGGAAGCGGGCCAGGTCGATACGCAGGGTACCGGCGGTCTTCTTCACGGCCTTGGTCTGGGCGCTGCCGCCCACACGGCTCACGGAAAGGCCCACGTTTACGGCGGGGCGCTGGCCTGCGAAGAACAGGCTGCTCTCCAGATAGATCTGGCCGTCGGTGATGGAAATCACGTTGGTGGGGATGTAGGCGGAAACGTCGCCCGCCTGGGTCTCGATGATGGGCAGAGCGGTCATGGAGCCGCCGCCGTATTCCTTGGTCAGGCGGCAGGAGCGCTCCAGCAGGCGGCTGTGCAGGTAGAACACGTCGCCGGGGTAAGCCTCACGGCCGGGGCTGCGGTGCAGCAGAAGGCTCAGGGCGCGGTAGGCCACCGCATGCTTGGACAGATCGTCGTAAACGATCAGCACGTCCTTGCCCTTGGACATGAAATACTCGCCGATGGCAGTGGCGGAGTAGGGAGCGATGTACTGTAGGGGTGCAGGCTCGCTGGCCGGGCTGGACACGATGATGGTGTAGTCCATGGCGCCGTACTTCACAAAGTTGTTGCGCAGCTGGGCCACGGTGGAGGCCTTCTGGCCGATGGCCACGTAGATGCAGATCACATCTTTGCCCTTCTGGTTCAGGATGGTATCCACCGCGATGGCGGTCTTGCCGGTCTGGCGGTCGCCGATGATCAGCTCGCGCTGGCCGCGGCCGATGGGCACCATGGAGTCGATGGCCAGGATGCCGGTCTGCAGGGGAACGTTTACGGGCTCGCGGCTCACAACGCCGGAGGCCTCGCGCTCGATGGGCATGCGGGCCGCAGCCTCGATGGCGCCCAGGCCGTCGATGGGCTCGCCCAGGGCGTTCAGGGTGCGGCCGATCATGGCTTCACCGGCGGGAACGTCTGCCGCACGGCCGGTGCGCTTGACCACGCTGCCCTCGGCCAGGCCCTCTTCGCTGCCCAGCAGAACAACGCCCACGCTGTCCCGCTCCAGGTTCAGAACGATGCCCTTGGCGCCGGTCTCAAATTCCACCAGCTCGCCGTAAACCGCCTTGTCCAGGCCGTATACGGTGGCAATGCCGTCGCCGATCTCGATCACGGTACCGGTCTCTTCGTGAGTGGCGCGGCTGTCGTATGCTTCAATCTCCTGGCGGAGAATGGAAATGATCTCTTCGGATTGATTCACTGTGGCTTCACCTCTCTTGCAGGCGGCGCGCCAAACGATGCAGCTGCCCGCTCACACTCTTGTTATAGGTCGTCCCGTCGATCTCCAGGACGAAGCCGCCCACCAGGGACGGATCAACGATCACCTGCATCTCCACGCCGTCGCGGCCGTGGCGGCGGCACATGGCCTTGGCGATGTCCACCACCATGGCCTCGTCCGGCATCTGGGCGCAGCGCATCACGCAAACCGTCTGGTTGGCAGCGGCCAGCGTGAGCAGATGATATTCATATACGATATCGGCAAGCAGGGCAAAGCGGCCCTTTTTTGCCAGCAGTTCATAAAAATGCATCAGCCGGTCCGGGCAGCTTGCGAAGGGCAGGCGGCGCAGTACCGCCTGCTTTTCTTCCAAGCGGACCGCCGGGCTGACCAGCGCTTCCAGCAGGGGCTTATTTTCCAGAATGAGCTGCGCGGTGTCGCGCAGCTCGTCCTCGGTGCAGCCGGCCTGATACAAAGCGCTCGCATAACGGGCGGCAGTCAGGCTCATGCGGTCTCCTCCACTTCAGCCAGGAAGGCGTTGACCATATCCCGGTCAGCCTGGCTGTTCATCTTCTGCTGCGACACCTTGGAGGCAGCCAGCAGCGCCAGCATGGCGATCTCCTGGCGGGCGCCCTCCAGCAGGGCATCCCGGTCGGCCTGGGCCTGCTTCTGGGCGTCGGCCTGCATGCGGGCAATGTCATCCCGGGCCTTGGCCAGCTGAGCCTCATACTCCTGCTGACCGCGCTTTTTGGCCGCGTCCACAATGTCCTGGGCCTCTTTTTTGGCGTTCAGCAGCTGGGCTTCATACTCCTGACGGCTCTGCTCGGCCTGTTCCATTTTGGCGTTGGCGCCGTCGATGGTGTCGGCAATTTCCTTGGACCGCTCGTCCAGCATTTTGGTGACCGGTCCGAACAAAAAGATCTTCATCAGAACCAGCAGGATCGCCAGGTTGATGAATACATAGATGATGTTTGCATCAAGGTTTAAAATCGACACGGCTCATCGCCCCCTCGATTACTGCATGAAGATCAGCAGGATAGCGATCAGGAAGCCGTAGATCGCGGTGGCCTCGGCCAGGGCGCAGCCCAGCAGCAGGTTGCTGCTGATCTTGCTGGCAGCCTCAGGCTGACGGGCGATGGCTTCGTTGGACTTGGCGGTGGCAAAACCAATGCCGATACCGGCACCCAGGCCAACCAGAACGGCGATAGCGGCAGCAAAAGCGGTAGTCATAATAAGTTCCTCCTAAAATTCAATGCATTTTTAAAGTAAGATGGTTTTATTCAATGGCTTCACTCAGGAACAGGGTCGTGAGGAACACGAACACCACAGCCTGAATGATACCGTCGAATGCGTCAAAGTAAAGGCTCAGGGGAATGGGCACTGCGATGGGTACCAGCATCTTCACCAGCTCCATGATGATGAAGGCGGCAAATACGTTGCCGAACAGTCGCATACACAGCGACAGCGGCCGGATGCCGATCTCCAGAATGTTCAGCGGCGCCACGATGGGCGAGGGCTCCACAAACTTGTGCAGGCCGCCCTTCAGGCCCTTGATGCGGAAGCTGGAGCCGTAGATCAGCAGAACTGCCAGAAAAGCCAGACCGGCGGTCACGTTCAGGTCCTTGGTGGGCGGCGTGAGGCCGATGAACTCGGACAGGTTCGCCAGCACCAGATAGATGCCCATGGTGCCGATGTAAGGCGCGAAGGTGCGCCAGTGTTCGCCCAGGTTGTCCTTGCAGAAGTTGTTGATGAACCCAACCAGGATTTCCGCCACCATCTGCCGGCGGCCGGGCACCTTTTTCATGCCGTGGGTCAGCCAGATGCAGAAAATGGTGAAGAGCGCAATCAGGATCCAGCTGTTGAGTGCGGATTCCGGCACCGGGATTCCGCCGAACAGCGGGATCTCAAAGGCGGTTTTCGGTTGCAGCGCTTCGATGAGTTCTTCCTTGATATCCAATAAATCTCCCCCCTTTTCGGTACCTGCCTATTCTATGACAAACGCCCCGGAAGTGTAAGGCTTACGAAAGTAAAAAAAGTAAAAAAAGCGTCTTTGAAAAATATGGTTGGCGGTTTGCACAACAGTTGTTTTCATTGTGGAAAACCTGTACGAAAGATGCTCTCTGCTCCGGCGGAGCATTTGGCGCAGGGGGGGAAAATGTGCTATCATATTACATATATCGCCTGAAATAGGGGAGGGGGACCGGCCGTGAAACTGCTTGCTCATCTGAAAAAGACCCTGAATGCTCAGCTGGTCACCCTGAGCGTGGCGCTGATCGTGCTCACGGTGCTCATCGCCATGGGCAGCAGCCTGTGGCTGAATCTGCGTTCCAGCCACCAGATGATGGACCGGAACATGCTGGACGTGGCGTATCTGCTGGCCCGCACCCAGGACGTGCGGGGCCTGCTGGAGGGAGACGGCGACCAGTCGGTCACGGCGCTGCTGCAGCAGGTGGTGCGCCGGGTGAGCGACCTGGACGTGGCGGTGGTCATCGATACGGAGGGCTCCATGCTGGCCGGGGCCAGCACCCGAAGCGGGCTGCAGGGAGTGGTCCAGCCGGACCCGAGCAGGACCGACCCGGTTTTTCTGCAGGAGGGCGAGACCGAAAACGGCATGGAGCGCTGCGCCTGCGCCAAGGTCTTCGACGAGGAGGGCAACCTGCTGGGCTATGCCGTGGTGGGGGTCTACATGCGGTCGGTGTACCGGATGGTGGCCGGAACCGTGCTGCAGTACCTGGTCATCGCGGCGGTGGCGCTGTGCATCGGCGGCTTCTGGGCCCGGCGGCTGGCCCGCTACATCAAAAGCGAGCTGGCGGGCTACGAACCCGAGGACCTGCACCGGCTGATGGTGCAGCGGGCGGATATCTGGGACGCGCTGGAAGAGGGCGTGATGGCCATTGACGAAAACGAGCGCATCATCTACCTGAACGCGGCGGCAAAGCAGATGCTGGAGCTGCCGGTGGACGAGGCGGTGGGCCAGCCCCTGCACCAGGTCTACCCGGCCAGCACGCTGGACCGGGTGCTGCACAGCGGCAAGGCGGAATACAACGTGCCCTTAAAATCGCTGGTTCACGTGAAAATTCTGGCGGACCGGATGCCCATTGTGAAGAACGGCCGCACGGTGGGCGCGGTGGCCATCTTCCGCAACCGCACCGAGATGGTGCGCCTGGCCGAGGATCTGACCGGCGTGAACCACGTGGTGGAGGCGCTGCGGGCCAACACCCATGAATTCATGAACAAGCTGCACGTGATTCTGGGCCTGTTGCAGCTGGAGGAATACAAGGAGGCCGAGCGCTATGTGCTGGAGTTGACCAAGGTGCGGGCCCAGTCCATGGGCGGCATCACCGGCCGCATCCAGGAGCCCGCGGTGGCGGCGCTGCTCATCGGCAAGCTCAGCCGCGCCCAGGAACTGCGGGTGGTCTTCCGGCTGGATGCCTCCAGCCATTTTCCCCATGGCAGCCGCTGCCTGCCCATCGACGCCATGATCTCGGTACTGGGCAACCTGATCGAGAACGCCTTCGACTCCTTCAAGAACGTGGCGGACGGCGCGGTGCGGGAGGTGGAGGTCTGCATCCAGGAGGAGGCCCAGGGCCTGCTCATCTGCGTGGAGGACACCGGCTGCGGCATTGCACCCAAGGTGCAGCAGCGGATGTTCGAGCAGGGCTTTTCCACCAAGGGCGAGGGCCGGGGCACCGGTCTTGCCCTGGTGCAGAGCATCGTGCAGGCCTACGGCGGCGACGTGCGGGTGGAATCGGTGGTGGGCTTGGGCACCACCTTCACCATTCACATCCCGCCCCAGGAAGAGAATGCAGAGGATAAGCAGGAAAAGGAGGAGAGAGATTGTACCAGGTCGTGATCGTGGAGGATGACCCCATGGTGGCCATGCTCAACCGCCGCTATACCGAAAAGGACCCGCGCTTTCAGGTGTGCCGGGAATGTCCGGACGGCCGGGCCGCGCTGGAATATCTGCGCAGCCACCCGGCGGATCTGGTGATTCTGGATATGTACATGCCCCAGATGGACGGGCTGGACGTGCTGCGCCAGCTGCGGGCGGCAGGGGTGAGCACCGATGTGATCATGATCACCGCCGCCAGCGACACCGCCACCGTGGAGGCGGCCATGCGGCTGGGCGTGGTGGATTACCTGGTCAAGCCCTTTGAATACGACCGCTTCTGCCAGGCGCTGGATGCCTTTGACCGGCGCAGGCAGGCCATCCGGGCCCAGAGCGTGAACCAGCAGCAGCTGGACGAGCTGCTGCACCGGGGACCGGCTGCGGCAGCCCCGGCGGAGGAAAAGCCGGAGGACAAGCCGCTGCCCAAGGGGCTGCAGCCCAAAACGCTGGAGGCCATCTGCGCCTGCCTGCAGGCCAACCCACAGGGCCTCACCTGCGAGCAGCTGGCCATGAAGACCGGCTTTTCGGCGGTAACCGCCCGTCACTACGTGCACTATCTGGTGGAATGCGGCCGGGCCGATTCCCGGGTGGATTACTCCACCGGCGGACGGCCCAGCGTGATCTATACCCTGCACGGCTGAGCGCCGGGGCAGATCAATCGGGGAGGGAAACGAGAGCAATATGATTGGAACCATTGCAAATACGGCCACCATTCTGGCGGGCAGCCTGGTGGGCAGCCGGCTGAAAAGCGGCCTGGGCGAAAAATACAAGGAGGCCCTGATGAACGGCATGGGCCTGGCGGCCACCCTGCTGGGCGTGAACTCGGTGGTACAGGCCATGCCCCAGAGCCGGTATTCGGTGCTGTTCATCGTGAGTCTGGCGGTGGGCGGCGTGCTGGGCACCGCCATCTCGCTGGACACCCTGTTCCAGAAGGCGGTGGACAAGCTGCCGCTGGCGGGCGGCAGTGAGCTGGGCAAGGGCCTTTCCACTGCCATCCTGTTGTTCTGTGCCGGGACCCTGAGCATCCTGGGTCCCATGCAGAGTGCCCTGCAGGGCGACAATACCTATCTGTTCACCAACGCGGTGCTGGACGGCATCACCTCCACGGTGCTGGCATCAACCTTCGGCATCGGTATCGCGCTGGCGGCACTGGTGCTCTTCTGCTGGCAGGGGGCCATCTATCTGCTGTCCGGCGCGATTGCCCCCTATGTGACCACGGAGCTGCTCACCGAACTGAGCCTGGTGGGCGGTGCGCTGATCTTCAGCTCCGGCCTGGGAATCTTAGGTATCAAGCAGATCAAAACCCTGAACTATCTGCCCGCTCTGGCGGTGAGCGCCGTCGCGGTGGTGGTCCTGCAGGCGCTGGGTCTGTGAGGGCCACCCGGCGGGGCGGGCCTTCATTGACTTTTTTAATAAAAGGCGTTATATTTATTAAAATATAAGGAAGCCGCCCGGGGTCAGGTCTGCCCGGTGCGGGAAAGGGGAATTGACCCGATGAAGGATCGTTACGGCCGCAGCATCGACTATCTGCGGATCTCACTCACCGACCGGTGCAATCTGCGCTGCCGGTACTGCATGCCGAACGGGGCGGACTTTGTGCCGCATCAGGAGATTCTGCGCTATGAGGAGATTCTGCGCACGGCGCGGGCGGCCATCAGTCTGGGCATTTGTAACTTCAAGGTGACCGGCGGCGAGCCGCTGGTGCGCCGGGGCGCGGTGGAGTTTGTGGAGCAGCTGAAAAACCTGCCCGGCTGCGGCCAGGTGACCCTGACCACCAACGGGGTGCTGCTGGAGGAGCTGGCGCTGCCCCTGGCCCGGGCGGGGCTGGATGCGGTGAATGTGAGCATCGACGCGCTGGACCCGGCCCGCTACGCGGCCATCACCGGGCACGACGTGCTGGACAAGGTGCTGCGGGGCGTGCGTGCTTCCATGGCGGCGGGCATCCGCACCAAGCTGAACTGTGTGCTGCTGGCCAGCGCCGAGCCGGAGGTGGTACTGCTGGCGGCAATGGCGGAAAAATGGCCGCTGGATGTGCGGTTCATCGAGCTGATGCCCATCGGCGA
The DNA here is from genome assembly GCF_002159185.1 of Gemmiger sp. An87. Classification (GTDB taxonomy): domain Bacteria; phylum Bacillota; class Clostridia; order Oscillospirales; family Ruminococcaceae; genus Allofournierella. The sequence continues at coordinate 96,526 of NZ_NFHD01000010.1, forward strand.
GGGCAGCGGAGGCGGCGGCCTGTCGCCCGAAAGGGCCCGGGCGCTGCTGCTGGAGCGCTGGCCGGACCTGCACCCGGTAAATGAGCGGCGGGGCAACGGCCCGGCCCATTATGAGGCCAGCGAACGCCTGCGGGGCCGCATCGGCTGGATCGACGCGGTGAGCCACCGGTTCTGCGACCAGTGCAACCGGCTGCGGCTCACCAGCACCGGCCAGCTCAAGCCCTGCCTGTGCTACGACGCCTCGGTGGACCTGCGGGCGCTGCTGCGCACCGGCGCATCCGACGAGGCGCTGCAGGCGGCCATCGCCCGGGCGGTGGAGCAAAAGCCCGCCCATCACTGCTTTGACAAATACGATGAGATCACAGAACACCGCCGCATGGCGCAGATCGGAGGATAACAAAGGATGGGAACCGTAAAAGCGATTTGTGTGTCCGAAACCCGGGGCGTGGCCAAGCACCCGGTGGAAAAGGCCAGCTTCACCCCCGAGTGGGGCCTGGTGGGCGACGCCCATGGCGGCAACTGGCACCGGCAGGTGAGCCTTTTGGGCGATGAAAAAATCGAAGCCTTCCGGCAGAAGGGCGCCCAGGTGGATTACGGTGCCTTCGGAGAAAATCTGGTGGTGGAGGGCTTTGACTTCCGGGCTTTGCCGGTGGGCACCCTGCTGCGCTGCGGCTCCGTGCTGCTGGAGATCACCCAGATCGGCAAGGAGTGCCACAATCATTGCCAGATCTACAAGACCATGGGCGACTGCATCATGCCCCGGGAGGGCGTGTTCGCCCGGGTGCTGGAGGGCGGCGAGATCAAAGTGGGCGACGAGATGCGGCTGGCCGAGCGCACCGGCGAGCGGCCCTTCCAGGCGGCGGTGATTACGTTGTCCGACAAGGGGTCTCAGGGCCAGCGGAAGGACGAGAGCGGCCCGGCCATTGTGAAGCGGCTGGAGGAAAAGGGCTACCAGGTGGTGGAGACCCTGCTGCTGGCGGATGAACAGGCAGTGCTGGAACGGCAGCTGATCCGCCTGTGCGACCAGCGCCAGCTGGACCTGATTCTCACCACCGGCGGCACCGGTTTTGCCCCCCGGGACGTGACCCCCGAGGCCACCATGGCAGTGGCCCAGCGGAATGCGCCCGGCATCGCCGAGGCCATCCGGGCGGCCAGTCTGCGCATTACGCCCCGGGCCATGCTCAGCCGGGGTGTGTCGGTGATCCGGGGCAAGACCCTGATCGTCAACCTGCCCGGCAGCCCCAAGGCGGTGCAGGAGAGCATGGACGTATTCCTGGACGTGATTCCCCACGGTCTGACCCTGCTGCGGGGTGAGGGCGGCGAGTGCGCCCGCAAATAAGACGAAAAGAGCCCGCGGTTCCGACGCTTTGCCGGAACCGCGGGCTTTCTTTTATCCAAAATAGAAAACGCCCGCCGGACTTGCAAAATCCGGCGGGCGCGTATTTTACTGGCTTACAGGTCGGGATGGTACTCCTTGCAGGTGCACTTCTTCCACTTCAGACCGCTGCCGCAGGGGCAGGGATCGTTGCGGCCGATCTTCTCCACCTTGATGGGGCCGGAGGAGCTGGTGGCCTTCACGTTCTTGCCGGGGGTGGCGGCGTCGCCGGTGGGCTTGGCAACCTGGGTGCGCTCCACCACGGGGGCCTGCTGCTGGGGCTGAATCTTCAGCTCGATGGTCAGCAGCATGCGAACGGTGTCTTCCTTGATGTTATCGATCATGGCGTCGAACATCTCGAAGCCTTCCAGACGGTATTCCACAACGGGGTCGCGCTGGCCGTAGCTGCGCAGGTAGATGCCCTGACGCAGCTGGTCCATGGCGTCAATGTGGTCCATCCACTTGGTGTCCACGTTGCGCAGCAGGCACATACGCTCCAGCTCACGCATGATGTTGGAGCCGTACTTCTTCTCCTTGCCGTCCAGAATCAGGGTGCCCCGGTCCAGCAGGAACTTGCTCACGTCCTCCCGCTTCAGGCTCTTCAGCTGTTCGGGCTCGTAGTGCAGGTCGCTGTCCATGGTCAGCCAGCCCAGGTAGTGGCGGCGCAGGGCGGCCAGATCCCAGGCGGAGGAATCATCACCGGCGCAGAAGGTGGCCACGCTGCCCTCGATGTTGTCCTTCATCATGGAGCGCAGGGTGTCCTTCAGGTCCTCGCCGTTCAGCACCTGACGGCGCTGGCCGTAGATGATCTCACGCTGCTTGTTCATCACATCGTCAAACTGCAGCACGTTCTTACGGGTGCTGAAGTTCTGGGCCTCCAGTTTCTTCTGGGCGCTCTCGATGGTGTTGGTGATCATCTTGTTCTCGATGGGAGTCTCGTCGTCCAGGCCCAGGGTGTCCATCAGGCTCTGCACACGCTCACCGCCGAACAGACGCATCAGGTCGTCCTCCAGGCTCAGGAAGAAGCGGGAAGCGCCCGGGTCGCCCTGACGGCCGGAACGGCCGCGCAGCTGGTTGTCGATACGGCGGCTCTCGTGCCGCTCGGTGCCGATGATGTACAGACCGCCGGCGGCGCGTACCTCCTCGGCCTCCTTGGCGATCTCGGCCTTGTGGGCGGCCAGAAGCTCGTTGAAGCGGGCGCGGGCGGCCAGAATCTCCTCGTTGTCGGTCTCGCCGTGGCCGTCAGCCTCCACGATCAGCTCCTCGGCGAAGCCCTCCTTGCGCAGCTGGGCCTTGGCCATGTATTCGGCGTTGCCGCCCAGCATGATATCGGTACCACGGCCGGCCATGTTGGTGGCGATGGTCACAGCGCCCTTCTTACCAGCCTGGGCAACGATCTCGGCTTCCTTCTCGTGGTTCTTGGCGTTCAGCACGTTGTGCTTGATGCCCTGGCGGCTGAGCAGCTTGCTCAAGGTCTCGCTCTTTTCAATGCTCACGGTACCCACCAGAACGGGCTGGCCCTTGGCGTGGCACTCGGCAACCTGCTTGACCACCGCGTCGTACTTGCCCTTCACGGTCTTGTACACGCTGTCCGGCTCGTCCTTGCGCAGCTGGGGCTTGTTGGTGGGCACGGTCACGATCTGCAGGCCGTAGATCTCGATGAACTCGTCCGCCTCGGTCTTGGCGGTACCGGTCATACCGGCCAGCTTCTCGTACATACGGAAGTAGTTCTGGAAGGTGATGGTGGCCAGAGTCTTGCTCTCGGCGGCAACCTTCACGCCCTCCTTGGCCTCGATGGCCTGGTGCAGGCCTTCGTTGTAGCGGCGGCCGATCATCAGTCGGCCGGTGAACTCGTCCACGATGATGACCTCGCCGTCACGCACCACGTAGTCGATGTCCCGCTGCATCACGCCGCGGGCCTTGATGGCCTGGTTGATGTGATGGGCCAGGGTCATGTTGGCGGCATCGGCCAGGTTCTCCACATGGAAGTAGGCCTCGGCCTTCTTCACGCCGGACTGGGTCAGGGTGGCGGTCTTGTGCTTTTCGTCCACCACGTAGTCGCCGTCCACCTGGGCGTCCTGGTCTTCCTTGTCGTCCAGCTCCACGATCTTGCTCATCTTCAGAGTCTTGGCGAAGGCGTCGGCCTGCTGGTACAGGTCGCTGGAATCGTCGCCCTTGCCGCTGATGATCAGGGGAGTACGGGCCTCGTCGATCAGGATGGAGTCCACCTCGTCCACGATGGCGAAGAAGTGGCCGCGCTGCACCATGTTCTCCTTGTAGACCACCATGTTGTCGCGCAGGTAGTCGAAGCCGAACTCGTTGTTGGTGCCGTAGGTGATGTCCGCGTTATAAGCGGCGTGGCGCTGCTCGTTGGTGATGCCCTGCACGATCAGGCCCACCTTCAGGCCCAGCCAGCGGTACAGCTTGCCCATCCACTCGGAGTCGCGGCGGGCCAGGTAATCGTTCACGGTTACCACGTGCACGCCCTTGCCGGCCAGCGCATTCAGGTAAACGGGCAGGGTGGCCACCAGGGTCTTGCCTTCACCGGTCTGCATCTCGGCGATGCAGGCGCGGTGCAGCACGATACCACCGATGATCTGCACGGGGAAGTGCTTCATGCCCAGCACACGCCAGCTGGCCTCACGGCAGACGGCAAAGGCCTCGGGCAGGATATCGTCCAGAGTTTCGCCGTTTGCCAGCCGCTCCTTCAGAGCGGGGGTCATGGCCTGCAGCTCCGCGTCGGTCTTGGCGGCCATCTCGCTCTCCAGCGCGATCACCTTATCGGCGATGGGGCGGATCTTTTTCAGCTCCTTGTCGGAGAAGGAACCGAAGAGCTTGTCTAAAAATGCCAAATCGATCACTCACATTCTTCTCTATATCGTTGATACACAAAAATGGCCGCGCAAATGAGCGGCGCACCGTGCGTGTATAGAAAGCCCATACTACGCTATTCTAATATCATACATCATCCATAGCCCCCTGTCAAAGCGAGGGGGTGGAATATTTGTTAATTTTTTTGTCAGACATTGATTTTACTGCATAAACTGGTTATACTAACAATAGAACATAGTTTTTGAAACTAGATAGTTTCAAGGAGGGGATTTTATGAGCCGGTATTTCGCAAAGGGCCGTGAGCCCATGAGCAGTTACACCCATTTCTGGGGCGCCGTGGGCGGCGTGATCGCCACCTTCCTGTTGGTGGGCCGCAGCCTGTGGGAAGACTCCAGCGCGCTGGTGCTGGCGGGGGTGGCCCTGTTCGGCCTTTCGCTGGTGGCGCTGTATTCCGCCAGCAGCATCTATCATTATGCGCTGTGTGCGGCGGCGCCGCTGCGGCGGCTGCGCAAGCTGGACCACGCCATGATCTACGTGCTCATCGCGGGCAGCTATACGCCCTTCTGCGTGGCCTATATGCCCGCCGGAGAGCGGGAGATTTTCCTGGGCTGTCTGTGGGCGGCGGCTTTTCTGGGCATTCTGTTCAAGCTGGTCTGGCTGGATGCGCCCCGCTGGATCGGCACCCTGATCTATCTGGCCATGGGCTGGTCCATTCTGGTGGATCTGCCCGCCTTTGCCTCCATGCCCACCGCCTGCCTGGTGCTGGTGGCGGCAGGCGGCATCAGTTACTCGGTGGGCGCGGTGATGTACATCGCAAAGCGTCCCAACCTGAGCCCCAACTGGGGGTTCCACGAGCTGTTCCACCTGTTCATTCTGGCGGGGAGCCTGCTCCATTTCCTGGCGGTGTTCCTGTTCGTGGCTTGAAGCTTATCAGATAAAGAAAACGCCCTCCCGGCCGGGAGGGCGTTTTTGTTTTGTTGATCAAAGCTGTTCCAGGCAGGCGGGCAGCTCGTTCAGGGTGCCGATCACCGGAATCCCGGCGGCCTCCAGCCGCGCCCGGCTCTGGTGCCCGGCGGCGCAGAGCACGCAGCGGGTACCCATGGCCTGCGCCACTTCAAGGTCGTGCAGGGTGTCACCCACCAGCACGGCGCTGGCCGGGTCGATGCCGCTCTCCTTTAAATAGGAAAGGCCAGTCTCCTTTTTGCCCCGGGCGTAGATGTCGCTCTGGCCGAGCAACTCATCAAAGAAGCCAGAAAGCGAACGCTCCTCCACCTGGCGGCGGAGGATGGGCAGCTGGGAGGCGGAAAGAATCACCTGGCGGATGCCGGCGTCCTTCGCCCACTCCAGTGCCTCGCAGGCGCCGGGGCAAAGCCCGCAGCCCTCGGCGGCGGGCAGGTATTGGGCCATGTAAATTTCGGCCAGCTCTTCGTAGGGATGGCGGCTGAAATCGAAGCCCGCACGGACATAATAGTCCTGAATGGGAAATCCGAAAATTTCTTTATAGGCGGCCGCGTCGTACCGCTGGGTATAGCCGTGCCCGGCCAGCAGATCGTTCAGGCACCGGTTGCACAGGGACACATCGTCCAGCAGGGTACCGTTCCAGTCCCAGATCAAAAGACTCGGTTTCATGGCGGCCTCCTTTTGCTTTTTAAAAGAAACGGCTCATTCGCAGAACAGGCGGCGCAGGCCGGCGTTGCTCTCCATCAGCTTCACCAGGGCTACGCCCAGGATGCCGCAGCTGATCACCTCGCCGATGCCCACGGTCAGGGCATTCCAGGCCGCCAGTGCAGCGGTGCCGGTGACGCCGGGCAAAAAGAAGGTGAGCTCCAGCGCACCCACGATCACCGCATTGCTCACAATGGGAGGTACCGCGGCGGGAATGGCCAGACCGCCCACGCGCATCTTGCGCACCGCGTAGGTCAGCAGGCAGGCCACCAGGGTGGCGGCGGTGCCGAACACCACATCCACCAGGGTGGAGCCCAGCAGGTTGGCCAAAAAGCACCCCAGGGTCACAGCCACGATGTACTCCGCGCCGAACACCGGCAACAGGCACAGCATTTCGGCCAGGCGAACCTGCACGGCGCCGTAGCTGAAGGGGGCCAGCACCAGGCAGAGCACCACATAAATTGCGGCCACCATGGCCGCGCGGACAAGACGTTTCGTATTCATAATTACACTCCGGCAGAAAGATTTTATCCGTTTGGCACTGCCAGGTCCAAACGGGTGGGCCCGGGCAAAACCCGGGCGAGCCTAAAATCCTAAGTTGCTCTTGCGCTTTTGGGCGCATACCGGTATTATAGCAAACTTTATCGTCAAAGTGCAACAAAAACCGTCCGAAAGTTTTACGGTGAAGCGCCTCGTTTTATTTGACGGCGGCATGCGGGGGATTTATAATGGGAAAAAAGAGATACACTCGTGTTTAGATGAAGGAGGTCGCAGCATGGAACCGAAATTCAAGCAGGTCACCCGCAAGGATGTGGCCCGCCTGGCCGGAGTCAGCGAGACGGTGGTCTCTTACGTGATCAACAACAACCGCTATGTGGACAAGGAAAAACGCCGCCGGGTGGAGGAGGCTGTGCGCCAGCTGAACTACCGGCCCAACAGCATCGCCCGTGCGTTGAAGGGCAAGAGCAGCAACCAGATCATCTTCATCGCGGACCAGATCGTCACCGAACATTTCAGCCTGCTGGTGAACGAGCTGGACCAGTGCGCCTACGGGCTGGGTTACATGGTGTCGCTGTGCTCCAACCGGAACACCGAGCAGTTCGTGAACGAGATCATCGGCCGCCGTCCGGACGGCCTGCTCATCAGCTCGATTAGCTTTCCTCAGGCCTTCATCCAGCGCTTTGTGGACGCCAACATCCCGGTGGTCCTGCTGGAAAACCGGGATTATTCCCAGGTGAAGGGCGCGGGCCGGATCGACAACGGCCTGTACGAGGGCGCGCGGGAGTGTGTGCAGTATCTGGGCGGCCTTGGCCGCAGGGATATTTTGTACATCGACCGCTACAGTGCCCGGGGCAATTTCAGCAATATGGATGATTTGCGCTACCGGGGCTTTGTGCACCAGATGCAGGAGAGCGGCTACTGCCCGGACCCGGTAAGCCGGATCATCACCGGCTGCGCCAGCCCGGAGCAGCTGGCCCAGCGGGTGCGGGAGTATCTGCGCAGCGGCCGGCCGGTGAACGCCATCTTCGGCCGGAACGACAAGGTGGCCTGCATTGCCATGCAGGCGGCTCAGGCGGAGGGGAAACGCATCCCGCAGGATATCGCGGTCATCGGCTTTGACAATTCCAGTCTGGGCCAGTATGTGGCGCCTCCGCTCACCAGCATGGAAATCCCCCGGGCCGAGATCGCCCGCATCGCGGTGGATATGCTCAAGACCATGATCGAACAGGGCCAGGTGCCGGAGCCGGTGCGGGTTTCCACCCGTTTGATCTGCCGGGCCAGCACCGCGGTGGAATAAGCATGCTCTGGCGGCCCCCGGCGGGCCTGCCATTGGAGATAGAACAGCGTTCAACGCAAGACACATAAGAACAAGGAGAAGAGCCATGAAAGGAAATCTGCTGATCGTGCACGGCGGCGCACCTACCGCTGTGATCAATTCCTCGCTGTACGGCGCGGTGACCGAAGCCAAAAAGCACCCGGACCAGGTGGATAAGGTCTACGGTGCCATCGGCGGCAGCGGCGGTATGCTGCGGGAGCAGTTCTGCGAGCTGAGCGCCGTGCCCGAGGAGGAGCTGCGCCTGCTGCTGCAGACCCCCGCCTCCGCCATCGGCACCAGCCGAGACCCGCTGGAGGCCGAGGATTACGCCAACATGGCCCGCATCTGCAAAAAGCACGACATCAAATACGTGCTGTTCAACGGCGGCAACGGCAGCATGGACGCCTGCGGCAAGCTCTACAAGGCCTGCGTGGCCGAGGGTGTGGACGTGCGGGTGGTGGGCATCCCCAAGACCATCGACAACGACATCGCCGTCACCGACCATGCCCCGGGCTTCGGCTCCGCCGCCCGCTACATTGCGGCCATCACCAGCGAGGTGAGCCAGGACGTGCGCAGCCTGCCCATCCACGTGAGTGTGATCGAGGCCATGGGCCGCAACGCCGGCTGGATTGCCGCCGCCAGCGCCCTGGCCCGCAGCGGCAACGGCGACGGCCCGGATATGATCTACCTGCCCGAGCGCCCCTTCAACGAGGAGGAGTTCCTGGAGCGGGTGCTCCAGCTGCACCGCAAAAAGGGCGGCGTGGTCATCGTGACCAGCGAGGGCCTGTGCAACCCGGACGGCTCCTCCATCGTGCCGCCCATCTTTAAGGTGGGCCGCTCGGTCTACTACGGCGACGTAAGCGCCCATCTGGCCAACCTGGTGATTCAGAAGCTGGGCATCAAGGCCCGCAGCGAAAAGCCGGGCATCTGCAACCGGTCCTCCATCGCCTTCCAGTCCAGCGTGGACCGGGAGGAGGCGGTGATCGCCGGCGCCGAGGCCTGCCGTGCCGCCTTGAACGGGGAGAACGGCGTGATGGTGGGCTTCCGCCGTGTGCCCGGTCCGGTCTATAAGTCCGAGACCTTCCTGATCCCGGTGGAGCAGGTGATGCTGCACGAGCGCAAGATGCCGGATGAGTTCATCAGCGCCGATGGCCGGGACGTGACCCCTGCCTTCGTGGACTGGTGCCGCCCGCTGATCGGCGAGGAGCTGCGCCGCTTCGTCACCTTCAAGCCCCAGCTGTAAGCAAAGAAGTATATTCTTCGGCGGCCCTGCCCCGGCATTGGAGCAGCGGCCGCCGTGTCGTCGTGTCGTTTGGAAAGGAGAGTGCAGGCCATGCTGACCAACAATCTGGACCAGCTGCGCAAGGCCGCCCGGGAGGGTTACGCCATTCCCGCCATCAACACCCAGGGCGGCAATTACGACATCATTCGGGCCTGCTGCAAGGCGGCTCAGGAGCTGGGCAGTCCCATGATTCTGGCCCATTACCCGGGTACCGGGGCCTACTCCGGCCACGACTGGTTTGTGCATACCGCCCAATGGTGCGCCGGGCAGGTGGATGTGCCGGTGTCCATCCATCTGGACCACGGCGACAGTATGCCCCTCTGTGCCCAGGCACTGGAGCTGGGCTTCACCAGCCTGATGATCGACGGCTCCCGCCTGCCGGTGGAGGAGAACGCCGCCCTCACCAATCAGGTGCTGGCCATGGCCCGGGAGCGAGCGGTGCCGGTGGAGGCGGAGGTGGGCGAGCTGCTCCGGCTGGAAAACGGGGTGGCGCTGGAGAACAAGAACATCGCCAGCCCCGAGCAGGTGCGCCGGTTTCTGCAGCTGTGCCAGCCGGATACCCTGGCCATCGGCATCGGCAACGCCCACGGCTATTACAAGGGCAGGCCGGACATCCATCTGGAGGTGCTGGAGCAGGTGCGCACCTTTACCGATCTTCCGCTGGTGCTGCACGGCTGCACCGGCATGGAGGAGGATCTGGTCAAAGCGGCCATCCGGCTGGGCGTGGCCAAGATCAACTTCGGCACCGAGATCCGCTGGAGGTATCTGGAGCATTACCGGCGGGCGATGGACGAGCTGGACCACCAGGGCCATTCCTGGAAGGTGAGCCAGTACGCCAGCGACGCCCTGTGCGAGGACGTGAAGCGGATCATCCGCCTGGCAGGCTCAGAGGGAAAGGCCTGAACAATAAGCAAACAAAAAAATGCCCCGGCGGCTGCCGGGGCATTTTTTATTGTAATGGAAAAATCAGCGGCGGGGACGGCCCAAATAGGTGATGGCAATGGTGTCCGGGCCGGTGTTGCTGGCCACCGCGGCGCCCAGCTTGAACACATGCAGGGGACCGTGGCCGAACTCCTTCTTGCACTGCTTGATCAGGTCATCCACCGCGGGAATGTCGGTGCAGGCGATCATGTACTCGAAGTCCTCGTCGATGTTGTCCACGCGGCTGCGCACGTACTTGATCAGCGCGCCGGGCACGGCGGCGTCGCCGCGCACCTTGGCCTCCACCTTGCTCTTGCCGTCGATCAGGCTGATGATGGGACGCAGGCCCAGCAGCTCGCCCGCGAAGGCGGCGGCAGCCGAAACACGGCCGCTCTTCTTCATCACCTTCAGGCTGAAGGCGGAAAGCACCACCTCGGCCCGGGAGAAGCGATCGTTCAGCATGTTCATCACATATTCCAGCTCAGCGCCGTTGCGCAGAAGGCGGGCGGCCTCGCAGACCGGCCAGCCGTAGATGAAGGAATAGGTGTGGCTGTCCACAATGTGCACCCGCAGCTCGTGGCCGGGGCGCTCCTCGTTCAGCAGGTCCACGCCCATCACGGCGGCGTCGTGGGTGGCGCTGCCGGTGGAGTTGATGCTCACATACAGCACGTCGGTGTAGCCCTCATCCAGATACTTGCAGAACTGGTCGCAGAACTGCATGGCGGTGATGTGGGCGGTGCTGGGGGTGCCCTTGGCGTCCCGCAGCATCTGGTAGTACTGGTCGAAGGTGAAATCCTTGCGCTCCACATAGCTCACGCTGTCCAGCGTGATGGTGAAGGGCAGGATATCGATGCCGTACTTTTCCTGAAGTTCCACAGGAATGTCACAGGCAGAGTCGGTCAAAACGGCGATCTTACGCATGGTACTCCTCACTTCCATTCGTATTTGGTCAGTTGGCCCTGGCTCTCCAGGTCCGCAAAATCCCATTGGCGAAGCGCTTCGTATACCCCGATAGCCACCGAGTTGGAAAGATTCAGGCAGCGAACACCCTTGCGCATGGGCATCCGCACACAGTGGTCCGGGTTTTCAAACAGCAGCCGCTCCGGCAGGCCGGCGTCCTCCCGCCCGAACACCAGATAGCTGCCGTCCGGGTAGGTCACGTCGGTGTGGCGGTGGCGGCCCTTGCTGGTGAAATAAAAGAAGGGGCCGCTGTTTTTGGCGAAAAAGTCCGCCAAATCATCATAATAAGTAATGTCCAGCAGGTGCCAGTAATCCAGCCCTGCCCGCTTCAGGTGCTTGTCCGTCACCTCAAAGCCCAGCGGCCGCACCAGATGCAGCCGTGCGCCGGTCACCGCACAGGTACGGGCGATGTTGCCGGTGTTCTCCGGAATCTGAGGTTCCACCAGAACGATGTTCAAAACAGGCATTGCTCAGTTTCCTCCGCTCAGGCGGCCCAGCAGCGGCTCGAACCATACGCCGAAGGCAGGGTCCGCGGTGGGCGCTGTGTTGTTGATGGCCTCGGCCACAAAGCCGGCGGCCGCATCCGCCGCGGCGGAAAGGGCATTGCCGCGCAACAGGCAGCCCACCAGAACAGCGGCGAACAGATCGCCGGTGCCGGGGTAGCTGCGGTCGATGCGCAGGCGCTTGACCACAAAGCGGTCCCGCCCGCTGGAGCCCGCGCAGGCCAGGTGTTTGGCCAGGGGCAGGCCGGTCACCACCGCCCGCTGCACGCCCGCGCTCACCTCATCGGCCAGAGCCTGGGCCTGCTCGGGGGTGAACTCCTCGGCGCTGTATTCCCGGCCCAGCAAAAAGCAGGCCTCGGTCAGGTTGGGCAGAATCAGGTCTGCCTGGCGGCACAGCTCACGCATGCCGGGCAGCAGATCCTGCATGCCGGTGTAAAAACGTCCGTGGTCAGCCAGCACAGGGTCTACCACCTTCAGCGCGCCGGGCCAGTAGGAAAAGGCCTTGCGCACCAGCTGCTGCTCAGCCTCGCTGGCCAGGTAGCCGGAATAGATGCAGTCGAACTCCACGCCCAGCTTGCGGTAGTGGTCCAGCGCGGCCTCGGCGTAGGAAACCAGCGGCTGCACCACCGGCTTGCCCAGGCCGCCGGTGTGGGTGGAAAGCAGGGTGGTGGGCAGAAGAACGGGCTGGTGGCCCATCGTGGCCAGCACCGGTGCGGCAACGCTCAGGCTGCAGCGCCCCATGCCGGACAAATCATGAATGCACAAAATAGTTTTGGGTGCGGTATGCTTCAAAAACAGGTCACTCCTTTGAACAAGAGCACGCACCGCCCGAACAGGGCGGGATGCTCTTAACTTATATAGTCTATCACAATTCCCGCCGCAAAGAAAGAGAGAATCCGTAAGAAAACCGTATAGGTCAGGAAAAGCGGGGCAGACTAAACGGCGTAGCGCAAACCCAGGCGCTTGCAGCTTTTACCCAGGAAAGGAGAATGCAGGATGGAAAAGAAAACCATGATGGCAGCCGCGGGCCTGACCGCCGCGACCATGGCGGTGGCGGCCGGGGTGGCCGCCGGAACCAAGGGCAAAAACACCCGCAAGATGAAGAAGATGGCCAAAAAGGTGGCCCGCGGCGCCGAGCGTGCGGTGCTGGACCTGGACAAGATGGTCGGCCGGTATTATCATTGAGGAAGCACCGTACCATTCACGGCGAACGCCTCAGCCGGTGCGTTCCATCGCCCGGAACGAAGTCTGCAAATAAAAAGTCAACAGGGAATTGAGGAAAGTTTGCAACCTTAGTAGGAGGCGAAAGAGAGCAAAACAAAAAGACCGCCGCGCAAGC
>NZ_NFHD01000011.1 GCF_002159185.1 Gemmiger sp. An87
TCAGGCCAAGACACTCTCATTCTAACAGCTTAGGCAACGATACGGAAAAGACACGGCTGGCTGCCGTGCCTTAAACCGTAAATATATTGTAATAGGAGGTGTTGAACAATGCCGAAAAAAGGCGGAAACATCAGCTTGAGCAGCTACGATGATATTTTTCAGACAGACCAGTCACGAGAAGAAGCCCAGCAAGAACGAGTACAGGAAATTAAACTTTCTGATCTGCATCCATTTAAGGGACATCCATTCAAAGTGGTAGACGATGAAGCTATGCAGAAAACTGTTGAAAGTATTGCACAATTTGGTGTTATGACACCTGCAATCGCCCGCCCTCGTCCGGAAGGTGGTTACGAGCTAATCGCTGGACACCGCCGCCATCATGCATCTGAACTTGCGGGAAAAGAAACCATGCCAGTGATTGTGCGAGATATGGACGATGATGCCGCCACAATTTTGATGGTGGATTCCAATCTGCAAAGGGAAACGCTCCTCCCCAGTGAGAGAGCTTTCGCTTATAAGATGAAATTGGAAGCTATCAAACATCAAGGACAACGCACTGACTTAACTTCATCCCAAGTTGGGATGAAGTTGCAGGCAATGGATATTGTAGGTCAAGAAGCTGGTGATAGCAGAAATCAGGTTCATCGCTATATTCGTCTGACAGAACTGATTCCTGAGCTGCTGGATATGGTAGATGAAAAGAAGATCGCCTTTAACCCTGCGGTCGAAATTTCTTATCTGAAGCCAAATGAACAGCAAGACTTTCTGGAAGCAATGGACTACGCACAGTCCACGCCTTCTCTATCCCAGGCACAACGTTTGAAAAAATTTAGCCAGGAAGGAAAATGCAGTTTGGATGCCATGTGTGCGATCATGTCTGAGGAAAAAAAGGGTGAACTGGATAGGGTGACAATTAAACATGATGTGCTTCGGAAGTATTTTCCCAAGTCTTATACCCCGAAGCAGATGGAGGACACCATTATCAAACTGCTCGAACAATGGCAACGAAAGCGTGAGAAATCTATGGAGAGATAAGGAGGACGCATAAATGTTTACTGAGAAAGAAATGAGCGATGCTTTGAAATGGCTGTTTGATCTGTTTCAGCCGGAGGACTATGAAGCGTATGATGAGGAAGAAGTCGGCTGTGCTGCCTTGTGTCTGCCGGAAGTCTGTATGGCTCTGCGAGATAAGGCAGAAACAGCGTATGAGTATGTCGTGAAAACTAATATCGACCGTGGGTTCGAGTACCGTGGCAAGGAACTGTTCATGCAGAGAGCCTGCCTGATTTATTCGGATATGGAAATTGGCATTTACGACATGACTGACACTTCTTATAATCGGGAGTTGTGGCTGCTGGAGGATATGAGTTTTGCTCTGGTACACAATGTCAGCATGGTCATCAAGTCCGGTGACTTCTATTATGCTACGGAGTATCGCTCGATTGTGAAACTGCTGAAGGAAAGAGATGACCTGTTCTTTACACCAGAAAGTCTGACCGAGGAACTGGAAGAAATGTGTATTCCCCAGTGGGAAAATGAAGCGACTATTTATGAGCTGTAAGGCTTGTGGATAGGCGCTTTTGTCATATCTGAAAGAAACGGAGGTCGATGTATTTGAAAGAGTATGACATCAAAATCACCGAAACACTCGAAAAGACGGTGACTGTAAAAGCAGAATCAATGGAAGCTGCACAAGCGAAAGTTGAGGAGGAATATTACAATTCCGAACATATCCTCGATTCTGAAAATTTTACCGGTGTGGATTTTTCAGCAGAAGCTGAACGTGAAATTGTGCAGGAACAGAAAGAGCAGCTGGATGTTTTGCTCGTCAAGCCGGGAATGTATCCCCAGGCGGTTCAGATAGGCGGTGAGCTGGAAGATTTACAGAAAGCGGTTGGCGGCGATATAGAAGCGGTATATCCCTACAATGAACCGGTGGCATTGATCGTCAATGACGAAGGAAAGCTGAACGGCAGCGAGCTGAACCGGGCTTTACGGGATAATGAAGGGCAGATTTATGACATTGTCGCCGGTGATTTTCTGGTTGTCGGTTTGGGTGAGGAGGACTTTGCTTCCCTCTCTCCTGAACTGATGGAGAAATTTGAAAAAGAGTTCCATCAACCGGAAATGTTTGTCCGTATGGGGCGCAGTATTATGGCGTTACCCTTGCCGGATGATAAGGTGAAAACTGCGGATTCCCCTTTGAAAGCAGAATCCATGCCGCAAAAAAGCAGTCCTGACAGGGATGCACTTTAAGGAGGTATGAGATGCCAGGGAAAACAGTTGGAGAGTTAATGGAAGAAATGAGAATAAAGGCAGGTGCCAAAGAATATCATGGACATTCTTATATGGATTTGCAGAGATTTGCCGATGATACCAGGCACATGATTATTTTTGATGTTCTCACGAACGATTCTCCTGTCGGTTGGAAAGGAGAACGAACCAGGCTGTATCTTACTCAGGCTGGTTATGAGAAGGCTTTGGAGAGTCAGCAAAAAGGTCATATCAAAATTATTAGTCATGCCAATGTAAGAAATGGCAATTTGCATTATGAACATAAAGAACAGGTTCGTTGATGCTATTTTCTTATTTTGAGGAGGTGATGAGAATTGCAGGAAGAAGTTGAAAACAGAACGGTCAATTTGGCAATTACTACTACTCGACTGACTGTGCGAACTATTATTGCGGGTATTCGCAAATTCTTGCAGTACCAAGAAAAGAAAAAAGCCCAAAAAGGCAGAGATCCTGCTGTTCATGGCAAGCAGTCGGTGAAAAAACTGTTAGGACAGAACCAGGGAGCTGCCAATGCAGAAATTGAAAAAGAAGGTATTAAAGACTTTGAACGTCTTGCAAAGAAATATGGTGTGGATTTTGCGGTAAGAAAAGATAAATCGGTTGATCCACCCCGCTATTTTGTGTTTGTTCGTGCAAAGGATTCGGATGCTTTGGATGCAATCTGCAAAGAGCATCAGGCAAGGTCAATGACCAAAGATAAGAAGCCAAGTGTGCTGGCACAACTCAGCAAATTTAAGAATCTTGTGGCATCGCTGCCCAAGAAGATTCGTGAAAAGAAACAGGAGCGTGATTTATGATAGATACAAGAAAAATCAAAAAACTCCTGATTCTGAATATCCCCTATATTATAGTGGGATTGATTGCAACAAATATCGGAGAAGCATGGCGTATGGCTGAGGGTGCAGATAGTTCTGCAAAACTTCTCAGCCTTTTTTCTGTTCTCCCCGTTGCATTCGGAAATCCTATGCCGAGCTTTCACCCACTTGATTTGCTCATTGGTATTGTCTGCGGTGCTGGTTTACGGCTTGCAGTATATCTGCGAAGCAAAAATGCAAAAAAATACCGCCACAATGTTGAGTATGGCTCTGCCCGGTGGGGAACCGCCAAAGACATTGAGCCTTTCATGGCTCCCAAATTTGAGGACAATGTGATTCTCACAAAAACAGAGCGATTGATGATGAGTAACCGTCCAAAAAATCCTGCCAATGCCAGAAATAAAAATGTTTTGATTGTTGGTGGTTCGGGTTCCGGTAAGACTCGTTTTTGGCTGAAACCTAATCTGCTCCAGATGCACAGTTCCTATGTTGTCACAGATCCCAAGGGCAGTATCGTCATCGAATGTGGCAATGCCCTTTTGAAGAACAACTACAACATCAAGATTTTCAATACCATCAACTTCAAAAAGTCGATGCATTATAACCCCATGGCGTATATCCACTCAGAAAAAGATATTTTGAAGCTGGTGACAACGTTGATTGCCAACACAAAAGGAGATGGAAAAGCTGGAGATGAGTTTTGGACAAAGGCTGAAACTCTGCTCTACTGTGCTTTGATTGGATATATCCACTATGAAGCACCTGTGGAGGAGCAGAACTTTTCTACTTTGATTGAGTTTCTGAACGCAATGGAGGTGCGTGAGGACGATGAGGAGTTCCAAAATCCTGTGGACATGATGTTCGAAGCACTGGAAAAGAAAAAGCCTGACCATTTTGCGGTTCGCCAGTATAAGAAATATAAATTGGCTGCTGGTAAAACAGCAAAGTCAATTCTAATTTCCTGTGGCGCTCGTCTGGCTCCTTTTGATATTCAGGAAGTCCGGGATGTAACTGCCTATGATGAATTGCAGCTGGATACCTTGGGCGATAAAAAGACTGCCCTGTTTCTCATCATGTCGGATACAGATAGCACCTTTAATTTTCTCATTTCAATGATCTACACACAGCTTTTTAACTTGCTGTGTGAAAAAGCGGATGACGTGTACGGCGGTCGGCTTCCTGTTCATGTGAGATGCCTGATTGATGAGGCTGCTAATATCGGTCAGATTCCCAATCTTGAAAAGTTGGTTGCCACAATCCGAAGTCGTGAAATTTCCGCTTGTTTGGTATTGCAGGCACAATCTCAGCTGAAAGCAATCTATAAGGACAATGCGGATACCATCATTGGCAACATGGATTCCCGTATCTTCCTTGGTGGTTCTGAACCTACCACTCTGAAAGAACTGAATCAGGCGCTTGGGAAGGAAACGATTGATACGTTTAACACATCAAACACCAGAGGTAACAGTCCATCTTACGGAATGAATTATCAAAAGCTCGGTAAAGACCTTGCTTCCGTGGATGAGCTTGCAGTGCTAGATGGCAGTAAGTGCATCTTGCAGTTGCGTGGAGTCAGACCGTTTTTGTCAGATAAATACGATCTTACGCAGCACCCAAACTTCAAATTGACCGCAGACTATGACAAGAGAAATGAATTCAAGATTGAAAAATTTCTTAGTCATCGCTTACGTCTGAAAGCAGATGATGAATTTGTTGTAGTGGATGCGGATTAACCATAAGCAGAAAGGAGCAGCGGATGAACGATTTGAAAACTGTATCTGCACTGGTCAAGCAGATTCTTGAAGATGATGTTGATGCCAGGAACAGCGACAATGTTTTGTATTTGGAAGTTCTCCGATACTACGCCTCGAAAAAAGGTATTGATCTGTGTCAGCTGTCTGTACCTGACTTTCTGATGAACATGGAACAGAAAGGACTTCCTGCTTTTGAAACAGTCAGACGCAGCAGACAGAAAGTACAAGCAACATATCCTGATCTGGCAGCAACTGGTGTCGTAGGTGCATTTCGGGCAAGAAACGAAAAAGTGTATCGAGAGTTTGCCAAGAGTGAGGTGTAGCCTATGACCATTGGACAGCGTATCAAAAAAATACGGATTTTTCGAGGAATGACTCAGAAAGAACTTGGAACTATGATGGGGTTCGGCTTGAATGGGGATATTCGCATTGCCCAGTATGAAAGTGGGGTTCGGACTCCCAAAAAGCAAATGCTTCTCAAAATGGCAGATGTACTTTGTGTACAACCTGCCGTTTTTTCTTGTAGGGTGTGTATTTCTAAAGATGATTTGATGCAGACCCTCTTCTGGATGGAAGAATCGAAAGGTGGTGGTGATATATATGATTGTATTCAGAAATGGGAGGACATGAGAGCAAAATATGAAACTGGCGAGATTTCAAAAGAAGAATATCTTCAATGGAAACTCACCTATATCTGTACCCCTCTGACCGATACATCGGTTTAACAGAGGGGATTTTTTGTATTCAAAATTCATGATTTAAGATTCAGGAGGATAATAATATGGCATTTTTCACTTCCGCAGTTGGTGTTCTTCAGACTTTGGTCATTGCTCTTGGTGCTGGTCTTGGCATTTGGGGCGCAATCAACCTGCTTGAGGGCTACGGCAACGACAATCCGGGTGCAAAGTCGCAGGGTATGAAGCAGCTTATGGCAGGTGGCGGCGTCGCTCTGATTGGAACTACCCTCGTTCCTCTGCTTGCAGGACTGTTTTCTTAATTACTGGAAATTCAATTCCGGTCAGGCGGTGAAATCCGCCTGTTACATACAAACTGAAATTAGCGAAAGGAAGCGCAAGATGGGAAAAAGAAAAAGATTATATCCGGAAAATCTGTTGATGGAACTATCGTTAAGCCTGGAAACAGGGATAGATATTGATTATGAAAATCTTACAGATGACCAGTTGATAGGATTAGAGTATGTACTATCTCTTTTGACAGAACGGAGCCAGGCTCTAATCCATGAATACTATAAGAACAATAAAAGTCGGAAACAGATTGCTGAACAATATCATCTGACTGAAAACAGGGTGCGTCAGTGCATTGGTCATGCACTTCGGGATTTGAGCAAAAACAAAGAGATGTTTTTTTATATTGCAAAAGGTTATCAAGCGAATGTTCAATATCTGACCGAACAATTAAATAATGAAGAATTATTCTATAAAAAACAAAGAGGAATTTGCAGCAACGATGAACACATCTTTTATCAGGAAATCGGAGCGTTAATGCTTCCTACAAGAGTTATCAATGCCTTGAAAAAAATGAGAATTCTCACTGTGCGGGATTTGCTGGTTTGTATTTGTGCAGGGGTTAGAATTAGAAATCTTGGCGATCTTTCAAGAGCACAGATATGTGAAAGATTGGCGGCAGAAAATCTACTGCCAGCAAATTATAAATCTGAAATTTTGCCTGCTTCTTTGCCACGGCTCAACATAGAGGTAGAGATATTTCGTTCACTCAACTCCTATGACATATAACCCATGGGCGGTAGTTACCGCCTTTACATAGCCAGGGACTGTTATTCAGTTACCTGGCTATTTTCATATCCTCAGACTTTCGGCAGGTGCACATGACGTAAGCATGAGGAAATCATCAATTTATTTCTATAAGGAGGAAAAATGTATGGCATTCTTCAACAGTGCAGTGACCGTTCTTCAGACTCTGGTAGTCGCTCTTGGTGCTGGTCTTGGTATTTGGGGCGCAATCAACCTGCTTGAGGGCTACGGCAATGACAATCCGGGTGCAAAGTCACAGGGTATGAAGCAGCTTATGGCAGGTGGCGGCGTCGCTCTGATCGGAATCACGCTGGTTCCTCTCCTCTCCGGTTTGTTTGGTTAATAGATAGCGGAGTTGGATATTCAAAGGAGGTGATCAATGGCACAATCTTTATTTGAAGTGGTAAAACAGTCTGTTACCACAAAAGCAGTCGCAGAACATTACGGGATTGAAGTAAAGCGGGGTGGAATGGCAAAATGCCCGTTCCACCCCGATCAATCTCCTAGCTTAAAACTGAACGATGACTATTATTATTGCTTTGGATGCGGTGCGACGGGTGATGCAATCGACTTCGTTGCCCGTTTATTTCAAATTAGTAATAAAGATGCAGCAGAAAAGATTGCCGCAGATTTCGGACTTCAGTATGACAGCCATATTCCGTATGTCCTGCCAAAACGAACAGCCACAGCTGTTCAAATTCAAAAACAGCGTGAACGTTACACTTACGATGTATTAGTTCGCTATCACCGGCAGTTGCAAGAATGGTTGGTAATGTGTGCTCCGGATAGTCCAGAAAGTGATATTGATCCCAGATATGTGGAAGCTATTCACCAAAAGGACTATGTTGAGTATTTGATGGATACCTTTCTCACTGGCAGTTTGGAAGAAAGGACTTCTCTCTGCTCAGAACGTAATCCGAATATACGAAGAATCGCCCACCGCCTTGCACAGCTGACAAATGAAAACAAAACATTATCCATGGAATCTATATCAAGATAAAAAGGAGGAATATTTATGGAATTTTTCAACAACGCCGTTACCGTTCTTCAGACTCTGGTAGTCGCTCTTGGTGCTGGTCTTGGTATTTGGGGCGCAGTCAACCTGCTTGAGGGCTATGGTAACGACAATCCGGGAGCAAAGTCCCAGGGGATGAAACAGTTGATGGCGGGCGGCGGTGTCGCTCTGATCGGAACCACACTGGTTCCGTTGCTTTCCGGATTGTTTGGTTAAATCGAAAAAAGGAGGTAATCGCCTTTGGACAGCATACTCCAACAGATCACAGACTGGCTGAAAGAAATGCTTATTAGTGCCATTATGGGAAATCTGTCGGGGATGTTTGAGTCCGTCAACAATCAGGTTGGCGAGATAGCAACCTCCGTGGGCAGAACTCCGGAGAGTTTCTCTCCGGAGATTTTTGCTATGGTTCGCAACATCTCCGAATCAGTAATTATTCCCATAGCAGGCTTGATTTTAACATTCATAGCCTGTTATGAGCTGATTCAGCTGATAATTGACCACAACAATCTTGCTAATTTTGAAACCTGGATTTTCTTCAAATGGGTTTTCAAGACCTTTGTTGCGGTCATGCTCATCACCAACACGTTCAATATTACAATGGCGGTTTTTGATGTGGCACAGCACGTTGTAAATGCCAGTGGCGGCATTATAGCCGGTAACACAGCCATAGACGCTTCTGGATTGGAAGCACTGGAAGAAACGCTTCAGGGAATGGACTTAGGTCCGCTGATTGGCTTGTTGCTGCAATCTTTTGTTGTGCAGATCACGATGTCTGCCCTTGCCATTATCATTTTTGTCATTGTTTATGGCAGAATGATTGAAATCTATTTAATGGTGAGCCTTGCACCCATTCCGTTCTCAACTTTTGCAAACCGTGAACAAAATCAGATCGGACAGAACTATTTGCGCTCTTTGTTTGCTCTCGGCTTTCAGGGATTTTTAATCATCATCTGTGTTGGCATTTATGCGGTACTGGTACAGTCCCTTGCATTTACAGATGATATTATTGCGGATATTTGGGGGATCATGGGCTACACCGTATTGCTCTGCTTTACCCTGTTTAAGACAGGAACGCTTGCAAAGAGCGTATTCAATGCACACTAACAGAGAGGAGGTGTTTGTTTGGCAGCATATATCCCTGTCCCTCGTGACCTGACGAGGGTAAAATCCAAGGTGTTCTTTAACCTGACAAAACGGCAGCTTATTTGCTTTGGGGCAGCGGCGCTCATCGGAGTGCCGCTTTTCTTTTTGCTCAAATCTTCTGGCAATGTCAGTCTAGCAGCATTGGGCATGATTATCGTCATGCTTCCGTTGTTCTTCCTGGCAATGTACGAAAAAGACGGGCAGCCGCTTGAGGTTATCGCACACCACTTTATTCAGGCGAAGTTTGTTCGCCCCAAAATCCGACCATATCAGACTGACAACTACTATGACGTACTGCTTCGTCAGTACCAACTCGAAAAGGAGGTAGAACGCATTGTTTTTCCAGAAGAAAAACCCGGCAAGAGAAATAAAAATGCCCGCCCATCTCAATCGGAAACAGCAGAGAGAAATTAAAGCTGTTGTCGAACGAGCAAAAAAGGATAATGGTGTTCCGCAGACTGCCCAGCAGTCTATCCCGTTTCAGAGAATGTTCCCAGATGGGATTTGTCGTGTGACAGACAGTTATTACACCAAAACCATTCAGTTCCAAGACATCAACTACCAGCTAGCACAGCAGGAGGACAAAACTGCCATTTTCGATGAATGGTGCAGCTTCCTGAATTTCTTTGACAGTTCCATTCACTTTGAGTTGTCCTTTATGAACATGGGTACTGATGCGGAGAGCTTTGAAAAAAGTGTCCGTATCCCATTCAAAAAGGATGAGTTCAATCCTGTTCGTGCGGAGTACAGCCAGATGCTGAAGAAGCAGCTTGCTCAGGGAAATAATGGCTTGACCAAAACAAAATATCTGACCTTCGGTATCGAGGCAGAGTCCATGCGTCAGGCAAAACCGAGACTGGCTCATATTGAAAATGACCTTCTCAATAATTTCCGTCGCTTGGGTGTCATTGCAACTCCGATGGATGGTAAAGAGCGGTTGCGCCTGATGCACGCTATGTTTCACATGGGAGACGATGATAAGTTCTTCTTTGATTGGAAGTGGCTGGTGGAATCCGGGCTTTCAGTAAAAGACTTCATTGCCCCTACCGCCTTTGCGTTCAAAGGAAACCGCACTTTTCAGATGGGCAGTCTGTATGGCTCCATGTCCTTTCTCTCCATCACGGCATCCGATCTCAGTGACCGGATGCTGGCAGATTTTCTGGATATGGAATCCAGTCAGATTGTGACCATGCACATTCAGTCGGTAGACCAGACCGCTGCTATCAAAACCATCAAGCGCACCATCACAGAGCTTGACCGCAGTAAGATTGAGGAGCAGAAAAAGGCAGTTCGTGCCGGATATGATATGGACATCATTCCGAGCGACCTTGCCACTTATGGCAAAGATGCAAAGGCATTGCTGAAGGAGCTGCAAAGTCAGAATGAGCGTATGTTCATGGTGACGTTTCTTGTTATGAATACCGGACGCACTGAGCAGGAGCTGGAAAACAACGTGTTTCAGGCACAGAGTATCGCTCAGAAACACAACTGCAATCTGCGACGCCTGGATTTTCAGCAGGAACAGGGGCTGATGAGCAGTCTGCCCCTGGCGCAGAACCTGATTGAAATTCGCCGTGGACTGACTACCAGTTCTACGGCTATTTTTGTACCGTTCACTACACAGGAACTGTTCCAGAACGGCGGAGAAACACTTTATTATGGTCTGAACGCACTGTCCAATAACCTAATTATGGTGGACAGGAAGAAACTCAAAAACCCGAACGGACTGATTCTTGGTACTCCCGGTTCCGGTAAGTCCTTCAGTGCAAAACGTGAAATCACCAATGCTTTTCTGGTAACGGATGATGATGTTATCATCTGCGATCCCGAAGCAGAATATACCGCTCTGGTTCACAAGTTCCATGGACAGGTCGTGAAAATCAGTTCCTCCAGCACCAACTATATCAATCCAATGGATATTAACATCAATTATTCAGAGGATGATAATCCGGTGGCATTGAAAGCTGATTTTATCCTGTCCCTTTGTGAACTGATTGTAGGCAGTAAGGATGGATTGCAGCCGGTCGAAAAGACAGTTATTGACCGCTGTGTGCATCAGATTTATCAGCGGTATTTTGATGATCCAAAACCGGAAAATATGCCCATTCTGGAGGACTTGTACAATGCCCTTCTGAAACAGGAAGAAAAAGAAGCGCACCATGTTGCGACTGCCTTGGAAATCTATGTTAAAGGTTCTCTGAAGGTGTTCAATCACCGAACCAATGTAGATATTCAGAACCGTCTGGTGTGTTATGACATTAAGGAACTGGGCAATCAGTTGAAAAAAATTGGGATGCTGGTTGTACAGGATCAGGTCTGGGGACGTGTCACCCAAAACCGTAATGCAGGAAAATCTACTCGATATTATATCGACGAGTTCCACTTGCTGCTCAAAGAGGAACAGACAGCAACCTATTCCATTGAAATCTGGAAGCGATTTCGTAAATGGGGCGGCATTCCGACCGGTATCACCCAGAACGTAAAAGACCTGCTTCGCAGTCCGGAGATTGCCAACATCCTGGAAAATTCGGACTTCATCTATATGCTTAACCAGGCAAGCGAGGACAGAACCATTCTGGCTCAGCGCCTGAATATCTCTCCACATCAGCTCTCCTATGTCACGAACTCCGGTGAGGGCGAAGGACTTTTGTTTTATGGCAACGTGATTCTTCCGTTTGTTGACCGATTCCCGAAGGACATTGAGCTGTACCGTATTATGACCACCAAATTGTCTGAGGTATCCAAAGAAAAGGAGGGGTAATAGATGGCGAAAAGACCTACCCGACTCCGTTTTACTGAGGATGATTTGTCCAGCGATGCGGTAAAAAAGGCTGCTGGAAAAGCGGAAAAAGCCGCAGCAAAGGCAGAAAAGGCAGTGGATAAAATCACTCCAAAGAAACACCGCAAGCTGCGGCAGGAAGCTGATGTTTCCGCTAGCAGGACTGCAAAACTTCGTTTTGGCAAGGCAAAGGCAGATGATATTCCCCCAAAGCCTTCCGGTATCAAACGAACGGCAACTCATGCACCGGTAGATACCCTGTCTGCGAATGTCCACAAATCTATCTCTCGATATGAAGATGATAATGTGGGCGTTCAGACAGCCCATCAGACAGAGCTTGGTGCGGAAACTGCTTACCATGTTGCCGATCATGCGGTTTACAGTCATAAACTGAAAGCCTATGACAAGGCAGAAAAGCTGGTGAGCAAATCAGATAAGGCAAATGTGAATGCACTGTTTGAAAAGTTCAAAAAGGACAATCCCAATGCTTCTTCCAATCCTCTTTCACGATGGCAGCAAAAGCATAACATCAAGAAAGAATATGCCGCAGCACGAGCCGGAAAAGGCGGAAAGGCTACGGCAAAGGGTGCAGAAAAGACTGCAAAAGGGGCAAAAAATCTGACACAGAAGATTACCGATTTTTGTGTATCACACAAGACAGCATTGCTCTGGGTTCTGGCAATAGGACTGTTATTCATGGTCATATCCGGAATGTTCTCCGCCTGTTCTACCATGTTCCAGGGAGGAACTCAGGTGGTGCTGGGGACTTCTTTTACTGCGGAAGATGAGGATATTCTGGGGGTAGATGAAGATTATACAGCTTTGGAAAATGATTTGCGAAGCCAGGTGGACAATATTGAGTCTACCCATCCGGGATACGACGAATACCGTTATGCTCTTGATGAAATCGGACACAACCCCTATGAGCTAGCAGCTTATCTGACGGTTGTTTTTGAGGATTATACCCGTGAAGAAGTGCAGGCAACTTTGCAGCAACTTTTTGAACAGCAGTACGAACTGATTCTGGAAGAAGAAGTGGAAATTCGAACAAGAACAGAAACCAGAACCGGCACTCGAACGCACACTGATCCGGAAACCGGAGAGACTTGGGAAGAAGAATATGAATACGAGGTGGAAGTCGAATATGAATATTATATTCTCAATGTCACTTTGCGAAATTATGGTCTGGGGAGTGTGATTCGTTCATCCGGATTGAGCGCAGATCAGCTTGAGCGATACGAAGTGCTGCTGGAAACCTTGGGAAATCGCTCCTATTTGTTTGGTGAAGATGTTTCTTCTGCTCCCGGAAGTGGTGGTGAATACACCGACTATGATATTCCAGGTGAAGCACTGACGGACACTGCCTTTGCCAACATGATACGGGAAGCTGAAAAATATCTCGGTTATCCGTATGTATGGGGTGGTTCCTCTCCTTCTACCAGTTTTGATTGCTCCGGGTTTGTCAGCTGGGTCATCAATAACTGTGGCAACGGTTGGAGCGTTGGCAGACAAACTGCGAATGGGCTTAAAAATCTCTGTGATATTATCCCACCTTCCGAAGCGAAACCAGGAGATCTGATTTTCTTCCAAGGAACCTACAACACATCGGGCGCTTCTCATGTGGGTATTTATGTGGGCAATGGAATGATGATTCACTGTGGTGATCCGATTTCTTATGCTTCCATCCAAACAAATTATTGGCAGCAACACTTTTACTGCTTTGGCAGAATCCCTTAAACTGCGGGAAAGGAGAAACTATGGGCGCAAAATTAGAAAGGCTTGGTGCTGAACTTGCAAAGGCACGAAAAAAGAAAGCGGAATGGGATTCCAGAGTAAAGGATTTGGAGCGCAGATACCGTGAGGAGGAAAACTCCGAGATTCACGAGATGGTACACGCTGCGAACCTGACTCCTGACCAGCTTTCCGAACTGCTTAAAATGTTTGCGGAAGATTCCGCACCGAAGCCGGAAACGATTCAATCTGTAAAAGAGGAGGAAACTACACATGAAAATTAAATATTTGGGTGCTACCTGCATGGCGTTGCTTTTGAGCATTGGGATGTTTTCCACAACGGCATTTGCCTATGCTTCAGAGGCGCCTGCTGAAACAACACAGGAACAGGTAGAAGAAACAGTCCCGGAATCCAGTGAGCCGATGGAGCCGCTTACTCCGGATGGCAATATGACCCTGGTGGATGATGCGGGGGAACACCCTTCTGCGGGGAAACAGTTTATCACCGTTGTAACAAAAACCGGCAATTATTTCTATCTCATTATCGACCGTGACGATGAGGGCAAAGAAACGGTTCACTTCTTGAATCAGGTAGACGAAGCTGATCTGATGAAATTGATGGATGAAGGAGAACTGGAACAGCTGAAACCTGTTGAGGAAACGACACCGACTCCTGAGCCAGAAACAAAACCTGAGCCTGACACTGAAGTTCAAGAGCCGGAGCCGGAAAAGAAACCCAATATTCTTCCTGCTATTTTGACCATCCTTCTGCTTGCCGGCGGTGGTGGTTTCTTTGCTTTCAAAAAACTCAAGGGTAAGAAAGCAGAAAAAGCCCAGGAAAAGCCTGACCCGGATGCCGATTATGTAGATGATGAAGATTATGGGTATGAAGAATCCGATGATTACTCTTCCGACAAGGATGAGGAAGAATATTCGGATGAAAAGGATGCCAATGAACCGATGTAAATGACCATCGGTGGACAGCCTTCGGGCTGTCTTACATAAAATTTATAGGTTATTCATGACGGCAATAAAATGAATATGATATAATGACGGTAAAAGTGGATTTCGTTGATGGAATGATATAAAAAGTGATAAGGAGGAATGTAATTTATGAAGGATATGATTGGATACTGCGGATTGGATTGCGAAAAATGTGACGCATACCTTGCGACAATTAACAACGATCAAGTCTTGCGGGAGAAAACAGCAAAGCTGTGGGCAGAATTAAACAGCGCCCCTATTCTGCCGGAGCATATTAACTGCGAGGGCTGTCGTATGAATGGAGCGAAAACAGTATTTTGTGACAGCCTGTGTGGTATTCGAAAATGTGCGCTAAACAAAGGTGTTTCCACCTGCGGTGACTGTCCGGAGTTAGGAACTTGTCAAACTGTCGGAGCGATTATCTCAAACAATCCTGCTGCTTTAGAAAATTTGAAAAAATGAACACTTTAAGAGAAAGTTGCAACAAATTTGTGAGGAGATGATTTTATTTGAATGAATATATTGTTAGTTTAGAGCGAGAATTTTCTTTGGTGGAAAATGGCTTTAAAGCAGAAGAAAGTAGAGCCTTAAGTGATTACAAATCTCATGACCATGAATATATCAAAGAATTGGCATATTTAGCATACAAGTCTACGGTATATCAAGTAAGAATGTATGCCGTATTTCTTTTTGGGTATCTTTCAGAGGACGATGATATATTAGACTTTATGAGAGATACAGTTTCAAAAGATGATAACTGGAGAGTTCAGGAAATATTAGCAAAATCATTTGATGAATTCTGCAAGAAAAAAGGATATGAAAACGCCCTTACAATAATTGATGAATGGTTGAAAAACAGTAACCCTAATACTCGAAGAGCGGTTACAGAAGGTCTTAGAATCTGGACGAGCAGATCCTATTTCAAAGAAAATCCAATGGAAGCGATTGAAAGATTGTCTGATTTGAGAGAGGACTCCAGCGAATACGTTAGAAAGTCGGTAGGTAATGCTTTAAGGGATATAAGCAAAAAGCACCCAGAGCTGATTAAAAAAGAACTGGATAGTTGGAAGTTAGATAACCAAGAAATCAATCAAGTATATAAATTGGCAAATAAATTTGTTAAGTAACAATTTCAGCTTGCGGAGGAGATACAATGCTTGAAAAGATACCATCTGAATCAACTCTGAAGGAATTGCTTGGACAATCCCTGTTTGAAGTTTGGCAGAATTTGTGTTCAACGATTGATGAAAAATACGAAATGCAGCAAATATGGAACGCTGGCGGTAAAAATTGGACTTACGAGTATAAGTATCGCAGAGGTGGCAAGACGCTTTGCAGTCTTTTCGGAAAAAGAAATTGTGTTGGCTTTATGATTATCTTTGGAAAAGATGAAAGAGCAAAATTTGAAGATATAAGGGATACGCTTTCTGACTCTGTTTGCAGACAATATGATGCAGCAACAACTTACCGTGACGGAAAGTGGGTAATGTTTAAGCCGACTAATGCTGAGCAATTCAGCGACTATATGAAACTATTAGCTATTAAGAGAAAACCGAATCGGAAATAACAGCTCAGATTGGATCAAAAACATTAGGATGGTAAAAGGATGTGTCAAAATGACAACTTCAAATATAAAAGATATTATAAACAGTGATATTCATAAAGTCTGGGAGATTGTTACCGCAGTGGATAAATACAGTCTGTGGAGAAGTGATTTAAGCAGAACAGAGATAATTGATGATAGCAGATTTATTGAGTATACCAAAGAGGGGTACGGTACAACCTTTTCTGTTACAGTTATAGAACCATATAAACGATGGGAATTTGATATGGAAAACAGCAACATGAAAGGGCATTGGGTTGGTGTTTTTACATCATTAGGAAGCAAAACACAAATAGATTTTACGGAGAATATCACGCCGAAAAAATGGTTTATGAAACCTTTTGTAAAGGCTTATCTAAAAAAGCAACAAAAACAATTCATTCTGGACTTAAAAAAACATTTAGAATAATGTACAATTTACATAGCAGTCTTACATTTCGGTGTATGGCTGCTTTTTTATTTTTCAGAAAGGAGCAGATGCAAATGAAATTAGTATTGGCTGAAAAGCCATCAGTGGCACAAAGTATTGCAAAGGTACTGGGTGCGACAAAGCGTGAGGACGGATACCTGGAGGGAAACGGTTATGTGGTCAGCTGGTGTGTGGGGCATCTGGTGGAGCTGTCACAGCCGGAAGCCTATGACGAGAAATATAATAAGTGGGCGTATGCAGACCTCCCTATTTTTCCGGATCGGTGGAAGTATCAGGTGTCTGCCAGCACCAAAAAGCAGTTTGGAATTCTCAAAAAACTGATGGCAAGAAAAGATGTAGAGAGCCTTGTGTGTGCGACAGATGCCGGACGTGAGGGGGAACTGATTTTCCGTCTGGTTTATCAGCAGGCTGGATGTCGAAAGCCCTTTGAAAGGCTCTGGATTTCCTCTATGGAGGATTCCGCTATCAGAGAGGGCTTTGAGCAGCTGAAACCGTCAACAGAATATGATGCTTTGTATGAAGCGGCATTGTGCCGGGAGCGAGCCGACTGGTTGGTTGGAATTAACGCTACCCGGCTTTTTTCAACCCTTTATGGACAGACGTTGAATGTGGGACGGGTTATGACCCCTACTCTGGCAATGGTCGTGATGCGTGAAGCTGCAATCTCAGCTTTTAGACCGGAGCCTTTTTATACAGTAGAACTGGCTTTTCAGGACTTCACTGCGTCTGGCGAGCGGATGAAGCAAAAAGTTCTTGCGGATGATGTTGCCCGGAAGTGTGTTGGTTCGGTTCTGAATGTCACAAAGGCAGAAAATAAGGAAAAATCTGAAAAGCCGCCTGCCCTGTATGATTTAACTTCTTTGCAGAGGGATGCAAACCGGGTGTTGGGATTCACAGCACAGCAGACACTGGACTATACCCAGAGTCTATACGAGAAAAAGCTGGTCACTTATCCCCGTACTGACAGCCGTTATCTGACAAGTGACATGAAGGATATGCTTCCGGAATTGATAAAGTCGCTTTTCAACATTTTCCCTGTGGAGGATGTGAAAAACGTTCCGGTTCATGTGGAGCAAGTGATCAACGATAAGAAAGTTTCTGACCACCACGCAATTATCCCCACCAAAGAAACTCTAAAATTCGGTCTGGAGGAACTGCCTAAAGGCGAACAGGCGATTCTTCGACTGATTGCAACCCGCCTGTTTTGTGCGGTCGGTGAGCCTTTCCGGTACAACGAAAGCGTGATTGAACTTTCGGATGGAAATTATATCTTTTCTGCCAAGGGCAAAACAATAGTACAGTCTGGATGGAAAATTTTCTCCGGAAAACCTGCTGATAAGGATAAAGAGAGTGAAAAGCAGCTCCCTTCTCTTACAGTTGGTGAGGGCTTGAGTGTTCATTCCGCTGAGGTAAAAGAAGGAAAAACATCACCGCCCAAGCATTTTACAGAGGACACTCTTCTGCAAAGTATGGAAACTGCCGGTGCAGATGAAATGCCGGAAGATGCAGAGCGTAAGGGACTTGGGACACCGGCGACTCGTGCTGCCACGATTGAAAAACTGGTACGAATCGGTTTTTTGGAACGTAAAGGTGATAAGAAAACCAAGCACCTGATTTCCACCCATAAAGGAACCGCACTTGTAACCGTGATGCCGGAACAGATTCAATCTCCATCCATGACCGCTGACTGGGAAGAAAAGCTGCTCATGATTGAGCGTGGAGAATATGACAGCAATGCTTTTCTGAAAGAAATTCAGGATATGATTTCTGCACTGGTGCAGACCTATGAAAAGGTAAAAGGGTCTGATGTGCTTATGGCAAAGGAAGTGCAGACAGTGGGTGTTTGCCCTGTCTGTGGCAGTTCCGTCACAGAACGGCAGAAAGGATTTTTCTGTTCCAAAAGAGAATGCCATTTCGCTCTATGGAAAAACAGCCGTTACTTCGAGAGCATCGGAAAAAGCCTGACATCAGCGGTGGCACAAAAGCTCCTGTCCAATGGAGAGGTTAAGCTCAAAGGGTGTAAATCTGCTAAGACCGGCAGAATGTACGATGCAATCGTTGTGATGACAGTAACGGAGGAAGGTAAACCGCAGTTTAATATGAATTTTGAGAACGGAGGAAACAGTAAATGATGAATGAGTTTAATCCGGATGGCAAGGACATCCGGTTCATTGACAGCCATTACAGAGATTTGTTCCGCATCCCGGATGGCGGAACGATTCAGGTACACTACTCCGATGATTCGGTAGTCATTAAGCCCTGCAAGTTTATTGATGAGTACCATACACAGATTGGAAACAATGTGTTCCATATCTGCCAGTTTGCAGAACTCCTGGAGCGTAACGGAAGCTATTGTCAGGCGGAGCCGGAAATCATGGGTAATGAAGCTGCATGGCAGGTTGGGCGAGATCAGTATCTTGCAATCCAGACCTGTGAAGATGGTTATGACTATACGCTCTTTGATAAAGAATTTCATGAGATTGATGGCGGTCAGTTGGACAATCCAGAGCTGTCTATGCTGGAAGCACGAGCTGAAATTCTGGCTGGATTTGGACTTCAGATGAGAGAACTGCGAGTACAAGTATATGAAGAAGTCATGGAAAAAGCAGAGGCTGTTGAAGCTGTAAATGCTTCTTTGCTTGACCTGGCAAAACAAATTGACCAGTTCTCTGATGAGTACGATCACTATGAATATGCTGACAGAGTTGATGATAAAAAGAGCAACATTGTTGAGATTTATCATGATCTCACAAATGGAAACGCTGCTCCGTACCGAGATTTTTTAGAACAGGTTATTGAAGATTCGGATGAAATTTCTGTGGTACAGGCAGCAACACAGTTAAAGAATGAGTTGGATAAGGCGGTTTCTCGACCTAAAGAATCCGTAATTGATCAGTTAAAACAGATTTCGGGACAGACAGTACCACCTAAAATGTCGCACAGCTTCAAGGAACCCGAAAGATAAGGAGGATAATCTATGTCACAGGAAAAGATTGAACGTTGGAATGAAGTCGATGGCAATCTCGGTAATGAGGAAAAGCTGCAAGCGTTTTTGGACAGCACCACGGATGCGTATGCGATTTTGCAGCTGCGCCGTACAGACGAAACAGTTTATGAACGCTTTGAATCCTATGAAGCCCTGAAACGTCAGGGAAAAGAGCCGGACATCGACCATTATGATGTGGTCTATATTGCTCCGCTCTCCTCTTATACTGACCAGACTGCCATGTTGGAAGGACTGTACACGAAGTTTAATGTGGATCGTCCAGAGGATTTCCGGGGACACAGCCTGTCCGTTAGCGACATCGTGGCACTGAAAACCGATGCTGTGGTATCTTTTCACTATGTGGATTCTATCGGCTTTCAGGAGCTTCAGGGCTTTATGAAGCCGGAGAACTACCTGAAAAATGCAGAGATGGCGATGGAGGACGATTATGGGATGCTGGATGGCGTTATCAATAATGGTAAAGCACCTGCCACGGAAGAACGTTCTTCTGTCCTGGCACAGCTGAAAGAACAGCCTGTTCTGGATAGTCCCCATAAACCGCCCAAAGCTCACTCAGAGAGGGAGATGGAATGATGGATTTAACCATTGATGAAAAAATGCTGATACTCTTATACAGTCCGGGAACCAGAATGGGGCTGTATGGAGCATTGCAGCAAATGAAAGAACAGCTTGAGGAGGATGAAACAGAACTTTTGGATTTGACCAATTCTGTTTTGCAGAAATTATCGGATATGGATGATGAAGCCTTTGAAAAGCTGAATCTTTCTCTGGATTTATGAAGATTGGAGGGAAACAATGAATCCGAAAGAGAGGTATTATTCCGGTGTGGCAAGAGAGACAATCCATAGAATCACTGCCAACCGAGAGAACTGGACTTCTTTTCTGGCGACGATGGCTCGAAATTATGATTTCACCTATCCGGAACAGGTGATGATTTATGCACAGCGTCCCAATGCTACCCTGTGCAAACCTTATGAGGAATGGAACACAGAGCAGTATCGACGCTATGTGAAAAGGGGTTCCACTGGTATTGCCCTTTTTGTGATGAACCAGGATAAACCGTACCTGCGGTATGTCTTTGATGTGGCTGACACAGGTGTGCGTCGTTCTTCCCCGGCTATTACACCGTGGAGAGTGACCGATGAAAACCGCCGTTTTGTAATGGATGAGATGGAGCGTGTCTTTCAGGTTCCGTCAGAGGGAATTCTGGAATATCAGCTGGAAAATATCGCAATCAACCTTGCCAGAGAGTATTGGGACGATTTCAAAAAGCCGATCCTCGACATCGTTGCAGATAGCTTCCTTGAGGAGTATGATGAATATAACATCGAGGTAGCATTTAAGACCGCAGTGGCAAATAGTGTCTCCTATGCGATGTACAGCCGTATTACCGAGAATCCGGATAACTATTTTGAGCATGAAGATTTTCAAAATGTATTCGACTTTAATACCCGTCAGACGGTAAATGCTCTGGGTACGGCGGTCAATGCAGTCAGCTCTCGAATGTTTGGAGAAATCGAAAAAGCCATAGAAGCCTTTGAACAGACAAAAACCGTGGAAAGGAGCCATGATTATGAACGAAATGACTTACACACAGGTCGGGGATTACCGGATTCCGGACATCGAACTGAAGAACACCGAAACGAAACCGTTGGGCAAGTACGGCAGAATGCGGAGGGCGTTTCTGCAAGAGAACAACCCGATGTTGCTGAACGACCTGATTCTCAGCGAGCAGCTGTTCCCGCATCTCCAGGAGATCGACGAGACAGCGCACCGCAGAGTGGAGCAGCTGATGACAGAACTGCTGGAGAAGAATCCGGCACCGGACAAAGCGACACAGCAGATGGCATGGGTGCAGCACATGAACAGCCTGAAAGCACAGGCAGAGGAAATCGTGACAGCGGAGCTTATCAACAGCTGAGTTTGAACCTTTTCCTTTCAGAATCAGAACAAATCAACTTTATTGACGAAGCAGAGAGCAAAGCGCTCTCTGCTTTTTCTTTATCTGAAAATCAGATCGACCAGGTGCTCACTGTTGGCGGCAATGAACCTAATCTCCGAATGATGGTGGCGCTGGAATATATGAAAGGAAAATCCACGGAGGAGATTGCAAAGCGTCTGCCGGAACTCTATCGTGGCAGCAATGGCTTTAAGTTGGACGGTCATGAGGTCAGTGCATGGTTTGATGAGCAGTGTATTCATCTTGCCAGAGGAAAGACTGCCCGTTTTGCACCGTCCAGACAGATCGTATCCTGGCAGGAAGCCGCCGAGCGTATCGGCAATCTGCTGGAGAATGGTGAATACGCCACCAATGTAGAGTTGGTGGAGGCTCCCGGTTATGAGCGAACAAAGGTTGCGGTGTCCTTTTGGTATCTGTATCACGATCTTTCTGAGGAAGCCAAAAGCAAGGGTTTTCTTTCTTCTTTGCAGGAAATTCGTGGTGTTGGATTTCCTGAAGAAACAGCGGAACTGGCTAAAAAATTAAATGACAGTCAATTCAGAGCCACTTTGAAAGCTGAATATCAGAGCTTTTTGGAGGCAGTTGATGCGGATTCATCTTTGCTACGATTCCATTATCATAAATTAAATCATTTGGAGCAGCGGCTAGATGAACTGGCATTGCCACTTAGAGAATATCAGAGTAATGTAGCGACGCCCCCGATTGTCCGTCAGTTCATTACGGACGATGAAATCAATGAGTCGCTGTCCGGTGGCAGTGGATTCTCCGGTGGCAAAGCCCGTATCTATGAATATTGGCAGGAAGGACATTCTGCAAAAGAAAAAGCGGACTTTTTGAAAAATGAGTATGGGACAGGCGGTCACTCCCATGCCCTTTCCGGTGCTTCTGGCAGTGGTGAAGATCATGATTCCAAAGGAATCCGATACACCAAAAGCGGCTGTGATAAGGTGCAGCTATCCTGGACACAGGTTGCCAATCGCATTGATTCGTTGATTAAGCAGGAGCGTTATATTTCCCCTGAAGCTCTGAAAGAGGCTCAGCGAGAACGTGTGCCAGATGTAGAAAACGAGCCGAAGCCCGTGGGACGCATTGAATATCTTGGAACAAATGGCAGACCGGGTGAAGTTATTGAATATACTGATCCGGAACGGTTTATGAAAAAAATTGAGGATGAGACATTCTATGGTGTTCCGCTCACTGTGGTTCTGTACCGGGACGAACAGGGAAAAACCATTCCACAGGAATTTCTCAGTGAACTTGATCCGCCTCCGAGAGGTTTCCGTGTAGAAGATGCTCCGGCAATCGACTTGGAGGAAGAAGCTCCCTCTGTGGATGAAGCAGAGGAAAGCCCGTTTGTTGCACAGGTCATGCGGGATGCAGAAGCCATTGCTGCCGGGGAAGAATCCTATGAGCGATTCAGTGTGATTGAAACGGAAAACGGTTATGCTGTCTGGGATGATATTCGGGATGAAATCTATGTAGATGATGAAGGTGTCAGTGAGGAATTCACCAGTGAGTGGCAGGCAAATGATTATTTGCAGGAGGTCAAAAAGGCGGTTTCCGAAAAAGAAGCTGCGGAGTGGCTGTACAATGAACGCTCTAAATTTGAAGCAACACAGGAACCGGAATATCAGGTGGGCGATACTGTTTTTCTGGAAGGAGAAGCATACAATATCACTGCCATTGGAACTACTGATGTACAGTTGCTGCCTCCAGGAATGGTGTACCCAATTTATCGGGCAGAAAGCAAAGAGAATTTTGAACGTCTTTTAAGACAGGATGAACGCAATGCCCGATTTATTTCAGGTGAAGAACCGGAAAAAACTGTTGCCACAGCTGAGCCGGAACATTTTATCGACCATTACTATGTGGTAGAAGATTTGCAGGTTCGAGGGGCGCTTCAGCTCAAGGAGTACAGCACATTCGAGGACGCAATGAGAGCATACCAGTCCCTTCCAGCTGAAAGAATGAAAGCTCTGGGAGTGCAAAACACACGGACTCCATTCCCCGGTAGCCTGGATCTGATTCAGTGTAAAGATGGCGAAGATAAACTTGTACAGGACTACACAAAAGTTGCTGGTTGGGAAAACCCTGAGATTCTGGACTTGGTTCAAAAAATTGAAACTGCGATTCAAACAAAGGAAAGTCCCGATATTCCAGCAATCAATTTTCACATCACAAATGACCATCTTGGCGAGGGCGGAGCGAAAGCAAAATTCAGAGCCAATATGGATGCAATCCGTGTCCTAAAAGAATTGGAGTTTGATGAGCGAAATGCTACTCCGGAAGAACAGGAAATCCTTTCCCAATATGTCGGTTGGGGTGGACTTGCAGATGCTTTTGATGAAAACAAGGCAAGCTGGGCTGAGGAGTTCAGAGAACTTTATACAGCCCTATCTCCGGAAGAATATGCCGCAGCACGAGCCAGTACCCTGAATGCCCACTATACCAGTCCTACTGTCATTCGTGCCATCTATGATGCGGTCGGACAGATGGGATTTGAAACAGGAAATATTCTGGAACCTGCAATGGGTATCGGTAACTTTTTCGGGATGCTCCCTGACGCCATGCGCAACAGCAATCTCTATGGAGTGGAGTTGGACTCCATCAGTGGGCGTATCGCTCAGAAACTCTATCCTAACGCTGAAATCAAGGTGGCGGGCTTTGAAACTACGGATCGCCGGGATTTTTATGATTTGGCAGTCGGCAACGTTCCGTTCGGCAACTATAAGGTTTCTGATAAGCCCTATGATAAGTTGGGGTTCTCTATTCATAACTATTTTTTTGCAAAAACGCTCGATCAGGTTCGTCCGGGCGGTGTGGTTGCATTTGTGACCAGCCGTTTTACGATGGACTCAAAAAATTCTGATGCCAGAAAATATATGGCACAGAGAGCGGAACTCCTGGGAGCCATTAGACTGCCCAATACGGCATTTAAGGCAAACGCCGGTACAGAGGTTGTATCTGACATCATTTTTCTGCAAAAGCGTGACCACCCCATCGACAT
This sequence comes from Gemmiger sp. An87, assembly GCF_002159185.1. Taxonomy (GTDB): domain Bacteria; phylum Bacillota; class Clostridia; order Oscillospirales; family Ruminococcaceae; genus Allofournierella. Next base: position 24,299 of record NZ_NFHD01000011.1, read on the forward strand.
CATGCCGGACTGGGTGCAGCTGAATACTACACCGGACGGTTACACCATGAACAGCTACTTTGTAGAGCATCCGGAAATGGTTTTGGGAGAAATTTCTATGGAAAGTACCCAATATGGTAAGGATGATCTCACAGTCCGTCCCCGTGAAGATATGGAACTGGCTGACCTTCTTCGTGAAGCTGTTACCCGTATCGGTGGCACTTATGCTCCTGCGGAGCTAACTGAAGAAGCAGACAGCCAGGAAAAAGAACAGATTACCATTCCTGCCCGCCCAGATGTGAAAAACTTCTCCTACACGGTTGTAGACGGTGAGGTATATTTCCGGGAAAACTCTGTCATGCGTCTGGTAGAGCTGAACGACAAAGCCAAAGAACGTGTCAGCGGCATGGTGGAACTTCGCCGCATTGTAAATGAACTGATTGAATATCAGCTGGAGGACTATCCGGATGATATGATTCAGGCAAAACAGGCAGAGCTGAATGCTGCCTATGATGCGTTTACCGCAAAAAACGGGTTAATCAACAACAGAGCCAACAGTCAGGCTTTTGCTGATGATTCCAGCTATTATCTTCTGTGTTCACTGGAAAACTTGGATGAGGATGGTCATCTCAAGAGCAAAGCGGATATGTTCACTAAGCGTACCATTAAACCGGAACGTAAAGTGAACAGCGTGGATACACCGTCTGAAGCACTGGCGATTTCTATTGGTGAGCATGGCAAGGTGGATTTGCCCTATATGGCAGAACTGCTGGGGACTCCCGGCGAATATAATTCCATTAAAACTGAGCTGCAAGGTGTGATTTTCAAAGACCCGATGGCTCCGGATGACCCTGTTTCGGGCTGGCAGACAGCTGATGAGTATCTCTCCGGCGATGTACGAAGTAAGCTGAGGATTGCACAGATGGCGGCACAGAAAGACAGTTCTTTTGAAATCAATGTGCAGGCACTGGAAAAGGCACAGCCAAAGGATTTGGATGCTTCTGAGATTGATGTCCGTCTGGGCGCAACCTGGATTGACCCTGCCTATATCCAGCAGTTTATGCAGGAAACTTTTGAAACCCCGTATTATCTCCGCCGCACGATTGAGGTCAAGTTTTCGGAACTGACAGCAGAATGGAGAATCAACGGAAAGAGTTCTCCGAGCCAAAATGATGTGGCAGCATACACGACCTATGGTACGGAACGTGCCAACGCCTACCGCATTTTGGAGGAAACTCTGAATCTGAAAGATATTCGTATCTACGACACCATTGAGGATGCGGATGGCAAGCAGAAGCGTGTGCTGAACAAAAAGGAAACTACTCTGGCACAGCAGAAACAACAGGCAATCAAGGATGCCTTCCGGGACTGCATTTGGAAAGACCCACACCGCCGTGAAGCACTTGTGACCAAGTATAATGAACTGTTTAACTCCACCAGACCTCGTGAATACGATGGCAGCCATATCCGATTTGGTGGCATGAATCCCGATATAACCCTTCGGGAACACCAGCGAAATGCCATTGCCCATGTGCTGTATGGTGGGAATACCCTGTTGGCACATGAGGTTGGTGCGGGCAAAACCTTTGAAATGGCGGCTTCCGCTATGGAAAGTAAACGCCTAGGACTGAGCCAGAAGGCATTGTTTGTTGTTCCCAACCATCTGACCTTGCAGTGGGCAAATGAGTTTCTTCATCTGTATCCCAGTGCCAAACTTCTGGTGGCAACCAAAAAGGATTTTGAAACGGCAAACCGCAAGAAATTCTGTGCGAGAATTGCCACCGGTGACTATGATGCAGTCATTATCGGTCACAGTCAGTTTGAAAAAATCCCTCTTTCTCCGGAACGTCAGGAGCGCCAGCTGCGGGAACAGATTGATGAGATTGAGGGAGCGATTGCAGAACTCAAATATCAGAACGGCGAGAATTTCACCATCAAACAGATGGAGAAAACGAGAAAATCCCTGCAAACCAGACTGGATAAACTGCTCTCTACTGACAGAAAGGATGATGTTGTTACCTTTGAACAGCTGGGCGTTGATCGGCTGTTTGTAGATGAAAGCCACGCTTTCAAAAACCTCTTTTTGTACACAAAAATGAGGAATGTTGCTGGTCTTTCCACTTCGGAAGCACAGAAATCTTCGGATATGTTTATGAAGTGCCGCTATATGGATGAATTGACCGGCGGGCGTGGCGTTATCTTTGCAACAGGTACTCCCGTATCGAACTCCATGACGGAGCTTTATACGGTTATGCGATACCTTCAGTACGGGACACTTCAAAAGAAGAATTTGACCCATTTTGACTGCTGGGCATCTACCTTTGGTGAAACAACTACCGCTATTGAGTTGGCTCCGGAAGGAACCGGCTATCGTGCCAGAACCAGATTTGCAAAGTTTTTTAACCTTCCGGAACTCATGAATATGTTTAAGGAAGTTGCGGATATTAAAACCTCCGACCAGCTTCATCTCCCTGTACCGGATGCAAAATTTGAAACGGTTGTTGTACAGCCTTCTGATTATCAGAAAGACATGGTGGCAGAACTTTCGGAACGTGCAGCGGCGGTTCATTCCGGTATAGTTGACCAATCAGAAGATAATATGCTTCTGATTACCGGCGATGGAAGAAAGTTGGGGTTAGATCAGCGTTTAATCAATCCACTCTTGCCGGATGATCCAGAAAGCAAGCTCAATGCCTGTGTGCAAAATGTGCTGCGGATTTGGGAAGAAGGAAAGGCTGACAGACTGACCCAGCTCCTGTTCTGTGACCTCTCTACCCCGAAAAACAATGGCACGTTTAATGTCTATGATGACATCAAGGCAAAGCTGATAGCAGCCGGTGTGCCAGAGAAAGAAATTGCATTTATTCACGATGCAGATTCTGAAGCAAAGAAAAAAGAACTGTTCGCAAAGGTGCGTACTGGTCAGGTTCGTGTGCTGATGGGCAGTACACAGAAAATGGGAGCCGGAACAAACTGCCAGGATCGCCTGGTGGCGCTTCATCACTTGGATGTGGGCTGGCGTCCCTCTGATATGACTCAGCGAAATGGTCGAATTATCCGTCAGGGCAATCAAAACAAGGAGGTGCAGATCTATCAGTATGTAACAGAGGGAACTTTTGATGCATATCTTTATCAGACACTGGAAAACAAACAAAAATTCATCTCGCAAATCATGACCTCGAAATCACCTGTCCGTTCCTGTGACGATGTGGACGAGCAAGCTCTGTCCTATGCCGAAATCAAGGCTCTGTGTGCCGGAAATCCGCTGATTAAAGAGAAAATGGACTTGGACATTGATGTGGCAAGGCTTAAGGTTCTAAAAGCCGACCACCAGAGCCAGCAGTACCGCATGGAAGATAAACTCCTGAAATACTTTCCGGCGGAGATTGAAAAGCAGACAGGCTATATTCGTGGCTTTGAAGCAGACATCCAAACGGTCACAGCTCATCCGCAGATTGCGGAAGGGTTCTGCGGTATGGAAATTCTGGGCAAGCACTATATAGAAAAAGAGGATGCCGGTGAAATGATTCTTGCCGCCTGCAAGGAGATGAAAGGAACCGAGCCAATCCCGCTTGGCAGTTATCGTGGCTTTCAGATGGAACTTTCCTTTGACAGTTTCCGGCATGACTTTGATATTACCCTGAAAGGCGCTGTGAGCCATCGTGTATCGCTTGGAACCGATGCCAGGGGAAATATCATCCGACTGGATAATGCCCTCTCCAGCATCCCTGAGAAGCTGGAGAAATCCCATGAACAGCTCACCAATCTTCAAAATCAGCAGGAAGCGACCAGAGCGGAACTGGGAAAACCCTTCCCACAGGAAGCGGAGCTTGCTGAAAAAAGTGCTCGTCTGGCAGAACTGGATGCAGCTCTTAATATGGAGGACTCCATGCCGGAGCATGAGGAAGCAGAACAGGCAGATAAACCTTCTGTGCTGGCAGATCTGAAAGCTAAGTCAGAGCATATTCCTCCATATCGGGCATCTGGTGGGCGTGAGGAGGTGCTGTAATGGGCAGACGTGACCAGGATGTTCACTTCCTGGCATCGAAAGAGGAAGTACAGCGAATCCATGAAAAAATGGATGAGCTAGGTATCCGGAGCATGGGGGCATATCTCAGGAAGATGGCTCTGGATGGATACTGCATCAACCTGGATTTACAGGATGTGAAAGAGCTGGTTTCCCTTCTGAGAAGATGCAGCAACAACCTGAATCAGTATGCCAAAAGAGCTAATGAAACCGGCAATATTTATGAGTCAGACATCAAGGATTTGCAGGAACGATTGGAGGAAATCTGGACAGATATGAAGGAGGTGCTGGTGCGCCTGTCCAGTATTCAGTAATCATAAAAATGGGCTGTGGCAACAAAATTGCCGCAGCCATACATATTGACATCGTTGTGTTATCAGCTGTAAGGCGGTACAATAAAAACAGAAAGGGGTGTGTGACCGTGAGAATCCTTGTTTTTTTCGTGAAGATTATCTTAAAGCTGATTGCATTGCCGGTATTACTGGGTTTAGGTATTGTTTGCTTGTTGGCGAAAATCGCCTTTGAGCTATCGTCCTTTTTTATAGGCGCACTGATTCTGTACATCATCGGTTGCAGTATTTATTGTGTCTTTCAATCTCTGTGGTTGCAGCTCGCCCTTCTTGTGGGAATCGGCTTGGCGGTCTATGCAGCATTGTTTCTCTTTGTTGTATTTCAGGAGATTGGAGAAAACATAAAGGAAAATCTTCGTGATTTTATTTTTTCATAAGAAAATATGTTGTAAGGCTGCCTGCGGGCAGTCTTATTTTTTTGAGAGGACGGTGAAAAAATGGCGGCAACAAGACTGATTGCCCTTCATATTAACAAGGGAAAAACGGTAGCACAGTGTCTGGCAGATCGTACAGATTATTCCCAAAATGCTGCGAAAACAGAAGATGGAAAATATATAAGTTCTTATGAATGCGATCCTAAAACAGCCGATGAAGAATTTCTTCTGACCAAAAGACAGTATCAGCATATCACAGGCAGACAGCAGAAAAATGACATCATTGCCTATCAGATACGCCAGTCATTTAAGCCAGGAGAGATTACTCCGGAAGAAGCCAACCAAGTCGGATATGAAACAGCGATGCGCTGGACAAAAGGAAAACACGCCTTTATCGTGGCAACACATATTGATCGTTCCCATATCCATAACCATATCATTTATAACTCGACCTCTCTGGACTGTACCCGTAAATTCAAGAACTTTTTTCTTTCCGGGCTTGCGGTTCAGCGATTAAGCGATATGGTTTGTATTGAGCATGGCTTATCAGTCATAGAGCCAAAGCCATACCGGGAACGGGTCAAGAGAACGACCTTTCCCAAAAAGCGTACCAAGCGTGATGAGTTGTGTGCGGCAATCGACCAGATATTAACAAAGAAACCAAAAGATTTTTCGGATTTTGTTCTTCAGCTTTCAGAGCTTGGGTATGAATTTAAGGATGGAAAGCAACCGGCTTTCCGGCATAGTGAGGAGAAGCGATTTATTCGTCTGCGCTCTCTTGGAGAGGGATACAGTCAGGAGGATATAATTGCAATTCTGTCCGGTAAGTCTGTTCAGAAAGCATCCAGAGTAAGCAAGCAGGTTCATGCTCAAAGAGAGTTTAATTTGCTGATAGATATTCAGGCGAAGATGGCAGAAGGTAAATCAGCGGGCTATGAGCGGTGGGCAAAGAAATATAACCGCAAAGAAGCTGCCAGGACAGTTTGCCTTTTGAAAGAAAAAGGTATCGGCAATTATGAAGAATTGACTGCTTTGACAGAGCAGCTCAGCCACCGATTTGCGGAGCTATCCGATACTATTAAAGCCAATGAAAAAAGAATGGTTGAGATTGGAGCATTACAGACACACATCAACAACTATTCCAGAACCCGTCCGGTATATGAAGCTTATCGAAAATCTGGATACAGCAGAAAATTCTTTGAAGAACACCGAGAAGAAATTCAGATTCACAAAGCTGCAAAGCAGGCATTTGACCAGCTACCGGATAAGAAAGTTCCGTCCAGAAAAACCTTAAACGAGGAGTTCTATCGGTTGTCAGCAGAGAAGAAAAAAGCCTATGCTGAGTATCGACAAGTCCGAAAAGATATGCAAGAATATTTGACTGCAAAACAGACTGTGGAGCATATTCTGGGCATTGACAGGAAGAAACGAGAAGAAAAAGAAAAGCAGCGAGAAGAAGAAAATCGACAGTAGAATAGAAACAGCCATAGGCAGCCCTGTTTCTGGGTTAGCCTATGGCTTTCTTTTTTTATTTTTCGTATGGTTCTGCACTTTCAGCCATTTTAATGATTTCTTCATCAGCGATTGTTTGCGGATTATATTCCAGAACATAGCTGACTTCCGGAGAATCCGTCCAGCATAAATAGCCACGGCTCTTTGTTTTATAAAGTGCGGCATCCCAGTCCTGAATTTTCATTTGTTCACAGCTGTTGGCGGATTCAGGGTTAAAAAGAACGTTGAGGGCATCTATATTCAGACCGGTTATCTCGTTGGGGTCAGCCTCGTAATAGGTGGTTTTGAGGATATGGTAATTGATATTTGCATCTTCTTCTCCGTTGCCATACACCAAAGTTGCCGCCACTTCTGTTTTGGATTGTTTCTTGAAGTCATCACCTAAAGCGTTTTCTACCCGCTGTACCATTTCATCAACATCAGATGATGCGGTATCCGTTGGCTTTAATTTTACCAACCAAAATGCAACTGCAATCAATAAAATCACTACAATAACTGGAATAAATAAATTTCGTTTTTTCCCCATGGTTCCTCCTGCCTCTTACTGACTGGCTATTCTTCAGCAGCCAGATTGATAAATTTTTTCCCTGATTTTTGGACATACCGAAAGGTCTGATATGCTCCGCCGGAAGGATGCTCTACATACAAAATCACTAAGTCAGAGCGGTCTACCATTACCCGGTTTCGGATTTGAAAAGCAGATTTGTAGTGTGTCGTTGCCGCCTGTTCGCAAATCTCAATCTCGTCATAATAGTCACGAAATGAATCTTCATTATCACGAAATTCGGCGGTCGGATACGGCATGACCCAGATCAAAGCACTATTATCGTCCCGAATTCTTCTTTTGCATCTGCGTATGGTTGAGGATACGAGCTGGTCGAATTCACCGTCACGTCCGACCAGAAATTCAATATATTCTTCTCGTTTTAACAAAGAGCTAATAATTTCCTCTAACTGTGATTCTATTTGAAGTGGATTGTCGATTTGCCTGTGTCCGAAAAAGCTGACCGAAAGTATATTCATAAAATCTCCTCCGCAGGAAAGATTAGTAATGTAATCACCAATAATTTTCTATATTCATAATTATACTACCAATCAAAAGGGGAAGAAAGCGAAAATTGACTTTAGCATTACCAATGCCATCTCCTGATTCGTAATAAAATAATTATGGAAGGGAGGAGATGCAGTGGTCGATATGCCATACGAAGATTTTATTCGAACTCGCATTACGGAATTGCGTATTGCAAAAGATGTTTCTGAACACCGGATGAGTTTGGATTTAGGAAAAAGCGGTTCTTATATTCGTGGAGTAACCAGTGGTGCGGCTTTACCCTCACTTAGAGAACTTTTCAATATCATGTCGTATTTTGATATGACACCTTCAGAGTTTTTTGCACCATTGGAGAATAATGACACTCCCTATCATAAGCTCTGCGAACAGCTGCGGATGCTCAGTGATGAAGATTTAGAGAAAATCTCCACTTTTATAAACTGGATCACAGAATAATCAATGCTTATCAGAAATTGGGCATTGGATAAATGAATATGGATATAAAAAATTAACCTGAGTAGTTTTATGGCTACTCAGGTTTTCTGTTTTAAGTAAAACAAAACGGTCAGAATGACTGTGCAGCCGACATCGGAGATGTCGTTCAAAGGGGATTGGGGATGTTTCCCCAACAAGCAGATTTGCGAAGAATGACCCAGAGGAAAATTCGAGAAAATGAGTGAACCTGTACAGGTTTACACTGCTTGCCAATTTGTGAATCCTACGCATCCTTTACAGACTTTCATGTTTGGGGAAATAGTTACCTGAACAAAAAACTGATTTATAAGAAAAAGAAAAAAACTCTGCAAATGCAAAATTTATTATCCCTTTTTGAATGTAATTGTGCTATAATTTAGAATAGAACTTTTTAAGCAATAGTTTTGAAGATGGAGGTCAAGTATGGACGTAACCTATAATAAGCTTTTCAAGCTGTTGATAGACAAAGAAATGAAAAAAATGGAGTTTGCAAAAGATGTTGGTATCAGTCCAAATACCCTCGCAAAACTTTCAAGGAATGAACTTGTTTCTATGGAAGTCATCGTGCGCATTTGCAGAAAATTAAATTGCGGCATCGAAGATATTATGGAAGTCCTTCCTGAAACAAGAGAAAGATCATAAGGGGGGCTTTTGATGGACAATACATATCCATATATTGCATCTTTAACAAGGGAACCATTTTTGTTTTATGAGATGCGAACAACGGCAAAATTATTAAGCAGCGGTATGAGTAATAACGATGTCGTTACACAGATTACGAGCGACAATCTTTTTCAGTATCCGACGGAAAAGTCAGTCGCTCGGATGGCAAAGGCTTGCTTAAAGCGACTGGCTGCTATGGATGATAATGATTTGGTTAGAGCGATTGCGCAGCAGCCGACTGATGTAGCCAAACAGATTTGTCTGTATGCCATGATGAAACAGAGTCGTTTGATGTGGGAGTTTATGCTGACGGTCATTGGCGAGAAGTACCGATTAAAGGACAGCTCTTTTGGTAGGATTGATTTGAATACCTACTTTATGAGATTGCAGGAACAGGATGATGCGGTGGCTACTTGGAGTGAAGGTACGATCACGAAACTGAAGCAGGTGCTTGCGAAAGTTCTCGTAGAAAATGAGTATCTGGATGATATTCGTGCAGACCATTTGAATCCAGTGTACCTGCATCCAATTTTGGAAAATGCAATCAGAAGTCATGGCGACCTGATGGTGTTACCCGCTTTCAACTGCTTCTCATAAGGAGGATACAGATGTATGAGTAATATTGAAGAACGTTTAGATAAAGTCAGAGAACTGATACAAGAACCTGAATTTTTGGAAGGTAAAGGACTCAGCAACGAAGTGAATATTCGTATTTTTTGTTACGATCCAGAAGATGAAATGGCAGTCCGCCACTTTACTCAGCAACTGGAAACCGACCATTCTCTGTCCTGCCGTCTGAGAATCTGTGATCTATATCAGACTTTTCTTTCCATCTGCGAGGATATTGGTATCACGGATGCGATTCCGGATATGGAAGCGGAGGACGGAAGTATCTTCCTTTTGGAACAGCTCCACTCCGCTATTGGCGAAGGTGAGTTTATAGAAAAAATCCAGTTTGAACCGCATGAGTGTGGGGATGTACTGATGCTTACCGGTGTGGGTGAAGTTTTCCCATTTATGAGAATCCATTCACTATTGGAAGCACTGCAACCTCATTTTTCGGATGTTCCGATTCTGGTAATGTATCCGGGTGAGTTTGACGGACGTCATGTGAAATTATTTAACCGATTGCAGCCTAATGATTATTACAGGGCGTTCAATGTTGTATAAGGGGGTACGATTGTGATTATTCGTGATATGTTTGCCGATGACATCAACCGTAAAATCAACGGCGTTATCAAAGTCGATCAGGCTGCGGACGATGTGATCGAGCAGGAATTAAATGAGTATGTTATTACAAAGGAATTGAAGAAGCACTTCATTACCTTTTTTAATTATTATAGTGATGCTCTGGATGAGCCGACCGCTGATACCGGCGTGTGGATTTCCGGATTCTTTGGAAGCGGTAAATCCCACTTCTTGAAAATGCTGTCCTATCTACTGGAGAATAAAGAGGTCAAAGGGATTCATAGTGTTGAGAGATTCCGCAGGAAGTTTGAAGATGACCCTGCAACCTATATGCTGATTGACCGTTCCACGAAGGTGCAGACAGAGACGATTCTGTTTAATATTGATATTGAGGGTTCCATCAATAAAGACAAAACTGCTGTTCTGCGTGTGTTTGCTAAAACCTTCTATAACCATCTGGGCTTCTTTGGTGAGAACCTGAAGGTTGCCAAACTGGAACAGTATATCGACCAACAGGGAAAGACCACTGAGTTCCGCCGTGTCTTTGAAGAAAAGAAAGGGATGCCCTGGGTGGACTCCCGCAAAGCATTTGCCTTTAATGGAAAATATATCATTCCTACTCTGGTGGAAGTCCTGGATATGAGCGAGGAAGATGCCAAGGCTTGGTTCAATGATAAATCTGCCACAGAGTTTTCCATTGCTCAGCTTGTAGAGGATATTAAGGATTACCTAAATACTAAACCGAACAACTTCCGTTTGCTGTTTATGGTGGACGAAGTGGGTCAGTATGTCGGAACGGATACCGATATGCTTTTGAATCTCCAGTCCCTCGTTGAGAAAATCGGCAGTGAGTGCGGTGGTAAGGTGTGGGTTGTCTGCACCGGACAGGAAGCTATTGATGAAATTATTAAAGTCCGTGCTGACGAGTTCTCCAGAATTCAGGCTCGATTCAAAACCCGTTTGAGCCTTTCTTCCTCCTCTGTGGATGAAGTCATTCAGAAGCGTATTTTGAAAAAGAACAATGAAGCCGAGTCCAAACTGGAAGCAGTTTATGAAAAGAACGACTCCGTTCTCCGTAATCTGTTCAGTTTCACAGACTCCATTTTGGATATTAAAGGTTATTCTGGTTCCAGAGAGTTTGCCGTGAATTTCCCATTTGTGCCTTATCAGTTCATCATCATGCAGAAGGTTTTTGCAGAAATCCGCAAGCATGGTAATTCCGGCAAGCATCTGTCCGGCGGTGAACGTTCCATGCTTTCCGGCTTCCAGGAAGCAACCCAGAAAATTCAGGACAAGGACGAGTATGCCCTCGTTCCGTTCTTCCGTTTTTATGATACCGTACATACTTTCCTGGATAGCTCCATCCGTCGTGTAATTGAACGCTGCCAAAAGGCTGCTGATAATGGTGATGGCATCGAAGCACAGGATGTGGATGTGCTGAAACTGCTGTACCTGATTCGTTACATTGACGACATTCCTGCCAATCTGGACAATATTGTAATTTTGATGGCGGATGATATTCGCATGGACAAAATCACCATGCGTGAGACTGTCCGTGAATGTCTGAACCGGCTGATGAGCCAGAACTACATCGGAAGAACAGGAGAAGTTTATAACTTCCTGACCGATGAAGAACAGGATATTCAGAGAGAAATCAAAAACACTCCGGTTGATACCGCTTCTATCGTTGACCGTATCGGGCAGATGATTTTCGGAGATATTTTTACCACCAAGAAATATCGCTACGGCAAATACGACTTTTCCTTCGATCAGATGGTAGATGGTATTACCGTGGGCAATATCACTGGTGGGATGCGCCTGCGCTTCCTGACGGTTGCAACTGACAATCCGGAAAAATCCGAGCTGCGACTAATGACGGATTCTAAGGGCAAGGAAGCCATCGTTGTGCTGTCGGATACCCCTTATTATGAATCTTTGGAAAGTGCCATGAAGATTCGTAAGTATGTCAAACAGCGTAATGTCAACCAGCTTCCGAAATCTGTTCAGGATATTATCCGTGACCAGCAGGAAGAAGCTACCAAGTATGAGCAGACTGCGATGGAAGATTTGGTAAAAGCCATTGAATCCGCACAGTTCTATGTGGACGGTGAACATATCGAACTCAAAGGCGGAAATGCCAAGGGTAAGATTGAGCAGGCTCTGGAATATCTGGTATCCCATGTGTACAGTGATCTTTCCCTGATTGAGAAAAATGTTGATACCGATGCGGATGTTATTGAAATTCTGACCGGTGCTGAAAATATCATGCCCGGTATGGAGCCGAACCGAGGTGCAGCTGCCAAGATCGAAGAATATCTGGAAATGCAGGCAATGAAAAATCTGCCGACCTCTATGGCAGATATTCAGAGCCGTTACAGTGCGATTCCTTACGGCTGGAAAGAAATTGACATTGCCGCCGTGGTCGCTCGTCTGATTTATGACCAGAAAGTTACCATCAAATATGCAGGTTCTACTATTCAGCCGGATAACCCGAAGCTGCCGGATATGCTCCGCAAAAAAAGCGAGATTGGCAAGACCAGCATTAGCAAGCGCCAGATGATTACCGCCACAAAGATGCGGGCTGTCAAGGAGCTGCTGCGTGAATACTTCGATGTCATGGATGTGCCGGACGATGAGGACGGTCTGGTAGCATTTGTGGTTCAGAAGTTCAGTGAACTGAAGGAGCATTATACCGAACTGAAAGGCAGATATGAGGGTCATAAATATCCGGATCAGAGCCTTGTAGCTGCTTCCATTGAGCAGATGGAGAAAGTTCTCTCCCAGCGGAAAGATAATATTGCCCTGATTGATGCGATTCTGAAAGAGGAAGATAACCTCTTTGATAATAAAGAGAAAATGCAGCGTGTTGAAGGGTTCTTCAAAAATCAGGTGCAGGTATTTGATGCCGCCGTTAAGATGGAGGACGACCTGAGAAACGATCTACATTATCTCAGCAAGGAAACAGAAGCCAACGACGCTCTGAATCAGATTCGTTTGATTACTGTGGTCGAGAATGACCCGAAAAATATCTACCGCAGAATCCCGGAACTCAATGGGCTGATGGAGAAAGTCCGGGAAGGACATGGCAGATTGCTGGATTCCAAACGTGCCGAGTTGCTGGAAATCGTCCGCCAGTGTATGGCAGAGGTTCATACCCTTTCCGATGGCAATGTAGACTGCGCTGAACTGGTAAGAAAAGCCGATACATACTTCGACCAGCAGAAAAAGAAACTCAGTGAGCTTCAGAGTCTTGCGCTGCTGGACGGTCTGGTTCCGCAGATTTGGTCTTACAAGGACGACATCTGTGACCGCATCGAGACTGCAAAGCAGCCGCCGAAGCCGGTGGAGAAAAAACAGTCGGATACTCCCGCAAAGCCTGCGCCGAAGAAAGTGATTAAGAATGTGTACCGTCAGATGGCGTTCCCTGCAAAGACCTTGGAGAGCCAGGAAGATATTGACGCTTATGTGGAGCGTATGAGAAGCTATCTGACTGCGATGATGAAGGATTGCGATGGAATCACGCTGAAATAAGGAGATTGTTATGGACAAGAATGCAATTAAAAAATTCGCTGTCTGGGCACGTCGGGAACTGATTGAGCGTGTATCCCAGAAGGCGATGCAATATGGAATTGAAAAGGGCAATATCGTTGATGCTGCAGCTGACAGCATCAATGGAAAAGTCCTGACTGATACACAGAAAAATCAGCGCAGGGCATTGATTTCTCAGATCAATGCCAAGGGCTATGAGGAAGTGATGGAGGAAGTTGCTTACACCTGGTTCAATCGCTTGATTGCCCTACGGTTTATGGAGGTCAACGGCTATCTCCCTACCCGTGTGCGTGTGTTCACGGACGAGGAAAACAACTTCAGACCGCAGATCATTGACGAAGCCTTGCACCTGGATTTGGATGGCTTGAACATGGAAAAAGTCTATGAGTTCAAGAACACTAACCAGACAGAAGAACTCTACAAATACCTGCTGATTACCCAGTGCAACGCCCTGAATAGCATTCTGCCGGGAATGTTCCAGCGTATTTCCGACTACACCGAGCTGCTTCTTCCGGACAACCTGCTTCGTGATGGCAGTGTCATCGAGCAGATGATTTCCACTATTCCGGAGGAAGATTGGCAGGATGCGGTGCAGATTATCGGCTGGCTGTATCAGTATTATAACGCTGAGAAAAAGGACGAGGTGTTTGCCGCTCTCAAGAAAAACGTGAAAATCACCAAGGAGAACATTCCGGCAGCAACCCAGCTATTTACTCCGGACTGGATCGTCCGTTACATGGTGGAGAACTCCCTTGGTCGCCTTTGGGTGGAGGGACACCCGAATGACGAGCTGAAATCCGGGTGGAAGTATTACCTGGAAGAAGCAGAGCAGGAGCCGGAAGTGCAGGCACAGCTGGCAGAAATCCGCAAAGAATACGCCGCTATGACCCCAGAGCAGATCAAGTGTATTGACCCTTGTTGCGGTTCCGGTCATATTCTCGCCTACCTGTTTGATGTGCTGGTGCAGATCTACGAGAGCTACGGCTACACAACCCGTGAAGCGGCGGAAAGTATCGTGAAGAATAATCTCTACGGTTTGGACATTGACGACCGTGCGGCGCAGCTTGCCTACTTTTCGGTGATGATGAAAGCCCGCCAGTACGACCGCCGCTTTTTCAGTCGCAAGATTCAGCCCAATGTCTATGCCATTCAGGAAAGCAACGGTGTTGACCGCTATGCTCTGGATTATTTCTGTAATGGCGATGCCAAGTTGAAAGCGGCGATGGACAGCATTATCAAGGAAATGCACGATGCCAAGGAGTACGGTTCTATCCTGAACATTACTCCGGTGGATTTTGCTGCTCTTTATGCCCGTTTTGATGAGGTGCGGGATGACATCAGCATGAGTAAAGAGAGCGTGCTGAACAGTCTTCTGCCGTTGGTGCAGGTGGCGGAAGCCCTGGATCGGAAGTATGATGTTGTTGTAACCAATCCTCCGTATATGGGTAGTAGCAATATGTCAGCACGCCTGGCGGAGTATATTAAAGAAAATTTCCAGAATGGGAAAACAGATTTATTTGCTGCTTTTATATATAGATGCTATGTAATGACAGGAAAAAATGGATTTATTGCAATGATTACGCAGCATGGCTGGATGTTCCTGTCGAGCTACGAAAAGATGCGCCAAGATTTAATGCAATGTGCAAACCTTGTGAATATGGCTCATTTAGGAGCACGTGCGTTTGATGAGATTAGCGGTGAAGTGGTGCAGACGACATCATTTGTGTTTCGCCATAGAGTCAATGACAGGTATTTCTCACGATTTGAGCGCCTAATCGAAGGAACTTCAGAAGCTGAGAAAGAAAGCTTGTTTTTGAAGCAGAGAAACATCGAATATTTTATGCAAGCTGAAACAATTAAGTCAATTCCAAACCATTTGTTTGCGTATTGGCTTGACCGTGTGCTTATAGATCATCTTGTAAATGATAAAAAAGCAGGTGATTTTGGAGATGCCAAGCAGGGTCTTATAACGTCTGACAATGATCGATTTTTGCGCTTTTGGTATGAAATTGATCCACAAAAAATAGGCACAAAATGGTATATGTACAATAAGGGTGGCGGTTTCAGAAGATGGTATGGAAATATCCTTTACGTTGTGAATTGGGAAAATGATGGATTTGAGATCTGTCATTTTGTAGATGACAAGGGAAAATTGAAGTCCAGACCCCAAAATATCCAATATTTTTTCAAGGAAGGACTAACATGGAATGATGTATCTACGGCGAAGTTTTGCTGTCGATATGTGGATAACACTTGCGCCTTCGATGCAAGCGGACCGATGTTTTTCCTGAGAAATAATGACAATTTGCTGTACTTTTTGGGGTTGCTGAACTCAAGCATTACACAGGAGTTTATGAACTTAATATGCCAGGGGTTACACTATAGCACCGGTCATATTCCTCAAGTTCCAGTGAAACTTGAACATAAAGAAGAAGTCGAACAGCTGGTTAGTGAAAATATCGCCATTGTAAAAGAGGATTGGGACAGCTTTGAAACGTCTTCTGAATTTACGAAACACCCATTGATATAAGGAGTCAATATGAGAACGTTGATTTTAACTTGCACACCAGATAGGTTTGATGTTGCCTCCTATTTTAACGGTAATGATGTGATTACATGGAGACAAACAAAGTCCTGCCAACCTGGGGATCAGGCGTATGTATATGTAGGACGCCCTTTGAGCTGTATAAAATATCTATGCGAGATAATCGAAACGGATATTGCAGCAGAATCTGTCGATTCGGATTATTATCGGAGCCAAACGGCAACAAAACGCTCCAAGAATAAACCCTATATGAAGCTAAAACTATTATGTGAGCTAAGTGGTAGGGGGTTGTCTTTATCGGAGTTATTAGAACACGGACTTAAAACAGTTCAATGTACTACCGAGGCAAGTGATGAACTGAAAAATTATTTAGCCTCTGCGATAAGGAGGAATGGAAATGGCGACACTAATAAAAGATAAGTTTGCTGCTTGGGAAGATGAATGCAGTGAGAGACTAAGAAAGCTGACATCAAATGAAAAGAAACTTAACGAACTTTTCCACGATACATATAATGTTCCTATTCATGGAGAAGTATTTAGTGATGCTTTAAGCTCTGTCTCTCAAGCTGAGTTACAAAGAGAAATTCGATCTCTGATTTCTTATGCGGTGGGCTGTATGTTCGGCAGATACTCTCTGGATGTGGAGGGGCTTGCCTACGCTGGGGGCGAATGGGATGCTGGTAAGTATACCACCTACCCTGCGGACAAGGACAACATCATCCCGATTTGCGACGATGAATACTTTGACGATGATATTGTCAGTCGCTTTGTGAAGTTCATTGCGGCAGTTTACGGCAAAGATACACTGGAAGAGAACCTGAAGTTTATTGCTGATGCGCTGGGAGGAAAGGGACAACCGAGAGAGGTCATCCGCAATTACTTCCTTAACGACTTCTACGCCGACCATTGTAAGACTTACCAGAAACGCCCGATTTACTGGCTGTTTGACAGCGGCAAAAAGAACGGCTTCAAGGCGCTCATCTATATGCACCGCTATCAGCCGGATACCATTGCCCGCATCCGCACCGATTATGTGCATGAGCAGCAGAGCCGTTACCGCACCGCCATTGCCGATATGGAAAACCGCATTGCCAATGCGTCCACCAGCGAACGTGTGAAGCTGAACAAAGTCTTGACGAAACTGAAAGATCAGGATGCCGAGCTGAGAAGCTATGAAGAAAAGATTCATCATCTAGCAGACCAAATGATTGCCATTGATCTGGATGATGGCGTCAAGGTCAACTATGCAAAATTCCAGGATGTACTGGCGAAAATTAAGTAAGGAGATTATGGAATGGAATTATTTGAAGAAATTCAGCGGCTTATTGCTCTTGGAACAGAAGGAGAGTACTGGGATTTCAAAGAACTGTGGCATAATAATAAAGCCAGCCTTCTTCACGACATCATTTGTATGGCTAACAATCAAGTTGGTAGAGATGCCTATATCATTTTTGGTGTAAGTGATAGTAAAAGCCCCGATGGTGTTAAGATAAAAGGAGTACAAGAAGCCAACAGAAAGGATCAACAGCATCTTATTGATTTCTTGCGGAACAAAAAGTTTGTCGGTGGGGTTCGCCCCTCGGTTTATTTACAAACCCTTGAGATTCCAGATGAGAATGGTGTGTGCCAACAAATAGATGTAGTGATTGTCAAGGATTCTGTCAAAACACCTTTTTTCATAGTAGAGAATTTTAGAGATAAAGATAAGGAAATTAGAGCGGGATACATATACACCAGGATTGGAGATACCAACACAGCGATTGATTCTATTGCCGATTTGGATAAGATTGAATATCTGTGGAGAAAGCGTTTTGGAATTGACTTGTCAGCTGTTGAGAAACTGCTTCGGCTCTTAGATTCTCCAGATGATTGGATTGGCGATTTGAACTGGGGCGACTTCAAATATCACAAATATTTCCCGGAATTTCAAATCCGCATCATAGACATTGAAGATCAAGAGCAATTTTCAAGTAACAGCATTATGAGGAATATTGCAGATCATCAAGCTGATAAAGGGTATTCTGTAAGTGATGTGGTTATAACATATCACTCAACAGTTCTCTACCAAGATCATGTCCTCTACTTGGATGGGGGGAGACACCTTATCCCTTTTCCAAAGAGCAATACAGTATATAGAAACAATCTCACTTCTCAAGAACCATCTTTGACTTATCTGTATTTTAATATGGATAGTATTGCAGGAAAGTTGTTTAACTGCTTTGCTTGCGTTAGAAATAATTGGTATAACGAAAAGTGGGATGTACGCCCAGGGGTGGCTTTTCTTACATTCCAAGATAAGGCGGAGCAGCAACAATTCGAGGCATTTGTGTGGGGAGAATTACAAGCAATAGAAGCTGAATATACTGACGCTTTGACGCAGAGACAGTATATTCGTATTCATTCCACCGAGGATTACTTTATCGGTGGTTGGTCTAAAGCAAACGAGATAAAATCTTGGCACTTATATGAGCAGTTTATGGGCTTAACTGGTAGTAGCCTAATCGAAAAACTTCCAGAAATGCCAAACTAAAGAAGGAGGTTGCAGCGTGGATATAGAAAAAGTAATACAAGACCTAAATCGCAGATTTGCTGCACCTTTGCCGGAATATTATCATCGCCGTATTATTTTCTGGCATGATGAGGACAGAGAGTTCGAGGATAAGCTGGATGAAATTAAGCTGGACAATGCCAAACTGGTTGCTTTGAACGGCAGCAACACCTTTATGGTGAAAAAGTTGCTGGGGAGCGATGACCAGACAAACAATTATTTGGTTTACAATCCTCTCTCTTTTGATAAGCCGGATGATGACTGGCTGATTGACGTGAAACTGTACAGTGAAGAATTCCGTGCTGATCTGATTTCTATGTGGATGGATGAGATGGGCTTGGTGTCAAGTTTTGCGATGCGGAAAGAGGTCAAACACTATCGAAAATTCTTTAATGCCAAGGAGCGCCGGGCAAAGGTAGCAGCTCAGAGTAAAACTCCGGAGAAACCGGCACAGCTGCACATCGCTGTCATGGCAGCAATCTGCGGTATCAAAGAACCCCAGCCGAATCAGATCATGCAGTGCGTGTTTCGTGCCGGTCTGGATAAGCAGAACAACCCGGTCTATCAGGATTTTGTAAACTATGGGGCGCAGGATGCTTTCTGGGCGATGGTGCGCCAAGGAACCGGCTACTGCGAGGAAGAAGGAGACATCGGGCAGCTGGCAATTCATTTACTGCTGACTGCATCTACTCGCACTATGTTCCCAGAACATCTGGCTGGCTTAGAAAGATTCCTGTCCCTTCCCCATCAGGCATATTGCTATGACTTTGTGTCTGACTGGCTGCGGAGTGAGGATAATCATCAGCTTTATGAAATCGCCCGTTATGTGGAGGAAGAAGCCCACTTGCCGAAACGGTTTAGCCAGCTGGCACTGGAAGATTTGGTGGATACCGAGTGCTTCCCATGTGTCAACGAAATCATTCTGACAAAGCTGATGACGGAAATCAGCAATCAAATCATTGATGCGGATGTCATTACGAAAATAGTGGAAAAACGGCGCACTTGTGTCTGGTATGCGGAGTTTGCCAACTTCTATGAGGGCATTTTGCAGGTGGCGAATATGCAGGAGTTCTTCAAAGAACATTCTGCCGGTTTCCACACGGCACAAGCTCGTGAGATCTGGAAGAACTACACCAATGATTACTACAGGATGGATCGCTATTACCGACAGTTCCAGCTCTGCTTTCAGAGAAGCCTGGAAACCTCCAATATTCTGCTGGATGACCTGTTCAAGCACGTTGTGGATAAGGTAGAAGGGCTGTATTCTCACTGGTTCCTGGGTGAACTGGGAAGTAACTGGTCGGATGTGTGCGCCGATGAACTGGCACAGTACGGAAAGATACTGGAAATTCCCCAGCAGAAGGACTTCTATCGTTCCCGCATCAAAAATGCAGATTCCAGAATATTTGTCATTATCTCGGATGCCATGCGCTATGAGGTGGCGGCTACCCTTGCGGAAGAACTTGAGCGAGAGAACCAGAGCCAGGTGAAGCTGGCGAATATGCAGAGCATTTTCCCGTCGATCACTAAGTTTGGTATGGCTGCGCTACTTCCGCACACGAAGCTGTCTATCGAGGTGAAGAACGATGTTCTGACCGTTTTGGCTGATGGGCAGTCTACCGCAAGTACCAACCGTGACAAGGTGCTGAAAGCGGCTAATCCTGCAAGTGTGGTGTTGCAGTACAAGAACATCATCGGCATGAAACGTGCCGAGAGAAGCGCCTTGGTGAAAGGTATGGATGTTGTGTACATCTACCACGATACCATTGATGAAGCAAGTCATACCTCTGATACCGCTGTTTTCACGGCTTGTGAGAAAGCAGTTTCTGAACTAAAAAACATGGTGCGTATCATCGTAAATGAGTTTGGCGGCACGAATATTCTGATTACCGCAGACCACGGGTTCCTATACACATACAGTCCTCTGACTGAGGATAACAAGGCGGACAAAACCAGCTTTAACAGCATGGATGTGGAATATGGCAGACGATACGCCATTATGCAGAAAGGTGCTTCGCCGGATTATCTGATGCCGGTAAAATTCCTGGATGGAGAAACCGAGTTTGAAGGTTTTGCACCGAGAGAAAACATTCGCATCAAGATGAATGGCGGTGGCTTGAACTTTGTCCATGGTGGTATCAGTTTGCAGGAAATGGTGGTTCCGGTCATTGACTATCACCATTTGAGAAATGATTCGATGGAATATAAGCGAAACAAACAGAAATACGATACAAAACCGGTTACTGTGAGCCTGCTGTCTGCAAGTCGGAAGATCAGCAATATGATTTTCAGCCTGAACTTCTATCAGAAGGATGCAGTGGGTGCGAACCGAGAAGCCGCAACCTATCAGGTTTATTTTACAGATTCTAATGGCAAGCAGATCAGTGATGTGCAGAAGATCATTGCCGATAAAACTACCGACAACGGCACAGAGCGTACATTCCGCTGTACTTTCAATCTGAAGCCGCTGAAGTACAGCAATACCGGAACCTACTATCTGGTGATTGCAGACGAGCCGGGACTCCAGCTTCCGCAGCGTGAGGAATTTCAGATTGACATTGCCTTTGCGGTGGACGAGTTCGACTTTTTCAGTTAAGCATCGCAGGAGGAACCAAGGATGGAACAGATGAATGAGTGTGAAAGCACTCGTGATGAAATAAAAGAAAAACTCCGTCAGCATTTTGACGGAAAGATTGTCCGTAAAGACTTAACCAAGAAAATCAAAGAAGGAGCTAATGTCCCGGTATATGTCCTGGAATTTCTGCTGGGACAGTATTGTAGCTCCGATGACGAAGAAGTGATTGAATCCGGTGTGCAGACAGTAAAAAGGATTCTCGCTGATAACTTTGTACGTCCAGATGAAGCACAGAAAATCCTTTCCAAACTACGTCAAAAAGGTAGTCATACTGTCATTGATATGATCACCGTCCATTTGGATATAAAAAGGAATTGCTTCTTCGCCTCCTTCTCGAATTTAGGGCTGACTAATGTGCCCATCGAAGATGAATATCCGGAAAAATACGACCGCCTGTTATGCGGCGGTATCTGGTGCATTGTGCAGCTGGATTATGAATATGTGGAGGAAGAAAAGCAGAACGGTTATCCGATTCAAATCCGTAAACTGACGCCGATTCAGATGCCGCATATTGATATTGCAGACCTGAAACAGGGACGAAAGGCTTTTTCCAAAGAAGAATGGATTGACATCCTGCTCCGTTCTATTGGTATGGAGCCGGATGCACTTTCCTATCGTGAAAAATGGTTGCTTCTGACCCGTATGATTCCATTGGTGGAGAATAACTTCAACCTTTGTGAGCTCGGTCCCCGCAGTACCGGTAAATCTCATCTGTACAAGGAGATTTCTCCAAACAGTATTTTGGTTTCCGGTGGTCAGACGACGGTTGCGAACCTTTTCTACAACATGGGAAGAAAAACAGTAGGTCTGGTTGGTTTATGGGATTGTGTTGCCTTTGATGAGGTAGCGGGAATTCGTTTTAAGGACAAAGACGGAATCCAGATTATGAAAGACTATATGGCATCTGGTTCTTTTGCCCGTGGTAAAGAGGAAAAAGCGGCTTCCGCATCTATGGTATTTGTCGGAAACATCAACCAGAGCGTAGATGTCCTTCTGAAAACTTCCAGCCTGTTTGACCCGTTCCCGCCTGAAATGGGCACGGATACAGCATTTTTAGACCGTATGCACTGCTACCTGCCGGGATGGGAAATTCCGAAGTTCAGACCGGAGCATTTTACGAACGACTATGGGTTCATCAGCGATTATCTAGCTGAGTTTATCCGTGAGCTGCGGAAGGAACAATATGGTGATGCCATTGACCGGTACTTCCGACTTGGAAAAAACCTGAACCAGAGAGATACCATTGCAGTTAGAAGAATGGTTGACGGTTATCTGAAACTGGTTTATCCGGATGGAGAGTTTACCAAAGAACAGCTGGAAGAAGTTCTTCAGCTGGCGCTGGAAATGCGTCGCCGTGTAAAAGAGCAGCTGAAAAAGCTGGGCGGTATGGAGTTCTATGATGTGAACTTCTCCTACATTGATATGGATGATATGTCCGAACATTATGTGTCTGTACCAGAACAAGGCGGCGGAAAGTTAATTCCGGAAGGAATGTGCAACCCTGGACAGGTCTATACTGCTTCTCAAGGTAAGAGCGGTATGATCGGTGTGTTCCGGCTGGAGTCCCAGATGCTTCCTGGAAACGGAAAGTTTGAAAGAACTGGCATTGGAACTGACCGTGATGCGAAAGAATCTACCAACACGGCATTTAATTTTCTGAAGGCAAATGCTAACCGTATTAGTGGCAGCATCAGTACCACGATGAAGGACTATATTATCAACTATCAGGATTTGCAGGGCATTGGTATGACCGGTAAACTGGCACTGCCTACGTTAATTGCTTTGTGTTCTGTCGCATTGGGAAAGCCGGTGCAGAGTTCTCTGGTCGTGTTGGGTGAGATCAGCATCAGCGGAACGATGATAAAGGTGGATGAGCTTGCAAGTACGTTGCAGGTGTGTCTGGACAGCGGTGCAAAACGAGTGCTGATACCAAGTACATCTTTCGTCGATTTTGCGACAGTTCCTCCAGATTTAATGAGTGCATTTCAGTTGATTCCTTATCAGAGCGCAGAGGATGCCGTGTTTAAGGCTTTAGGGGTAGAGTAATCAGTAAAACCTGCCTATTCTCTTAACACATAGAAAAAACGATTACACAGTAGCAACTAAGGGAGGTTGATAGCATGAAGGAAAAAAGTCCAAGTTTTCTGAAGATTGTATATTTTGATGAAGCTGCGGCACAGGATTATTTGGACATTACAAATGGAGGCAGACTTGATTGGAGCAAAGAAGAAAACAGAAAGCGTGCTGCTCAAATACTTGCGGAAATTGAGGCACAAGCAAAGGGTGGTTTTAATATAATTAGCTTCTTAAAAGGAAGTATATCTGGAAATATTGATGCTAAGACCAGTGGTGAAGTATCTAAATTATTAGACACGACAATAAAGAATACCCTGCTGACAGACTATATAGCAAAGGCGCATACAGACGAAAAAATCAAAAAATTCGGGGACTCTGGGGTTTACGCTCCTAAAAACTCAGTGACTCTGTATAAAATGTATAGCTCATATCTGTCAATTGTTCCAAAAGAGCAATTACCGTTTGACTTTGATGTAGAGAAATTAAATGAAGCTGTACTAGGTGAACGAGGTTATTATGCTATGTTGCTGAAAACAGAAAGTGTGCCTTCATCTGTTCTGAGATTTAACATCAATGCATTCAAAAATAACTATAGTCTCGCTGATTTGAGCAAAATGAATCTTACATATTATGGGGTTGAAGTTGGAACTTGTAAACAGGCGGAATTAGGTATAGATCAAGAATTTGACTTTCAAGGGAAGTCACCGAAGGTAACCGCCGAAAGTGTATTAGGGATGAACGAAGATGCACCAAACCAGGAAAACGACCTTGCAGTATATGATATTGTACTAGCGGGAGTAAAAGCATGAAAAAAATTGTTTTATTTTATGGCTCTGATAGAGCTTTTGCAGAAATTATACCCAAGGGTCATAGAAATCTGCTGAGTATTGCCATGCAAATGGATGACGAGAGCAAGAAAATTGTAATGGAAGTTAAAGGATTTCCACAGCAAGAATCAGAGCCGGAAAAGCCCAAAAAGAAAAAGCCACGTGTTGCTAATCTGGTAATATACGCAAATGAATACAATAGTGTCAATGAACACGTTATTACAAACTTCATTGATTTCATAGCCCAAATCAATGTAACCAATATGTATATTCAAAATCCACCAGCGCTGTTACTCGATCAAGTTGAAAGAGTATATGGTGATAGTTGTGAGATTAAACCTAAGCATCAAAAGTACAATGCTATAAGCGAGGATATTATCAAACGTATATATGCTGGATTCGATGACAGAATTATTGGTCAGGAATCTGTAAAAATGAAACTGCTGAAAGCTCTTTACCCCCTTATGGATAATAGGCAGAACAAACCCGTTGTAATATTATTCTACGGGGATTCTGGACTTGGAAAAACAGAAACAGTACAGTACCTTACAGAGTTACTTGGAGGTGTGCTGCTTAGAAAACAGTTTTCTATGTACCAGAATAATGAGTTCTCAAATTATCTTTTTGGAGGAAAGCATAATCAGAAGAGCTTTGCTAAAGACTTACTAGCCAGAGACTCTAATGTCATTTTGCTTGATGAGTTTGATAAAGCGAATCCCGTTTTCCATAGCGCATTTTATCAATTGTTTGATGAGGGAATTTTTGAGGATCAAAATTACAAAGTGGATGTTCGTCATGCAGTGATTTTTTGTACATCAAACTATCAGACAGAAGATGAAATCAAAGAAAAGCTAGGATTGCCAATATATAATCGTTTTGATGCGATTATTAAGTTTAACCCACTTTCTAATTATGCAAAGACGAAAATTGCGGAATTGGCGTTGAAAAATACTGATAATGGTGATGTGTTACCGAATGAAATCAGAGAAAGAGTGGTTTCTGCATCTATGGAATTAAGTAACGCTAGAGAAATTCAGCGATTGGTCAAAGATACTATTTCACTGCACGAAATAAAGAAAATTTGTAATGGATTGAAACTGGAAAATGGAACGAATTAAACTGTTTGAATGGGTAAAAGGAATGTACGGTACAGAGCCAGACTATCCTTGGAATGATTGGAATGCCGTCCTTCGCCATGCAGAAAACAAAAAATGGTATGCTCTGATTATGGAAGTGCCTGCTCAAAAGCTCGGATTGGATGAAAACCGTATTATAGACATCTTAAATGTTAAATGTGATCCTCTTTTGATCGGTTCACTGCGCAGCAAATCAGGATATTTTCCCGCATACCACATGAATAAAGAAAAATGGTTGAGCATTGCCTTGGATGGCAGTGTTCAAGAGGATGAAATAAAAGATCTTCTGGATATGAGTTATAAACTGACTCAAAAGTGAGCTTTTCAATTCTTTTGATGGCTTGACTCCTTAAATGCAAAAGCAGACCTGTAAACTCGGCACAGGTCTGCTTTATGAATTTGGAACCATCTTAATTTTTCTCTTTATACTCGGAAATCAGTTCCTCTGTCAAATACTCATCGCTCATACAGTGCAGATCAGATACTCCTTCACTTATTAGACGATAAATGGTTGAACGATAGAAGAAGCTTAAGGCATCATCCAAGGACAGGTTTTCTTTTTCCGAAAATTGCTCGATAATTCGGGCATATTTTTTTTGCAATAAAATAGGATTGGCGGTCAAATCTGTTCACTCCCTTCATAGTGCAGATACTCATCAAGAGCGTTCTGCGTTCGGAAACATATTTGTAAGTTGGGCTTTTCATAGCGCAGGCGGCGAATCGCTTCTCCTTTGTCAATCAGATTATCAAAGTAAAGCTCAACGGTATTAAATACCTTATCGTTGGCGACACCGCCAATCACTATATCATAATCTGTTGTATCATTTCCAGTTCTGCATTTCAGAATAAAGTCGAGCCATTCTTCAGAATAGCTTTCAAATATCAAAATCTTAAGTTCCTGATAAGCCTTTTCATCAAAAATATAACGAGAAACAATTCCGTTTTTGCCACGACGCTTGAATTTTTCACACCACTTTACTGCTTGATCGTAAAGAGGTGTTGTGTAAAAGCCACGTCCAAAATCGACATTTTCTCTGGAATGTAATAAATCTGGAGTTTGAATTTCCAGATAGGAGCCATGATATAAAATCATAATTGGATACCCCTTTCTTCCATTAAGCTGATAATATCATCTACGATATAGTCCTTACTTTGGGTATGAAGCATCTCATACTCCGGTACGATATAGCTACTCAAAATATCGCTTTTTTCAGTCAACGCCTGATAAACTTCTTCGGCATTTTTTCCCAGCTTGATGGCAATATTTTCGATACAGAATACAGCAAATTCCAGCTCATCTGTATTTGTTATTTTAGAGTTATCTAACATGGTTGAAGCACCCCCCTGTTATTCGTAATCAAAATGGTTTGTATCGTCGTAATCTCCAAGATCGTCTTTCAGGAAATCTGACTTCCGGATGTACATGGGATTTAGCAGCTCACCTTTTTCGTGCAGAAGGCTGAATTTATAGTCCAGCAGTGCTGCGGGAACGTAAAGCTGTTTTGCGGTTTCAAAGAAAGAGTATTCGGACAAAAGCTCTAATACTTCGCTATCTTCTAAGAGTAACTCTGCTGCAAAGAAGTTTGCTTCATCTTCTTCCAACGAGCTACCGTCCAACACTTCCATTTCCTGAAATCCTTTCATCATGGCAATCTGAGCATGAAGCACAGCGTGTCCTAATTCGTGAGCAACTAAGATACGTTCCAATATATCATTCACATTACTGTCAATGACAATATTCTTTTGTCTCGACTGGTAGAAGAAAAATCCTTTTAATTTTTTCTCCATATCATAAAAATGAATTTTGATTCCCAGACATTTGCAAAGCTCATAAGGATCTCTGGTGTCATATTTTTTTATCAGTTTTTCAACTGTTTCAATAATGCGTGCTGCCGTTCTCACTTGCTTCACCTCCTAATCGGACACAGAAAACAGTTATCTGCGAGTGAGGTCTGACTTAATGGCTGCTATTCCGTTTGCTTGTGTTTTCTGTATTTTTTAGGAGTGAATTTTTCCCTTGCATTCTTTTTGGAGTCCATATAGACCGACATCAACGCCTGAAAAAACACATCTTTGGCATCTTCATCCAGATCTCCACCGGCAAATAAAGAACTTACTCGTCCTAATACTTCCTGAGCTTCCTTTGCACCTTTGGCACCAAACTGCTTTCGTGCTTCAGCGAGGAACATATCTTCATCTATACGGCTTTGTTTGTCGGTTTCCTCATCGTCCAAAAGATAAGAAACAGATATATGCAAGGCTTCCGCCAATTTTCTGATATTGCTTTTTCGAGGGAGTGTTCCCAACTGCTCATAGGTGTAGAGAGAGCGTTCAGAGATTCCGGTTAACTGGGCAAGTTCTGTCTGAGAAAGATTCATTGCCAACCGAGCCTCCTTTACTTTTTCGCCAAATGTCATATCCTTTCCTTCCTTTCTATGAAATTATTTATTCATAACTTCCGATTATTCATTGACAAACTTCTGAAAATGGATATAATAGAATTTGGAAACAGAAGTTTAACCTCGTATTTATTATATATCGGAAGTTGCAATTAGTCAATAAGTTCCGACTGTAACTTCTGGTTTTTATATTGTATCTTACAGTTTGAACATGATATGTACTGGTTATTCTGTCCATGCTTCGGCATTTTCTTTCCCTTTGGCTGAAAGTGGACTTAGAAAGGAATTTGTATATGAAATAGAACCGAAAGGAGTTTTTTATGAGCAGGAATAACACTCAGGCTTTACATAGCATCCGTATGATGTGCAGGATGCAGCAAGTGGATGAAAAAGTTTTGTATGACCGTTCCAGGCTGATTCTTTCCATTTATCGGGATGTCTGCTGGTCTACAATGGGAAGAGCAGAAGAAGTCTATGATGATTTGATTTGTACCTGTGGTACCAGTTTGGATGGAGCACTGATTTATCTGGAAACCTTTGCTCCTGATGAAGCAAGAGAACGTTTTGAAGAAAAAATCCGGAGCCTGTTTGAAACAAAATGGATCATTGAACTGGTGGATAATGCTATGGGACGAATTCGGGAATACCCTTGTCGGGGAGATTTATATTGTGAGATACTCTCCAAGTGTTATTTGAGCAGATTTAAGTATAAAGAAGCTGAGATGCTGGAAATAATGGATATGGAACGCAGCACCTATTACGACCGCAAAAAAGAAGCTGTTATGCTTTTTGGTTTGTCCCTGTGGGGCAATGCAATTCCCATGCTGAAAGAGTTTCTGGCGACTGCGAGAGAAGATGAAACAATGGGTTATGAAATTTAGAAAGTCCGATAAAAGTCCGACAAAATCCCGACACTTTTCCTACTGAAAGTCCGACCTTGCAGGTGTTAAGATTAGTATGCTGGGAGAGCGCAGCATCTAATTAAATCAATAATTTTGCCTCGTACCGAAAGGTATGGGGCTTTTTTTATGCCTTCTTCCAGACAACGGCATGAATGGGAGTCAGAGAAATCCTCTGGCTCTTTTTTCATGCCTGCATGGAGGACGGACAAATGAAAAGACGGTTTACAAATCGTATTCGTGATTCTCCTTTGTTCTTGAAATTTTGATTTTCAAATTTCAAGAACACGGAGGAATAAAGAATGTATTTTGACCCAAAAGAGGTAGGAAAACGAATTGCGAAACTTAGAGAATTATTGGGATACAACCAGGAACAATATTCTCAAAAAATCAATATCAGCAGGAGTGCTTTATCAAAAATTGAGATTGGTGACAGAAGCCCCTCTATTGATTTACTTATTGAAATTGCAGAGCTGTCTGGAGTTACATTGGACTATTTAATTTTGGGAAGAACGCCACAGGAGGGTAACAAGAAATTAGGGATGCAGTTGGTTATTTCTTTTTTGACTGAGTTGGAACGGGAAATGTAATTGTGCACAGATTGTGCAACGGTTGCGCACTGCCAGTCAATCGGATTGTCCGTGTATTTTCAGTACAATTTAATCAAGGTTAAAAACACAAATTAACCGTTTGTACCTTGAAAACTGCATAGACATTCATCAAACACGTTCCTGTTGCCGGTGCGAGAGCATCAGCCACATCAGCAATACGCCAGGACGACTGCAATCAGAAACACAGGGTCACCTATTTTATTTTGTCTGTTCATTCTGATGGTCAGAGCGAGAACTATTGGCTTGTAAATGTCGGATTGCTTCCGGCAAGGCAATGAAAGCAACAGGTATAATGATACTTCTGCCCAGCCACAGTCCACACAATGGGGGCAGCCCGGTGAGAACCACGGGGAGGTTAGATTCCTATGGTGCTGGTCAGCAGCCAGCCGTTTGATGACTTCCCTGTAAGAAATCATCTTACTGCCCAGGGGTGTTGAGAACAAATTTGGGTATATCACATATTTTCGGGGAGGGCTGCGATAGCTGTATGGTTATTTGCAGCCCTTCGTACATACCCAACGAGAGGAGGAAACATACAATGATGAAGAAAGATTGGGTGTATCGCAGAGGCGATATTTACTATGCAGATTTGAACCCGGTATGTGGTTCTGAGCAGGGTGGCAAGCGACCGGTTGTTGTTATCCAGAACAACATTGGAAATGTACATTCTCCTACTTTGATTGTCGCCACTATTACCACAAAACAGGATAAACGGAAATACCCAACACATTATCCGATCAAAGAAAATCCTGCTTTTACAGAACCGTCTGTTATTATGCTGGAGCAGCTTCGTACCATTGATAAAAACAGAGTGATTGGATACTTAGGAAAAATCACAGCAAAGGATATGCTTGGTATTGATCAGGCGTTAGTGCTCAGTCTTGCACTTGAACACCTTGGAAATGCTGTTGTGAAATATATCGTGAAGGAATAAGGAGGGCTACATAATGTTTGAAGATAGAATCGCTGCCTTGAATCAGGCAAACATTGAGAAGATGGCAATGGGAGCCATGCAGTATGATAAGAGAACCTATACAGTTGATGAAATCCAGGATATTTTGGGAATCAGCCGGACATCTGCTTATAATCTGGTCAAAAAGAACTATTTCCGCTGTGTACGCATTGGTGGGACAATTCGCATTTCCAAAAAGAGTTTTGATGAATGGTTAGATCAGCAGAGTTGAATTTGTCAAGGATGTCAGTTCTCCTGGCGACAAACTTAAGGAATTGTTATTTGTTCGATATACTTTAGCTAAGCCAAATGACTTAGCTAAAGTTTTTACATAAGGAGGACATGATTATGCTACAAGCAAGAAAGCGCACGAGTATGTCTGTAATTGAAATGGGCAAACGACTCGGACTTGGTAAAACAGAATCTTACTGGCTTATCAAGAAGAATTATTTCCAAACGATTATGGTAGGAAAGAAAATGAGGGTGATGATTGCGAGCTTTGAAGATTGGTACGCCAATCAATGCCGCTATCATAAAATTGATGGTACACCACCAGGAGCACATATTAAAGAGATTTCCATGACAGCTGATGAGCTGGGGAATCTCCTCGGAATATCAGAAGCATCTGCCTATGAGCTGATTGCAAAGGGTCATTTTGAAAAAGTCGATGATCTTGCGAAGATGCGTATTACGAAGGAGAGTTTTTGGAAATGGTACACAGCACAGACATTTTACCGAACGGTTGAAGATCAGGAAGAAGATAAAAAACTACGGCAAGATGCCTATACAATGCCGGAGATCGGTAAAATGCTTGGGCTGTATCGCAATCAAGTTTATTATATCGTTTCAAAGGGTGTATTCGATATTGTGCAGATTGGACGGTATAAATGTGTTACAAAAGACAGCTTTCATCGTTGGTATGAGAGCCAGTCCCACTACAAAATGGTGGGAAAAGCTGATATAGAAGAAAGGAGCGAGTAACTATGGCATCTATCGTAAAACGAAAAAAGAAATACTCTGTGGTCTATACATACATCGATGAATCGGGCAAAAAGCGTCAGAAGTGGGAAACCTTCGATACCAGCACTGAAGCGAAAAAAAGAAAGAATCAAATTGAGTACGAACAGGAAACGGGCAGCTTCATTGTTCCGACTGCCAAAACGGTAAACGATCTCCTGGAAGAATATATGTCTATCTATGGAGTAAACACCTGGGCGATGTCTACTTATGAAAGCCGTCAGAGCTTGCTTTCCAATTATGTTCGTCCAATCATTGGCGATATGAAACTGGAAGATCTGAATCCCAGAGTGATGGACAAATATTATCGTGACCTGTTGACTGTTAAGGCGGTATCGACTCGATTCGTAAAAGCGAGGACTGAATTTGTGACAGCGAAAACCGTCAGACAAATCCACAAGGTACTACATAATGCCTTTAATCAGGCGGTAAAGTGGGAACTGATTTCCCGTAATCCGGTAGAACACGCAACTCTGCCAAAGACAGAAACCAAGCCAAGAGAAATTTGGACAGCGGACACGCTGATTAAAGCTCTGGAGGTTTGTGATGATGAAATTTTGAGCTTGGCAATCAATCTAGCTTTCTCCTGTTCCTTGCGAATGGGTGAGCTGCTGGGATTGACATGGGATTGTGTGGATATTTCTCCTGCAAGTATTGAACAGGGGCGAGCAAGTATTTTCGTAGAGAAAGAATTGCAGCGTGTCAATCGAAATGCGATGGAGAACCTGAATGAAAAAGATATTATGTTTAAGTTTCCCCGAACATTTGCCAGCACACACACTGCTTTAGTTTTGAAAACTCCAAAAACCAAAACAAGCGTGAGAAAAATCTTCCTGCCTAAAACGGTTGCCGAAATGCTCGTTGAGAGAAAAGCTACCATTGAGGAACTGAAAGATTTGTTTGGCGATGAATTTGTTGACTTTAATCTTGTGTTTTGCTCCAGCAATGGAAAGCCGATAGAAGGACAGGTCATCAATCGAGGATTCAGTAAGTTAATCGAGGAACATGGGCTTCCAAAGGTGGTTTTCCATTCCCTCCGTCATTCCAGTATCACTTATAAGTTGAAGCTGAATGGTGGCGATATGAAGTCGGTGCAAGGCGATTCCGGTCATGCACAGATCAAGATGGTAGCTGATGTATATTCGCATATTATTGATGATGACCGTCGGGTGAATGCTGCGAGACTGGAAGAAGCATTTTATTCTGGCAGACAAGCTGAACCGGAAGAAGTGGTTGAAAAACCGGCTGAGCAAAAACCTCAAAGTGATCAGGAACTTCTCCTGTCGCTCCTTCAAAAGCCCGGTATGGCTGAACTGCTTAAGACGCTTGCTAAGTCGATGTAAAATCAAAAGGCAGATCCTTTCTTTTGAGAGGGTCTGCTTTTTCAGTACATATTTAGAATTTGGTAACACAAATTATGCTGATTTCGTGTTACAATACATATAGCATACGGTAAGATAAGGGCGTCTGCACTTTGAATTTGTACGGTATATCACTATACTGTATTTCGTATCATTTGGCGGTACTCAGCAGGTTAGACTTGAACTGAAAACAGCCACCATTTTTCAGATGCTCAGCTAATTACTTGCCAATTAGACCTGGTAAAATCCCCTTGTACAGGCTATCACACGGTAGTATCTCATGAGATATGGAACAGTGAAAAATCCTTGAAATTACGGGATTTCTTAGCACTACATAGCATCTCCTGATGTCGTATCGGAGCTTCTCCTAAGCGGAATGTAGTGAGTTCGAGTCTCGCCGGGGGTGCCAAAACAACCGCTGTAAGCCGTTTTTCGCTGGTTCGCAGCGGTTTTTGTTTTAAGCAAAAAGCGTATAGCAAAGGGAGAGTTGTCATTAAATTTTGTTGTATGCTTGCTAATTGCATTTGAACGGTTTACAAACTCTTGCTAAGAAAAATCGCGTCCCTGCTAATTCGATTTTCCGGACTCATTTGCCGCCGGGTGCTGTCGAGAGCAGCACCGCCAGGGTATTTGCCAGTTCCGGCGACTTGCGAAGCTGTTCCACCAGAGCCTCCAAATCCAATGCGGCGGGTGCCGGTTCCTTTGGTTCCTCCGGGGGACGAACCGAACGAAGGTCAGGATTGGCATAGAAGGCACTCTCAAACTTCTGGGCGTTGATCTTGCGGTCCTCGTCCAGAATATGCGCATACACGCTGGTAATCATGTCGATCTCTGCGTGTCCCGTATCGCCCTGAGTGGCCTTCAGGTCGCCGTGGTTGAGTTTCAGCTTGTAGGTAGTGCTGGAATGTCGTAGGGAATGAAAGACGACTCTGGGCAGGCCAGCTTTCTCGCGCAACTTTTCAAATTCCTTCAGGATGATACGATCCTCGCAAGGCCGACCATTGGGCAGTGCCACCACTAAATCGTAGTCCTGATACTCGTCACCGAGAAATCCTCGAAGTTCATCCTGGGAGGCTTTCCATTCTCGCAAAATGTAAGCCAGGGTCTTGGGAAGCCACACCTTGCGGATACTGGAATCGGTCTTTGGCTTTTTCAAGATGACTCTTGTGCTGGTGTTGGGAAATAAGGGCGTGAACACATGGTAGATGTCCTTTTGCCCCAACATCTCAATGGCCCGCTTGGAGGCCCGCGTCAGTTCCTTGTCGATGTAAACATAGGCATTGTCGGCAGCAATTTCTTCATCGGAGATGTGGACGTTGCTCCAGGTCAGCCCCAGAATTTCCCCCATACGCAATGAACAGGCAAAAGAGAGGTTCATAGCCACATAGAGCTTGCTGTCAGTACACTGATCCAAGGCGGTGCGAATCATTCCCGCATCCCAAATGTCCCGCTTTTTATATTCGCTCTTCGGTAGGATAACATTGTCAAAAGGATTTTTGGCAATCAGTTCCCAACGGACAGCTTGCTTAAAAGCACAACGCAGAAGTTTGATGATTTTCTCAATCGTTTGGTTCGTTACATATTGCGTTTTTGCTTTATGCATCTTCGTGGAAACAGCGGGGGTTTTCTGCAAAGTCTGGATGTACTTGTCCACTACTCGTGGCGTGACCTCCTGGACCTTCAAATCTCCAATAATGGGGTTGATGTAGTTGGAGATCAGCGAGTTTTGGCTGTCGTACATGGATACGCCCCACCGCTTTTCACCATAGAGCGAAACAAAGTCCAAAAGGAACTCCGCAATGGTCTGATCGGTGGGCGGGAGAAAAGTTCTCGTGAACTGTTGGTTTTCTACCTCCGCCTTACGCTTCAATGCGTCTTGGTAGGAAGTGCGGGTCTCCCATTTTTGCCGGGTCTCACCGTTCTCGTCCGTATAGTTGTAGACGATAGAATAGTTCTTTTTGCGTTTGATGATAGATGCCATAGCGATACTTCCTTTCTTCTGTCACATATCGAGTGACTCCAGCCACTCGTCAAATGACCGCTTGGAAATCCGTATGGCGTTACCAATTCGTACGATTTTAAAGTGTCCTTCCTTCACGAGAAGATAAGCGGAAGTCCGGCCAATGCCCAGGATATGAGCAATGTCCTCAACCGTGTAAGTTCTTCGTTCTGGAGGCTCCTTCTTCGTACCGTTCCATGTTTGCGACATGGTTGCCCCCTTTCTAATCGGAAACGGCACGCAAAAGGGTGTTCATTCATAACTTCCACCCTCATTGTACCGCGCCGTTTCGGGTTTGTCTGCTGCTAATGGAAAGTTTACGAATTATCCGTAAACAAAAAAGCAGAAGATTTATCTGAAAATAAAAGAGGCAAAAAACGGATGGCTGCTGGCCGCAGCTCCACGGGAATCTCACCCCGGCCCATGCTGATGGGTGCGCCGCGCAATGCTTTGAGGGCGTTCAACGCGGGAGTCTCATTATCCTGTCTGTGCATCCTCGCCCACAGGCTGCCACACCTGTTTTGCGGCCTAGTTTTGTCGCTCACCTGTTTGGTAGGGGTCCCGTCCTGCGGACTTGCAACAGGGTCATGGCGCACCGGCCGACCGGCTCCACACAGGCAGATCGTATCCGTCTGCCTTATACTGCCCGAAGGCTTTCTTTGTCAAGGTGGGGATGGGAAGCTGTATGGAAAGGGGCTCATACAGTTTGTCCCGAATCAGTTCAGATCAAATCCCAGAATAGAAACGATGAGTTTCGTTTCCAGCCGCTTGCGTAAATCTTCATCCACCTGGAAGTGGGGAAAGCCATTTGCATCATAGCTTGTCCTCATAGATAATGCAGCTATGTAACTGGAATAGTGCCGGATTACCCTTGCTATTGCGTCGGGATTTCCTCCCACCGCAGCGGCAATGACAGGGTAAGGGAGCAGCGCCACCCGCATGTTTGCAGATTTAGTCATCCGCTTCACCTCCCATCAGCTCCTTCAGCAGCCGATAGGCACTTTGCCTGCGGGCATTGACCGTCCGGCGAACCATGTGCAGATGTTCAGCAATCTCACGGTCTGCCATTCCCAAGAACCAGTACATCAGGAAGATGTTCCGATTATCCGGAGGCAGTGCGTTCAAAGCCTCGGCCAGCCGGTCATCCTTGATTAGAACGACATCGCCTCCCACGGGGAAAGCGGTGTATTCCCAGGGATAGCGGTCATAGACCGCAAGCTGGGCCAATTCTTCCTCCGACAACTCACTGAACGGTGTTTCGCGCTTCTGGCGGCGGCTGATTTCTCGATAGCTGTTGTACGCCTCGCATTTCAACACCTTCTTGCAATAGCTGTCAAAGGCGTGCTGTTTGTGCTCGTAGTGGCGGTCAGATTTCAATTTCTCACCTCCCTCCGTGCCAGGAGGCAGGTCTTTTTGTCCCCTTTCGCCTACTACTCGTTCACCAAAGGGGGCTTTTGGCAGCCCTGAACCGTGTTTATCAGAAAAAGTTTTGTTCTCCATGATTGCTCCTTTCGCTTTGTTCGGTTGATGGCCGGATCTAAGCGAGAGGGCGGAGAACGGCAGCCGACGGAAAAACAGAAAAACCGACAAAAAACGCCCGCCCGCAAGTTGCGGGCAGGCACAAAGGAAATGTAAGAAGTATTTAGATGTACTGATAGTTCATAATCATGGTCGGAATATCCCGCTGGCGTATGCTGGCTTTTTTTGACTGCAAAGAGCTAGGCAAGTCGTAGCAAAAAATAGACACGGCGGGACCTCCTTGATACCGCCGTATCCTTAAAAAAGGGTGACTTTAACACACCCCCCGTATTCTCATTTTTTGAAAAAAGAAAACGGCGGCCTTGATTTCTCAAAACCGCCGCTGAAATTATATTCAAAGTGTGAAAATTGATCTGCCCAGCGATGGTTTTTTTCTTTTCTGCCGCTGGGCAGATTTATTATTGTTTTATTTGTATAGCTATCCTCTTTCCACTTCTTAATGTGCTATATCACAAATCAACTTTATTGAAATGTTTTATAGACATATGATAGGCAAGTAATAGGAACACCGTGTAGCAAAGGATGCCTACAGCCAATATAGGCAACTGCATCAGCAAATATTTCGGCTGATAACTGTCCAACCAAGCGAGCTCCGGTATATGGGCGACTGCCTCCACCGCAATCATCAACACTACCATAGGGATTGATGCCAAAATAAAGGATCTTCCCGCCTTGTAACCGCTTTTATAAAATGTCGGAAAGAATACTAAATCAAAGACAGCGTACACGATAAGGCCGAAGCCATACCAAGCGAGCGTTGCATTCAGCCCTACGGGATTGTTTTCAATGTTTAGAGCATTGCGAAGAAAAGCGAATGGGATAGAAAATAGCAACTGAAATATCTGAACGGAAACAATCAGAAGGCATTTTCCCAAAACACTTTCGCGCTTTGTCACTGGAAGGATTGCAGTGTACCAAGCGTCATTCGTCTCACGCGCATTCAGAAATGTGATATAGGGTGCCAGACAGCCAAACATAAAGATTACACTATAGGGATAGGCTGGCACAAGAACAAGGCAACCTAAAAATGCAAACACAATCGAGGTTGGATGGGCAGCAAGTCTGATTTCCTTATACAGCAGCGTCATCATCCCACTCACTCCTTTCCGTCCGCAGCATGATTTCTTCCAGAGTGAGCGGTCCTATATCCTCTGGCGTTTTTAAATGCTCAAAAGAGCGCAGGAATGTGTCCTTGTCCGCACTTTTCAGCACACGTCCATTCTGAATATAGGTGATGTCATCTGCGCATTTGTCTAAGTCAGAAGTAATATGCGTAGAAAACAAAATGGAACAGTTTTCGTTTTTCACGATTTGGCGGAAAATGTGCAGCAGCTCCTCACGGGATACGGGGTCAAGGCCCGAAGTTGGTTCATCCAGAATCAACAGCTCCGCATGGTGCGACAGGGCCAGAGCAAGCAGATATTTTACTTTCATACCGTTTGAAAGCTCTTTGAATTTCTTGCTTTCATCTAAAGAAAAACGTTTGATGTACTTCTGGTATTGCGCCTGATCCCAGTCAGTATAAAACTTTCGGGTAACAGCTGTAATGCTAGAAAGTTTCTTTAACGGGTAAAAATCAATCCCGCCAAATACAACGCCGATTCGCTGCTTACACTCTTTTTCATACTGAATAAAATCCTTTTGAAAAATCTCCACGCTCCCACTCTCTGGGGACACCATATTGAGGATGCATTTTAAAGTCGTGCTTTTTCCGGCCCCATTTTTACCGATCAGCCCCATGATACGTTTGGGGGCAAGAGAAAAACTCACATCCTCCAGCGCAAATCCAGGATAATGCTTGTAAAGGCCCTGGACGCACAGCACAGCTTCCATCATTTTCTCTCCTTTTCATCTGGGACATCGGCAATATTCAAGGCAGTATTGAATAACTGAGCAATGCCCAAGAAAAATTCTTCTTTCATCAGGGCAATTCCTGGATGTTCCAGAGATTCATCCCCTAAAATGACCAGTTGATCTCCCGGCTTGATTCGGAACACTTCTCTGGCTTGTTTGGGAAGTACAATCTGTCCACGTTCGCCCACACGGACCGTACCAAAAATGTGTTTGCCTTTGGGTGGAACATTTAACCCGGTTTGTTCCTGATCGTGATGAATCAGGTCATTAAGCTCTACATTATATAACTGCGCCAGTGCGTCACAATTTACAATGTCCGGTACGGACTCGCCGGATTCCCACTTTGCTACGGCCTGGCGGGAGACACCAATTTGTTCAGCTACATCTTCCTGGGAGTATTTATTAAGCTGACGCAACATGGTTAAGTTACGAGCAATATTACTTTTCTGCTTTTTCATACTTTTCGCACCTCTTAAAATCATTATATCCATTGACACACAGAAGTTCCACCAACCGATGTAAGCAAAAAATGTTATACTTAGTTGCGTAAAGCATCTCGTCACATTGGCGAGGGACATCATTATTAATCATGCCATGTTTTTCTTTACTTGTCTGCGACTATTAACAATTATATGCTTGGGCCGCTAAGTACAGCAAGGCTTTCACTTCAAAAACAGGAATTATATAAAGCAATAATATGAATTGAGTAGACATATCTAAAAGCAGAGGTGAACTGTAAAATGCAATTGGGTGAATTAAGATGGCAAAGAGACCTGTACCAAAATATGACTTCAAGGCGTTTGGAGCGGCAATTAAGGCGGCTCGTAAAGAACGCAAAGAAAGTCGCAAGCAAGTAAGCGATGAGATGTATATTTCTCCGCGCTATCTTGCCAATATTGAGAATAAAGGGCAGCATCCGAGCCTCCAAATTTTCTATGAGCTTGTTGCCCGTTACAATATATCGGTAGATCAGTTTTTCTTCCCGGATAATGAAGCCGAGAAGTCCACGCAGCGCCGTCAGCTTGATACACTTTTGGACAATATGAGCGATGCCGGACTCCGGATTGTGGCAGCTACCGCAAAAGAAGTAGTGGAAGTTGAAAGCGAAAAAGATTGATTTTCTGATAAATGTTTGAACGCCGTAACCTATGGTGGTTGCGGCGTTTTTCTTTGCAGATTTTCCCCTTGTAGTTGCCATTTGAGGTGTTGTGAATTGTAGTATTAGTAGAGGGCGAAACGGTTGGTAAGAAACGATAGCAAGCACAGCAAGTGAGTACCCACTTGCGATTTTTGGATTTAGGGAACCCTCCCCCCTAAACCCGAAAAATGCTTGTTGGGAACATCCCAAACCCTAATACGAAAAGAGGCGAGATACCACCATGGCAAACAGGAAACGGAACATCCAGGTGAAGTTCTATGTCACCGCCGAGGAAAAGGAGCTGATGGAACAGAAGATGGCCCAACTCAAGACCAAGTGGATCGGTGCCTACCTGCGGAAGATGGCGATAGACGGGTATATCATCTATGTGGACACCAGGGACATTAAGGAGATGAACAAGCTCCTGTCCGCCATTGGCCGGAACATCAATCAGATCGCCAAACGAGTCAACGCCGGAGGCCCCACCTATCAGGCCGACATGAAGGAAATCCGGGAAAGGCTGGATCAGATATGGCAGTTACAAAGACGCATCCTATTAAGTCAACGCTGAAAGCGGCGATTGACTATATCTGCAATCCTGACAAGACGGACGGGAAACTGCTAGTGTCCTCCTTTGGCTGCGCCGCCGAGACCGCTGACATTGAATTTGAATGGACACGCCGTCATGCCATCGACAAGGGTACGCACTTGGGCCGCCACCTGATCCAAGCCTTTGAGCCTGGGGAGGTCTCCGCCGAGGAAGCCCATGAGATCGGGATGCAGTTGGCAAAAGAAATATTGGGTGGCAAGTACGAGTTTGTACTTACCACCCATATTGACAAGGGACATATTCACAACCATCTGATTTTTAATGCGGTCAGTTTCACCGACCACAAGCACTACCATTCCAACAAGCGCAGCTATCACGAGATACGCCGGGCCAGCGACCGGCTGTGCAAAGAACACGGCTTGTCCGTCATCGTCCCTGGCCAGAATAAGGGCAAGAGCTACATTGAGCATCAGGCCGCACAGAACGGCACCAGCTACAAGGCAAAGCTGAAAGCCTCCATCGACCGGCTGATCCCCGTGTCCTCCAGCCTGGAAGATTTGCTTGTCCGGTTGCAGCGAGAAGGATACGAGATCAAGCGGGGAAAGTATATCTCCGCCAGGGCGCCGGACCAGGAACGGTTTACCCGGCTCAAAACCCTGGGCACCGATTATACAGAAGAAGCCGTTGCCTCCCGGATTGTCGGAGGCCCCCGTCCCTCCAAGCAACCCCGGCAGCGCGGCGAAAATGTCAACCTGCTCATTGATATTCAGAACAACATCAAGGCTCAGCAGAGCGCCGGATACCAGCGGTGGGCAACCATTGAGAATCTGAAACGGGCGGCCGCCACCATGAACTTTCTCACCGAACATGGCATCAGCAGCTATGAGGAATTGGTGAAACAGTGTGACGACGTTGCCTCCGTATCCATTCGTACCAGGGAAAACCTGCGGGATACAGAACAGCGGATCGCCGACCTTGCCATCCTGGGGAAGCAGATAGACACCTACCGCAAGCTGAAACCTGTCTATGACCGATACAAGGCATCAAAGGACAAGGAAAAATTCCTGCGTGGCTTTGAGAGCGAGATCATCTTGTTTGAGGCGGCAGCCAGGGAGATCAAGAAAGCCGGGCTCACCAAACTTCCTTCCGCCGAAAAGCTGAAAGCGGAACTAAATGAGCTCACTGCTCGCAAGACCGCCCTGCAAGCAGAACTTCGGAAGATACAGCGGGAGGAAAAGAAATATGACACGCTTCGGAAGAATGTAGATACTATACTAAAAAATTCTATTCCACAAAAAGATATAATCGAACAGGAACTTTTGTAAGAAGAAAGCGAAATGATTCCACACTCAACACAAATTCTTCATATCTAATTCAAGGGGCTTTTATTCTGATTCTTCTGCAGAAACTGAGTCCGCAAGGCGTTTGAATGCTTTATCTAAAATTTCTAGTTTATGATATTTTTGAGCATCCAACCCATCAATAATTTGAATAAGCTCATGGCTGTTAAGGGTAATGGCCATAATTATTTGGCTTTTTGACCCAATTTCTGTTGCGGAAAGAATAAAACTATTCATATCCTCTGAAACAATACTTTGCTGAGCCGGTTCATCAAAAATAATAATTCCTGGATGATTGCCCTCTTTTTCAATTGAAACTTGCAGTAGAGCTAAGGTAAACGCCCAAATTGTCCTGATCCCATCACTTGCCGAGGAATCGAATTTCATGTCAAACCCGTCAATAGTCGGGAGCAAGGATTCTTCTGATATTTCTATTCCGTCTAGACTTGCCAAACTGCTGTAATGATATCTTTGCAGGTTTTTTATAAAATACGATTTTAATAATTTGATCTTACACGAATCAGATTCGGAAAGACCTTTTTTAGGCAAACGTTTTTTTCGATCCAGATAGCTACTCCAGCGATCCGACAGATGAGCAAGATCATCTCGAAAAGAGATAAAAGCGTCTTGCAAATTTCCCAATCGTTCTATTTGCTTTGATATTTCTATCTTTTTAAGTATTATTGCTTCGGATGCATCGGTATCTGTTGATGTAAATAAATCTGAGCGAATGGTCTGCGCCAATCGGCGGAGTGTTAGTAACCTGCTTTCGTAATCCGTTTTTTCGCGCTGTAGAGCATCCCGAGAATTTTTACGGCTATTGAGTGAAAACTCCAACATACTTTTTTGAGCTTTAAGATGCCGAATGTTTTCTTCAATATTCATAAAACCGCTACACGGGTTTGCTTCTAAAAGATTATCCTGTATTGGTTGCTTACAAGTTGGGCAAATACTTGTACTAATCTGCCCATTGCTAGCTTCTGATCCAAATTTTTGTAATCTAGCTGCATCCTCATTATTTCTTATATCATCAGAAACAAGTTGAATGTCTGAAGTTAAACGGTGGATTGCTTCATCTATAACAGATAGCTTGTATATTAATTGTTTCACAATTTCTTCGAAAGAGAGTATTGCGGATTCGGTTTCAGACAATTCCTTGTTAAGTGATTCAAAATTATCTGTTACTCGTGGCTTTAATTGGCGCAATGAATTATGCTGAGCTTCCAGTTGCCTGCTTCTTTCGCCTATGGTGGTACCTTCACTTGCTAAAACACCCATACGCTCAAGTTCCTTTTCCGAAAGCACACAAGGGAAAGGCGGAACATGGACGACATCGCAAGACTCAGTATATGCCTTCTTCTGGATATCTTGAACAAGGTGTTTCCATTCATTTTCAATGGCTACCTTTTCGTCGTTAAGGAGTTCTTTTTCTTTTTCATTTTTCAAAGTATCAAGGCCCAAAATGTATTCTACAACTCTTTTTTTGGATTCTCTAATACCGAATATAGGCATTCCTGATAAAATATCGGACCAGCCATGTTTTTGCTCAATAAACATAGCTGAAAATATAATTTGCAAATATAATTTTCGCTCACTACCATCTGATGTGTGCACTAAGGGAAGGTTTAAATGTAAAAATTCTTCTAGGAAAGAATGAAACCCACGCCTGCTTGTAGCTGAATGCTGTATATTCACATAAAAGTCCTCAGACTCAATTTGAGGATTTTCAATTGTGTCATATTTTCCAAAATATACAGTAACAAGCCGATTATCTTTGTTTTCTGCTTTAATATTTCTATAAATTGTAATTACTTCGGTTCCATTGCTAATCTCGAGATAAGCTCCAGACTCTGTAACATTCCAAGAGGTCCCGTCATCATCTATCACATTTTTAAAAGCGGAGGTCATTACCTTACCACCAATGCCTGCAACGCCACCTAGTATTTGTTCAAGGCCGAGGCAATAGTAGATTGCAGCAAGTATTGAACTTTTTCCACAAGTGTTTTCTTTGCTTGCGACAAAGTTTAGGCCTTCATTAAATGATTCATCAATCCCGTACACGCCATTAACTGTATTAATTTCGACACGCAACCTATTAATCCGTAGCATGCGTATTCCTCCAAATATCTATTAACTCTTTAATTCTTGACTCAGTGAGTTTTTTGGACAAATCCGTAAGTTCACTAATTTCAGTTACCATTAGGTCTCCAGCTAATTTGATTCGTTGCGCCAAGCCCTTACCCTGTTCAGTTAATTTATAATTGCCGGTTTTCTGCTGAATAATAAAACCATAAGCTATTGCATATGTAAGTGCTCTGTTTACTGCTGGATCAAATCTTACAATTACTGACTCATTTTTTCTTTCGGAAAAATTAATCAGATTATCCATGTTCTCTCTTGACAATAAAGCAAAAGATATCATATGGATTTTAATTAAAGAACAAGAATTTCCCCACCCGCATATGTACATAATAAGACACAGCTGAGAAACTTTATAACTTATTCGATAATTGTAGGGAATCGCATCGGGCTTCGCATTAAAAACAATATCGGCTTGTACTGGAAATTCACCCATCATCCGTCATTCGCTCCTAAACTCCATAGAACAATCAGCCAACCAGCTCGCGACAAGATCTTGTTTAAGCTCTACTATTGACGCTTGCGTAAGCATTGGCGAAAAGTCTTTTTCTAGTTTTGATTGAAATTCATTTAAAATATCATTAAAAAGATTTTGGTTTAATTGCCGATTTGTATGCATTCGAGTTTTTAACGAAACTTCTCTTTTGTAACTCTGTTCGAGCTGATATAAATCTTCATATATTTCAGGAAAATGAAGTTGTAAGTTATTCATTATTTCCATTCCAGAAATATAGAAGCCGATGTAAATACCAACTACTTCATTTAAATCGGGATTGTCATCGCTGACTCTCATCACGGCTCCGACCTTCCGACGGATGTTTGCAACTTTTTGCGAATCACATTTCGACCAATCAGTTGTATCCTGATGCTGAATTGCCAGATTAAGCTTCATATCAGTAAGATTTGTACGAATAATTCTGCTAATCTCTGGTGTAAAATCCTCAGCAACCTTCACATAAATTTTGAAATTATCAGAAATATGGTCAAACAAACTAGGAGACTTCTTTTTTGCCGCCAATACTTCTTCCTGTTTTATTTGCGCATGAGCAAGGATGCGCGAATCCCTATACTCAGGTATATTAAAATGCCATTCAACAATAGGGGGCACACCTAGCTTTTTTAATCGATCCCTATTATTCATTAACTTTTCAATGTCAGCGGTTAACTTGTTTCTTTGATGTTCGTAGAGTTCTTTATCATCATACTCACGTTCAGGGCAATAACATTGATGAACGATTCCATTACATGTAAAGCCTTCAATTCCTGCGTCTCCGCCATGTACTGCTGGAATGGCAGTATAGTTTTGTGTTTGGTATTTTAGACGATAGCACCTCACGCAGAGATCTTCCCAGGCATCCCCATTCATATAGCCTTCAATAAATGGCATTATGCTACTCATAA
Organism: Gemmiger sp. An87; assembly: GCF_002159185.1. GTDB lineage: Bacteria > Bacillota > Clostridia > Oscillospirales > Ruminococcaceae > Allofournierella. The sequence goes on from NZ_NFHD01000011.1 coordinate 68,432, forward strand.
TATAATTCACCTCGTAGCTTATTTATCCCAATCGAATTTACATAACTAGGCTTGGAAGTCAATGCGTGATAATCTATATAGAATTCGTTAGATTCCCCTAAATACTTAATCTTAACCAACTGGAACACCACATATGTTTGAGTGACTACAACTTCACGATGATATAGGAAGAACCTTTCTCCAATTTGAGGGGAAATTGAACTTTTCATGTTAAATCCCCCTTTTGGATACATTCAATCAATTTAAAGAAAAAGTTGTGCTGGATATAACTTACCATTTTCATTATAACAGAGTTGTATTTTTTTTCAAAGCTTGTTTATTCCTAAATCTCCATAATATAAAAGGAGCGCCACCACCGGATCACGAATCCGATGGTGGCGCTCCCATTTTGCCTAAAGGTTAAAAATTTGTCGGTTTCTCTATGCAGAAACGCCCTGCCGCCCTACATGGGAAATCATACTGCCCCTACACGGAAAAGCCGATACAAGTGGTTTTATCACCAATTTTAAACTCTAATTCCTGCACTTTTTGGAGCGGCGGGAAAGATAGTGCGGACAGGACAACACCACCGCCCGGAAACTCTGTTTGCAGGGATGGACACAGCCCTTGCAGAGCTTGTTATACTGGCGTCTGCCGTTCTCGCCCAGGAAGAACGCCCATTCCAGACGCCATTTCTTGCTCCGGCTCATAAGTCGCCCAGCTCCGGGGGCTTCTTCTGCGGGGCGGGCTTGTCCGGGGCTTTCCTCTCTGCGCACTCCCGCTTTGCGCCCTCCAGCCGCTCCCGGATGGAAGGCTTTTTCTCCGGCGTGGTCCTGCGCGCCTCGGCTTGGGCTTTCTCCAATTCCTCTCCACGGCGGCCGTTGTTGATGATCCCGTCAATCATGCCATAGTCGTCCTCCAGGGTCATTTCCGCCGTGCGCAGCGGGTTTTCCGGTTCCACAGGGACGGACACGATCTGCCCGTTGATGCTGGCGAACAGCTCCGGCCGCTTGAATTGCTCGGTGTACTTCTGGATCATGGCCGGGGGCAGGGACGCGAAACTCTCCGGCCCCAGGCCCACCACCAGGAAGGTGCCTGCCACAATGTCGTAAATCTCCCCATGCTCGTCCCGGAGGGAACGGTTCAGGTCCAGGCCGATGAGCTTGCCTTCGTCGTTCAGCACCAGCCCCACCGGATCGTCAAAGGGATAGGAGGCGGCAATATCGCCGCCCACCTCCGCTTGCAGCGCATGGAGGCCGGGGTCGATCTCCTTCACATAGGGCTCCTTCATGGGCTCCACCACCAGGACGGTCAGCTTCTCCGGCACAGTATGTTCGGGGGCGGCTCCGCTGGGGATGGCAAAGGCGCGGCTTCCGTTGGCCATGATGAGATACTTCCCGTCCTCGGACTCGTGGTGGAAACCGTATCCGGCCGCCTCCATCTGTTCCCGGCTCATATCCGTCACATGGAAGGTGCCCCTGGGAGTCCGCACCGTCTCGCCGGTCTCTCGGTCGTCCGGGCTGGGCGCCGCTTGCTGGCCGTACAGCTCCGCCTTATACTCCCGGTTTGCCTGCTCCGCAAAGGATAGCATCTCGTCCACATGGGATTGATCCGGGTTTTCGATGGTCTCCCGGATCGCCTGGGGGTCCACATCCAGAAATTCCTCATAGCCGGTGGCGTCCTTGAACTTCTCAATCTCCGAAGGCAGATAGTCCTCCTGTGTTTGCCCCAGGGCGGCCAGCTTCTCGTCCAGGGCGGAGATGCGCCCGGCCATCAGGTTTCCGTAGATTTCTTCCTTTGCCGCGTGTTCCTCCGGGTGCTCGGCCGCATACTGCGGGTCGTGCTGCCGGAAAAATTCGTCCATATCGTAGGCAAGGTCCATGGCCCACTCCGAAATTTCTTCCTCGGGGATGTCATCCTGGAAGGTCATCACCCGGTATTCCTCCGGGATGCTGCCGCGCTCGCCATCGTAATACTCATGGAAGCTGTCCCCGGTATCCCGCACATAGCCCAGGTCGGTGAACTGGCCGCTTTCCTCCAGAGCGATGTCCCGGCCGTAGGCCTCATAGTCGATGTAGTTGCGCAGATGCTCCGGCACCTCCATGGCGTCCAGTTCCTCGATGTAATACCGGCCCAGATCGTCGTGGTCGTGGATGTCGGGGTAAACGTCGTAGCAGTCCAGGTTCTCCGTCAGGTTGATAAGCTCCTGGATGCTGCCCGTATGGTCGCCGATCTCCATGGCCGCCTGGAATCGCTCGTATTCATCCTGGCTCATGTCATCCAGCTTGGAAGCCAGATAGTTCAGCTCGTCCAGGTTGGCGTACTCACCCAGCAGGTCATAGAGGCCGTCCACATAGCAGTCGTAGTCCGTGATAAACCATTCCTCATAGGTCTGCCCAAAGTCGTCCTTCGCACCGATCCCGATGCGCTCAAAGACCTTTTTCAGTTCCTCCGCCGTGGTGGGAAACTTCACCCATTCACCCACAAGGGCGCCCTCGTTGTACTTGCCCAGGTTGGTGATGAAGGCGGCAAAGGGATAATCTTTGTCATAGTCATAATGGGGCATAGCGACACCTCCTTACAGTTCCGGCGCAGGCTTTTCCCGATGGGGCTGCGCCTTGCTCTGATGGGCACATTCCTTCCGGCTCTGTTCCAGCCGCTCCTTGATGGAGGGCTTTTTCTCCGTCTGCTTCTCCCTGGGGCGCTCATGCTCCCACTCGTCGCCGGAGAGGGTGAGATAGCCTCGGCTCGTAAAACAGCCCTGTTCCTCCTGTATGGCGTGATTGCCGAAGGGAATAGGATCAATGGCGTCCAGCAGCTCCGGGGGCAGAAGGACGTCCAAATGCTGCGCCAGATAGCGCCAGCCCACATCCTCCACCTTGCTGATGTTGGGCTCCAGAATGAAATACTCGGTATTCGCGGGAAACTCCCGGAACTGCTCCAGGGTGGTCAGTCGGAAGGGAGACTCCTGGACAGCGGCCAGGAGGTCACGGTCCTCCGGGGAAAGTCCGGCCAGCGCCTGGGCCGCTGCCTCCAGTTCGCTTGCGTCACCACCTGCGGGGAGCAGCGGCTTCAAATGCTCCATGAAGTTGACCTCGGTTTTACTTTTTGCCATGCACACCATCCTTTCGTTTGGGAAACTCCAACTTGAAATTGACATACTTGCCGCCTGTATCGTCCAGGATCACCACGGCGTCATAGGTGGAACCTTTCTTCTCCGACCACATCCCCTTGACGGAAGTGCGGCCTTTTTTCAGAAGGTCGGCCGCCATCTTCCGGGTCATTTCCTTGCGGCGGCTGGTCCAGAAACGGTCATTCTTCCACATGACAAACTGGCAGGCCCGGTCCGAACAGGCGAAATTCTTCTTACCTTCATAGACCGGCTTGCCGCAGCGGGGGCAGAGGCCCACCGTCTCTTTCTCCGGCTGGAACAGCTTTTGCCCATCCTCGGAAATGTGGGAGTATTTCCGCACCAGCTCCGCCGCCATTGCCTCGATCCCGTCCATGAAGTCCTCCGGCGACGCCTGGCCCTTTGCCACCTCGTTCAACCGCTGCTCCCAATCCGCTGTGAGCTTGGGAGAGGTCAGCAGCTCTGGTAACACCGTGACCAGGTTGACGCCTGCCTTTGTAGGGATCAGGTTCTTGCCCTTGTGCTCCACGAACCCGCCGGACACCAGCTTTTCAATGATGGCCGCCCTGGTCGCCGGGGTGCCCAGGCCCTTGCGTTCTGCCTCGTCCGGCATATCTTCCTTGCCCGCATTCTCCATGGCCGACAGAAGGGTGTCCTCCGTGTAGGGCTTGGGGGGCGAAGTGAAGTGCTCGGTGACGGAGGCGGAGACCGGCTCAAAGACCTGCCCCTCGGTCAAGGCCGGAAGGACGCCCTCGGCATCTTCATCCTCCGGCTTCTCCTTCAGGGAGGAACGAAACACCTCCTGGATGGCCCGCCAGCCCTGGGAAAGCACCTGCTTTCCTTTTGCCGTGAAGGTATGTCCGCCGCAGTCAAAGGTAGCCGTGACCGCCTCATACACGAAAGGCTCCGCTGCCGCACACAGCAGCTTGCAGCAGACCAGCAGAAGGATATTGCGCTCGCCCACAGGCAGCGCAGGCACATCCGCCTTTTCCAGCTCCAGAGTGGGAATCAGTGCGTGGTGGTCGGATACCTCCTTGTCATTCACCAGCGCCAGAACATCGGGGAAAAACTCCGGGCAGGCGTCGAAGGGCGGCACCCGTGCCGCCAAATGCAGGACCACGGAGGCGGTCTCCGCCATGTCACTCGTCAGATACCGGCTGTCTGTGCGGGGATAGGTCAGCAGTTTCTTTTCATAGAGCGACTGGGCGTAGTCCAGGGTTTGCTTGGCCGTGTAACCGAATATCCGGTTGGCCTCCCGCTGCAAGGTGGTCAGGTCGTACAGTTTGGGCGGCTTCTCCGCCTTTTTCTCCCGCACTAGGGATATACACACAGCCCGCTGCCCGTCACAGACATCCCGAATGGCCTGGGCGTCCTCCACAGCCGGGATTTTTTCAGAAACTGCCTCGGCTCCCTCCAGCACCAGCCGCACATGATGGTATTTCTCCTTGCGGAACAGGACGATCTTGCTATCTCGGTCAGTCAGCATCGCCAGGGTGGGCGTTTGCACCCGCCCCACATTCAGGGTACGATGATATAACACCGAAAACAGCCGTGAGGCATTGATACCGATGAGCCAGTCCGCCTTTTGGCGGCAAAGTGCCGATTGATACAGCGGGTCATAGTCCGCGCCGGGGTACAGATTTGCAAAGCCCTCCCGGATCGCCGCGTCCTCCATCGAAGAAATCCAGAGGCGGGAGAAAGGTTTGGAGCATCCGGCGGCTTTATAGACCAGCCGGAAGATCAACTCACCTTCGCGCCCCGCGTCGCAGGCGTTGACCAGCTCCATCACATCGGGGCGCTCCATCAGGGAACGGAGAATGTGGAACTGGGCGGCCTTTTCTTCGGACACCACATAGCGGAAGGGGTTGGGCAGGATGGGAAGGTCCTCATACCGCCACTTCTTATAGCGGTCATCGTAGGTGGCCGCGTCCGCCAGCCCCACCAGATGCCCGATGCACCAGGAAATGAGCCAGCCGCCGCCTTCAAAATAGCCATCGGCCCTGGATGTGACACCCAGGGCCGACGCAATACTCTTTGCTACACTTAGTTTTTCAGTTATGACAAGTTTCATGAATAATTCTCCCTTATTGTCTTATATCTTTATTGGGAGTATAATGTAAAAAAACAATTGCAATATACTGCGTTTAATATTGCATATAGGACTATAAAATTAGGGTGCTTAGGTAAAGAGAAAGAGAGGTACATATGTCATTTCTAATTGCAGTTCATGTAAATGAGGGCATTGTGCTCGCAAGTGACCGCCGTACGACTTATACAGATACTCAAACAAACGGTGACAAAGTTATTCAGCGCATAGGCGTACATACAACAAACTCTACGGAAAAAACATTTGTTTGCCCTAATGGCGCTGGTATATCTACTTGCGGAGACGCATCTTTACTCGGTAAACCGATAACAGGATATATTCAAGAAATGATACGAACACATATCGGGAAAGACTGCCAGGTGTCTGCTATTCCACAGATAGTAATTGACTATTTCAATGCGCTTCCAATCGTTCCCGATACACATTTTATTGTTGGTGGCTACGATGAAACGGAAAACGGAAAACAACAGTTGCTATACAAAGTGAATGTTAAAGAAAAAAGCATTGATCAGGTGGAAACCAATGCGCAAGGAGCCTCATGGGACGGTGAAACTTTTACGCTCACAAGATTGGTACAAAATGTAGCCGTAAAAACCAATGAAGGAAAATATATTGATTTACCTTTTGAAGAAATACTGTGGGGATATTTTACTCTACAGGATGCAGTTGATTTCGCACGATATGCCGTGGAAACCACAATTCAAACGATGCATTTTAAGAATGTAATTGAAACAGTCGGAGGGGCTGTAGATATTCTGGTAATTACACCTGATGAAACAAAGTGGTTACAAAAAGAGTATCTGAAGTAATTCTTATAGATAAAACATATTTATCATGGTGGGTTAACCTAAATACAGGTGAATTTTAGAAGCAAAAAGGTGCGTCTGCTTTTGGTAGACGCACCTTTTTCTGTGTTTTTGAAGCCGCAAATTCTATTTAGTGTTAATCTAGTTATTATTTGGGAACGTCCTCGTTTTCGTATTCCTCGTCCTCGAACTCATAGTCGTCCGGGTCGGCGCTGACCTTTGCGCCCTGTTTGGGCTTGATGAACTTGATGTAGGCAAAGGCTCCGCCGCCGCCCAGAGCCGCCAGCAGCAGGATCAGCACCAGGGCGCCGCCGCTACCGGACTCCTTCTCCGGCTCCGGTTCAGGCTCCGGCCCCACCTCCGGCGCTTTCCCGGCACACTCGCTCATATTCACCGCGCAGACCGGACAGGCGGTATTTACCGCACCAGCCTGGCATTTCTCGGCGCAGGTGCAAGCAGCGGGCTTTTTCTCCGTCTGTCCGTCCTCCAGCAGTGCCATCAGGTCGGCTTCATCCACCTGGTTCAAGAAGTGAACGGCGGTCTCCTTGTCCTCGTTGGCCCGGTCGATCAGGATGTAAAAATAGTTGCCCGCTTTCGTGGTCACGGTGATAAGCTGTTTGTCGCCGTAATAATCGTCCACCAGCGTGGCGTTGCCCTCCGGGGTAAGGGGCTGGCCCTCCGGCTCCATGCCCCCGGTGGCGGGTTCCTCGGTGGGTTCCGGCGTCGTCTCGGCGGGCTCCCCGGTGTAATAGTCGCCATCCCCGCCGCCCGCAAAGGCGGTGACGGAGAAGGCGGTCATGCACAGGACCACCGCCAGCATCGCCGTAAACAGCCGGATCACTTTCTTATTCTTCATGGTCGCTGTCCTCCATATCCTCGTCGTCAGGGTCCGCCGCTGCCTCCGCCTCCATCATCCCGTCGGGCAGGGTGATAAGACCGCTGGCGTAGGCCTTCAGGAAAGCGGTCAGCTCCTTGTTGTCCATGCGCACCGCCTTGACCATGCGGACGATCTCCAGGTTTTCTTCCTCGGTGAGCTGCGTCTCCAGTTCCCGAAGGCGCTTCTGCTGGGCGGAAATCTTCTCCTTCGTCTTTTCGATGTCCTTGCGAATCTTCTCAACCGTTGCCATGTGTGCAAAACTCCTTTCCAAATCGTTCTCTCCAGGAATAGTTCCGCCCCAGGCCCTTGACCGTTTTCAGGTTTTTCAGGGCGTTGTCCTCCAGCGCCAGGGCGCGGCGGAACAAATCGGGATGCTGCTCCCGCAGGGCGGTTATCTCGTCGGGTTTCATGCTGGGGCAGAAAAAACAGGACGATTTTCCCGGCTGGGGCAGCCCCGCCGCCTCGATCTGCCGGATGCAATCGCCCCGTGTCCATCCCCATTCCATCAGGGGATACCACTTGCTGTATTTTCGGTCGGCCAGGTCCCCCAGCAGCACCTTGTCGCTGCGGTAGCCCTCGCCCGCGTCGTAGCCGATAAACTTGACCACCCGCTTGCCCGCCTCCCAGGTTCGGCGGCATGGCGGGTAATGGTTGCAGAATTTTTCCTGCGGCCCGATCTTGTGTTTCAGGGAACACCGCTTGAAGCCGTAGGCGATGGATGGTAGGCTGCAACTTTGCAGACATTCATCCTCCAGCGTCAGGCGTTTCCCGTCACGGGTGGTCTTATACACTCTGGTAATGGGCGGCATCCCGTGGTCCTTCAGCCAGGAATCCATCACCTCCAGATAGGCGTAGGTGTGGGGATGTTCCGCCCCCGTATCCGCAAAAAGGATCAGGTCCACCGGGATACGATGCTGGTGCAGCCCGATCAAAAGAGCGGTGCTGTTGGCGCCGCCCCCATAGGAAACCATATTGATGCTTCATCACCTCCATCAGTTGTACGGTGGTCTGCCGTATGCGTAGAAATGGGACTGCCAGTAGCTCGTGTTCAGGTTGGAATACTGGATGGGGTCGCCGCAATGCAGCATCATCCCGTCGCCCACATAGATGCCTACATGAGATACGCCGTTGGTATCATAGGTACCCACGAAGAACACCAAGTCGCCGGGCTGGGGGTCGGATACCGGGGTGGAAATGTTGTAGAGCCCCTGGGCGCCCAACCGCCCGGTATTGCACAGGCCGCTGTTGGTCAGCACATAGCTGACAAAGCCGCTGCAATCGAAAGAAGTGCTGGGACTGCTGCCGCCCCACACATAGGGGTATCCCAGGTATTTTTCCGCCTCGGTAATGAGGGTGTTGAACCGCTCGTCCGTCAGGTATTCAGCGGGAATCTCCCATGCAGTCGGCGGGTTCTCGAGGTACTTGTTCACATACCCGGAGGACGGGAACAGATCGGGGCGGTTGCCCAGGGTGGACATATAGGTGGCGTACAAGGAAAGCTGTTCCTCGCCCATCATGTAGACAGGCACATGGGAGAGGTCGAAGTTTTCCAATGTGACGGTGCAGATGGTCCAGGTATAGGGCACCCGAACCGTATAGGTGTTGCCCTCGCTGTCCGTCCTTGTTTCCGTCCGATAGCGGGTCTCCGTGGTCACGGTTTCGGTGAGGATGTATTGCTTGTCAAAGAGGGTTTGAAGGTCGCCCTGTACCTGGTCAATGGTGAACACCCCTTCATGGAGTGCCGACAGAATGGAGATCAGCACGTAGGGGTCGTGCTCGATCTCGTCCAGGTCGAAGTGATACTCGTCATAGTTGTGGGTGGCCTCGTAGGTGTCCAGGTATTCCCGCAATTCATCCTCTTTGGCACAGTAGGCTTCTTCCGCCGCCAGCATATCGGAATCCTCAGAGAGATAGGAAGATGCCATGATGTTGGACATCCCGCCGCCGAACATGGAGGAACAGGATTGCAGGGAGCCCAGCAGCATTACCAGCAGAAGGCCAATACTGCCCACAATCAGCGCACCCTTCCAATGCCGTTTCAGGAAAAGGGCGGTGCGCTTGGACTCCTGGGCGGCTTTCTTGGCCGCCTTTGCCGTGGCCTCCGCTGTTTTTCCGGCTTGGGCAGTCTTGCCCGCCGCCCGGTATGCCACCGCATATTGCCTTTGCAGCTTCCGTTTCTGCCACAGGCGGGAGATGGGATTGGATGCAAGCTGGGGGTTCTCCGCCACGGCTTTCCGATAGTAGAAATCCGCATTAGCCTTGACCGCCGCCTGCTCCGCCTTTGCCGCGTCCCGCCAGGGTTTCAGCTTGCGTTCCGCCCGCCAGTTCTGGACACGGCGGTTTCCGTAGCCCACAGCCTTCTCAAAGCTGCGTTCCCCCAGGTGGCCCGCCTGGACGCCGGAATTTTCCTGCTCCACCTCCCGGACCTTGCCGTGGATCGCCGCGCCCGCCTCCTGGATGGGGCGGGACAGCGGATTGGTATGCTGGGGGGATGGCGGTTTGGACGGAACAGCAGCTTTTGCCGCATCCAGCCGGTCCGCCGCCTTGTCCGACTTGCGGATGGCCCCTTGCAACTCCGGCTTGGCCTGGTCTGCCTCGGAAAACTGCAATCGGGAGGATGGGCGGCTTGCCGCCGCCTCGCCCTCCCGATAGGCTCTGCGCTGTTTCCGTCGCTTCTTTTTGGCTGCTGCCTGTTCCCGGTGCAGTTCCGCACGGTCCACCGCTTTCCCGGCGGCGCCCGCCGTGTCGCCGGATGCGGAATGGTCCTGCTCCGGTGTCCGGTCAGAGGGATAGGTGGTCTCGCCCGTGACCAGATTGACGGATACCGCCCCGTCACGGGTCATCTTCTGTGCCTCCTTTTCGGGGGCTTTCCATTCTTTCAAGGTGCGTCACCTCCTGTTCCATAGGGGCAGATATTGACACACGCCCCGGTTTCGATCATGGCGATGTACTGGAAAATGGGATAGGCCTGGGGCGGGCAGACCGCGTTCCCCAGGGTTTTCAGCCGCAGCGCCCGGTTGTCGGTGTCCTCGGTCATGCGGGGGACTCCTTCGGGCTCGGCACGCCATAGGATGCGTCCGTCCATTTCAGGGGGAATCCCATAAGCCATTCCACCCAGTCCGGGTTCAGTGCCGCGTTCTCGGAACGGGGCTGCTCCTGCCGAATCACCTGGGCCGACAGGTTGGAGGACGGGGATTTGTCCCGGAAGGCCGCCGGTTTTAGGGTGGAGCGGTAACCCTCCGACGCCGCCGGAGTCAGATAGAACACCGCCGCCGACAGGGACAGGCTCCAGATCGACCCATCTTTGTTCCGCTTGCGGAATATCCCGTTGTCCGACAGGTACACATCCAGGTTGGCAGCGTCCCGCCCCGTGGATTTGTCGGAGGCAAGGGGTGTGGGAAACATTAGCCGCGACGATAAAAGTTCGCTGGCGCTCATGCCATGCGCCGACGCCGCAAGCCGGAAATACGAATGGGAGAACAGCGTATCCCGCTTTTGCCAGGTCAAAAATCGTTTTGTCGAGGCCCATATTGATGAAGCCAGCAACATTTTCCCCAAGCACCCAACGGGGCCGCAGTTCGGCAATAACGCGGCACATCTCCGGCCACAGGTAGCGTTCATCCGCAAAGCCCCGCCGCTTTCCTGCGGTGGAGAAGGGCTGGCACGGGAATCCGCCGGAGAGGATGGTGATGGTTTCAAGTCCTGTTTTCTCAAAAAACGCCTCCTTTGTGAATGTGGTGATGTCCCGGAACTTCGGAACATCCGGCCAATGCTTTTGCAGGATGGAATAGGGATAGTCCGCCCACTCGCATTGACAGACCGCTTCAAAGCCCGCCGCCTCCGCCGCAAGGTCCAGCCCGCCGATGCCGGAAAAGAGGCTGACATGGGTGAGGCGTTCAGGCATGGGGCTGGTCCTCGTCGTCCTCGCAGTCCACATAGAAGGCGTCCAGCTCGCACAGCTCCAGGGCCTTCAGCCGGGCAAGGTCGGACTTATCGCCGAATACCAGGTAGCGGCCGGGGATGCTCCAGCGGTCAAACATCTGGTCGGCAATCTCGCCGTACCGCCGGGCGGTGTCGATCAGGGTATCCATGTCCCGCCGGTCTTTGATCTTCCCGGCAAGGAAGGAAAGCTGGTGGAGCAGCCCGTAGAGATGCACTTCCTCGTCGATGTGGGCTTCGTAGGTCTTTTCCTCAATGACATACAGTTTTTCCTGTTCCATTTCATGCTCCTTTCTGAATTTTGGGCATAAGAAAACCCGCCTCGGTTGAGGCGGGTTTTCTGTGGTATTAAAAAGCGAATGGTTAATCGTCAACCTCGATTACTTCATAATCAGCGCTGACGGCATCTTCAAGGGGATAGTCGCCCGGATTTGATCCATAGAGATCCTCTGCGCCTTGCTCGGTACAAGCGCACATATAAGACCCATGGTCTGCTGCGGCTTCTTCAGTTTCAAAAATCTCATCTTCCATCTCGCTGGTTCCATCCGAATAATGCATCATCACTCTATACTTGGCCATTCTATAAACCTCCTTGCGTTGTGCATTTGTTTTACTTTAGTTTATCATATGAAAGTGATGATGTCATCATAAATTATTGATGTCCGATATTCTTAACCTCGCTGGGTTTGGTGGTAAGCAGTTTGTAGAGCTCGGTATCCTTCGGAAAGTCATCCGCAAAAGGCAGGATGACATTGTTGAAGAACAGCAGCCCGTGGCCCGGCTCGGAGTTGGTCACATAGGCAAGCTGCTCCGATGAAATGTTCAGCCGCTCCGCCAGTATCTTCCGGTCTCCCGCCGCCTGGTTGAGCATATAGATGAAGTCGCTGTTTTCCAGGATGTTTTCGATCTCCGGGGAGGAAAGCAGGTCTTTGGGGTTCTGGGTCGCCCCGGTAGGGATACCGCCCCATTTTCTGAACCGTTTCCAAATCTCGGCGCTGTATGCGGCGGTCTGTTCCTCCTTCAGCAGAAGGTGGAACTCGTCCACGAAATACCAGGTGGAGCGCCCGATAGCCCGGTTGATGGTAACGGTGTTCCACACCGCATCCTGAACAATGAGCATCCCCGGCTTTTTCAGGTTCTTGCCCAGGCCCTTGATGTCAAAGCAGACAAGGCGGTTGGAGATGTCCACGGTGGTACGGTGGTTGAAGAAGTTCAGCGAACCGTTCACATAGAGGTCCAGCGCCTGGGCCACTCGGTCGGCCTCCGGGATGTGCTGGGACAGAAGGGCGTTCATCAGGTCGCCCAGAATGGGCATATTCTCTGGCCGGGGATCGGCAAAGTAGGGCTGGTAGATCATCTGTACCGCCCGGTCAATGACGGTTTTCTCGATGGCCTCCAGCCCCGTCTTGCTGCCCATGATGAGCTCGCAGAAGGATAAGACGAAATCACTTTTCAGCGCCAGCGGGTTTTCTTCCTCGGAGTAGTTGAGGTTGATGTCCAGAGGGTTCACATAGTCGGTGCTGGACGGGGACAGCCGGATCACCTGACCGCCCAATCGCTTCACCAGGGGCGAATACTCGTCCTCCGGGTCGCAGATGATGACATTATCCTGGGTCATCAGCATGATAAAGGTGATCTCCCGCTTGCAGCTCATGGATTTGCCGCTGCCGGGGGTGCCGAACACAAGGCCGTTGGGACAGCGGGATTGCTTGCGATCCAGCAGGATCATGTTGTTGGAGAGGGCGTTGAGCCCGTAGTACATGGCGTCGCCGCCCATGAACACCTCCTGGGTGACAAAGGGGACGAACACCGCCAGAGCCGATGTGGTCAGGCTCCGTTCGATCTTGATGCGGTTGAGGCCCAGGGGCAAAGAGGACATCAGCCCATCTTCCTGCTGGAAGTCCAGCCGGGACAGAAGGCAGTTGTAGGTCTGGGCGACGCTGGCCGCCTGGGATACGGCGATCTCCAGCTTTTGACGGGTCTCCGCCGTGTGCAGCACCAGGAAGGTCATGTTGAACATTCTCTCGTTGCGGGATTGCAGGTCGGTGAGCAGGTCCTTTGCCGCGCCGCCGTATGTAGAGAGGTCCGAAGGAAGGATGTCCATATCGTAGCCGCTGCGCACCGCCCGCTTCTGCTCCTGTATCTTCATGGCGTCCAGGTCGGTGATCTTCCGCTTGACCATTTTGATGGCCTCGTTCTGGTTGATGCCCCGGATGTGCATGGTCACCATGATATTTCCGTCCGCCTCCATGAAGTCGGTGAGGATACGGTCGTGCATCTCGGGCGCCAGGATTTGCAGGAAGGACACCGCCCCGTACCGCCTGCCGATGCGGAAGGTGCGGGTCTCCCCGAAGTGGAAGGAGGACGGAGAAATGAAGTCCTTCACCGAAAGGCCGCTGGCCGGGAGCCAGTCCCATTCAAAGGCGAACTGGCCGCCCTCCGGGTGGAGGATGTTGTAAAGCAGCTCCAGCCGCTCCTTTCCATCCAGCACATGAGCGGCCGCACCCATGACCTTGAAGCGGTTGAGGGTGTCGGTCTCAATGCGGGCAAACCGCGCCCGGGCCGCAGGGAGGTTCTCCGCCTCGATGGTCAGGGTCACATACTTGGTTTTCACATAGCCGTTGTTGCCCCGCTTGTACTGCATCCGCAGGATGTCCACCGCCTCGTCCCGGATGGGGTCCAGGTCGTTGCCCTGCCTGCGGATGCCGAACATTTCATCGGCGGCGCTGCCTCCGCTGCGGCTGTCCAAAGAGACCTGAACACCGATGGAGGGGTCGTAGCCGTTGTAGAAATCGCAGAGGCTTTCAAAGATGCTCCGCTGATCCTCCGGCCCCGCCAGGCGGTAATTCACATCCTCAAAGGCAATGGTCTTGGAGAAGGCGCCGCCCTCCAGCCTGCACAGACCGTCCGGGAACATATTCTGAAACGGGATGCTGTCCTGCACCGTATGGGCTTTTCCGTCGCCCTTCGCCTGCCGGATCACCGCCTCGATCTGCTTGCGCTCGGCACGGGTGAGCTTACGCTTTGCCGGTTTTTCTGCCTTTTCTCGCAATCCGCTTCACCTCCTGTTCCAGTTGGGATTGCCGCACCAGGGCGGAATAGAGATTGTTGGTCTGGTAGATGCGTACCTTCGGGCGAATGAATTTGTTCTGGATCAGATGCCCCAGGAACACTTCCAGCGGCTGCCCGTTCTTCTCGTACATGGCGAACAGGAAAAAGGGCAGCATCACCAGGATCATGCACAGCGCCGCCGTGGTGGTTCCCAGGCTCGCCTTTGCCAAAAAGAAAAGCGGTACGCCTACCAGCGCCGCCGCTCCGAAACAGATCACTTGTCGTTTGGTCAGCCCGAACAGGACCTTGCTCTGTATCCGGCTCAGGTCCTTCGGGATCGTTACATAAGCCAATGTTTCACACCTCCTTTAGTGGGCTCCGAACAGGGATTTTGCAAGGCTGCCGGTCTTGAACAGGGTGTAGCACAGCAAAACCGTATAGCCCATGCACCCCCAGATGGCTGCGGATATGTTGTCGCCGGATGTAGAGATGCCCTCCACCAGCACCGCGTAAATCCCCACGCAGATCATAATGAGGAAGGCCTGGAAGCCCAGGGCCAGCAGGGAGCGAAGGTAGTTCTGCCCCGTGGAGCCCCACTCCCGGTTGACCATTGTGGCAAAGGGGATGGGTCCTATTGAGGTGACCAAATACACCTCAATCATTCTGCCGTAGATCACCAGGAAGATGCAGATGGAAAGTATCTGCGTACACAGCCCCACGAACACGCTCTGGAACCACAGCCCCAGCAGGGCGCCCACGCTCCAGTCGGCAAGCTGGGTCTCCAGATTGCCCACCACACCGGAAATGTCGATGCCCGCATCCGAGATGATGACCCCCGCCGACTGGCTGACCACATTCTGCGCCACATCGGGCGCTGCCGTACTCGATACCCTTGCGATATTTCTTTGTATTCTTACTCTTGGCATACACCGCTAGCCGGACGATGACCGCCCCGGCGATACCCACCAGCAGGTCCAGTGGATATAGGCTGGGCAGCCCAGAAGAAAACGCCTCCGTAAAGCCCTGGCTCAAATGCAGGAACTTTTCAGAGGCGTCAAGGCCGGGTGCAAGTCGCACCGCCTGGCAGAGCTTGTCAAAGAGATAGACAAACAGAAGATACGGGAGGTTGGGGAGTAGCTTTTTATTCCAGTCAACCGTCATAATTCCACACTCCGGTCTTTGGTCTTGACCTTCTCCCGCTGGCGGTGCTGGGCTTTGGACTGCTGTTTTGCCTGATCCAGCTCCTTGCGGATGGAGGGCTTTTTCTCTTTCTCCAGATTCTTTGCGGAGAACTCACGGAAAGCCGCCGTGATGACATCGGCATCCCGGCCCTTGAAGAACACCAGATAGCGGGGTATCTCGCCGCTGGTGTCCTTTTTCAGCGCGAAATCAATGCCGTACTTCTTGGCGGTGGCGGAAAAGGCCCGGATATTCTGGTCGGTGATTTCGATGTTGGAAACGCCGGTATTGTGCTTCATCAGCTGCCGGAGAGTCTGCTTGCCGTGGTGCAGCTTGGTTTTGTGGCCGGTCACTCCTTTCTGCATCTCGTCCAGCACCTTTTTCATGGCCTGTTGCAGCATCTCGGCGGAGAGCTTGGTGGCCTCCACACAGAGGGCAACGGTGCGCTGGGTGACTTCTTCCTGCATGAGTGATTACCTCCTTTCTCCGCTGCCGTACAGGTCGTGGTTCACCAGGGACGCATAGTAGCTGTCGATGGTGGCCGGGGCGTTATACAGGGCAGCCAGCAGATATTTCTTGATGTTGCGGACATAGGTGGTGTTCTCCCGCATACGGTCCAACACATACTCGATGTGGGAACTGTTCAGCTTCAGGAACCGGGATTTGACCACTTCCGCCGGATAGTCGTCCCCGGCAATGCGGATCGTCTCCCTGTGGGAACAGACGGTATCCACCATGAGCTCCACCAGCTCGTCCAGGCGGTCACGGTCCATGCGCTCGTTCTGTATGAGGATGTCATACTCGATGTTCTCCAAAATCAGTTCCCGATAGTTCTCTCGCTCCCGCATCCAGTCCCGTCCGGTCCGGTTGGCCCCTGCGGGGGTTTGGGGGCTTGATTGGATAGGATTTGATCCTTCCGTACTTGGAGAATCAGTATTTTGTTCTTCAGGATTTCTTTTCTCTTTATTTAATTGCGGCTGGTTTTCCAGACATGGGTTATCCATATCCGGGTTTTCCGTATCTGGACAAGCCGTATCCGGCTCGTCCTCACACGGCTGGCCTGTGTCCGGGGGATGGGGCGTCTCGTAGATGACATACTCTACATCCACGATTTTGCCCTTGCTGTCCCGGAGGCGGTTGCGGACTATGTATCCGGCCCGCTCCAGCTCCTTCAGGGCTGATCCAATGCTGTCCGTACCCTCCTTGCAGATTTTAGCCAAGCCCCTGGTGGTGTAGTTCCAGTCCTCCGGCAAGGACAGCATCATGGAGAGCAGCCCTTTGGATTTTAGGGACAGTCCCGCGTTCCGCAGGTGGTGGTTGGACATCACCGTGTAGTTGCGGGTTTTCTCAATGCGAAATACCGCCATGGTATCACCTCCTTTCGGCGGTTGGGAAAAGTGTTCGTTTTAGGGGAGAAGACAGCCTCTATGCCTCCTGGACACCCCGGAGGGGAAAACCTACGGGCGGCGGCCTTCGTGCTGATTGTGCAAGAGAAAACATGGATTTTTTGACTCCTTTCGGTGCAGTTTAGAGATTCTAAATCTATTGCTTATGGTAGCCTTTAAACCAAGTAATAGATGCGATATGAAATGCCGCAAAAAGCCATAGGCTTATAACCTATGGCTGTGAAAATCCAATTTAGGATTGTTATTCCAAGGCGAAAATGGTATAATTAAACAAAATAATTTTCTACTATTTTTTTCTTTTGGCTGTTTTGCCTATCCGGTTTAAATAGCAACTGCAAGGGGGAATCGAAGTGCCTAATTATTCTAACAACAAATTGTATATCATCAAAATGAAAAACCAAGCAACCGGTTTAAATAGATTTCGAGAATATCTAACTAACAGTAAGAATAATGCCAATCCTCCCGCATATTACAATTTAACTGCTACGACGTCCACACATGATAGAGATGTGTTTGAGGAAATGGATGACGATGTACACTACAGGTGTGCATTACTGGATTACCAAGGTGACGAGATAAGCTGTATTTACTGGTGTATCTGTTATAAGTATGTAAGCGAAGATATACAATCCATTCATTGCAAGCTAAAATACAAAACCAAAGAAGAATCAGTTATAGAAAATTTTGTATATAATCTGCATTTGAATTTGGAAACAGATTTTCCTGGTGATTCTTATCTCAACTTTGAAATTTCAGAACCATTAATTGAACAAATGAGGAAATTTGAAACTGCGCCATTTGTTCAAGAAAAAGTGGCGTTGGCCTATCAAGAACTTGAAGAAGAAAATGGCTTATCACCGTTAGCCCAAAAAAATCAATATTGCCGAAGAAAGTATAATCTCAGGTCCCCTCAACAGCGCGGAGAGTTCCAGCGTGACCATGATCGAATTATTTATTCGAAAGCGTTTAGGAGAATGGTGGACAAGGCGCAAATTTTTTCTTCAGCAAAAGGAGACCATTATCGCACTCGAATGACGCACACACTAATTGTGTGTCAAATTGCAAAAAGCATAAGTCATCAATTGAAGCTCAACAGTTCATTGGCAGAAGCAATTGCTATTGGTCATGATTTGGGTCACACTCCTTTCGGACATCAGGGAGAGCGAACTCTTCATGCCATTCTAACAGGCAAAGAAGGATTTGAGGTTAATTTTCTCTCTCTTAAATCAGATGACCCTATAGAAGATGAGTCAGTTCTGTTTCCCTATGGAGGATTTAAGCACAACTATCAAAGCGTCCGCGTAGCATCTTGTCTTGAATCTCAATATCCGGAAATAGATGGATTGGATTTGTCTGAGCAAACACTTAATGGTATGTGGATGCATACTGGGAAAAAAGCGGGCTTAGACATACAAGATTTTTCAGACGGTTTTCTAACTGAACAAGGTGATGTAGCATTTACATTAGAGGGACAGGTTGTTGCTGTGGCGGATGAAATTGCCCAAAGAAGTCATGACATCGATGATGCATTCGCTTCGCATTTAATCACCCCTGTTGAGCTTTCACAATATTTATCGCTAAAAAAATCAAATGCACTAAAACAAGAGATTGACAAATTATTAGAAAAAATTGAGGATTTAGATTCTAAAAATCGTTTATTCTCTGATAAAAGTGAACTAATCTATTCTCAAATTTCTTCTATAATTGTTCATCATTTTATTCGAGATGTTTGTTGTGCAACAGCTGAAAGAATGAAAGCATATGATGTTGAACAGTTTAACAAAAATAACCACTGTATTGATCAAAAGTTGGTTTGGTTCTCAGATCTGGGAGCGGATTTATGTAAATACTTAGAAAATATAATAAGTAAAAAAGTGATTAATAGTCATGAAGTGACTATGTTCGATCAAAATGGCTCCAACATTGTACTTGCATTGTTCAAAGCATATTACAAAAATCCAATGCTCTTACATAAGGGAACTTTGCAAAGAATTTGGAATGAGTATAGAGAACAAGGTTTTGAAGTTATTAGTTTTAGAGAAGGAAACCCTCAGCTCATCAAAGATGAATGGCATAATATTACAACAGCAAATATTCCCGCAAATGAAGAGCAGCGTACCGAAGAAGACAAAGTACTATTGAAAAAAAGAATTATCCTTGTACGAGGAATCTGTGATTTTATTTCTGGTATGACTGATAGCTACGCAATAAATGAATACCGTAAAATCGTACCCTAATTGATTTTTACAAAACGAAGAGCGCCATGGGTTACATGCCTATGGCGCTCTTATCTGTCATTCCGTTTCGACCTCTGGTTCTTCCATAGCTAGCCAGTCCTCAAACGACTTTCTTGAAATGCGGATCGCATAACCGATGCGAATTGTTTTGAACTCTCCAGAGTTCACCAAGCGGTATGCGGTGGATTTTGCAATACCAAGAATTGCGGCAATATCATCCACGGTATAGGTTCTGTTGCTCGGCAGCTTCTTTTCCTGCGATGTACTCATAATTTTGCCTCCCATTTTTCGTAGGCGTTTTGACTATGCCTATCTGATTTTCCTTGTGGCAAAGGGGCTTTCTGCCATCATCCGTGCTAAGAATTTGCTAATTTGACATTCTGAACAGGCCGTAACGAGGCGGCATTTTACGGATTTTTGTGCAGATTGACCAGTGACCACACAATGTCATAACGAATCAAAAATAATGGGAAGTTATGATGGGTATATCGTACCAAAAGAAACGCCAAACTCCTAAGCCCGAGGCCCCCGGTTCAAGCCCGGGCGGGGACACCAAAATAAGCGCGGAAGATTGCAAAAATCTTCCGCGCTTTTGCTAATGAAAGTAAGGTCAAATTGATGGTCTGCTAAAAAAACAGGGCTTTCTGCTAATGAGAAAAACAAGCCGAAAAAGGCCTAGCTGCTAAAAAGGTCGTATGGTTCCCTTAGAACCGGTGAATCTGGGTGGGAATTCATGATGAATTTGCGTTTACGACCATGTAAATCTGGTATGCTGGAAGAGGGGCTTGAGGGATGGATTTCTAAATGCATTAGCGGCCCGGACAGAGAAATTTTGGATTTCTAAAAACAAGCGCCGGGATTAGAAAGAAGGCCATACCCAAAAGCAGGTAAACCACAGGTCTACTGAACTAAACTGGTGGTCGCTTGAGTAAATCGTGGAGAAAGTGATATGATGCAGACATCAAAAGGAGGAGCCTGAAGCAAATGGAAAAGAAAACGCTTGGCATGATGATTGCATCATTGAGAAAAGAAAATGGAATGACTCAGCTTGAACTGGCTGAAAAAATGGGGGTAACGGATAAGGCCGTATCCAAATGGGAAAGAGATTTATCTTGTCCGGATGTAAATACAATCCCAAAGCTTGCAGAGTGTTTTGACATAAGCGTAGATGAACTGATGCAGGTCAAAGCGGATTCACAGAAAGCAGATAAGAAAAATATCATGCCGATGGTCCATTTGATTATGAAGGCAGTCGCTCTGGCAATGGGTGTTGGAGTGGCTGTGCTGTCCGTGTTAAATGAATTGGACGCAACTTCGGGAATGGGGATGCTCGGAATCGGATTGGCTTGTCTCGCTGTTTCTTCCCTTTCCCAGAAAAGTGGAGAGCAATAATTACGGCTTCAAGTGCCCGTGAAAACGAAATATCGATATCTTACATAGCCCTGTGGTGAATGACCCTCACCACAGGGCTTTTGTCGTTTTCGGACGATGCCGGAAACGGATCAAACCAAGGAGGATATCGAAATGAGCAAAAAAGCAAAGCGCAAAATCATTCTGATTGATGGAATCCGGTACTATGCAGACAAGCCCGATACCTGTCGCAAATGCTTCTTCTGGAAAAACCGCAAGGTCGGCTGCATCCTCGGCAAGCAGAATTGCTACTATCTGGCCGAAGCTGTGATGACCGCGCAGGAAAAGAAGTGCGAAGGCTGCTGCTATGCAAAAGGGCAGCCCTGTGTCAGTGCCGTCTGCTATCAGGAGTTGGACGTTTGGCTGCGGGCCACCAGAGTCAACCGGGCACAGAGAGAAGGTGCGGTAAATGGGTAAGCGGGAAGAACTGCTGCGCAGATATGAGAAGCTGTCCAGAGCTGCGATGCAGGATAAGCCCGAAAGCAGGCCCGGCAGCTGCAAGCGGTGCGTGTACTATCGTCCGGATTTCAAGTATCGCCGGTGCCAGTTTTCCAGATGTCCGTATGGCAAGCAAGCGGACGTGTTCCGCAAGAAGCCCCTGAAGCGGGATAAATTCTCCTGAAAGCAGGTGGTGACAATGCGTGTTTGATTATTTTTATGGGATTCAGTCAGAACAGTTTGCCTTCTACCGAATCCCGAAGGTTCTTTTTACGGATGACCGGTTCCGCGTGCTCTCAGCAGAGGCGAAAACTCTGTACGGGATTTTGCTGGATCGCGTCACTCTCTCTGCGAAGAACGGCTGGATCGATCAGCAGGGCCGTGTGTATATCATCTACACGATTGAAGAAATTATGGCTGACATGAACTGCGGGAACAAAAAGGCGATCCAACTGCTGTCTGATCTGGAGGAAAAGGTTGGCCTGATTGAACGCAAGCGTCAAGGGCTCGGAAAGCCAAACCTGATTTATGTGAAAAACTTCATATCGGTGGAAAGCCACGGGGAAGGACATTTCCAGAACTGTCAAAAGTACACTTCCGGAAATGCCGAAAGCACATCTCCGAAAATGGCAGAAGCACACGGAAGAAATACTGATACAAGCAATACGGAGGATAGCGATACCGATTCTTTCTCTTCCGACAGAACTGTCGGGGAAAGAAACGAAGCGATGCGGATGTTCGCCCAGTATCAGGATTATTTCAGCGAATCCCTTGAGATGGACACGCTCGCTCAGGATTCATCTCTGGATCAGGAGGCGCTTTCCGCAATGGTGGATCTCATGGTTGAGGTCTGCTGTTCTACCAAAAAGACCATTCGTATCAATCGAGAGGATATGCCCACAGAGGTTGTGAAAAGCCGATTCATGAAGCTGAATTCAGAGCACATCAGATATGCCCTGCTGACCCTGGCAAACAACACGACCCGCGTGAGAGACATGAAGCAGTACATGTTGGCAGTTCTCTATAACGCGCCGATCACCATGAATGCTTACTACCAGAACTGGGTACAGCATGATATGGCCAAGGGCTTGGCCTAGTTTGAGATGGAAGGGGTGATGTTTTTATGTCGAAAGCCACGATTATGGCTGTTGTAAATCAGAAAGGCGGAACCGGGAAAACGACCACCTGCGAAAATCTGGGAATTGGCCTTGCCAATGAAGAAAAACGGGTATTGCTTGTGGATACGGACCCGCAGGCATCCCTGACCATTGCTCTCGGACATCCCCGGCCGGATGAGCTCCCAGTTACGCTGACTGATCGGATGGTAAAGGTCATACAGGACCAGCCCGTCGAACCAAAAGAAGGGATTCTGTCCCACGAAGAAGGCGTAGACCTGATTCCGGCCAACATCACGTTATCCGGCATGGAGGTGGCCCTGGTCAATGCCATGAGCCGGGAAACGATTCTGCGGCAGGTTCTGGAGCCGCTCAAAAGCCAGTATGACTTCATTTTGCTGGATTGCATGCCGTCGCTTGGCATGCTTACGGTGAATGCCCTGGCTGCCTCTGACCAGGTGCTCATTCCCGTTCAGGCAAACTATTTGTCTGCAAAAGGTCTGGAGCAGCTGCTGCAGACCGTCAACAAGGTGAAGCGGCAGATCAATCCGAAGCTGAAGGTGGAAGGAATCCTGCTGACTATGGTGGATTTCCGCACCAATTTTGCGAAGGAGATCAGCACTCTGATTCGCGATACCTACGGCAGTAAGCTGAAGGTGTTTGAAGCGGATATTCCGCGCTCCGTCCGTGCTGCTGAAATCAGTGCGGAAGGCGTGAGCATTTTCAAGCATGACCCCGGCGGGAAGGTCGCTGATGCCTACCGGAGTCTGACAAAGGAGGTGTTGACCAATGCCGAAAAGAAGCGGAAGCATCAGCTTGACCAGCTACGATGATATCTTTGAAACGGATGAAAGCCGTGCCGAGAAGCAGCTGGAGCGTGTGCAGAATATCAGCATCAGCGAGCTGTTTCCCTTTAAGAATCATCCCTTCAAGGTGGTCGATGATGAGGCCATGCTGCGAACAACGGAAAGCATTGCACAGTACGGTGTGTTGACACCGCTGATTGCAAGGCCCTTGGAGGATGGCGGCTATGAGATCATCTCCGGGCATCGCCGGGCACATGCCGCCGAGCTGGCAGGTCTCACAGAGGTTCCGGTGCTGGTAAGGCAGATGGACGATGACGCGGCCACGGTGCTCATGGTCGATTCCAATCTTCAGCGAGAAAACATTCTGCCCAGCGAGCGGGCCTTTGCGTATAAGATGAAGCTGGAGGCGATGAAGCATCAGGGGGAGCGATCTGATTTAACTTCTCGCCAAGTTGGCGAGAAGTTGCAAACATCGGTAGGAACAATGTCTGCGGAGATAGGTGAGAGCGAACGACAAATTCAGCGCTACATCCGCCTTACCAACCTTGTCCCCGAGCTGCTTGAAATGGTGGATCAGAAGCAAATCTCCTTCAACCCGGCGGTGGAGCTGTCCTATCTTGCGCCGGAGGAACAGGAGACTTTCCTGGCGGCTATGGATGAGGTGCAGGCTGCCCCCTCACTCTCTCAGGCCCAGCGTCTGAAAAAGCTGGCGCAGGAAGGTGATTTCACCTTGGATTCTGCCCGGGAGATCATGAACGAAGTGAAGAAAGGCGATCTGGAGCGCGTGACCTTCCGGAATGAGCAGCTGAGAAAATATTTTCCCAAGTCCTATACAACGCAGCAGATGCAGGACACCATTCTCAAGCTTCTGGATCAATGGCAGAAAAAGAAGGTCCGGGACCAGGAGCGATGAACCATCAATATTGTCAGCGTCTTTGAAGAAATTCAGAGGCGCTTATTTTTTGTCATGAAAAGGAGGAGCACCTATGGATTTCGAAACGTTTATGAATGAGGCAATCAAAGAGATGCGCGACCGCTTCCCGGATTTTGATATCAGTAAGCAGGATGTATCCAAGCTGCAGGGAGAGTCCTACACCGGCATGGCCGTCCGCCCGGAAAACAGCGAGATCGGAGTAACCCTGAACCTGCAGGATTTTTATAAAGCGTTGGGCTTCGGGATGTTCCTTGAGGACGTGATGGACAGCATCGAGCGCTCCGTTGTCTCGGCAGTCCGCCATATGCCGCACTATGATGCCCGTGTGCTGGAAGATTATGACCGGATGAAGGATGCCCTGACCGTTGACCTGGTCCCCGTTGCCGGAAATGAGCAAAAGCTGGCTCAGATTCCCCACAAAAATGTGGAGGACATGGCCCTTGTCTACCGCTTCGAGGAGGAAAGCAGCGTGTATGGCTCGGCCAGTATTCTGGTTACCAACGAAATGCTGGCCGTTTATGACATCACGGCAGACCAGCTCCACGAGGATGCCATGAAAGCTGCCGTGCAGAATCGCCCGGCAAAGCTTCATAACATGAACGATGTTATGCGTGACATGATGGGGGACATGAGCGGCCTTTTTCCCATGAATGAGCCTTCCCCCCTGTGGGTGGCCACCGTGGAGGGGGGACAGAATGGTGCCGGTGTGATTCAATATCCGGGTTTTCTGGATCAGGCGGCAGAAGCACTGGGCGGTGACTTCTATGTCCTGCCTTCCTCGGTTCATGAGGTCCTGCTCGTAGCCGACGACGGCAGCATGGAGCTCAGCTATCTGGAGGAAATGGTGCGGAGTGTCAACGAAACGGAAGTTTCCCCGGCGGAGCGCCTTTCCGACAATGTGTACCACTACGACAGCAAGGCGCACATCTTTGAAAATGCCCGGACCTTTGAGGCACGCGTGGCGGCGAAGGAAGAGATTCTCACAGATGAGCCCTTTGATAAAGTGGTTGAGGAAACGCTCGCCAGGGAGACCATCAAGGTTCTTCTGGTGGAGCCGGAGGAACGGCCGAGGGTGGTGGAAATCGGTACCGGACTGGAGGATCTGCAGCATGCGGTTGGCGGCGACATTGAGGTGGTTTATCCCTTTGAGGATCGTGTGGGCCTGATTGTTAATGAAGAAGGTAAGCTCATTGGCCTTCCCCTGAACCGGGCTCTTCGGGATGAAAACAATGAAGTGTATGACATCATTGCCGGGTCCTTCCTGGTTGCCGGACTCACCGAGGATAACTTCGGTTCCCTGACTGAGGAGCAGATCAGTAAGTTCGAGGGTCTGTTCCATCAGCCGGAGACCTTTGTGAAGATGGGGCGCAGCATCATGGCAATCCCTGTCCCGGAAGAGGTGCTTCAGATGCGCGATGCAGTCAGAGCAAAGGAAGAAATAGGAGAGAAACCCAGGCACAAAATGCCGGAAAGGGACAGCCACTGAGAACGTGTCATGTCCCTGAAAGTGATAGAAGGAGGTGGCATCCATGCAGGAGGAAGTGGAAAACAGAACGGTGAATTTGGCCATCAGCACGACCAAGCTTACAGCGCGCGGTATTCTTCGGCTTGCGTT
The DNA here is from genome assembly GCF_002159185.1 of Gemmiger sp. An87. GTDB lineage: Bacteria > Bacillota > Clostridia > Oscillospirales > Ruminococcaceae > Allofournierella. The sequence continues at coordinate 93,461 of NZ_NFHD01000011.1, forward strand.
GAAGGGACTCGCTTATATCCGGCGCAAGTCTCAGGAATCGGCAATGAAAAAGCCCGTCGGCAAGCAGACGATTCAGGAGCTCATCGGCCAGAATCAGGGGGTTACAAACATCGACATCGCCCAAACGGATCTGAAAGGTTTCGAGAAGTATGCCCGAAAATACGGCGTCGATTATGCAATCACCAAGGATAAGTCTGTGTTGCCGCCCAAGTATCTGGTGTTCTTTAAAGCAAGGGATACGGATGCCATGACGGCCGCATTCAATGCCTACTCTGCAGAGATTCTGACCCGGAACAAGCGCCCGAGTGTTCTCAAAACGCTGCACAAGCTGATGGATGCGGTGCGCGATATTCCGGCCAAGGTTGCGACCAAAGAGAAGCAGAGGGAGCAGTCACGATGAAGCTGGACACTGTTAAGCTGAAAAAGCTCCTGATTCTTGCTCTCCCGTATATCGTGGTCGGTTTGCTCTGCACCAACCTGGGAGAAGCCTGGCGGATGGCAGAGGGCGCAGATGCGTCCGAGAAGCTGCTGTCCTTCTTTGAGGAGATAGGCATTGCTTTTGGCAATCCGTTTCCCAGCTTTCATCCCGTTGACCTGATGGTGGGCCTGATCTGCGGTGCAAGTTTTCGGGTGGCTGTCTATCTCCGAGGGAAGAACGCCAAAAACTACAAGCACAACCGTGAGTACGGCTCAGCCCGCTGGGGGACCGCAAAGGATATTGAGCCCTTTGTTGACCCGATCTTTGCGAACAATGTGATCCTGACCCGAACAGAGCGACTGATGATGAGCAACCGCCCGAAGAATCCCGCCAATGCCAGGAACAAAAATGTTCTGATTGTCGGCGGTTCCGGTTCCGGCAAAACGCGCTTCTGGATCAAGCCCAACCTGCTCCAGCTGCACAGCTCGTATGTGCTGACCGATCCAAAGGGGACTACGCTTCTTGAAGTGGGCAATGCGTTTGTCCATGCGAACTATCGCATCAAGATATTCAATACCATCAATTTTCGCAAATCCATGCATTACAATCCCTTCGCTTATATTCACAGCGAAAAGGATATCCTGAAGCTGACCACCACACTGATGGCAAACACCAAAGGAGAAGGCAAAGGCGGCGACCCCTTCTGGGACAGTGCGACTCGTTCGCTGGCGGTAAAAAGTCAGCGGACAAACAACAAAATACCGTTGTTTGGATAACTGGTAATCCGACAGGTGGAATGACGGGGTAACGCCCTGAAACGCCTGCCCTCGGTGGGCGTGCATCGGCCGCAAAGCCGGTGTACGAAGCCCCACGACAACGGCCGAGAGCAACCGTAGCCGCCGCAACGGCGGCCGAAAGCGGTCTGAAGGCAGACTGTGTTGCCTATAGGCCAAGGGTCTATAAAATACCCACGGTTAGAATGTTCGCCGTAGCGGGCGAACTGACGAATCCGCGAATGTACGGGTCTATAAGAAGACCATATAGAAATGTATGGGTGCGTTCAAGCGCAGCCGGTGAGGTTTAGTAGAAATTTTCCCTACGAACGACCATGTTGTGTTACAGGCACATCCCAGCCGACAGGCTCATAGCGGAAACCTAAAGGTATAGATGCACAGATAGGATTATCGGAACGAGGAAAGGCAGCGGCTTTCGCAAGAAAGAACCCGGCGAAGAACAATAAGCGGGTGAACCGCTGCTGAAAAGTAGTGATCGAACCGAAGAAGTTCCTGTAATGGGGATGGAGGAATGGTCACAAGTCGAATTGTGGAAACAGGCATTATTCAATCCAATCATAAGGATTCGAGTAAGACCAAAAGGGTCACTTTTCCAAACGGGAGGTGATGCCTTATGCCAAAAGAAAGGAAAAAAGTCCTGCGTATGGAAGCCCAGCGGCACGCCGAGTATTACGGCATGCAGCGGACATTTGACGAACTGTACGCCAAAAGCAAAGCCGGAGAAACATTCACCGGCCTGATGGAACTGGTATTAACCCCGGACAACATCATGCTGGCCTACAGAAACATCAAGACAAACACGGGCAGCTACACAGCAGGAACAGACAAGTTGAACATTGGTGACATCGGACGGCTTCCGCCGGACGAGGTCATCGGCAAGGTCAGAAAAATCGTCACAGGCAGCGAACACGGCTACCGTCCAAAACCAGTGCGCCGGAAGGACATTCCAAAGCCAAACGGCAAAATCCGACCGCTGGGTATCCCCTGCATCTGGGATAGGTTGGTGCAGCAATGCATCAAACAAATCCTGGAACCTATCTGTGAGGCAAAGTTCAGCAACAACAGCTATGGGTTCCGCCCGAATCGGTCAGTGGAGCACGCAATTTCCCGTACTTACTCCCTGTTGCAACGGGCGCATTTGCACTATGTTTTGGAGTTTGACATCAAAGGATTCTTTGACAATGTGAATCACAGCAAACTTATTAAGCAGCTCTGGACGATGGGTATCCAGGACAAACAGCTTCTGTTTGTCATCAAGCGTATCCTAAAGGCTCCCATCCGTATGCCGGACGGCAGCACCGTTTACCCGACAAAGGGAACGCCCCAGGGCGGGATCATTTCCCCGCTCCTGGCCAATGTGGTGCTCAATGAGCTGGATCACTGGATCGACAGCCAATGGACGGAACACCCTGTGGCAAACCGCTACGGAACATGGCGCACGATCCGCACCTCTGAGGTCTTTGACAAGAGCAAGGGCTACCAGAAAATGCGGAACAGCAATCTCAAAGAAATGTTCATTGTGCGCTATGCGGATGACTTTCGTATCTTCTGCCGGAACCGAGAGGATGCGGAGAAGACTATGGAAGCTGTCACAAGGTGGATTACCGAACGGTTAAAGCTGGAGGTCTCCCCAGAGAAAACACGCATTGTCAATGTCCGAAAGCGATACTCCGAGTTTCTTGGCTTCAAAATCATGGTGTACCGCAAAGGTGGAAAATATGTCGTGAAGTCCCACATCTGTGACAAAAAGCTACAGTTGGAAGAAAGCAAGCTCGTGGAGCAGGCAAAGCGTATTGCAAAACCAGCCCAAGGGCGGACGCAGCCGGACGAAATCGGCCTGTTTGACGAAATGGTGCTGGGCATCCAGAACTACTACAGGATTGCTACCTGTATCAGTCTGGACTGTCGGAAAATCCACCGCAGAGTTATGACCGTGCTGACCAACCGTCTGAACACGGAAAGCGGCTGTCAGCTCGTCCGAAAAGGCGGTGCTATGACGGACAGCGAAAAGGAGCGTTTCGGCGCTTCTCAAATGGTGCGGTATGTGTCCGGTATCAACCGTCCAATCTATCCCATTGCGTTCATCAAGTATAAAGCCGCAATCGGAATCAGCGCCGCAGTCTGCTGCTTCTCTCCGTCGGGACGGAAAAAGATCCACGACAATCTGGAGATGGATACGACTCTATTTGCGTATCTGCGGGAACATCCGCCAAAGGGCCACAGCTTGGAATATGCCGATTGCAGGCTTTCCCTGCTATCTGCCCAGAAGGGCAAGTGTGCCGTCAGCGGCGAATTGTTCTTGCAGCCGGACGGTATCGTGTGTCACATGAAGGTTCCAAAGGAGCAGGGCGGCCAGGAGCAGTACAGCAATCTGGTGCTGCTCCACAGGCGGTATCTGCCTTTGCTGATTGACCAAGATGTCGCTACTCTCAAGCGTACCTGCAAACAACTGGCTGTAACAAGAAAGCAACTGACCAAAATCAACAACCTGCGCATCGCCGCAAAATTGGCGGCAATCTGAACAACTTTCTATTGGTGATTGATTAAATGCCTGATAACACAATCGATGGAACGCCGGATGCGTTGAAAGCCGCATGTCCGGTGTGGAGTGGGGGAAAATCCGGCGATGACTTCAAAGGATTACCTATCACTATAGGCAGAAACACTTCTTTATTGTGCCCTCATCGGATATATCCACTATGAGGCACCGAAGGAGGAGCAGAACTTCGCCACACTGATCGAGTTCATCAACGCCATGGAAGTGCGGGAGGACGATGAGGACTTCCAGAATCCGGTGGATCTGATGTTTGAGGACTTGAAAAAGAAGAAGCCGGACCACTTTGCGGTCCGGCAATATGCAAAGTTCAAGCTGGCTGCCGGAAAGACGTTAAAAAGCATTCTGGTGTCTGCCGGTGCCCGCCTTGCTCCCTTTGATATTCGGGAAGTCCGTGAAATCACCATGTATGATGAACTGGAGCTGGACACGTTGGGCGATGAAAAAACTGCCCTGTTTCTGATGATGTCGGACACAGACGGCAGCTTCAATTTCCTGATCAGCATGATTTATACCCAGCTGTTCAATCTGCTGTGTGAGAAAGCAGATGATGTATATGGCGGCAGACTCCCGGTCCACGTGCGATGCCTGATCGATGAGGCAGCAAACATTGGCCAGATCCCCAATCTGGAAAAGCTGGTTGCCACCATCCGCTCCCGCGAAATCAGCGCCTGTCTGGTGCTGCAGGCCCGCTCTCAGCTGAAGGCAATCTACAAGGACAATGCGGACACCATTATCGGCAACATGGATTCTCAGGTCTTTCTGGGCGGATCTGAGCCAACCACGCTGAAGGAGCTTTCGGAAGCGCTTGGCAAGGAAACGATCGACACCTTCAATACCTCGGACACACGAGGCAACAGCCCCAGTTATGGAACCAACTATCAGAAGCTGGGTAAGGATATGCCATACTTGTTGATGAAGAGTTCAGCTGCCTTGAATTTGACATGAACAGGGACACGATCAGCTGGATTCGGAGAAAAATCGAATACAGGAGGTCGCTTATGGAACACTTACCGAAGAAAACCTGTCAAAATGGCATCAGCTATACGCTGGTCGGTGATTACTACATTCCAGACTTACAGCTGCCGGAGGAAAGCCGCCCCATTGGGATTTGGGGTCGTATGCACAAAGAGTATTTGGAGCAGTACCATCCAGCCCAGTATAATGACCTGATTTTGAGTGGAAGACTCTGGACATATCTGGCAGATCTGAATGAACAGGCGCAGAACCGGCTGGAGTGTATCATTGGCCAGATGAAAGAAGCCGAGGGAATCACAGAGGAACTGAAAGCCCAAGATCAGATGTCATGGGTCAGAGCTATGAACAGCATCCGCAGCCGTGCAGAGGAAATCATCCTTCGGGAGCTGATCTACGAGGAGGATGCTGTATGAGGATTTTAGAAGAATTCTGGTACGGTAATATTGAGCCGACAGAATACGATACAATCGCCTGCAAGGAATACAAAGAAGTACTCCGTTTGATTACCAGGAACGAGGAAAAACTTTTGGCCACAATGACGGATGAACAGAAAGAATTGTTTTCCCGGTACACGGATACTGTTCGAGAACATCAGACCATGGCAGAGTGTCTGCTGTTCCAAAGCAGTTTTAGGCTGGGTGCCAAAATGATGCTGGAAGTAATGGAAGAACAATAGAATATTTAGATAGTTGAGCAACACGCCGCCTGTAGGAAATATCTATGGACGGCGTGTTATTTCTATGTAACTACTTGATTTATTTCGTTTAAGCGAATATAATTATTATGGTTTTTTGTGTCATGATTTACGAGGTGTTTGTTATGAATGGATATATTACAGTCCAGGAAGCTGCTATAAAGTGGGGCATTACTCCCAGACAAGTTCAAATTCTGTGCAAAACAAACCGTATTGATGGCGCTACACGCATAAGCCGAATTTGGATCATTCCAGAAAATGCAGAAAAGCCGACAAACAATAAAAGGAAGGCAGCGTATAGCCATGACTAACCTGACTGAATTACAAAACCTTGTAGATCGTTTTCATGCCAATATCGACTTCTATAAGGATGCAAGAAATGCTTATAATGAGCATTCTTGCCGAATTGAATACATTGATCCTCTGTTAAAACTCTTGGGGTGGGATGTTGCCAACGAAAAAGGGGTGGCACCTCAATATCGAGAAGTTATTGCGGAGAATTATTCCACTCGAACTGATCGTCCTGACTATACCATTACGCTCAGGGGTGTGCCTAAGTTCTTTGTAGAAGCAAAGAAGCCTGCGGTAGATATTACCAGAGATGCAGATCCGGCGATCCAGACCAGAAAGTACGGTTGGAATGCAAAGCATCGTCTGGCTGTTCTCACAAATTTTGAATATCTGGCAATCTACGATACTTGCCATATTGCTCACGAAGATGATGCATGTGCCGTGGCAAGATACCGACTGTACCATTACACAGAGTATGTAGAAAAGATCGAAGAAATTGTAGGATTGATTGCAAGAGATACCGTTTATTCTGGTGACTTTGACGCTTATTTGGATGCAAACTTCCCTTCAACTGAAGGACAAACACAGCAGGTTGATACACTGTTTCTTTCTCAAATCAATGAATGGCGTGTGGCTCTTAGCAACGAACTATACGCTCAGGGTGGTCGATATGCATCGTTGGAAGTGTTAAACGATGTTGTGCAGGAGTTTATAAACCAAATTGTTTTCCTGAGAATTTGCGAAGATAAGAATCTGCCGCTGTATCACAAGTTGAAAGATACCATTACAGATACCGACCAACTACAATCCAAACTGGAGGAATTGTTTCGTTCTGCTGACCGGCGTTACAACTCTGGAATGTTTTCCGGTGAAGACATTATTTTTGATCTTTCCTGGAAAGTTATTAAAGGCATGATTGAGGATTTGTATTACCCTCAGAGTCCTTACTTGTTTAACATTATCGAGCCTAATTTACTTGGAAAGATTTACGAGATATTCTTAACCGAACAGTTAGTATTACTCGAAAATAATACCATTGGTCTTGGCAAAAAGAAAGATTGCCAGAACAGATCTGTTGTTACGACACCCACGGAAATTGTTAAATATATGGTCGATAAAACACTTTCCAAAGTGTGCGAAGGAAAAAAACCTGCTGAGATTTTGAATATCAGTGTTGCTGATATTGCCTGTGGCTCGGGCATTTTCTTAGAAGAAGCATTTGCCTATTTACAAGATTACTGCGTGCAATGGTATATCAATAACGGACAAACAGATCACTTAATTGAGACGGGTATCGATTTATACAAACTGCCCCTTCAAGAGAAAAAAGACATTCTTTGCTCCTGTATTTACGGCATAGATATTGACATACATGCCGTCGAAGTTGCCAAGTTTTCTTTGTTGATTAAGCTAATTGAAGATGAAACGGCACCTTCTGTGGCAGAAGTTGTTCCGATTCTTCCTGATCTGGGTGATAACATTCAATTTGGAAACTCCCTCGTCAGCCAAACTGAATTGAATGGCATTAGCAGTGCCAACCGTCAGATGATGGAGATTGCTCCCTTTGACTGGAGCACAATTAACAACGGATGTGGATTTGATGTAATTATCGGCAATCCTCCATATGTGAATACCGAGGGGATGCATGCCCTATTGCCAAGTGCCGAAGTGGAGGTCTATAAAAAGAAATACAAAACATCGCACAAGCAATTTGACAAATACTTTATTTTTATAGAGCAAGCTATCAATAAGATCAACGAAAACGGCTTGGTATGCTATATCGTACCTAATAAATTCTTCAAAATTGGCGCTGGCGAGAAGTTGCGTAATCTGATCGCAAAAGAACGGATGCTCGTCAGTCTGGATGACTTTGGTGATGCCCAACTGTTTGAGGATAAAACCATTTACAGCTCGATCATTTTACTTTCCAAGGCTAAGCAGACGAGCTTCGTGTACAGCAGCGTTGATTCTGCTAACAAACTATGGGCAGGAGAAGAAGTGAGTTCCATCGAGCTTAGTTCGTCCGTATTGAACAAGCTGCCATGGAGATTAACAACTGACTTTGCGTTTTTGACAATGCTCCAGAGGTTGGATGAAGTATCTGTCCCCATTACAAAACACGCAGAGATATTTAACGGTATTCAGACAAGTGCAGAAAGGCCAACTCCCATATATTGGTTCTCTTCAGATGAAATTGTGGCCGAATATGCTGATACTGTTGAAATCAGCAGGGATGGCAATAATTACACCATCGAAAAAGCCTTGCTTCGCCCTTATTTCAAGCCAACCAAAAAAGCAGAAAAGGGTCTGAATTCGTATAGTATTCTTGCGACTGACAAGCAGATCATTTTCCCCTACGATAACAATGGACATCTTATCCGCATAGACGAGATGCAAAGCAGTTATCCGGGAACATATGCTTATCTCTCAGCGCATTATGATCGTTTGGTTCCCAAGTGTGTTTCCCGTGATGGAACTCGTGACGTTCCAAACGCCACCGCAGATACATGGTACCAGTATGGCAGAACACAAGCCTTGACCGCTTTTATTAACACGCCCAAATTGATAGTTGGTGTATTGAGCAAAGAACCCATGTATGCGATGGATACGAATGATATTCTGATTGCGTCAGGCGGTACTGCTGGATATTGTGCAGTTAGCAAAAAAGATGGTAGTCCCTACGCACTTGAATACATCCAGGCATGGCTGTCAAACCCCATTACAGAGCGAATCTTGGAGATCGTAGGCAGCGATTTTGAAGGCGGATTTACGGCTCGTGGTACATTCGTTCTCTCTACACTACCCTTTGTCGAGTTGGATTTTGCCGTAGAAGAACAAAAAGCCATTCACGACAGAGTGGTAGCAGCAAGCCGAGAAATTTACGAAATCAATGATGCACTGTCTGGCCGTCCCGCAAAGCGCATTGCAAATCTGTTACAGAGACAGAAAGAAACACTTATCTCTGAGATTCAGGGATTGATTGATCGAGTATATAGACTCGATTATTAAGCGAGGTATTAACAATGAGACTCAAAAAGGAGAGTTCAGAGCAGAAACTAAGAGGAGCGTATTATACGCCATTGCAGCTTGCAGATGCAATGGTGGAGCTTTTTGCGTCTCAAAATATCTCCACCGTCTTGGAGCCAAGTTGCGGTGATGGAGTATTTCTTGATGCGCTACAGAACCTTGATCTTCTGAACAAGGTAGATAAACTAACAGCTGTTGAAATCGAACCTGACGAAGCCGAGAAAGTTCGTGATAGGTATTCTAATTATGAGCATATCGAAGTATGCACCGAAGACTTTTTCGACTTCTATAATCGTGTTCTTGGCAAGGAACAGTACGATTTGATTTTGGGCAATCCCCCTTATATTCGCTATCAATACCTGAAAGAAAGTCAGCGAGAAATGCAATCTCAAATTTTGACTTCGCATGGCATGAAAGCGAATAAATTGATAAATGCATGGGTTGCTTTTATCGTAGCTTGTGTACAGCTATTGTCCGATAAAGGTAAAATAGCGTTTGTTATTCCAGCTGAGATACTTCAAGTTGCGTATGCGGAGGATCTGCGCCTATATTTGGCCAATAATCTTGCGAAAATTACTCTAATCACCTTTGAACAACTTGTGTTCCCTGACATCGAACAAGAAGTCGTTGTGTTTATTGGCGAGAAAGGCGAAGAAGAAAAGGGTATTCGCATCATTGAAATGAATGACCTTAGCGGTTTTGCTCAGTTGGATCTGTCTCAAAATGGATTCCAGAAGATGCAGCATGTCAAGGAAAAGTGGACTAAGTATTTCATAAACGCAGAAGAAATGACACTCATTCAGGAACTTCGTGCAGACAAACGTTTTGCCAAATTCTCCGAATACGGAATTATCAATGTCGGAATTACAACAGGCAATAATGGTTACTTTTCTATAACAGAAGAAACATCCGAACAATATCAGTTGAGCGATGTAACACTTCCTCTGATTGGTAGAAGTTCTCATGCTCATGGAATATATTTCACATCGGCAGATTGGGAGGATAATAAAGCAACAGGAAAACGAGCACGCCTAATCAGCTTCCCTGAGATTCCGTATGATGAATATCCAACTAAGCACAAAGAGTACATTTTGCTGGGCGAAACAAACGGCGAACACGAAGGCTATAAATGCTCCATCCGGGATAGATGGTATATTGTTCCTTCTGTGTGGATTCCGGACGCCTTTTTCTTGCGAAGAAATAATTTCTATCCTAAGTTCGTGTTGAATGAATGTCACGCAGTGTCAACAGACACAATGCACCGCATGAAATTTAACGATGGTGTTGATCCACAGAATGTCCTTCTTGCCTACTATAACAGCATATCTTTTGCTTTCACTGAGATTTGCGGACGGAGCTATGGCGGAGGTGTTCTTGAAATCCTACCCGGTGAGATGGGCAATATTCTGATCCCCAAAGTGGAAAGGATTGATCCTGCACTAAGAGACAAGCTGCTTGCACATATTGACGCTATAGTGCGCAATGATGAAGACATTGAACTTGCGCTGGATGTTGTTGACAAAAAACTACTTGTAGACACACTGGGGATCGATCCTGAGATATGCCGTAAATGCCGTGCTATCTGGAAAAAGATGCAGACACGCCGGTTAGGAAGAGGATGACAAATACTATTATCAAGCTGTGAAAGGTGGAATTGATTTGAAAATCGGCCTACGTATACCGAAAGTTCATGATATGACAACTGATACAGTTGATGTTATATCCACCTCTGCTGTCACAGCGGATGCGTCACCGGTAGTCTTGAGCCAGACGGAAATGATCCGGTTCAAGTTCTGTCCAACACTGGTAGATAATGAAAAAGAACCCCATAAATCTGTTTCTGGAAAATTTCTATATGAAAAAAAGCGAAAAAACGACGCCGCTTTCCCCAGCGATGACAACGGGGCAATAGTTAAGATTTCTCGTGGCTCAGTCAAAGTTGGAGATTGGATAGAACTTAATCTAAGCACAAGTGAAACATATGAGCTTTACCAGGGGTTGAAACGGTTGTATGCGCTGTATGAAGATATGGGCGAAATCCCATATGGTTTAGCTACCTACACCAGAGTGGATAGCAGCTTTCGCCAATTCCTTTCAATCATCCAGAACGATCCTTCTGCGGCTCGGATGATTGGCAATGAAGAAAACTATGATCTTGTAAAAACACTGCTCCGTCTTATTACTCAGACAAGTTCTTTGGAATCGTTGAAAAGAAGCCTGACAGAGCTGCAAGATGAAAATCTACAGCACCTAACAACTTCTTTGAACATCGAAAAACTTCAAAGAGTTGCAAAGCTCATGGAAGACAATCTCGAAAATGATAGTGAGGAGTTTTGGCAGACCACTGTTTTCAAAGAGAATCAATGGGTATTGGCTCAAATCTTTGCTTGTCCTTGTACGATATTTGCAGATAAAGCGTATGTCGGCGGCAAAGGGATTAACAACAGCGGTGGAAATCTATGCGACTTCATTTATCAGAACAGTCTGTCTCAGAATGTGGCGTTGATCGAGATTAAAACGCCATGTACCGAACTTATCGGAAACCAGTATAGAGGTACATACAGCTTTAGCTATGAATTGAGTGGAGCCGTAAATCAAGTTCTAAATTACAGAGATAAGCTTACAAAGGACTATTATTCTCTGTGTCACCAGGGATCGGAGTCTTTTGAAGTCTTGTCCCCCAAGTGTGTTGTAATTATCGGAAAAATGGCTTCGCTAACCCCAGGGCAAGTTGCGGCATTTGAAAATTTCCGTAATAGTTTAAACAATGTGCTGATACTAACTTTCGATGAACTTTATCAACGCATTGTGGATTTGATTTCAGTCCTTTCAAAGTCCCCATCCCAAAATACCTTTGAACCAGACGAAAGCATCGAAGATTGGCCTTTCTAAGAATAGTATTGTTAAAAATAACAGCTACTGTCGGTGTTTTCTTGAAATATGTCAGACAGCGACTGGCGAATCATACCATTTCATAAAGAAATTCGCTGCCGTTTTCATTCCAATGCAAGATGAACGATAGGAGTTCTTCCTGTTCATATCCTTCAGTTAGAACATGATCTCTTTTGAAAATACTCGTTGCACTTTCTTGGGCAACGGGTATTTTTCATCTGCGCTTTTTCTTTTTCGTCCCACGGTGTGTCTGTGGCCGAGCCTTCCCCCTCATATTATTGGGATTTTTTAGCAGCTTGGACAGGCTCAGTATCCGCATAAACGCCGAAAAATCCTCTGACGCAATCTTGTCAAAGGGAATCTGCATCTGGTCACAAAACTCGTGGATTATCCGTTCCTCGTTACTGCCCAGCTGCATGGCACGGTCAAATTTTTCCTTGACCTCTGTGAAGGTCGGCTGTGGATCGGCGGTGGTGCGGTCGGTGACATGGGCCTGACGAATATCCTGAACGATGCTGTCCAGATCGTCATGGATCGTGTGGCTGAAAAAATCGCTCTCCTGCACCTGCCCAAGCTCCAACGTGCGGACATAAAGGTCATTCTCTCCCGGCGCATGGCTGCGGATCACTTCCTGCCGGGTGGCCTCCAGCACCAGATTCATCTGGGCAATCCGCATATCGGCAATCCGGTCAACGAAAATCTCAATATCCGTCATCAGCCGCTGGAAGTTTTCGTGTGTGGCAATCTCACACAGCAGCCGGTTGTTGATTTTTCCGCTGCTCAATAATGTAACCATATCATCACTCAAATGCAGGGCCTGAAGCTCTGTGTTTGGGTGATTTTTATTTTCCGACAACCCCATCAGGTAATCGGTGGACACCCCATAAAACTCCGCCAGCGTAGCGATGGCAAAGGGGCTGATGTCCTTATAATCGTCGCTTTCATATTTGCTGAGAGCAGATTTGGAAAGCCCGGTCTGCTCGGCCAGTTGCTCCAGCGTCAGGTGCTTGTCCACCACCCGCAAGTCTTTTAACCGTTCCGGGATAGACAGTTTTGTGTGCATCTAAACACCCCTCTCATCAGGAAAATCCTGCCGTTTATGACCATTATACCATGATTCCATAAGCGTGGAAATATGCTGCTTTCAAGCCATTTTCCATCGTTTTGGACATACGGGAGGGGGCCTGCTTTTTCGGTAAAATGAGTTTTGTCAGGAGACACAGAACCTTGAAAATTGAATGACCGGTCTGCGTGGGATATGCTCCCTGGGGATGTAGCGCCAAGACTTCCGGCATCTAACCGGAACGAGCGTACCAACGGGAGCGATACGCTGCTGTGAGATTCGGCAGAGGAACGACACCAGAATAGCCCGGCAACTAACACAAATAAACATCATTCTTTTTAGTCCAATGGTATTAAGTCAAGAGGGGGTGACGCAAAAAAATTGAACAAAAAGGAGCAAGAAGTGGAATGCAGGTAGCAAAAAGGCAACACCAACCTA
>NZ_NFHD01000012.1 GCF_002159185.1 Gemmiger sp. An87
CGGCGCTTGCGCGGCGGTCTTTTTGTTTTGCTCTCTTTCGCCTCCTACTAAGGTTGCAAACTTTCCTCAATTCCCTGTTGACTTTTTATTTGCAGACTTTGTACCTTTGAACCGTCCAATGGGCAGTATTCGCGTCTTGTCCTCCGCCACTTCCAGTGAAAATTTACCCAGCCGCTTTTTCAGCGTATCCATAACCTTTCGGGCCTCATTCTCATACTGAAATAGAATCAGAAAGTCGTCCGCGTACCGCACATAGTAGACTTCGCCCCGCAGACGCGGCTTAATAGCTTTCTCCATCCACAGATCCAGCACATAGTGCAGATACACGTTCGCCAGCACCGGTGAAATCAGTCCGCCCTGCGGCGTCCCTCTATCACTGGCCAGACGTTTTCCGTCCTCCATGATCCCCGCAATCAGAAATCGCTCCACATATCGCAGATAGTTCTTGTCCTGTATGTCATGGGCCAAGAACCTCATCAGCCAATCGTGGTCAACATTGTCAAAGAATCCCTTAATGTCGGCCTCCAGCACATAATTGACTTTCTTTGTCATAATGGTCTGGTTGATGTATCTCACCACATCGTGCGCACCCTTACCAGGTCGGAATCCATAGGAACATCCCAGGAAGCGAGGCTCATAAACTTCGTTCAGTACTTTCGCCATCACGCCCTGCACCAGCCGGTCTTCATAGGCCGGTATTCCCAGTGGCCTCAATTTTCCATTGACCTTGGGAATATATGTCCGCCGCACTGGGAGCGGTTTGTACTGAAATTTCCTCATCCGCTCTACCAACGCCGCGATTCGCTCCGGGGCATTTTCGTCATAGGCTGCTTTGTCTATTCCGTCTACGCCGGTTGCCTTTTTCCTGCTCTGCTTTCGATGCTCCGCCATCAGTGTCCGCTCGTTTACATTGTGCATGAGATTCTGCACCGCCGGATACTTTGCTGACTGCTCCCTTATTCCCTTCGGTTCCTGTTCCATCCGTTCTGACCTCCTGTGTCCGGATGCTTCTTCCTCCGGGACCGATTACTTGCTGCCCCCTTTGCTCCACCAGCTTTCACCGGTTTCCTCGCTACTATGAGGCAGTCCGACTTCTGACAGGCCTTCGGGGTCTCTCCATTTTCAAGACTTCAATTCCCCTTACCATCTCGTGGAGCCTGTCAGATCTCCCAGGTATACAGGTACTACCTTTGTACGCTCGCCACGCTCTATTGACCCCGACGGAATCTCCCCAACCTTGCGCTTGCGGGTGGTTCTTGCTGCCTGCGACCTTGAGGACGGTATCGGCTTCCGCTCTTTATATCTTACGAGGCTGTATCGCTTCACGGTTTCCCATTGCGGCTCTCGCACTCCTCTGCCTACGCTTAAACCTCACCTCGCGGCTCCGGCTCCAAGGCTGAGTACCGGCTGCTCGCTACGCTTTGCCGGGTCTGGTCTTTCACCAGACTGTATTACCTGCACCGAACTGGCGCACCCCCACACCATTATACCGCATTCCCTTTCCTTATACGAGAAAAAGACCACCGATAGGTGGCCTTTTTCGACAGGCTGAAGCCTCGCGTTTTTTAGGAAAACGCGAGGCTTTTCTCTATGGTTCAATCCGGATGGATCACAAATGGTTCGCTACCTCAAAGGCATCCCAGATGGCGTACATGATGTTGGCCACCTTGCGGGCGTCGCCCAGGCAGTAGAGCTCGGGAACCGCGAACTCCAGCTCCTTGTAGAGGCTGTCCTCTTCCTTGTAGCCCACGCAGAGGATCACGTCGTCGGCCTCCAGCTTGCACTCGCCTTCCGGAGTCTGGGCGGTGAGTACACCGTTCTCGAAGTGCTGCACTTTGGCATTGGTCACAACCTGGATATTGTTGTAGGGGATCAGTGCCTCCAGCATCTCGCTGTTGGCGTGGCACAGGGGACCATTCACGGCCAGCAGCTTGCCCAGCGCTTCCACAATGGTCACCTGCTTGCCCTGCTTTGCCAGCCACAGAGCGGTCTCACAGCCAACCAGACCGCCGCCCACGATGGTCACCTTGTCGCCGCAGGTCACTTTGCCGTTCAGCACGTCTGCCGCAGTGTGCACCTTGGCATCGTCGCCCAGAGAGAACACCTTGGGGGTGGAACCGGTGGCAACGATCACCGCGTCGTAATCACCGGCCAGCACTTCGGCGGCGGTGACCTTGTGGTTCAGGGTCACGGGAACGCTCAAACGCTCCAGCTCACGGCCATACCAGGCCGCCAGCGCATGATCGTCTTCCTTGAAATCAGGGGTACCGCCGGGAATCAGGTTGCCGCCCAGCTGGCTGCCCGCCTCAAACAGATGGGGCTGGTGGCCGCGGATGGCCAGCACACGGGCCGCCTCGCAGCCGGCCACACCGCCGCCCACGATCAGCACCTTCTTGGAACGGCAGATGGGCTGGTAAGCCATATCCCGCTCACGGCAGGCCTGGGGATTCACTGCGCAGTTCAGTGCGGAGTACTCCTGCACACGGCCCATGCAGCCTTCCTGGCAGGACAGGCAGGGACGAACGAACTCATACCGGTTGGCACGCAGCTTGTTTACATAGTCGGGGTCTGCCAGCAGGGGGCGGCCCAGACTGATGATATCACAGGTACCATCCGCAATGCAGGCGCTGGCCATTTCCGGGTTGTCCATACGGCCAGCCATCAGGATGGGTACGTTCACATTTTCCTTCATCAGCTTGGCGTACTTGCGGTACAGGCCTTTTTCCTGGTACATGGGCGGATGATTCCACCACCAGGCATCGTAGGTGCCAACATCCACATCCAGGGCGTCGTAACCGTACTCCACCAGCAGCTTGGCAGCCTCCACGCCTTCGTCCAGATCACGGCCGACCTCCTGGAATTCCTCGCCGGGCAGAGCGCCGACACGCCAGTCCTTCATCATGCTCTTGGGGCTGTAACGCAGAGTAACCGGGAAGTCCTGGCCGCAGCGGCTCTTGATTTCTTCCACGATCTCCTTGGCAAAACGCAGGCGGTTTTCCAGGCTTCCGCCGTACTCGTCGGTACGGTTGTTAAACAAGGAAATGGCAAACTGATCGATCAGGTAGCCCTCGTGCACCGCATGAATCTGCACGCCGTCAAAGCCAGCACGCTTGGCGTTGTAAGCACCGTCGCCGAACTTCTTCACGATGGAATGAATCTCTTCCACGGTGAGGGGGCGGCAGGTTTTATCCAGCCAGCGGTGCGGGATGGCGGAGGGTGCCACCGGCGGGAACTCGCCCAGGTTGGTGGGGATGGTCACACGGCCGAAACCGCCGGACAGCTGCAAAAACACCTTTGCGCCATAAGCGTGGATGCGCTCGGTCATCTCACGGGCGGTGCGCACGAAATGCACCGGGTTGTAGGTGGAGCAGGGGCAGCTGGGCATGGCGTGCTCCTCCACCTCGTTGTCCACAAAGGTAACGCCGGTGATGATCAGGCCGGTGCCGCCCTTGGCGCGCTCGGTGTAGTAGTCGATGCCGCGCTGGTTGAAGCCGCCCTCTGCGTCGCCCAGGCCCAGCGGGCCCATGGGCGCCATGGCGAAGCGGTTCTTCAGCTCACAGCTGCCGATGCGGGTTTTCTCGAACAAATTTGCATACGGAAAC
The DNA here is from genome assembly GCF_002159185.1 of Gemmiger sp. An87. GTDB lineage: Bacteria > Bacillota > Clostridia > Oscillospirales > Ruminococcaceae > Allofournierella. Next base: position 3,603 of record NZ_NFHD01000012.1, read on the forward strand.
ATTTGTGGTCCTCCTTGTTAAATGATTCACGTTGACAGCCATTATTATAGCACCGCTTTTCAAACATGTAAATATCGACATATAATATTTTACATGTTTTCCTTCCAAAATTTATGCTATAATTTTATTAAAAACGACCAATAACAGGGAGGGCGCCATGCGCACGTTGAAATATGCGATCCTGGGCATGCTCAGCCGCCGGGAATTGACCGGCTACGATATGATGAAGGAATTCGACCGGGGGCTCGCCAATTTCTGGTATGCCAGCCACAGCCAGCTGTATCCGGAACTGAATCGGCTGGCCGGCGAAGGGCTGATCCAGTATGAGACCTCCATCAAGGGGGAAAGCCTGGAACGGAAGGTCTACCGCATCACGCCGGATGGCATGGCGGACCTGCGCCAGTGGCTGGAGCAGGACGAGCCCCTGCCCCCCACTCCGAAGGATGTATTCCGGCTGCGGATGTATTTTGGCGATAACATCTCCCGTTCCCGCCTTCTGGAGCTGACCCGGGCCCAGCTGGAGCGCCGCCGGCAGAAGTTGGCTTTTCTGCAGAACTCGCTGGATCACACCGAACCGTACACCGGCCGTTTCGATTCCGCCACCGGTGACCGGTTGGTGCTGGAGGGTGCGGTGATGCGGGAGAGCGCCATGGTGCAATGGCTGGAGCACTGCATCGAGACGCTGGAACACTGCGAAAGCGAGGAGTGAGCGCCCCGCCATGGAAGCTTACTATTATAATCAACTGGATAAATCCGGCCAGGCCGCCTACCACGCCATGCTTACCGGGCTGCGTGCCATTGCGCCCGCCTTCCCGGTACCGCGCCTGGAGCCGGGGCAGCTTTCCGAGATCTTTTTGAAGCTGCGGCTGGACCACCCGGAAATCTTCTACGCGGTGCGCTTCACCTACCGGTACTATCCCCAAGCCTCCAGCGTGGAGATGGTGCCGGAATATCTGTTTGAAAAGAGCAAAATTCAAGAGCACCAGAAGGCCATGACTGCCCGCATCCAGAAGCTCACCCGCCCGGCAATGGGGCTGAGCGATCGGGAGAAGGAACAGTTTGTGCATGATTTTATCTGCCGGAACGTGCGGTACGACAAGCTGAAAAAGCCCTATTCTCACGAGATCATCGGCCCGCTGGGCCAGGGCGTGGGGGTATGTGAGGGCATCGCCAAAACCGTAAAGGTGTTGTGCGACGCACTGGGTATCTGGTGCATGGTGGCCCTCTCCGAGGCAAATCCGGAGCAGGGCGTGAAATATCGCCACGCCTGGAACATCGTGAAGCTCGACGGGGCGTATTATCATCTGGACGCCACCTTCGACAATACTCTGGGCAAGGCCGGGCCCATCCGTTACGACTACTTTAATCTGAACGACGAGAAGCTGCTGCGGGACCACGAGCCTCTGCTCTACCCCGCCCCGGCCTGCACCACCGGCGACCGGTTTTATTATCGGGAGAAAAAGCTCTCGTTCACAAAGCTCGAAGACGTAGAAAAGCGGGCGGCGCAGGCCATCCGGAAAAATCAGCCGCTGATCTTCCACTGGAGGGGCGGACCGCTGACCCGCAGCGCTGTGGTTGAACTGACCACCGCGCTGGAAACCGCTGCCCGGCGCAAGGAGCTGCACCCCCGCATCGGCCTCAATTGGCCCCAGGCAGTGTTTCAGGTGAGCTTCGTAAGCCAGACCCCCGAGCAGGAGCTCACCGAGGAGCAGGCCAACGAGGGCGAAACTCTGTGACCTTCTTCTCTATTCAACAAGCAAAACGCCCGCCCGGGCTTTCCTGATGATCAGGAGCCCGGGCGGGCGTTTGTTTTTGCTTTAATCCAGGCTGAAATCCTCCGCCGAGAATTCCGGCAGCTTGGGCTGGCGGCGGGGAACCCGCCGCAGAGGATCGTAGCAGAACTTTTTGCAGTGATAATAGGGCGAGACCACGCCCTTCTTGGCACACAGGATCATCCGGGGGTCCGCCGCCTTCTGGCCGAACTCACAATAGGTGCAGGCCGGCTGGATGTTGGCCCCGAACATTGGCTTTTTGCGCAGCAGCATATGCTTGCAACACCTCGCTTTGCTGGTTTCTATTATACCCGCGCCGCGGCCCGGTGTAAAGCCGGTTCAGGAAAGGCGGTTCTTGAAGTCCTCGTAGCCGAAGGCCTTCACCAGCTTCTCCTGTCCGTTTGCGTCCCGCCAGACGATGGCGGGCAGCGGCATGCCGTTGAAGGTGTTGGTCTTGACCATGGTGTAGAGGGCCATGTCCTCAAACACCAGCCGGTCGCCCTCGTTCAAGGGTGCGTCAAAGGAGTAATCCCCGATCACGTCGCCTGCCAGGCAGGTGGGGCCACCCAGCCGGTAGGTATAGGCCTTTTCCCCGCTCTCGCCGGAATTCTGCAGCGGCGGGCGGTAGGGCATCTCCAGCACGTCCGGCATGTGGCAGGCGGCGGAGGTGTCCAGAATGGCGATGTCCATCCCGTTGTGCAGGGTCTCCAGCACGCTGGTCACCAGGAAGCCCGCGTTCAGCACCACGGCCTCGCCCGGCTCCAGATAGACCTCCACCTGGTAGGTGTCCTTCAGGTGCTTTACGATGCGCACCAGGCGTTCCCGGTCGTAATCCTTGCGGGTGATATGGTGACCGCCGCCCAGGTTGATCCATTTCAGTCCGTGCAGGTATTTGCCGAACTTCTCCTCAAAAGCAGCCACAGTGGTCTCCAGATCATCCGAGTTTTGCTCACACAGGGTGTGGAAGTGCAGACCGTCCAACAGGGGCAGCAGGCTCTCGTCGAAGTTGGCCAGCGTGGTGCCCAGCCGGGAGCCGGGGGCGCAGGGATCGTAGATGGCGTGGCCCTCCTGGGTGGAGCACTCCGGGTTCACCCGCAGGCCCACCGCCTTGCCCGCCGCCTTCGCCTTCGGGCCGAACTTTTGCAGCTGGCGGGGCGAATTGAACACAAAGTGATCGGCGTAGGTCAGTAGCTCCTCGAACTCCTCCGGTTTGTAGGCCGGGGAAAACACATGGGTTTCTCCGCCGAAATGCTCCTTGCCCAGCCGGGCCTCATACAGGCCGCTGGCGGTGCTGCCCGCCAGATAGCGGCGCAGCAGCGGATAGCAGGAAAACATGGAGAAGGCCTTCTGGGCCAGCAGGATCTTACAGCCCGCCTGGTCGGCCACCTGGCGCAGGATCTCCAGATTCTGCACCAGGCGGTTCTCATCCACCAGAAAATAGGGTGTGGAAATGGTGCTCTTCATCAGTCCACCAGCTCCGGATTATCGTTGACCTGCCAGGGCAGACCCCACTTGTTCAGGGCGTCCATGTACGGGTCCGGATCAAACTCCTCCACGGTGTATACACCGGGCTTGTTCCACTTGCCGGTGAGCAGCATCATGGCGCCGATCATGGCAGGCACGCCGGTGGTGTAGGAGATGGCCTGAGAGCCAACCTCCTTGTAACACTCCTCGTGGTCACACACATTATAGATGTAAGCGGTCTTGTCCTGGCCGTCCTTTTTGCCGGTGAAGATGCAGCCGATGTTGGTCTTGCCCTTGGTGCGGGGGCCCAGGGTGGCGGGATCGGGCAGCAGAGCCTTCAGGAACTGGATGGGCACGATCTCGTGGCCCTCAAACTGGATGGGAGTGGTGGACAGCATGCCCACGTTCTCCAGACACTTCATGTGGGTCAGATAGCTCTGGCCGAAGGTCATGAAGAAGCGGATGCGCTTCACATTGGGGATGTTCTTGGCCAGGGACTCGATCTCCTCGTGGTGCAGCAGGTACATATCCTTCTGGCCCACCTGATCGAAGTTGTACTCCCGCTTGATGCTCATGGCGGGAATCTCCACCCAGTGGCCGTTCTCCCAGTAGGAGCCGGGGGCGGATACCTCACGCAGATTGATCTCCGGGTTGAAGTTGGTGGCGAAAGGATAGCCGTGGTCGCCGCCGTTGCAGTCCAGAATATCAATGGTGTCGATGGTGTCGAACAGGTGCTTCTGAGCCCATGCGCAGTAGGCCTGGGTCACGCCCGGGTCAAAACCGGAGCCCAGCAGAGCGGTGAGGCCGGCCTTCTCGAACTTCTCCTTGTAGGCCCACTGCCAGGAGTAGTCGAAGTAGGCGGAGAAGCCCTCTTCCTTGCAGCGCTTCTCGTAGGCAGCCTTCCACTCGGGATCATCCAGATTCTCGGGCTCGTAGTTGGCGGTATCCATGTAGTTCACGCCGCAGGCCAGGCAGGCGTCCATGATGGTCAGGTCCTGATAAGGCAGGGCGATGTTCATGACCAGATCGGGCTGAACCTCCTTGATCAGGGCGATCAGCTGGTTCACGTCGTCCGCGTCCACCTGGGCGGTGGTGATCTTGGTGGAGGTGGTGCCCTCCAGCTTGGCCTTCAGGTCGTCGCACTTGGACTTGGTGCGGCTGGCGATGCAGATCTCGGTGAATACTTCGCTGTTCTGGCAGCACTTGTGGATGGCAACGCCGGCAACGCCGCCGCAGCCGATGATCAATACCTTGCTCATGGTCTCATCCTCTTTCTCTTGATTTGAATTTATTTTAATGGAACATTACTTTTTCTTCACTGGGCAGCGCTCAGGGCTGCAGGGCCAGCAGCATCTCCCGCACGATCTTGCAGGCCACGATGGTGGACACACCGCTCTGGTCGTAATGGGGGCTCAGCTCGTTCACGTCGCAGCCCACCACCTTGGCCCGGCTGCACACCAGGGTCACCGCCTGACGCAGCGCATCAAAGGTCACGCCGCCGGGCTCGGGGGTGCCGGTGCCCGGGAAGATGGAGGGGTCCATCACGTCCAGGTCCACGGTGAAGTAAACCGGCTTGCCCTCCAGTTCCTTCAAGGTCTCTTCCAGGCCCTCAAAGTCAAACCGGCGGGTGCTCACATGGGTACGGCCCCAGCTGAATTCCTCCCGGTCGCCGGAGCGGATGCCGAACTGGTGAATGCGGCCATCGCCCACCAGTTCCCAGCAGCGGCGCAGTACACAGGCGTGGGAGAGCTTGGCGCCCAGGTAATCGTCCCGCAGATCGGCGTGGGCATCAAAGTGGATGATGTGCACATCCGGGTACATGGCGGCCACCGCACGGAAGGCACCCAGGGTCACCAGATGCTCGCCCCCCAGCATGAAGGGCCGCTTGCTGGCGTGCAGGACGTGGCGGGTGCGCTCCTCGATACGGTCCAGCGCCTTGTTCACATCGCCGAAGCACAGCTCCAGATCGCCCAGATCGATCACATTGGCGTCCTCCAGGTCCTTGTCCTGGTAGGGGCTGTAGCTCTCGATGCCGTAGGACTCGTGGCGGATGGCCGCGCTGCCGAACCGGGTGCCCGGCCGGTAGGAGGTGGTGGAATCAAAGGGTGCGCCGAACAGCATGGTGGACGCGAAACGGGGGCCCTTGTCGCACCCCATGAAAACCTCAACATTCTTGCTCAACATCTCTTAAAAGCTCCTCTACGTATGCGGGCAGGTAAAACGCGCCCTTGTGCAGTGTGGTGGTGTAATAGCGGCAGGTCAGCCCGCGCATGTTCCAGCGGGTCTCATCCAGATCCCGCAGCGGGTGATACTTCTTGGAGGCAAAGCCGAACAGCCAGTGCCCGGAGGGATAGGTGGGAATGTGCGCCTGGTACACCCGGCTGATAGGGAAGGATTCCACAATCCGCTTGTGGGCCCGCTGGCAGGCCACCGCATCCTCGGCGTAGAAGGGGCTCTCATGCTGGTTGACCATGATGCCGTCCTCCCGCAGGGCGTTGTAGCAGCTGCCGTAGAACTCCCGGGTGAACAGGCCCTCGCCGGGGCCGAAGGGGTCGGTGGAGTCCACGATGATCAGGTCGTACTGATCCTTGCAGGAGCGGATGAACCGCACACCGTCCTCGTAGTGGATGGTCAGACGGGGATCGTTCAGCCGGCAGGAGGTCTGGGGCAGATACTTCTTGCATACCTCCACCACCAGCGGGTCAATCTCCACCATGTCGATGTGCTCAATCTCCGGGTAGCGGGTCAGTTCGCGGATCACGCCGCCGTCGCCCGCGCCGATGACCAGCACATCCCGCACCTTGGGATGTACCGCCATGGGCACATGGGTGATCATCTCGTGGTAGATGAACTCATCCTTTTCGGTGAGCATCATATAACCGTCCAGCGTCAGAAAGCGGCCGAACTCCGGCGCTTCAAACACGTCGATGCGCTGGAATTCGCTCTTGCCGCTGAACAGCTGCTTGTCCACCTTGATGGACAGCTTCACGTTCGGGGTCTGTGCCTCGGAAAACCAAAAATCCATCGCTTCCTCCTTCTTATTTGAGCACGTTCAGCCGCAGGATGTCCGCATCCTCGGGGCCGGTCATGGAGCAGCCCTTGGCCTTCGCGTACTGAATGTAGTCCAGAATCTCCTTGGTGATGCGCTCGCCGGGGGCCAGAATGGGAATTCCCGGAGGATAGCACATCACGAATTCGCTGCAGATGCGGCCCGCGGTGTCCTCAATGGGCAGCGACTCCTTCTCGGCGTAGAAGGCCTCCTGGGGGGAAGCCGCCACGATGGGGTCGATGTACTCCTGCTGCATCAGGCCCGCCTTGCTGCCGCCAAACCGGCGGCGCACCTCGGCCAGCGCGCTCACCAGCCGCTCCACCTCACGGGGACGGTCACCGATGGACAGATAAGCCAGGATATTACCCAGGTCACCAAATTCGATCTGGATGTCGTATTCGTCCCGCAGCAGATCGTAGACCTCAATGCCGGCCAGACCCACATCCAGCGTGTTCACCGAAAGCTTAGTGGTATCGAAATCAAAGATGCTGTCGCCGTTGCACAGCTCCTTGGAGAAGGCGTAGTAGCCGCCGATGGCGTTGATCTCCTTGCGGGCGTATTCCGCCAGCTCGCTCACCCGCTTGAACTCCTGCTTGCCCCGCAGCGCCAGATTCCGCCGGGAGATGTCCAGGCTGGACAGCAGCAGATAGGAGCCGCTGGTGGTTTGGGTTAGGTTGATGATCTGACGCACATGGCCCTCTGGCATGGCCGGACCGGTAAGCAGCAGCGAACTCTGGGTCAGACTGCCGCCGGATTTGTGCATGGAGACCGCAGCCATATCCGCCCCTGCCGCCATGGCGGAAACCGGCAAGTTTTCGCCGAAATAGAAGTGGGTACCGTGGGCCTCATCCGCCAGGCAGAGCATACCGTTATCGTGCGCCAGCTTCACGATGCTGCGCAGGTCCGAGCAGATGCCGTAGTAGGTGGGATTGTTCACCAGCACGGCCTTGGCGTCCGGATTTTCCCGGATGGCCTTTTCCACCGCAGAGACGCTCATGCCCAGCGGGATGCCCAGCCGGTGGTCGCATTCCGGGTTCACATACACCGGCACCGCGCCGCACAGCACCATGGCGCCCATCACACTGCGGTGCACGTTGCGGGGCAGAATGATCTTTTCACCCCGTTTGGCCACCGACAGGATCATGCTCTGCACCGCGCTGGTGGTGCCGCCCACCATCAGAAATGCGTGGGCCGCCCCGAAGGCCTGCGCGGCCAGAATCTCCGCGTCACGGATCACCGAGATCGGGTGGCACAGGTTGTCCAGCGGCTTCATGGAGTTCACGTCCATGCTCACACACTGCTGGCCCAGCAGCTCCACCAGCTCCGGATTTCCTCGCCCGCGCTTGTGGCCGGGCACGTCAAAGGGCACCACCCGCATCTTGCCGAAGCGCTCCAGCGCCTCGTAGATGGGGGCCCTTTGCTGATCCAAACGTTCCAATTCTTTCTCCCCCTGCCTGTTGTTTAGTATATATTGCGTCCGCTGAAGATCTCGATCATCTCGCGGCGCAGGTTGTTCATGATCTCCAGCCGGGTTTTTGGCGGGAGCTCATACACATCGGTCTTGAACAGATAGTTCTGCAGGTCCACTTCCTTGAGCATCATCTTGGTGTGGAAGATGTTCGCGTCGTAGACGTTAATGTCCACCGCGTCGTACCGGCGCAGCAGCTCCGGCTCGATGTAGTCCTGGATGCTGTTCACCTTGTGGTCCAGGAACAGCTTGCGGCCGTTCATGTCCCGGGTAAAGCCACGCACCCGGTAGTCCATGGTGATGATGTCCGAATCGAAGGAGCGGATCAGATAATCCAGCGTGGACAGCGGGGTGATCTCGCCGCAGGTGGCCACGTCAATGTCCACCCGGAAGGTGGCCAGACAGGTCTCCGGATGATATTCCGGGTAGGTGTGCACTGTTACATGGCTTTTGTCCAGGTGGGCCAGCTGGGTCTCACCGGAGGGCAGCATGCTGCCCTCCGCAATCAGAATGGTCACCGACGCGCCCTGGGGGTCGTAGTCCTGCCGGGCAATGTTCAGCACCTTGGCGCCGATCATATCGGTGAGGGTGGTGAGGATGTTGGTCAGTCGCTCGGAGTTGTACTGCTCGTCAATGTAGGCGATGTAGTCCTTCTGTTCCCGGGCGGTCTTTGCGTAGCATACGTCGTAGATGTTGAAGCTCAGTGCTTTGGTCAGGTTGTTAAACCCGTACAGTTTCAGCTTTTCTCCCATCGGTCTCCTCCTGAAATTGACATCGCCCTTTTCCGGCCCGGCGGCAACAAAAAAACAGGCAATGTGTATTTTTGCATACACATTGCCTGTAAACGAATCTTGCTTTGATCGTGAAGCGCCCGCGCGGTTCGCCAAAAAGCCCGGTACTTTACCGGAGCGCAGCGAAGCAGCGCAAAAGAGCGGCCGCCTGGGCACAGCCCGGCTTGCTTTCACACAGAGTCTATATAGCAAATACTTACTTTTACTACTCTTATTGACCGTTTTACAAGTTGATGTACGCAGAATACGCACTGGTTGTAAAGTAACCAACTTATAAAATTGAGCTTTTAACTCAATCAATAATGGCGGTATCGCACCGCCCATCGGCAGTTGACCCGGCTGTCCGTATGGCCTTGACCCAAACTGAAATGGGTGGTCAGAAGAAATATTTGCATGGATACTCTGTATGAAACTCATATCTCATGACGAAAAAAGTATACCCCGTTTTTTCACCGTTTGTCAACGGCTTTTTTCTCTTTTTAGCAATTTTTTTAACGGGCACTTTTCCCTGCTTTTTTCATGGGATTTTCCAGCATTTGGAATAATTATACATGCATCAGATGCAGTCCGTTTGCCTCCATCAGCGCCTGCATTTCCGCGTCGGTGAGGCTGTATTCCACCTTCTTGGTCATTTCTTCATCGGCGAAAGCAGCCACCCAGCCGCCCTCGGCCTGCTGGCAGAAGGCCACGGTGTCCGCAGGGTCCAGCCCCTGCCCGGCCAGCTGTTGGCACAGCGGCTCAGACAGCTGCACATACACAAAAAAAGTGGTCAATCCGTGGCCACCATTGTATTGAAACGCCCCTTTCACACTGCCCTCTTGGGCACCAGCCGTCCGGGGATGAATGGCCTGTAACCAGGCCGGCTCCATTGCTTCCATATCATTGCCTCCTGTTCTGAGCGTGCAAAGCATGCCCGCTGGTTTCTATTTTACGCCCCGCCTTTTGCAAATCGCAAGCCCCACCGCACTTTTGTGTTTGTTTATTCACAGAATGCAGGTTTTCATGCAATGATTTGTGCAAAAGAACACTGCCCTTTTGTGCGCTGATATGCTATGATAAAAAAGGATGTTTTGAATAAAGGAGAGGATTTCCATGAGAAATTACATCGCCCGCCGGTTTCAGACCGCGCAGGACAGCGTGATGGCCAGCGCCGCCGCCGAGAAAGGTGCATACAGCGACCTGATCGACCTGAGCATTGGCGACACCGATTTCACCACCGACGAACGTATCATCCGCGCCGCCATGGAGGACGCCCTGGCCGGGCATACCCACTATACCTCGCCTCAGGGCGACCCGGAGCTGATCGACGAGATCCGTACTTATTATAAAACCGCTCACAACATGGACCTTGCGCGGGAGCAGGTGTTCATCTCCGCCTCCAGCTGCTTCGGCATGGAGCTGGCGCTCATGAGCATTCTGGACCCGGGCGACGAGGTAATTCTCTTCGCGCCCTACTTCTCCCCCTACAAAGAGCAGGTGGAGCTGACCGGCGGCGTGGCCGTGGAGGTGCCCTGCCTGGAAGAGGAGGGCTTTGCCATCAACGCCCAGCGGCTGCGGGCCGCCATTACCCCCCGCACCAAGGCCATGATCGTGAATAACCCCTGCAACCCCACCGGCGCGGCCTACGACATGCAGACCTACCAGACCCTGGCTCAGGTGGCCGAGGAGTTCGACCTGGTGGTGATTCTGGACGAGATCTACACCGATTACATGTTCGATCAGCCTTTCCGGCCCTTCCGCGGCCTGCCCGGTATGGCACAGCGCAGTATCACGCTGAACAGCTTCTCTAAGAACTACATCATGACCGGCTGGCGCGTGGGCTCCATCATTGCCGAGCCCGCGGTGATCGACACCATCAAGCGCATCAACGAGAACATGGTCTACTCGGCGCCCTCGGTGTCTCAGCGGGCGGCCATCCACGCGCTGCGGCTGCGCGGCGAAATCGGCGATAAATACACCGGCGAATACCGCCGCCGGGTGTTCTACACCGCCGAGCGCATCAATGCCATCCCCAAACTTTCGGTGCGCGAGCCCCAGGGCACCTTCTACCTGTTCATGAACATCAAGGAAACCGGTCTGGACTCCATTACCTTCTGCCAGAAGTGCGTGAAGGAAGCCCACGTGGCCATGGTGCCCGGCGTAGCCTTCGGCGCGGCGGGCGAAGGCTATGTGCGCATCGCCTGCACTACCAGCGAGGAAAAGCTGGGTGAGGCCTTCGACCGCATCGCCGCCCTGAAATTCTGATCCGGACGCTCAGTACAGGGGCAGGCCGCCGGTGAACTCGTCGGCCTTTTCCGCCGCCAGCGGTTCCAGCGCCAGACAGGTATAGGTGGGCTCGCCGTGGAATTCGGTCATACCTGCATCCTGAATCAGGGCGCTGATGACCCCGGCGGCCTGTGCCTTCTCGTGCAGCCGCAGCAGCTCCTCCTCGGAATCCACATACACACAGATCTTGGCCACTCCCTTGTCGAACCACTCGCTCAGGGGAGTGGCTTCCTGTTTGCTCTCAGCCAGGCCCACCCAGCCGTCGGTCACCTGCACCTGGCCCAGGCGGCCTTCCTTCTGCAGAGCCATCAGGGTAGCGGTAACGCAGGCATGGCCCGCCTGGGCGGCGATTTTGCCCTTGCGCATCTTCAGATCCCGGCGCATCACAATCATCTGCTTGGATGAATACATTCTGGTTCCTCCTTAACGATCGCCGGAGATCAGACGTGCTCCGGCTGTTCCCTGCTATTATACCAGTGCCCGGCCGGTGCCGCAACGGCACTTTCCTACTCTGCCCAAATAGCACAGCACCATCTTGCACGATTCCCTGTGCGGGTGGTATGATAGAATTGAAAAAAATATCATCACGCCGCGGTCCTTTCGGGTACATATTGTGTGCCCGCGGGCCGCTTTTTGTGCGCGATGGGAAAGCGAAGTGGCTATGATATGACAAACGACCAAAACCTTCTGACCGTGGGCAGTGTTCCCAAAAAGATGCTGCTGTTCGCGGTGCCCATCTTTTTCAGCAACCTGTTCCAGCAGCTGTACAATGCGGTGGACTCGCTGATCGTGGGCAACTTCATCGGTGAGCAGGCGCTGGCGGCGGTGGGCTCCTCCTCCAGCCTGATCATGCTGATGATCGGCTTCATCAACGGCGTTTCGCTGGGCGCGGGCGTTCTGGTAGCCCGGCTTTACGGCGCGCAGGACCACAAGACCCTGAAGCAGGCGGTGCACACCACCGTGGCGCTGGGCTTGTGTGCCGGTGTGCTGCTCTCGATTCTGGGCGTTATCTTCACACCCCAGATCCTGCGCTGGATGGGCACCCCCGCAGATGTGCTGCCCCAGTCGGTTTTGTATTTCCGGGTCTATTCCATGGGTTCGCTTTCGGTGGTCATGTACAACATGGGCGCCAGCATCCTGCAATCGGTGGGCGACAGCCGCAGCCCCATGATCTACCTGATCATCGCCTCCGTCACCAACGTGGTGCTGGACCTGGTGTTTGTGGCGGGCATGGGCCGCGGCGTGGAAAGCGCCGCCCTGGCCACCATCATCAGTCAGACCCTCTGCGCCTTCCTGGCCTTCCGCAAGCTGACACTGGTGCAGGCACCTTACCGCATCATCTGGAAGGAGGTTGGCTTCCGGGCCGACATGCTGCGCCAGGTGCTCACACTGGGCGTTCCCTCCGGTGTGCAGAACTCGGTGATCTCGCTGGCCAACGTGATCGTGCAGTCCAACATCAACGCCTTCGGCTCCGCCGCCATGGCGGGCTGCGCTGCCTACAGCCGGGTTGAGGGGTTCGCCTTCCTGCCGGTGACCTGCTTTGCACTGGCGCTTTCCACCTTTGTGAGCCAGAACATCGGCGCGGGCCGCTTTGACCGGGTGCGGCAGGGCATGCGCTTCGGCCTGATCTGCAGCCCGCTGCTGGCTGAATGCATCGGCCTGTTCATCTTCACCTTCTCGCCCCAGCTGATCGGCGCCTTCAACAATGAGCCCCAGGTGGTGGCCTACGGCGTGGCGGACGCCCACACCGTAGCGCTGTTCTACTGCCTGCTGGCTTTCTCTCATTGCTGTGCAGGCATTCTGCGGGGCATGGGCCGCCCCATCATTCCCATGACCATCATGCTGAGCATCTGGTGTGTGTTGCGCATCTGCTACATTACCATTGCGGTGCGCCTGATTCCGGACATTCACATGGTCTACTGGGCCTATCCCATCACCTGGACCATCAGCTCGATTCTGTTTGCTTTGTGCCTGACCAAGCTGCGGTTCCCACCCATGCCCGCTCAGGCGGAAAAATAAAGCCGGACGGGTATTGTAATTTGCCAGAACATGCTTTACCATTAAGTGGGGCTGCTATAGCGGCCCTGCGATTCAGCTTCTTATTGTTAAGGAGGGATCTTATTTGGCAGTTGAAGATTACAAAAAGGCCCAAAAACTGGGCCAGCGAAATTTCCGGGCCTGCGTTTCCAAAGGGCAGTACCCTTACCTGCAGGTGCTGGATGATATTCTGGAAAACACCGAGCTGGACGGCACCCAGCCTCTGGGCGTGGTGAACATTCCTCTGGATTCCATCGTGGGCACCAAGACCGAGGGCCGCAAGACCGCTTTTGCCCGGAACTTTATGCCTCTTTTGGGCGAGCGCACCGAGTTTGCGCTGAAGTGGAGTGCCCTGTGCGATTCTCAGATGGAAGAGGGCATCCGCGACCCCATTGAGGCGGTGGAGTTTCTGAACCGCTTCTACGTGGTGGAGGGCAACAAGCGGGTATCGGTGATGAAATACTTCGGTGCGGCCAGCATTCCCGGCACCGTGACCCGTTACATCCCCAAGCGCAACGGCTCCAAGGAAGTCAACATCTATTATGAATTCCTGGATTTTTACAAGCTGACCCAGATCAATCTGCTCTGGTTCACTGAAGAGGGCCGCTTTGCCAAGTTCGTGGCCGCAGTGGGCAAGGCTCCCGGCGAGCGCTGGAGCGACGACGACAAGAGCATGCTCACCTCCATGTACTACCGGTTCCGCTCGGTGTTCATGCAGCGCGGCGGCGACCGGCTGCCCATCACCCCCGCCGACGGCCTGCTGGCCGTGATGGGGGTTTACCCCTACCGGCAGCTGTGCGGCATGAGCATGCAGGAGCTGCAGCAGGCCGTGGAGCGTGCCTGGAGCGAGGTTCTGGTGCTGACCCGGCCGGATGCGGTGGAGCTTTCCATGGAACCCGCTTTCCCGCCCCAGAACACCGGCCTGTTCTCCCGGCTTCAAAGCCCCATCACCTTCCAGGCGCCCAGCCTGAAGGTGGGCTTTGTATATGAAAAGAGCGCCGACACCTCCCCCTGGACCTATGCTCACGACTTTGGCCGGGGCGAACTGGAGGAGCACTTCGACGGCCGGGTGACCACCCTGTGCTACGACAATGTGCAGCCTGAGGTGAATGGTGACGAGGTGCTGGAAAAGGCCGTGGCCGACGGCTGCGACGTGATCTTCACCACCACACCCAAGCTGATCAACGCCAGCCTGAAGGCCTCTCTGGCCCATCCGGAAGTGAAGATCATCAACTGCTCGCTGAACATGTCGCACCCGTCCATCCGCACCTATTACGGACGCATTCACGAGGCCAAGTTCCTGCTGGGCGCCATTGCGGGTGCTCTGGCGGACGACAACAAGATCGGCTATGTGGCTACCTACCCCACCTACGGCATGATCGCCGCCATCAACGCCTTTGCACTGGGCGCGCAGATGACCAATCCCCGGGCGCAGGTCTATCTGGAATGGACCTCGGAAAAAGGGGTGGACATTCCCGCCCGCTTTGCGGAAAACGGCGTGACCCTGATTTCGGATCTGGATAACCGTGCTCCCCAGCAGCCCCCCTGGAAGTTCGGCCTCTACCGGCTGGAGGGGGATCACATCTGCAACTACGCCATGCCCTTCTGGAACTGGGGCGAATTCTATGTGCGCATCGTACAGTCCATCATGAACGGCGGCTGGTCTGCCGGCAGCAGCGGTGAGCGCGCGCTGAACTACTGGTGGGGCATGGACGCCGGCGTGATCGATGTGCTGTGCTCCCGCGGCTTGCCCGTCGAGACGCAGCGCCTGGTCAACCTGCTGCGCCAGGCGGTCTGCAGCCGGGACTTTGACCCCTTCGCAGGCGTACTCTACGCCCAGGGCGGCCGCGTGGTAATGCCCGCGGACCACAGCCGTCTCACTGCGGAACAGGTCATTACCATGGACTGGCTGGCAAACAATGTGATCGGCCGCATCCCCCGCTTCGACGAACTGATCGACGAGGCCAAGCCTCTGGTTTCGCTGATCGGCGTTCACAAGGACGAAACAACCACCAAGATCCTGTAAACACAGGCTCGGCGAGGAGAAGTCAAACATGAAAATTTTGCTGCTGGCAGATGAAGAATCCAAGGCTCTGTGGGATTTTTTCAGCCCGGACAAGATTCGCGGCTACGATCTGATCATATCCTGCGGGGACCTGAATCCCCATTATCTGACCCTGCTGGCTACCTTTACCTCTGCCCCTCTGCTTTATGTACACGGAAACCACGACACCCGTTACCTGCATGACCCGCCGGAGGGCTGCATCTGCATCGAGGACGATATCTTTGAGTATCGGGGAATCCGCATTCTGGGGCTGGGCGGTTCCTTCCGCTACAAGGAAGGGCCCTTCCAGTATACCGAGCACCAGATGGCGAACCGCATACGGCGGCTGCGCCGCAAGCTGAAAAGCTACAAGGGCTTTGACATTCTGGTCACGCATGCACCTGCCCGTGGCCTGAATGACGGCGAAGATCTGCCCCATCGGGGCTTCGAGTGCTTCAACCGCCTGGTGGAGGAGTACTCCCCCAGCTATTTTGTACACGGTCATGTACACATGAGCTACAACGCCAACCTTCCCCGTTGCTGCCAGAAGGGCAGCACCACCGTGGTAAACGCCTACGAAAAGCATGCGATTGAGATCGAGCCGGACCCGAACCGGCCGGTTCGCCCCGACTGGTGGCAGCTCTGGAAACGGCTGCCCATCGTCAGCCAGCTGTAAGTAACAAAAAACTCCGCTCCCGCACCCTGGATGCCAGGGCTTGCGGAAGCGGAGCTTTTTATTTTGTCAGAATGCATCTTCCCCGATTGACCGCTCAGCGGCGGGCGCGTGCCCGCACCGGGCGCAGCCACTGGGGGACAAAAGGCAGTTGTTCCAGCCAGGCCAGCACCTGTACCGAGGGGCCGAGCCGAACCAGGGCCTGCTGCAAAAACGATTGAATCATTGTGGTGCTCTCCTTTATTCGTTGGATTTGGAAAATCACCAGGGCGAATTTCCTAGTTGTATAGTAGCAGATTCATCTGCCAGCCGCGGTAACTTTATCACCGAAGCTCCGGTTCCTGTGACCGTGGTTTTACTATACCAACTGAATTTGAACAGAATATGAGCACACTGCGAAAGATCCGAGAAATGCCCGGCTCAGCGGCCTTTGCGGGACAGCACGGTAAGCACCAGCAGGCAAAAAACGACCACACCACCCAGCGCCCAGGGCAGCCAGGTGTGCTTCTGCATGGTCCGGGCCAGCGAGCTTTGCCCAAGAACCGGAGCAGTGGACTGTGCCTGGGGCCGGGTAGCCTGTTCTCCGCTCTCCGTCTCCCCCGTCTGCGATTCGCTCCCCTGCACCGGAGCATCGGTCACCTGCGCGCCGCCCAGCATCTCAGCCAGCGTATCGGCGGTAAGGCTGCACACCGCGTTCAGCGGCGCATCCATGGAATCCACCGTCACGATGTTCCGCTCCTCGTCCAGCGTCATCTGTTTCTGGCTGAGCAGGAGCAGCTGCACCCCGGAATCCCCGAAGAATTTATCCTTCACCTGCTGGCGGAAAGCCTGCTGGTCACCGGTATCCGCCTCGCCAAACTGAGCCAGCACAAACCGCCGGGCCCGTTCCTCTCCGGTGATATTCTCATAATATTGTTCGATGGCTTCGGACAGATCGCTGCCGCTGCTCAATGTACTGCCGATGTTCACTCCGTCCAGATCCGCCAGCCAGTCGCTTTGCGGCATCAGGCTGGTATTCTCGTCCTCACAGGCAAAGTAGGGCTTCAGTTGCTGGATACAGCCCTCCTCATCCGCGCTGGTTCCCTGAATGCTGCCCGCCAGCTGAATGCAGTCGCCGCCCCAGGTACAGACCACCGGCACCCGCTTGTAGGTCGCCCCGGCGCCCGCCACCAGATGTACAAAATCCACCGTCTCACCGGTAGCCGGGATCTGTACGTTTTCCAGCGTCTGCAGCTGTTCCAGTTCCGGTGCCTGCTGCTCCACAAACTGAGCAAATTCCTCGCTGGGCATTCCCAGGATCATATCCCAGGTGGCATCCGCGTAGCGCTGGGTACGGATATAATTGACTGTGAGCATCATCGGGTCACTCTCGGTCTGCTGAGCAGCGGCATATTCCTCCGCCAGCTGCTGCAGGCGGGCCGTCTGGTCCAGCGCATCCGCCAGCGATGCGGTCTCAGCCGCATGAACCGGCGTGAGCATGCAGAGTGCCAGTAACGCGGCACTCAGGGCGCTCAACCCCTTCTTGATCATCTGTTTCATGGTTTCTCCTTTGCCCCTCATTCTCGTGTGGTTCGTGCCTTATTATACCGGATGCTGCCTGCAATGCAATGGAAAATTTGTAAAAAAGCTGCCTTTTCGTCTTTGTAGCCGCAAAAAAGCCGCGGACGCAGCCCCTGAGGTGGGCGCGCCCGCGGCAATTTGTTTTGAAAAATTACTGGCCGAACACTGCCAGGTAATCCTTTTTGAACTTTTCGATGCCCTGGTCGGTGAGGGGATGCTTGGTCATCTGCTCGATCACCTTGTAGGGCACGGTAGCAATATCCGCTCCGGCCAGAGCGCAGTCGGTCACATGGATGGGATTGCGTACACTGGCGGCAATAATCTGGCAGTTGATGTCCGGATAATTGTCGAACATCTGGCAGATCATCCGGATCAGATCAATGCCGGGCTGGCTGATATCGTCCAGACGGCCCAGGAAGGGCGATACATAGGTGGCGCCTGCGCGGGCGGCCAGCAGCGCCTGGTTGGCCGAGAAAATCAGGGTGCAATTGGTCTTGATACCCTCGGCGCTCAGTGCCTTGATGGCCTTCAGGCCCTCGGTGGTCATGGGGATCTTCACCACCATGTTGGGGTGCATGGCCGCGATGGCCCGTCCCTCAGCGATCATGCCTTCGGCGTCCTCGGTGGTGGCCTTCACCTCACCGGAGATGGGGCCGTCCACAATGGCGGCAATCTCTTTCAGGGTTTCGGCGTAGTCTCTGCCCTCCTTGGCAATCAGGCTGGGGTTGGTGGTCACGCCGGCAATCACGCCCATCTCGTTGGCTTTGCGGATCTCATCCACATTGGCAGTATCAATAAAGAATTTCATGGCTTGTTTCTCCTTTCAGCCTTTATTCACTTTTTGCCTGCTTGAAGAACTCCTCCACCAGGTCAGCCCAGTGGCCCCGGCAGATCATGTGATGGTTGGAGATGGGGGCAGTCACAAAATAATCGGTTCCCTGAGGCAGTCGGATATGCAGCTGGGTACGGCACAGATCATCCCGATGGAGGCTGGCCACCAGCTCGGCATCCTGCACATAATAGCGCTCCATGGTCTCGTCACACTTGAAGATGGTGATGGGGCCGGGAGCCAGCTCGCCTGCCAGCGCCACGCCCAGGCCGGACTCAAAATGGGTGGTCAGCTCATAGGAATCGGGCATGTTGATGGGCAAAGTGCAGTGGGCAAAGATCATCTCGCTGTTGTGGCGGTCCAGCTGGCTGGGGTTGGCCATGAACACCGGCTGGCCGGTAAGCTGATACAGCACCGTCATGGCCAGCATGCTGCGGGTATCGCCCTCACAGGCGGCGGGAATGCCTTCGGCATTCAGGATGGCCAGAGCCAGGCAGCCGGTGGTACCGATACTGCCCAGCAGATCGAAACAGCGCAGAGTCATCGCCTGCAGTCCGTACTTTTCCACCAGGCGCTTGGCTGCGCCGTATACGTTCAGGGCTTTTTCCATCTCAACCGGATGATAGCCACTGGCCTTGAGCGCACGGGTGTACTCATTTTCCGGGTAGCCGCCCTTGTGATACTCATCCACCAGCTCCTGAACCTCCAGGACCACCAGATCCGCACCGAAGCGCTGCTTGAGGGTAGCATGATCGGCACAGCTGGCCACCAGGGTGATTGCCTCACCAATGGCACCCATGCGCATGGAAGCAATTGCCTTACGGGCCTTGGCTGCTCTCAAAATCGCCAGCAGGCGGCGGGCATTTTCCTCCACCGTGCCGTGGATGATCTCGCCCTGTTTCCCATTCCGCTGCAGGTAAGAGAGGATCTCCATGGACGCAGCCAGCGAATTGTAGGCAGGCACCGTGAGCAGCACATAGGGTCCGTCCACGCAGTCGCACACCTGACTGAAGGGAGCAGCCGTACCGCCGGAGCCAATGAAGAACACATGCACATCCTGGGCCGCAAAGTCCTCTCGCCCTGCCGCATAAACCTCCACGCCCATGGCCTGGCTCAGCTGGCGCAGGTAATCTGCGCAGTAGTCAGGAATGTGGGGATCGTTGCAATTGGTGGGACCCAGAATCTGGTAAACGCCAAGTCGTTCCATTGTATTGTTCCTTTCCGCTTTGCCGCCTTGGCAAAAGCGTTGATTCTATTTCTTAGTCTTTATTACTTTTATGAATTTTGCCTTTTTCTGCCGGTAAAAAAGCGCACAGAGAAAATTCTCTGTGCGCTTTTAGAAGCGGAAGGCGCAAACCGCGGATCAGATCTGCTTATTTGCGGGCCAGTACCCGACGCACCGCCGCAGCGATGTCCGGCGCACGCAGGCCGAATTCGTCCATCAGCACATTACCGGGGCCGGAATGGCCGTACTCATCCTGTACGCCCACCTTTTCCATGGGCACCGGGCAGCTGCGCAGCAGTACGTCGCCCACCGCATCGCCCAGGCCACCGATCACGCTGTGCTCCTCGGCGGTCACGATGGCGCCGGTCTCCCGGGCAGCCTTCACGATGGCTGCCTCATCCACCGGCTTGATGGTGTGCATGTTGATCACACGCACGCTCACACCCTCAGCAGCCAGAAGCTCCGCCGCTTTCAGCGCTTCGCAGACCTCCGCACCCATGGCGATCACGGTAACGTCGGTACCGGCGCGCTTTTCGATGCTCTTGCCCCACTCGAAGCGGTAATCGTCGTTGTGGTTGATGCATTCTACCGGCAGGCGGCCCAGACGCAGGTAAACCGGGCCCTCATAGGCCAGCATCGCCTTGACCGCAGCCATGGTCTCATAATGGTCCGAGGGGCAGATCACAGTCATGCCGGGAATACTGCGCATGGTGGCGCAGTCCTCGTTGCACTGATGGGTGGCGCCGTCCTCACCCACACTCACGCCCGCATGGGTACCCACAACCTTCACGTTCAGATGAGGGTAGCCCACCGAGTTGCGCACCTGCTCCATGGCGCGCTCGGCGCTGAACATGGCAAAGGTGCAGGCCACGGGGATCTTGCCGCAGCTGGCCAGACCAGCTGCCACGCCGATCATATTGCATTCCGAGATGCCGCAGTCCACAAAGCGCTCGGGGCAGGCCGCCTTGAACAGGTCGGTGCGGGTGGCTTTTGCCAGGTCGGCATCCAGCACCACCAGCTGGGGGTATTCCTTTGCCGCTTCGGCCAAAGCCATGCCGAAGCTCTCGCGGGTTGCCTTATTGATGATCTCAGCCATTGTTTTCCACCTCCTGCATCGCGGCGCGCAGCTCGCTCATTGCCTGCTCATACTGCTCGTCGTTGGGGGCCGCGCCGTGCCAGCCAGCCTGGTCCTCCATATAGCTGACGCCCTTGCCCTTCACGGTCTTGGCCAGCAGCACAGTGGGTTTGCCGGTCACCGCACGGGCCTTGTTGAAGGCCTCCTCCAGCTGCTCCAGATCGTTGCCGTCGGCCACCTTGATGACTTCAAAACCAAAGCCCTCGAACTTTTTATCCAGAGGTTCAATGCCTGCCACGTCTTCCACGCGGCCGTCAATCTGCAGGCCGTTGCAGTCCACAATCCAGCACATATTGTCCAGCTTTTTGTGAGCGGCAAACATGGCTGCCTCCCACACCTGGCCTTCCTCCACCTCGCCGTCGCCCAGCAGAGCGTAGACCCGGTAATCATCGCCGAACAGCTTGGCGGAAAGCGCCATGCCGCAGGCTGCGCTCACGCCCTGGCCCAGGCTGCCGGTGGTCATATCCACACCGGGGACCTTTTTCATATCAGGATGGCCCTGCAAAATGGAGCCCGGCGCACGGAAGGTGGTCAGAAGCTCAGGGTCGAAGAAGCCGCGGCGGCACAGCGCAGAGTAATAGCCCGGGCTGCTGTGCCCCTTGGAGAGCACCAGCCGGTCACGACCGGGGGCCTTGGGCTGGGTGGGGTCCACCCGCAGCTCTTTTTGATACAACCAGGTGAAAATCTCGGCGCTGGAGAGCGCGCCGCCCGGGTGGCCGGAACGGGCCGCATGCACCTGGGTCACCACATCCATGCGAAGCTGGCAGGCTGCCAGTTTCAAGCGTTTCAGCTCCTGTTTTTCCATACGTTAGCCTCCTTGCTGGACTGTTGATTTACTGGATCTCGTCGATCATCTTCACGCGCGGCTCATGGATGCCGTGCTGGAATTCCGCTGCCATATAGGCCTGCACCATGGCCCAGGCATGCTCGATGCCCACTGTGCGGCCGCCAAAGGCGATCACATTGGCATTGTTGTGCTCCTTGGCCATCCGGGCGCTGTAGCAATCGGTGCAAAGGGCCGCCCGGATGCCCTTGACCTTGTTGGCCGCAATGGAAATACCGATGCCGGTGCCGCAGCACAGCAGGCCGAAATCCTTCCCCTGGGCCAGCAGCACCTTGCACAGATCCACCGCGATCATGGGATAGTCCACCATGTTTTTGTCGTGGCAGCCCACATCCAGCACCTCGTGGCCCTGGTCCATCAGGCGTTTTTTCAGTTCTTCCTTCAGTTCAAAACCGCCGTGGTCGCTTCCCACTACAATTCTCATTCCGCATTCTCCTTTTCACTCACACCTTCCAGCGCCTGCACGAAGCGGCGTGCGCTGGCGGTGACCCCGTCCGGCTGGCCGAAGCACACAAAGGCGCCGCCCACCAGAATATCCGCGCCCAGCGCGGCGCAGCGGGGACCGTTTTCAAAATCGATGCCGCCGTCCACCATGATGGAAAAGCGCAGGTTCTTCTCCCGGCGCATTGCGGCCAGCTGCTCCAGCCGCCGGTAGGTCTGGGGGAAGAATTTCTGGCCGGAAAAGCCCGGCTCCACCCCCATCAGCAGCACATAATCCACCTGATCCAGCACCTCGGCCAGCAGCTCCACTGGCTGGGAGGGATTCAGTACCACGCCGGGGCGGATGCCCAGCTCCCGCAGCTTCTGGATCATGCGCAGCGCAAAGGGGGTGGCGTCCAGATGAAAGGCCGCCATAGCAGGCCGTACCTTCGCCAGTGCGTCCAGCCAGGCAAAGGGATCGGTGACCATCAGGTGCACATCCACCGGCAGCTCCGGCCGGTAAGCCCGGATGGCCGCCGCCTGATCCAGGCTCAGGCAGAAGTTAGGCACGTAATGCCCGTCCATCACATCCACATGCAGCATACCGGCGCCGCCGGCCGCCACAGCGTCGATGTCCCGCGCCAGATGCAGCGGGTCGGCACAGGCCAAAGTGGGATTCAGGATCGTCATTTTGCTTCTCCTTTTTCAGGCCCCGTAACGGGCAAGCACCTCCAGGAAGTACTCCACATACTTCTCCCGGTTTACCTTTTTCAAGAACAGAACCGTCTTGTCCTCGGGGGGCTTTTTCAGGTTATTCTCAAAATCCACCAGAGTGAAGCCGGTGGTCAGCTCGCCCTTGGTCTCCACGTCCGCGAAGTAGTGCTCGCCCTCAAACAGCTCCGGATGAGTCACATACATCACAGTGCACAGGTCGTGGATGTCGATGCCCTTCTTCTGGCCGTCCACGGTATTTTCCGCCTTGGTGGTCTGGATGTAGAAGCCGGTCACGGTGCGGACCATATCCGCCACCGGATTGTGCAGGGCGGCCACCTTGTCCAGATCGTCGTAGGTCAAGAAGCTGCCGCGGGTGCAGTCCAGGCTGCACATGACGAAGGGTACCTTGGTGGCAATCACATACTTGGCAGCCTCAGGGTCTGCCAGCACGTTGAAGGTGGCCACCGGGGTGGGGTTGCCGGTGCGCAGCGAGCCACCCATAAACACGATGCGCTGAATCTTGGTCAGTGCGTCCGGATGCTGCTTGAGCAGCAGGGCGATGTTGGTGAGCGGGGCCAGCGCAATGATGGTAATGGGCTCCGGCTGAGCCATCAGCACCGAGTAGATGAACTCATGAGCAGGTTGGGGCTCAGGCTGCTTTTCGGTCTTGTGGGCAAACTCATAGCCGCCCAGGCCGTTGCTGCCGTGGATGTAGGCTGCGTCCCACAGCGGGCGCTCCAGCGGAGTAGCCGCACCCTTGGCCAGGGGAATCTCCGTCCGACCCATCAGCTCCAGGGCGTTCAGGGTGTTGTAGGTGGTGATGTCCACCGGCAGGTTGCCGCAGACGGTGGTCACGCCCAGCACCTCCAGCCGGTCGGTTTTCAATGCATAGGACAGGGCGACGATATCGTCGATGCCGGTGTCACAGTCGATGAGTACTTTGATTTTTTCCATAGGGCACTCCTTCTGACCCGGGCCGCTGCGGTATTCGCGCGGCCCGGGATCGGCTCAGATGGTCAATCGCGGCTCCAGCCAAAGGGCAGAAGCTCGCAAAGGTGATAAAGTTTGTGGTCGCCGGGGGCCTGGGTGCAGATCACCGGCATATCCGACGGACAGAACTGGGTGAGTACCTGCCGACAGGTGCCGCAGGGGGTACAGTAGCCCCGCAGCGGTTCGCCCAGCGGGCCGCCGCACACCGCCAGAGCGGCAAACTGATCACAGCCTTCGCTGAGCGCCTTGAACAGCGCCACCCGCTCTGCACAGATGCTGGGGGTCTGGCCATAGCACTCGATGTTTCCGGCGGTGAAGATCCGCCCGTCCTGCCCAAGCAGGGCCGCTCCGACCCCGTAGCCGGAGATGGGGACCCGGGCCTTTTGCAGCCGGGCCTGCAGCGCCAGCTGTTCCAGCTGGAGGATCGTTTCCTTCGAGATGGTTTGTTCCATAGTCCGCTCCTTTGCCGCGCCGGTTTCTTAGCGCTGCTGCACGAACTTGGTGTAGGGCTGGCCGCCTGCGGCGATGCCCACGTTCTGCTTGCTGGCACTCAGAGCCAGCACGATCACGGTAGCCACATAGGGAATCATCTGGATGAATTCCGCGGGCACCGGGTTGTTGGGGATGGTCTGCAGATACAGCTGCAGCGCGCTGAAGAAGCCGAAGAACATGGCGGAGCCAAACACGCCCCAGGTGTTCCAGCGGCCCATGGTCACAGCGCCCAGAGCCAGGTAGCCGCGGCCGGCGACCATGTCTTCCTGGAACATGTTCATGCCGCCGATGGACAGCATCGCGCCGCCCAGGCCGCCCAGAACGCCGGAGAAGATCACGCTGAAGTAGCGAATACGGTGCACGGACAGGCCTGCGGTCTCAGCCGCCTTGGGGTTCTCGCCCACGGTCACAATGCGCAGGCCCAGGCGGGTGTGCTTGAACATATACCACACCAGGATCAGCACGATGAACAGGATGTACACGAAGGGAGACTGCTGCGCCAGGAAGGGTCCGATCACGGGGATCTTCTCCAGCGGAGTGGTGGTGGGCAGATAGGGAACCTGCGGGCTGTTGCCCTGCTGGTTGAACAGCGCCTTCAGGCCCACGCCGGAGATACCGGTGCTCAGCAGCACCAGCGCCATGGAGCTTACCGCCTGGGTACCGCCCCAGGTGATGCACACCAGAGAGTGGATGGCCGAAATGCCCACGCCGATGACGATGGCAAACAGAATGCCCATCCAGGCGTTCTGAAACAAGTAGCTGCCCACTGCCGCACCGAAGGCGGAGGCGGTCATGATGCCTTCCAGGCCGATGTTGTTCACGCCGCTTCGTTCACTGGTCATGCCGCCCAGCGCGGTGAAAGCGATGGGAGTGCCCATGCGAAGCGTGGCGGAAAGCAGATAGGTAATGGCATTAAGCATTCTTCTTCCCTCCCATACGCTTGATGTAGTAGCGGATTACATGCTCGGCGCACAGGAACACGATGATCAGGCCCTGGATTACGTCGACCATGTTTTTGGAGATGCCCGCGCTGGACTGCATCATGGCGGAGCCGCTGCGCATGGCGCCGATGAGCAGCGCCGAGAAGATGATGGCAAACGGATTGTTGTGCGCCATCAGGGCAACGGGGATGCCGTTGAAGCCGTAGTTCGCGGAGAAGTTGTTCACGATCTTGTCCAGGCTGCCGGTAACTTCGATACCACCGGCCAGACCGGCCAGCGCACCGCTGATGAGCAGCGCCAGGAACATGTTGCGGTTCACGTTGATGCCGTTGGTACGGGACGCATTGGGGTTGAAGCCCACCGCGCGCATCTCGTAGCCAAGGCTGGTGCGGTTCAGAATGATGTAGACCGCCACGACGGCCACCAGAGCCAGCACAAAGCCCAGGTTCAGCACGTAGGGCTTGGGCAGCAGGTCAGGCAGCTGCGCGGTCTCGTCGATGGTGGCAGTGGCAGGAGATTCACCGGGGCCCTTGAAGGGTCCCAGAATCAGATAAGAAATCAGATACTGAGCAATGTAGTTGAACATAATGGTGCTGATGACCACGTTTACGTTGCCTTTCAGCTTCAGCACCGCCGGGAAGAAGGCCCAGATCATGCCGCCCACCATGCTGGCCAGAATGGTCAGAGGCAGGTGCAGCACCATGGGCAGGTGGACATAAGCGCCCACCAGCGCCGCACACATGGCGCCAATGAGCAGCTGGCCCTCGGCGCCGATGTTGAACACGCTGCACCGGAAAGCGATGGCCACCGCAAGGCCGGTGAGCATTACGGGAACCGCTTTGCCCAGCGTTACCGTGAAGGCGATGCCGGTGCCGAACGCGCCGCGCCACAAAGCGCCGTAGGCTTCAATGGGGTTCGAGCCGAAGGCCCAGATCACCAGAGCGCCCACCACCAGCGCCATCACCAGCGCGATCAGGGTAATGAGCAGGCTCAGCCCGGTTTCCTGCAGCTTCTTTTTATCCAAAGCAAACAGGGGCTTTTTTACCTTTGTTTCCAATCGTTTCCCCTCCTTTTAAGCGTCTTTGTGGGAGCCCAGCATCATGCGGCCCAGCTCCTGCCGGGTCACGCCCTCGGCATCCACCACGTCCACGATGCGGCCCTTGAAGATAACGGCAATCCGGTCGCTGACCGAGAGGATTTCGTCCAGCTCCAGAGAGAAGAGCAGAACGCCCTTGCCCTTGTCGCGCTGCTCCAGCAGCGTTTTCTGCACGAACTCCATGGCACCGATGTCCAGGCCGCGGGTGGGCTGCACTGCGATGAGCACATCCGGGTTGCGGCTGGCCTCACGGGCGATGACAATCTTCTGCTGGTTGCCGCCGGACAGTGTACCTGCAGGTACATCCACATTGGCACAGCGAATATCGAAATCATCCTGCAGGGTCTCGGCGTTTTTATGGATGGCCTTGTAGTCCATCCAGGTATGGCCGTGGGCGTAGGGCTCCTGGTAATGCATGCCCAGCACCAGGTTATCGGCCACACTGTACTGCAGCACCAGGCCGTCCCGGTGGCGGTCCTCCGGAACCAGAGCAATGCCGCTGTCCTTGCGGGCGCGGATGCCTTTTTTCACGATGTTGTCGCCCTTGAACAGGATCTCACCGGAATCGGGAGTGATCTGGCCGCAGATGGCCTGCACCAGCTCCTCCTGGCCGTTGCCGTCCACACCGGCGATGCCCAGCACCTCGCCTGCCTTCAGCTGCAGGTTGATGCCGTCCAGCTTTTTCACCGTCTTATTCACGGTGTAGCTCACGTTCTTGAGCTCCAGCAGGTTGGGCTGATCGGTGAATTCCTTGCGCTCCCGGCGGGACAGGTTCACGTCGCGGCCGACCATCATGCGGGTCAGCTCGTCCACATTGGTCTCGTCCTTGCGCACGGTGCCGATCACCTTGCCCCGGCGGATTACGGTAATGTGATCGCTGATCTTCATTACCTCAGCCATCTTGTGGCTGATGAACAGGATGGTCTTGCCGCTGGCCTTCAGGCCCAGCAGAATATCGCAGAATTCGTCGATCTCCTGAGGGGTCAGCACGGCGGTGGGCTCGTCGAAGATCAGAATCTCGGCCTCGCGATAGAGGATTTTCAGAATCTCCACGCGCTGCTGCTCGGTAACCGACAGGTCCGCCACCTTGGCATGGGGATCGATCTTCAGACCGTATTTCTCACTCAGCTCCCGGATGCGCTTTTCCGCTCCGGCCCGGTCCACCTTCAGGCGGCTGCCCGGCTCCTGACCCACCACGATGTTCTCGGCCACGGTCAGCTTGGGGATCAGCATAAAATGCTGGTGCACCATGCCGATCTTGTGGGCGATGGAATCCTTGGAGCTCTGGAAATGCACCGGCTGCTCGTTGATGAAGATCTGGCCCTCATCCGGCTGATACAGCCCGTAAATGATGTTCATCAAAGTGGACTTGCCCGCGCCGTTCTCGCCGGCCAGGGTGTGGATCTCGCCCTGCTCCACATCGATGGTGATATGATCGTTCGCTACAATGCCGGGGAAACGCTTGGTGATGTCCTTCAGCTGGATGCTGTATTTCACACTCACAGTTCCACCATCCTTTCTGTTGATCAAAGGGCCGCAGAGGGGGCCTTGTTCCAGACCTTCTCCGCGGCCCATGCGCACTGTTCCGTCGTTATTCAGTTAGCCCAGGGAAGCGATGTAGGTATTGTACTCTTCCTCGGTGCCGGGTACGGTGATCTCACCGTTGATGATCTTGTTCTGCAGATCTTCGATGCTAGCCTTCACATCCTCGGGGATGGAGTTCAGCAGCTCGTCGTTCATGGTGGTGTAGCGCAGCTCAACGCCGCCCTCCTTCAGACCCAGAACGGTGCAGCCGCCGCCGTTGAAGGTGCCGTTGTCCTTGTAATCCTTGATCATGTCATACAGGGCCACGTCGATGGACTTGACCACAGAGGCAACGATCTTGTCCGGCATCTTGTCGAACTGGCCGGTGGCAGCGCCCAGGCAGTACTTGCCGTCGCCGGCTTCCTTGGCGGCGTTGAATACGCCCAGGTTGCAGGCGCCCGCGAAACAGCTCACGTAATCAGCGCCCTTGTCGTACAGGGCCTTGGCGGATTCCTGGCCCAGGTTGGTGTCGGTGTAGCTGTTGGTGAACAGCACGCTCACCTCACAGTCGGGGTTCACGGTCTTGGCGCCGGCCATGTAGCCGTACTGATAGCGCAGCTGCAGGGGCTCCTGCACGGCCAGCACAGTACCGATCTTACCGGTCTGGCTCAGGGAAGCAGCCAGGGCGCCGCCCAGGAACGCGGCCTCGTTTTCCTTGTACTCAACGCTCATCACGTTCTCTGCACCGGTCTCCTCACCGGCCAGATACATGAAGTCGCAGTCGGGATACTCGGCGGCCACTTCCATCATGGCGTCGTGGAACTCAGAAGAGGGAACCACCAGCAGGGTATCTCCCTGAGCGATGAGAGTACGCAGGCTGTTGGCCGCGTCGCTTACTTCGCTCACCTCGATGTACTCAGCGGAGATGCCCAGCTCAGCCTCGGCGTTCTCCAGGCCGGCCCACACGTCATCGTTGAAGCTCTGAGTGCCCATGCTGGACGCAATCAGGCCAACCCGCAGGCTTCCGTCGTCGGTGCTTCCGCCTTCACCGGAGCCACCGCCACCGCAGGCTACCAGAGACAGTGCCATGGCCCCCGCCATGATCAATGCAAGTACCTTTTTCATTTGTTTGTCCTCCTTTTGCTTAAAAAACGAAGCGTCTATCCATGATTGAATACAGACCGTCGGTCCGTTTTTCCTGAGGGAAGCTTACGGCAGAAGCTGTTCCAGCGGTACCGGATCGCAGCTTTCCTGCTGCTTTTGCCGCAGCAGCTGGCGCATCTTCTGCTTGAGATCGTCGTATTCCGGCAGACAAGCCAGATTCTTCATCTCATAGGGGTCAGCATTCAGATCATACAGCTCATCCTGCTGGCCCTCAAAGCAGGTGTATTTGATGTTGTTTTCGTCCACCACCATGCGGCCCAGCAGGGTCAGGCCATAGCCGTGGCCGTAGGTTTCACACATCAGGCTGGTGCGCCAGTCCTTTTCACCCGGGCGGTGGCAGCCAAGCTCAAGCAGGCTTTTGCCGTCCACCCGTTCCGGGAAGGTGAGGCCTGCGGCATCCAGCATGGTCACCGGCAGATCGCAGGTGAACACCAGCCGGTCGCTGGTCTGGCCGGGCTGGATACTGCCGGGCCAGCGGATTGCCATGGGGATGCGTTCCACTTCCTGCGCCATGTGGGAATCCTTGTCGAAATGGCCGCCCTGACAGGCGATGGCATCGCCGTGGTCGGTAGTCCAGATCACGATGGTGTTTTCGTCCAGGCCCAGCTCGCGGAGCTTGTCCACCACCAGTCCGCCTGCGGCATCTACCATGGTGATGTGGGCATAGCAGCGGGCCAGCATCTTCTGCCACTCGCTCCAGGGCAGCGGATTGGGCCGGATGATGTGCTTGCCGTCGCCCAGGGGGCGGCTGACCTCCCAGGTCAGATTCTCGGGCTTGTCGTGCAGGTCATTTTCAAAGCTGGGATACATGGGGATGCTTTCCGGGTCATACAGATCCGCAAATTCCTTTGTGGGGAAGAAGGGCTGATGGGGTCCCCAGAAATCCACCCGCAGGCTCCAGGGTTCATCGGAATCCTGTTTGGCCAGCTCCTCCAGCTTGTCGCAGGCCAGATTGGCCAGGAAGAAGGCCTCATGGGTCTCCTTGGGGGTTACGGTGAGGCCGATGGCATGTTCGCCGCACCAGTAGTCCTCACATTGATACAGCTCGCCCTCCTTCAGTTTTTTGAAGAAGTGGCTGTTCTCGTAGGAGTCCGGCCGGAGCACCCGCTCCACCATATGCTGTGCACGGGGCAGGCCCCGTTTTTTGCAGTACTCCGCGTATTCCGGGGTATTGTAGGGGTTGCCGTAACCGCTCTGGGAAAGGCCGGTGCAGTGATGGTCGTAAGCGCACCCGGGGCCGGCATGCCACTTACCATAATAATAATTGGTGTAACCGTTCTCGGCCAGGATATCCAGATAGACATCGTGGCGGTAGGGCGGGTCATTCTCGTTGTGCACCTGTCCATGCGTGTGAGGATACAGGCCGGTGAGCATGGACCGGCGGGCGGGGCCGCACATGGGGGTCACGCAATAGGCGTTGGTAAACTCCATGCCTTCTGCCGCGAACTTTTCAAAGTTCGGGCGCATGGGCTTGGGTCCGCCCTGGGCCATACCGTGGCCGTACCAGGCCTGGTGGTCGTTCAGGATGTAGACGATGTTTGGTTTCCGGTTCACGGTGCACCTTCCTTTCTTTGCTGTGCCGTTTTATGGATTCAGCTCGCAGATGCGGCGGATCTGTTCCGGCGTGCAGTGGATGTTCCCGTTGTTTTCGGTGGTAATAAGGCCCGCGTCCTTCAGCTCGCTGAGCGCCCGGCATACTGTGCGAATGGTGACGCCCAGCTCACTGGCAATCACGGTTCGTTTTTCCGCGATACACAGGGGCTCGTTTTCGTTGGCCCCTGCTTCGGTCCATTTTCTGTGGATGTAATAAAGCAGGTTCTCCCGGGCACTGAAGAAATTCAACCGCTCAATGTGGGTATAGTTGCGGTCCATCGCGCGGGACATGCTCTCCACACAGGCGTAAGAGACCGGCGCATATTTGTGCATGGCTTCCAGAAAGAAGTCACAGTCGATCTTGACTGCCAGGCAGTTGCTGCTGGCAATGATGTTGGAATAAAACACCTTGTCGGCGGTGACCAGTTGAGGAATGCCCAGAAACTCCGGCCCCCAGACCCGGGCGATCATGCCGCTGCCGCCCTTGATGGAGCTGCGCATCAGGCAAAACTCCCCTTCCACCACCAGGATGATCTTTGTGAGAATCTGGTTGCACACGATGATGGGCTTTTCCTTTGCGTAGCGCACCATGGTGATGTATTGATTCAGGTAGGGCTGCAGGTCCTTGGACGAGTATTTTCTGCCCGGAACAGGCCGCTCGATCATACGGAGCAGCCCAAGCAGCTGCTGGAACTCCGTGGTCATTGCGGGCGCTTCCCCCTTTCTCCCTTTCGCGGTGCGGGATGAAAAGCCCGCCCGCTTGCTACACCCCTAGCATAACGAAAAGCCAGGTCGCGGAACATGACGGATGTCATGGTTTGACAGCTTTCTCTTTTTTAAATAAACCACCCTGCGCTTTTCCTGTTGAAGATGCACAAGGAACGGCAAATGTTTCGCATTTTTTCAGCGGTTTTCCCCGGAAAAATAAAAAAACTACCCAAGCGCTCTGCATTTATGCAAAACACCTGAGTAGTTAATATGAGAAAAACAATTCCTTCCGCCACATGTTCCAAACCTCGCCGAAGTTTTCTCATATTCTAACAAAAGTTGGGCATTTTGGCAATACTGAACGTTCTATTTTTGTTGAATTGTAACTAAATAAGCGCATCTATCCCGGGATTGGGACCGTTTTCTGTGGTTCATCGGCAACAAGCAAAACCGCTTTGTTTCGGCAGTTTTCACATTTTTATCATAGTTTAAGTGTACCGGTCCGGAAAGCCGCACACAATATACAGATTTCACAAAATCCAAGTGCGTTTTTTTACCTTTACCGCGGGGCTTCTTCCAACGTAAAGCGGATGAAATCCACTGCATCCATCCCCCGGAACACAAAATAGAGCGGATGCACACCCGGCTGAGGACAAAGCCTTGCCGGGCGCAGCAGCGACTTGTCCGCAGGCACCGGGATCACTGCCAGCGGACGGCTTCCGTCCTCCCGGTGGGAAACCAGCATCACGCCCCGGCCCCGGCCCCGCAGCTGCAGAGTAATGCGCCGTTCCTGGCCGGTGAAGGCAAAGGACAAAAAGCCCGCGCTGCTGCCGCTGCGCATGTTGGCAATGTACTGGTCCGGCCTCTCTTCCCGGTCCGTTCCGGTCTGGGTGAAATAGGGGTGCGCCGCCAAACGCAGCCGGGGCAGGCGGATGTCATACCGGGCCGTGCCTTTGGCACTGCGCAGATGGCAGGCAATGCGGGCTTCATAGCTGCCCAAATCCGGCAAGGGCTCCGCCCGAAGGCCGGTGCTGCTGAGGGGAGCCTGGAAAAATCCGCCGTCCGGCCTGCGGCGGAGCGGCTCGGCACAGGCCTGGCGGGAATAGGAATGCCGGTTGGTCTGCCGGTGATAAAACACATACCACCGCCCCCGGATACAGGCGATGCTGCCATGGGTATTGCCCAGATAGTTGACCGCCTGTTCCTCGCCGGGGTGGCCGGGCAGGAACACATCGCCGATGTCCACCAGCGTTCCGCCGAAGGTGAACGGCCCGAAGGGGTGGTCCGCCATGGCGTAACAAAGCTCGTGATTGTGCTCGGAAGAATAAATGAAGCAGTAGCGCCCGTCCACCTTGCGGATGGAGCTGGCCTCAAAGAAAGCATGGTTTTCAAAGGCCCCGGGCAGACCCTTTCGGGGAAACAGCAGATGGGGTCCCTGCCGGATGGTACGCATATCCGGCTCCAGCTCCACCGCCACTCCGCCGGGATTTTCCAGCTGGCGAAAGCCGGTGACCGGAGCCGGGATACGGGTAGCAAACCCGGAATACAGGTAGACCCGGCCGTCGTCGTCCACCAGAACGCCCGGGTCAAAGGGGAACGGTTCTCCGGCCCGCTCCCCCCAGAGATGCCCGTCCGGGAAGGTCACATGGCCGTAAAATTGAAACTTGCCCGCCGGTTCGTCGCACACTGCTACTCCTATGCGGCCCATGAAGTCAAAGGCATAGTAAAGATAATACCGCCCGTCCGGCCCCTGCACCACGTCCGGCGCGTAAAGGCAGCGCCGCCCGCCGGGGTTCATGGGGTCCTGGTCCTTGCGGTAGATCACACCCTCAAACCGCCAGTCGCTCAGGTCCTCCTCCGGGGCGGACCAGCACACATAATCATTCATACAGAACAGCGGCCCGCCGAAACGATCATGGGAGCCATACAGATACACCCTGCCACCGAACACCCGGGGTTCACCGTCCGGCACATACTCCCAGCTGGGCAGATAAGGGTTGAACACTTCTTTTTTCATAACTTTTCTCTCCCTCGGCCCGGCTCAGAATTCCTGGGGCAGTTCCAGCAATTCAAATTCCTTTTTGCGGCAGCGCAGAATCCCCTGACGCTGTAATTTGGACAGTTCGGTGCACATAGCGCTTCGGTCCACCGACAGATAATCCGCCAGCTCCTGCCGGTCATAGGGGATGGAAAACTTTGCGCTGCCCGCCCGCTGCGCCTCGCCGGAAAGATAGGACAGCAGCTTTTCCCGGGTGGTTTTCTGGGCCATATGCTCCACCTTCTGGGTGAGCATCAGATTGCGGCCTGCCAACACCTGGGTAAGATTGTGAATCATGCGGGTATGGAAACCGCAGGCTGTGGAGCAGGTCTGAAACAGACGGCCCACATCCAGGAACATCACCCGGGTAGTGGCGGCAGCCACCACACTCACCGTGAGGTTTTCGCTGCCCAGACAAGCGTAGGATTCCGCAAACAGCTGCCCCGGGCCGGATTGCCCCAGAATTACCCGGTTGCCCCAGAAATCCTCCTTGATAATATGAGCGGTACCCTCCAGCACAATGCCCATCCACCGGGTGGGCTCGCCCCGATGCAGGATGAACTCTCCTTTCTGATAAGTGTTCACCACCGCGCACAGGCAGTCTAATAAAACACGAATCTGGTCCGGCTCAATGTTTTGGAACAGCTGCGACGACCGCAGAATCCGAATGTCTTCCATAAGTGCTCCTTTTGTTGGATTTGCAACTTCGTTATTTTTATTGTAGCGCTGCCCGATTTTTCTGTCAATGCTCCGGCGGAAAGGCGGCCCCTTACTCCTCTTGAAAAGCCCCGTCTCCTTTTGTAGAATAAAAGCAGCAGCGGGAGCTTTTTGTGCCCCGCACAGAAAGGAGCGTTTGGCAATGCAGGCATTTGTTTATCATATCCCCACTCGCGTGATCTTTGGTAAGGGAACCGAAGCACAGACCGCGGAACAGGTCAAGCAGGCGGGTGCAAAGCGGGTTTTTCTGGTATACGGCGGAGGCAGCGCAAAACGCAGCGGCCTGCTGGATCGGATTCAGGCAGACCTTGCCCGGGAAGACATTGCCTGCATGACGCTGGGCGGCGTTCAGGCCAATCCCCGGCTGGGGCTGGCCCGGCAGGGTGTGCAGCAGGCCATTGAATTCGGGGCCGACCTGATTCTGGCAGTGGGTGGCGGCAGCGTGATCGACACTGCCAAGTTCATCGCCCACGGTGCAGCCTGCCCCGGCACCGATATCTGGGAGTTCTGGCTGGGCCGCCAGAAGGTAACCGCCAGCCTGCCGGTGGGCGTGGTACTGACCATCTCCGCCGCCGGGAGTGAAACCAGCGATTCCGCCGTGCTCACCGATGAGGTCACCGGCACCAAGCGGGGACTGAGCACCCCATTTAACCGGCCGCTGTTCGCCATTCTGGACCCGGAGCTCACCTACACGCTTCCCCTCTACCAGATTGCCTGCGGCATTGTGGACATTATGATGCATACCATGGACCGGTACTTTACCCCCACCAAGGGCAACCAGCTCACCGATGCCTTTGCCGAAGCGCTGCTGCGCACAGTGATCGCCAACGGCCCCGCCGCTTTGGAGAACAGCCGGGATTACCAGGCCATGAGCGAATTGATGTGGTGCGGCAGCGTTTCCCACAACGGACTCACCGGGCTGGGCGCCGCCATCGACTTTGCGCCCCACAAGCTGGGTCATGAATTAAGTGGCCGCTTCGATGTGGCCCACGGAGCCAGTCTTTCCACGGTATGGGGGCACTGGGCCCGGTACTGCCTGCATCAGGACCCCGCCCGCTTCGCCCAATTCGGCCGCCAGGTCTGGGGTGTGACCGAGCCCGACGACCAGAGTGCAGCGGAACAGGCCATCCAGTGCACCGTAAATTTCTTCCATTCGTTGGGCATGCCCACCTGTTTCTCCGAGCTGGGCGTGGGTGTACAGCCGGAGGAGGTGCTCTACCAGATGGCGGACAAGGCCACCCGGGGCGACACCTTCCTGCTGGGCAGCTTTTTGCCCCTGAACCGGGAAAAAGCCCTGGAAATCTACCGGCTGGCCAATTGCTGAGCTGTTTTAAAAAGCTAATCCCCCGGGCAGTCATTTTTGACTGCCGGGGGATTTTGTTATACATTGTTTTTCTTTGTTTCCGGCAAAGCTTCCTCCGGATATTCCCTTGCCCGCTGGCAGCACTGACGATAATATTCTGCCGGAGTTACGCCGAACTCCTGCTTGAAGCTGCGCAGCATGGCGCTGTAGCCGGAAAAGCCGCACTGCATCCAGATTGCTGATAGCGGCACCCCATTGCACAGCAGCTCCCGGCAGCGGCTCAGCCGGGCTTTTATGATGTATTGATGCAGGGTCTGGCCGGTTCGCTGCTTGAACTGGCGTGCCAGATGCTCCGGGCTCACATAAAAATGCGCGGCCAGGTCCTTCAGCTGCAGCGGCTCGGCCAGATGAGCGTTGATATAGGCAAACACCTCGTCCACCACCAGGCGCTTCCGGCCCACCAGTGCAGTTTTTCGCTCCTCATTCACGCAGCAGCGCAGTACCCCGGCCACCAGAAGCTCCACCAGACCCCGGCGATAGACCCCTCCGGCCAGCGCATCCGGCTGCTCGGTCTCCTTTTGCAGCATGGAATACAGCCGCCGCAGCAGAGTAGCGTTCGGAGTATTCAGTCGAACCACCGCACACTGGAAAGGCACCACCGAAAAACAGGCTTCCAGATCGCATCCCGGGCAGGAGATTTCCTCCAAAAGGCCCTGCTGCAGCCGCAGCTGCCAGAGCTCCAGGCCCTGCTCACCCGCGCTGGCCCTGGCCACTGCTCCCGGCCGCAGCAGGGCAATGCTGTCCGGTCCCAGGGCCGCACTGCGGCCGGACCACTGCAGCCGTCCGCTGCCGCTGTTCACCAGCACCACCAGCTGGCCGCTCTGCGCGTCCAGCTCTTTCTCGCCGCCTGCCTCCAGCGGCCACTGCTTCAGCCGATACCTCTCTTCCATGGAAATTCCTCCCAATTTTTCTCCCAATCTTTTTATTTATTTTATCAAAAGCGCGCTTTTTCATCAAGTTTTGCGCAATTCACATCAAGAAATGGGATATATTTTTAACAATTTCCGGGCTTATAATGGCCTTAGAAACCGGGCCAAACGCCCGCACCGCTGCTTTTTGAGATCGGAAAGGAGATCTTATCATGGAACTGCTCACCCCCATCAAGGTTGGCAACATCACCCTGAAAAACCGCATCATGTTCCCCCCGCTGACCACCGGCTATGAAGGCCGCGACGGCAGCATCACCGAACAGAGCAAGGCCTTCTACACCCGCCTGGCCAAGGGCGGCGTTTCCTACATTGTGCTGGGCGACGTGAGCCCCGTGGCCTCCTTCTCCCCCACCCCTCGCCTGTTCCACGACGGCCAGATCGCCGGCTTCAAGGATCTGGCGGACAGCGTGCACGCTTACGGCGCTAAGATCGGCGTGCAGATCTTCCACCCGGAATACGACGTGAACGCCCTGATTGAGCTGTTCCAGAAGAAGGACATGATGGGCGTGCGCCAGAAGATGCACCACGACATGGAGCATTACGTAACTGACGTGACCGAAGAGCAGCTGATGGACATCATCCAGAAGATGTGCGACTGCGCCGTTCGCGCTCAGAAGGCCGGTATCGATTTTGTGCAGGTGCACGGTGACCGGCTGGTGGGCTGCCTGTGCAGCCCACTGATGAACCGCCGCACCGACAAGTTCGGCGGCAGCTTTGAGAACCGCACCCGCTTCGCTGTGATGCTGGTGAAGGCCCTGCGTCAGGCGGTTCCCGGCATGGGCATCGACTACAAGTTCTCGGTCATCACCCCCGAGCGCGGCAAGGGCGGCATTCCCCTGGCCGAGGCCGTGGATTTCGCCAAGCTGCTGGAGGAGGCCGGTGTGAACATGCTGCACGTGGCCCAGGCCAATCACACCGGCAACATGGCCGACACCATTCCTCCCATGGGCGTACAGCCCTACGGCTTCTTTGTGGACATCGCCGGTCAGGTGAAGCAGGCCGTGAACGTTCCCGTAAGCTGCGTGGGCCGCATCATCGATCCCGAGATGGCCGAACGCGCACTGGACAGCGGCAAGGCCGACATCGTCGCTCTGGGCCGTCCTTTGCTGTGCGACCCCGATTGGGTGGCCAAGCTGGAGGCTGGCAAGGGTTGCGATATCCGCCGCTGCATCTCCTGCAACAAGGGCTGCACCGACAACATCCAGAACCGCAGCTTCCTGTCCTGCGTGCTGAACGCGGAGAACGGCTACGAGCTGACCCGCTCCATCACCCCCGCCCAGACCAAAAAGAAGGTTGCCGTGATCGGCGGCGGTGTGGCCGGTATGGAGGCCGCCCGTGTGGCCGCTGCCAAGGGCCACGAGGTGGTTCTGTTTGAGAAGAGCGCCCAGCTGGGCGGCCAGCTGAACATCGCCTGCGTGCCTCCCCGCAAGGAGGAGATGCGCCGTGCCACTGCCAACCTGGTGCATGAGGTCACCAGCGCCGGTGTGACCCTGCGCATGGGCAAAGCCGTCACCGCTGAGGACGTGCTGGCTGAGAAGCCGGACGCTGTGATCCTGGCTGTAGGCGCTTCCAGCTTTGCTCCCGCCATCCCCGGCAAAGAGAACACCAACGTGTGCGACGCCTGGCAGGTTCTGGCCGGTGCCCAGCAGGTCTACGGCAAGGTTGCCGTGATCGGCGGCGGCATGGTGGGCTGTGAGACCGCCGAATACCTGGCCGAGCGTGGCTGCAAGGTGAGCGTTGTGGAGATGATGGACAAGATCGCCAACGGCGAGAGCAACACCATTCTGCCCACCCTGATGGAAAACTACGCCCGTTACGGCGTGGAGCAGTATGTGAACCACAAGGTCAGCCAGATCGCTCTGGATCACATCCTGTGTGAGGACAAGGAAGGCAACACCGTGACCATCCCCTGCGACTACGTGGTTCTGGCCGTGGGCGCCCGCCCGGTAGCCTTCGACGCCGAGCCCCTGAAGGCCGCCGGTATCCCGGTGATCGCTGTGGGCGACTGCGGCGAGCGTGCTGCGGACATTTCCAACGCCATCCGCACTGCCTACGACGCAGCCAACAGCCTGTAATCCATTTACCGGACTTATTATAAAAGGAGAATTCTGTATCATCATGAAAAAGCTTGCCATTGCACTGCTCACCCTGACCCTGGTCTTCAACCTCTGCGCCTGCGGCCAGAGCAGCAGCTCCGCTGCGTCCGCTTCTTCCGCTGCTTCCATCAGCGCCGCTTCCAGCGAAGCTGCCAGTGAGGCGACCAGTGAGGCCGTTTCCTCCGAGGCCGCTTCCAGCGCGGCTTCCGCCAGCGAGACTGCGGTTTCCGCCGACACTGCTGCCACCGCCAGCGCCACCACCGGCCTGTACACCAATCTGGACCAGGCCGCTCTACTGGAGGCCATCGGCCAGTTCAAGGGCCTGTGCAATGTGTCCACCGTGAACGCGGACGGCACCCCCAACATTGCCATCTTCGTGCCCGGCGTGGCCGATGACAGCCACATCTTCTTCAACTGGGCCGACAACGCCACCAAGGCCAACGTGCTGCGGGAGAAAACCGCCATTATGAGCTACGACATCGCCGACCCCACCGCCGAGGAGAAGGCCGGCCGCCACTCCGGCGCCGTGGTCAAGCTGGAGCTGGAGGAGGATGCCGACGTGCTGGCTCAGCTGCAGGAGTCCAACGAATCCGTGAGTGAGGCCAGCGTGGTTCTCAAGATCGTTGAGGTCCTGCCGGTGGGCTGATTTCCCCCTGCTTTTTGCACCAATTTTGCATGCCGCACCCCTGTTTTTCGGGGGTGCGGCATTTTTTATGGACTTTTGTTGAATTTTCTGCTATACTGGGTATCAATGCGGAAGCCCGCCGGAAAAGCCCTTGTTTCAGCTCCGGCCCACAGGCCGCGCCCTTCACCGCGTGTCCCCCCTGGCTGCCGCTTTTTCTTTTTGATACCTTGCGGAGGTGCCTTCTTTATGGCGGAAACCTACAAACAATCCTTTAAACAGCATTACACAGACAATGTGGAGCTGTCCATCTTCAACTGCGGGCTGCAGTCCTGTGCGCCGTCCCATGCCTGGGGCCCCGGCGTGCGGGACCATTACCTGATTCATCTGGTGGTGAGCGGTCACGGCCAGTATACCATGAACGGCCGAAGCTTTACTCTGGGCCCCGGAGATCTGTTTCTGGTCAAGCCCAATCAACTGGTGAGCTACTGCGCCGATGCCAACGATCCCTGGGAATACTACTGGGTAGGCTTCAACGGCGCGTTTGCCAACAAGCTGGTGCAGCAGACCCCCTTCACCGATCAGTCCCCGGTGTATCACTGCGGGGAGTCGGAATCCCTGAAGCAGGCGCTGCGCTCCATTTACGATTGCCGTGGCCCGGAATCCCACCACGAAGCTGCCATGGTAGGCCATTTGTACCTGTTTTTGTCCTGCCTGATGAAGCAGGCCCATGAATGCGACCCTCGGGTGAGCAACACCAGCTCCCAGTATGTACATGGAGCCATCAAGTACATCCAGTTCAACTATTCCCACGACATCAGCATCGACGACATTGCCAAAGCGGTGGGCGTGAGCCGCAGCCACCTGTATCGGGTATTTATGAGCAATGTGGGCCAGAGCCCCATCGATTACTTAACCAACTACCGCATCGGCGAGGCCTGCAATCTTCTGCGGGATTCCAAGCTTTCCATCGCCGAGATCGCCGTTTCCGTGGGCTTTTTTGACCAGTTCTATTTCTCCCGGGTCTTTAAAAAGACCAAGGGCGTACCGCCCAGCCGCTATCTGAGCAGCATTGAAAAGCCTTGACCTCTTCCAGGAGACCTGCCAATGAAACGAATCGCGCTTATTCTTGCCAAGCTGTTTGCCGTCTGCGCCGCTCTTGGGCTGTGCATCGTGCTGTATCTGTTCAGCGTGGGGTACTTTGACCCCCAGCCCACCATCGGTTACCTGCACTCTCCCAAGGAACTGCCCTATGTGGACCTGGATGCACTGGAGGACCGCTTTGCAGAAAACGGAGTCCGCTTTCTTTTGGGGGACGAATCCGCCGACTATGAGCCCGCCGCCCGGGAATTGATTGACCAGGGCGCACAGGTACTGATCGTGAGCGAGGATGAGGACATTCTGGACCCGGCGCTTCTGCGCCTTGCCCGCCGCCACAACGTGCCGCTGGTGGTGGTCGGCCGCAGCCCTCAGCTGCAGGAGATGGAGGATTACGACAAGCTGTGGTATGTGGGCAGCAATCCCGCACTGGGCGGCGAGCTGCTGGGCGAAGAGATGGCCATGGGCTTCCGCAGCGGCGCCATTGCGGACGCAAACGGCGATCTGCTGCTGCAGTACAGCCTTTATCTGAGTGACATCGGCCCCTATCACCAGGCACTGAGCTACTATGCCCTGCAGGAGTGCGAGCATTACGGGGTATATTCCAACCTTCTGGAATACCTGGATGAGAACGACGATCCTCTGCCCTTCACCGCCGAAGCGCTGGCGGGGCAGCAAAAGCCGGAACTGCTTTTGTGCACCACCGCCGAGGATGCCCGGTTCCTGTATGACCTGGCCGGGCAGCTGGGCTGGCTGGAGGGCGACGCGCCGGTGCGCATTGCCGCCGTGGCCGAAAATTCCGAACTGGCTCAGGCCCTGGTGGACGACGGCATTGCCATGGCTGCTACATATTATGACATTGACCAGATTACTCAGGTGGCAGGGCAGCTGGCGCTGAATGCGCTGGACAGCCAGTTCGCAGGCCAGGGCCTGGAGCTGCAGCCCGACGAGACCGGCCGCTTCTTCATTCCCTTCGGCCTGGTCACCACCCTTGAAACCGAATAAAAAAGGAGCGTTTTTGTGCCCATTCACAAGAATTCCATCATTCCATTGACCATCGAGAGCCTTTCCAGCGACGGCAGCGGCGTGGCCCATTACGAAGGCAAGGCGGTATTTGTGCCCGCCACCGCTCCCGGTGATGTGCTGAACGCCCGCATCGTGAAGGACATGGGCCGC
The DNA here is from genome assembly GCF_002159185.1 of Gemmiger sp. An87. Classification (GTDB taxonomy): domain Bacteria; phylum Bacillota; class Clostridia; order Oscillospirales; family Ruminococcaceae; genus Allofournierella. The sequence continues at coordinate 44,440 of NZ_NFHD01000012.1, forward strand.
TATTCCTTCGCCATCGTGGAGGAGATGCTTCAGCCCTCTCCCGCCCACATCGAGCCGGACTGCCCGGTGTGCAAGCCCTGCGGCGGCTGCTGCTTCCGTCATCTGAACTACGAGACCGAGGCCCGGGCAAAGCAAAGCTTTGTGGAGGATGCCTTCCGGCGCATCGGCGGGCTGGATACCCCAGTGCTGCCCATTCTTCCCTCTCCGCTGGAGGAACGGTACCGCAACAAGGTCCAGTTCCCGGTGGGATTGGATGCGGAGGGCCATGTGATCGCCGGCTTCTACGCAGGCCGCACCCACCGCATTGTCCCCTGTGCCGACTGCAAGCTGCAGCCTTCTGAACTGAATCAGATCGCCGCATTTGTATGCGAGTTTATGGAAGCCCACAGCATTGCCCCCTATCAGGAGGAAAAGCACATCGGCCTTGTGCGCCACATCTTTTTGCGCAAGGGCTGGCACAGCGGCGAGATCCTGGTCTGCCTGGTGGTCAACGGCCGCAAGCTGCCCCATGCCCAAGAGCTGTGCGCGGCGCTGACCGAACAGTTTCCCGCCATCCGCAGCATCGTTCTGAATGTGAACCGTCAGAAAACCAACGTGATCACCGGTCTGGAGAATATTTCCCTGTACGGCCCCGGTTACATCGAAGATACCCTGTGCGGCGTGCCCGTGCGGCTGGGGCCGCTCTCCTTCTATCAGGTGAACACCCCTGCCGCCGAGCAGCTGTACGGTGTGGCCCGGCAGTTTGCCCAGCTGGAGCCCGGCGACACCCTGCTGGACCTTTACTGCGGCATGGGCACCATCGGGCTTTCCATGGCGGCGGACTGCAAGGAGCTGATTGGTGTGGAGATCATCCCCGAGGCGGTGGAGAGTGCCAAGCTCAATGCGGCCGCCATGGGCGTGGAAAACGCCCGCTTCTTCTGCGCCGACGCAGGCAAAGCTGCCGCAAAGCTGGCGGACGAGGGTCTGCGGCCGGATGTGGTCTGCCTGGACCCGCCCCGCAAGGGCTGTGATGAGGCGACCCTGAACGCGGTGATCGCCATGGGGCCCCGGCGCATCGTAATGGTGAGCTGCAACCCGGCCACCGCCGCCCGGGACTGCCGGTATCTGGCCGACCGGGGCTATCGCCCGCTGCGGGCCCAGCCCGCGGACCTGTTCCCCCGCACCAAGCATTGTGAGTGCGTGATCGAGCTGGTCCGGGAAAACTGATTTTTTCAATCGTAAGACGAAACAAAAAGGCACACAGCCGGGTAACGGGCTGCGTGCCTTTTCTGTTTGCTCTGCGGCTTATTCGATGCCGGTCACTTCATAGCCTGCCTCAGTCACGGCGGCGGCCAGGGTCTCGTTGGGCACATCGGCACTCAGGGTCACCCGGGCGCACTTGCCTTCCAGGTCGGCCACGGCCTGAACGCCCTCGATGGCATTCAGGGCCTTTTCCACGTGGGCGGTGCAGTGGTGGCACATCATGCCCTCAATGTGAATCGTCTTTTCCATGTGTAAAACTCCTTTCGGCGGCTGTGCCGCGGGAATATGAGGGGTTGCCTCCTCACTGGGCAGGGCGGCGGATTCCGCCCGGCTTGCTTTGAAGAAGTTGAGCCGCAGCGCGTTGGATACCACACACACGCTGGAAAGGCTCATGGCGGCGGCCCCGATCATGGGGTTCAGCACCAGACCAAGGCTGTAGAACACACCGGCCGCCACCGGAATGCCGATGCTGTTGTAGAAGAAGGCCCAGAACAGGTTCTCCCGAATGGTACGAATGGTAGCCCGGGACAGCCGCAGCGCGTTCACCAGGTCCCACAGGTCGCTCTTCATCAGCACCACGTCAGCGCTGTCAATGGCCACGTCGGTGCCCGCACCAATAGCGATGCCCACATCTGCACGGGCAAGGGCCGGGGCGTCGTTCACACCGTCGCCCACCATGGCCACCCGACGGCCCTGGGACTGCAACGCCCGCACCTGGGCTTCCTTGTCCTGGGGCAGCACCTCGGCCACCACCTGCTCAATGCCCAGGCGGCTCTGGATGGCCGCGGCCGTGCGGGCATTGTCGCCGGTGAGCATAACCACGCTCAGGCCCATGGCCTTCAGCTGACGGATGGCCGCCGCGCTGGTGGGCTTGATGGGGTCTGCCGCCGCCACGATGCCCAGCAGCCGTTTGCCGCTGGCAAAGAACAGCGGGGTCTTTCCCTGCCGGGCCAGCTCCTCGGCCCTCTTTTCCGCATCGCCCATCTCCACGCCGGACTCCTGCATCAGCCGGGCATTGCCCGCCAGATATTCCACGCCGCCCAGGGTAGCCTGCAGACCCCGGCCGGGCAGCGCCTCAAACCGCTCCGGACTGGGCAGCTCGGCACCCTCCGCCGCACTCAAAATCGCCTCGGCCAGTGGGTGCTCGCTGGGCTTTTCCAGGCTGGCGGCCAGGCCCAGCAGCTCGCCCTCGCTCTGGCCCGCCAGCGGGATCAGATCGGTGAGCACGGGCTTGCCTGCGGTGATGGTGCCGGTCTTGTCCAGCACCACGGTGTCGATCTTATGGGCGTTTTCCAGCGCCTCGGCATTTTTATAAAGGATGTTCAGCCGGGCACCCTTGCCGGTGCCTACCATAATGGCCACCGGGGTGGCCAGGCCCAGCGCACAGGGACAGCTGATGACCAGCACCGAAATGGCCCGTGCCAGCGCAAACTCCAGTCCCTGGCCCAACAGCATCCAGACCACAAAGGCCAGCAAAGCGATGCCCATGACCACCGGCACGAAAACGCCGCTGACCCGGTCGGCCAGCTTGGCGATGGGTGCCTTGGTGGCGGCGGCATCCTGTACCAGGGCAATAATCTGGGCAAGTGTGGTATCCTCGCCCACCTTTTGAGCCTGGAAGGTAAAGCTTCCCGCCTTGTTCAGCGAGGCGGCGATGACCTTGTCGCCGGGTCCTTTCTCCACCGGGATGCTCTCGCCGGTGACGGCGGCCTCGTCCACACTGGACAGGCCGGTCAGCACTACGCCATCCACCGGGATGCGCATGCCGGGCTTGATGACCACGGTATCACCCACAGCCACCTCAGCCGCCGGGATCTCCACCTCCTGTCCCTGCCGCAGTACCAGCGCGGTCTTGGGGGCAAGGTCCATCAGTGCCCGGATGGAGGCACTGGTGCGCCCCTTGGCCCGCGCCTCCAGATATTTGCCCAGGGTGATCAGGGTGAGAATCGTTCCGGCGGACTCAAAATACAGGTCCATCCGGTAGCGGTCCACCAGAGCCAGGTCTCCGATGCCCAAGCCCCAGCCGATGCGGTACAGAGCGAACACGCCATAGATCACCGCCGCGCCGCTGCCCAGGGCAATCAGGCTGTCCATGTTGGGCGAGCGGTGCCACAGGCTTTTCAGGCCCACCTGATAAAATTTTCGGTTTAAATAAAGGATGGGCAGCACCAGCAGCAGCTGGGTCAGCGCAAAGGGCACCGCACCCGCCTGCCCGTGCATCCAGGCAGGCAGCGGCAGGCCCATCATGTGGCCCATGGACACGTACATCAGCGGTACTAAAAATACCAGTGAAGCAATGAGCCGGTGCTTCATTCCGGCCAGTTCGGCGGCCACCGGGTCTTCTTCGGTTGTCTGCTGCCCGGCCGTCTTTGCAGCCGCCGGGGCATTTGCCGGGCTTGCGCCGTAGCCTGCCTGCTCCACCGCCTTGCAGATGCCCGCGGCATCCAGCGCGGTCTCGTCGTACTCCACCTGCATGGAATTGGCCAGCAGGTTCACCTGGGCGCTTTTCACGCCAGGCAGCTTGTTCACCGCCCGCTCCACTGCTGCAGAGCAGGCCGCGCAGCTCATGCCGGTCACGTTATACTTTTCCTTCACAGAGCTTCCCCCCACTTCTTGAATGGATTCCGGTTCTATTATAGCGCCTTCTTCGCTTCTTACACAATGGAAGTGCAGTTTGAATCACACTCTGTTTTTTCAACTCTGATTCCAGTTATGCAGGAGTTTTCCTCCACGCGGGCGGTCTGTACCGCCTGCTCCAACCGTTCTACCGCTCGCCGCCAGGCCGGTTGTTCGGTAAGCTGGGCGGGCAGATTCGCTTCGGTGAGCATCTGCAGCGCATTCTTCATCAAAAATGCTCTGCTCACACCCCCATTACAGGCCGGGCAGCTGCCGCTGCAGTCCCCCTCAGGGTACCGGATACTGTCGGCCACAAACCGCTCGGTCTCCCGCTGGGCCTCTTCCCACCGGCCAAGGCCTGCATACAGCTCTATCCGGCGCAGCGAAGCCACCCGTCCGATGCCCTGCCCGCCCTCCGGGTCCGGGAATTGCTCGATCAGCCGGTCGATCCGGTCCAGCAGCTCCAACTGCTTTTGTTCGTCGCCCCGCTGTTTGGCAATGTTGGCAAGCCCCAGCAGGCTGAGTTGGGCATTGTGCAGATGAACGGAAAGGTTCGCGGTCTCCAGCTGTTCGGCCTCGTCCAGCTTGCCCTGCCGCAGCAGGATGGAGGCCCGCATGTTCTGCGCATCCTGATTGCAGCCGGGCAACCGGTCCAGCGTTGCCATAGCATCATCCAGCCGGTCCTCCAGCACATACAATCCTGCCAGTGACAGCAGCGCCGCCCGCTGGCTCTCTTCGTCTGCAAGCTCACAGGCCCGCTCCATCAGCTGGATGGCCCGGCGTAGCTGCCTGCTGGCCTGCCCCTCCTGGCCGCTCACCGCCAGATATTTGGCATACAGCCCGCCGCAGCGAAACGCCAGATACAGATCGCCGGGATATTCCCGCAGCCGTCCCTCGCAGAAATCCCAGGCCTTCTGCCATTTGCCCGCCTGGAACATGCACTCGGCGGTCTCGCCCAGCGCGTCCACCTCCTGCTCGGTAAGCTGGGGCTTGAAGTCCAGCAGCTCGTCCGGCGTGCAGTCCAGCGCACGAGCCAGCGGGCAGAGCAGCGCCACATCCGGCAGGGCGCTGGCGGTCTCCCATTTGCTCACCGCCGCGCTGCTCACCCCCACCAGCTGTGCCAGCTGCTCCTGGGTCATGCCCTTGGCCCGGCGTTTTGCCTGAATCACCTTTCCCATGTTCTGTTCCATTTTCTTCGCCCCTTTCCCGGCTTTGGCCGCTCATCGATTGTCGTTTGTTCTGATTTTATGCTACCACGGTTTCCGCTTCGGCACAATGGAGCCATTTTCCGAACAGCAGTTGAAAAAGAGGAGCAAAATTCCATATTTCATTGAAAAATCCGTGCAGAAAAGGCACAGGGCAAATCCCCTGTGCCTTTTGTCGATTGGTATGGATGCCGGTGGGTGGGACGATTATACGTCCTGCAGCTCGCCCCGGCTGGCAGCCTTCAGATAGGCATTGATGAAGCCGTCCAGATCGCCGTCCATCACAGCCTGCACGTTGCCGCTCTCGTAACCGGTGCGGTGGTCCTTAACCATGGTGTAGGGCATGAACACGTAGCTGCGGATCTGGTGGCCCCAGGCAATCTCCTTCTGAACGCCCTTGATGTCGCTGATCTTATCCAGGTGCTCCTGCTCCTTGATCTGATACAGCTTGGAAGCCAGCATCTTCATGGCGGTGTCGCGGTTCTGGAACTGGCTGCGTTCGGTCTGGCAGCTCACCACGATGCCGGTGGGCTTATGAATCAGACGAACCGCAGAAGAGGTCTTGTTGATGTGCTGACCGCCGGCGCCGGAGGAACGGAACACCTGCATCTCAATATCCTCGGGGCGGATGTCCACCTGGATGCTGTCGTCCATCTCAGGCATGACCTCCAGAGAGGCAAAGCTGGTCTGGCGGCGGCTCTGGCTGTCGAAGGGAGACACACGCACCAGACGGTGCACGCCGTTCTCGCTCTTCAGCATACCGTAGGCGTTGGGGCCCTCCACCAGGATGGAAGCACTCTTCAGACCGGCCTCGTCGCCGTCCTGATAGTCCAGAGTGGAAACCTTGTAGCCGTGGGCCACACCCCAGCGGTTGTACATACGGAACAGCATATCGGCCCAGTCCTGAGCCTCGGTGCCGCCGGTGCCCGCATGGAAGGTAAGGATGGCGTTGTTTTTATCGTACTCACCGCTGAGCAGGGTGATCATCTGCAGCTCGTCCACCGCATGAGCCACCGCCTCCACGGCGCTCTCGGCCTCGGGAATCAGATCCGGGTCGTTCTCTTCCTCGCACAGCAGCAGCATGGTCTCGGCATCGTCGTACAGGCTCTTCAGCTTGGTGTAGCGCTCCAGTTTGCCCTTCAGCGAGCTCATCTCGGCAAACACCTTCTGGCTGGCCTCGGCGTCATCGTAAAAGCCGGGCATGGTCATCTTGTGCTCCAGCTCGGCCACCCGCTTCTCGCTGGCGGCGATGGCCAGGGCATCGCCCAGCTCGTCCACCGCATTCTTGTGGCCGCCCATCTGCATTTTCAATTCGTCGATCGTGATCATATGGGAAAACCTTTCTGTTATAGAATATACATTAATACAAACTTATACAGCTATCAGCATACCAAAAAATTTTATCAAAAGCAAGGGGGAAGCCACTTCCCCGCGGGATTTTTGTTTTGCAATTTCCGGCGTTTTGCGTTAAAATGTGTTTACATGTATTTTTCCCCACCTGGGAGGTTTATTTATATGTCTAATTACATCGGCTGCAAGTGCCCTGTGTGCCAGCAGCCCTTCACCGAAACCGACGATATCGTGGTCTGCCCCGAGTGCGGCGCGCCTTACCACCGGGCCTGCTACCAGAAGCAGGGCGGCTGCGTGTATGCGTCCAAGCACGGCACCGGTTTTGAATGGAAACCGGACCCCGCCGCCAGCCAGGCAGCGGAAGCGGGCCGGGCGGATTCCGCCCGCTATTCCGACCCGCAGCTGGCCTGCCCGGTATGTGGTGCGCCCAACCCGGCCACCGGCCTGTTCTGCGAAAACTGTGGTGCACCGCTGCGCGGAACACCGGACCGGCGCGGTCCGGCCGCTGGTCAGACTCCCCCGCCGCCCTACGGCGGCTTTGGCGGGCAGATTCCGCCTCAGTATGGCCCCGGCTCCGGCCAGCAGGACCCCTTCGCCCCCAATGAGCCGGATTACTCCAATCCCTTCGGCGCCTTTCAGGCCAACTTTGTTCCCGGCGGCCTGCGGGTGGACCCGGAGGAGGAGCTGGAGGGCGTGAAGGCCCGCCATTGGGCAGCTTATCTGGGCAAAAACGCCGCCTACTATCTAACCAACTTCAAATCCATGCAGGCCACCGGCCGCAAGGTGTCGGCCTCCTTTGCTGCCTTCTTCTTCGGCCCCTTCTATTTCTTCTACCGCAAGATGTGGACCGAGGGCTTGGTGCTGCTGGCCATCAATGCGGTGCTGCGCATTCCTGTTGTGCTGCAGCTCATGGCCTATGCGGGCCATCCCATGGCGGCCGCCATTCCCGAACAGCCTTTGAACATCCTGCTTGCGATATCCAGCACGCTGAACATCGTGCTCATGTTCCTGCAGGGAATGTTCGCTCTCTGGCTTTACCGCCGTCGTGGTGCGGCAAACATCCGCCGTATTCTGGAAACTTCCCAGAACGCAGACCCCACCGCCGCTCTGACCAAGGCCGGCGGTGTGAGCGTGGCAGGTGCTGTAATCAGTGTGGTCGCCTGCACCGCACTCATCTATGCCGTTTCCATGTTTGCACTGTGGCCGGTATTGACCACCATGCTGTAAGCACATAAAAAGCAAATCGATCCCCGGCGGCTGTATCCAACCGCCGGGGATCTTATTATTACTTTATATAGAGCGGAAAAGCGCCCGCCCCGGAGAACATCCAGGCCGGGCGCTTTGTCCTTGCTTTTGGGGTTGTTTATCCTTCCATCCGGATCAAAGACCGGAATCAGGCAGCAGTGGTCTCGCTGTTTTTGCGGGCGGCCGCATAGGCGCGCAGCGAGTTGATCACGATGGTCAGGCCCAACGCGATGAGCAGCACCGCCAGAATCAGCTGCAGGCCCTCCACCAGGAAGGTGGCGCTGCCTGCCTGGTAAGCTTTGACCAGGGCGATCAGGCGCTGCACCAGAGCGGTGAAGGTGACGCAGAGCATGATGACCAGCGGCGGGAACAGCATCTTGTTGCTGCGGCCGGTGACCTTCAGGAACACACACAGAGTGACCAGCACCAGTGCACTGAGCAGCTGGTTGGCGGAGCCAAACAGAGGCCAGATGTTGGAATAGCCGATGCGGGTGAGCACAAAACCACCTGCCAGAGTGATGATGGTGGCAAAGTAGGTGTTGCACAGCAGCTTGCGCCAGCCCTCGGCCTTGCTCATATCATCCAGGCTGAACAGCTCCTGGAAGCTCATGCGGCCGATACGGGCAACCGCGTCCAGACTGGTCAGTGCCAGAGCGGATACGCACATGGTCATGAAGCACTGGGCCACATACACGGGTACGCCGAACATCTGGAAGAAACCGGCCACACCGTTGCTGAACACCTGGAAAGGTGTACCGGCTGCAGGAGTGCCGTCCGCCGCGGCGGCTGCACCGGCCACGCACAGAGCCAGCACGGCCAGCAGGCTTTCCAGCACCATGGCGCCGTAGCCCACCTTGAGCATATCCTTTTCGTTGCTCACGGTCTTGGAGGAAGTGCCGGAGGACACCAGACTATGGAAACCGGACACCGCGCCGCAGGCCACGGTAACGAACAGGATGGGGAACAGGGTTCCCAGGCTTTCATTGTTAAAGCCGGTGTAAACCGGCAGGTTCATGGTAGGATGCGCCACCAGCAGGCCCAGCACCGCACCGACGATCATGCCGATGAACATAAAGGTGGTCATGTAGTCGCGGGGCTGTTTCAGCAGCCACATGGGCAGCACAGCCGCAAAGAAAATGTAAATGAAGGTGATGTAGACCCAGGCTTCCTTGCCTGCGATCAGAGGCATGGCCATACCCAGAGCCAGAGCAGCCACGGTGCAAACCAGACCCACAGCGCCTTCCTTCCAACCGGTGAAGGCGAACTTTTTCTGCAGCAGGCCGAAAACCATGGCAAACACGATGAACAACAAGCTGATGGTACCGGCCGCGCCATTTACCTGAGCCGCTTCGGCCAGAACACCGGGCTCTGTATAGGCGTTGAAGGTACCGGCCACCATATCCGCAAAGGCGGCGATGACCAGCAGAGTGAACAGCCAGCAGAACAAAAGGAACAGCTTGCGGCCCAACTTGCCGATGTATTTCTCGATCAAAAGGCCCATGGAGCGGCCCTCATTCTTCACACTGGCATACAGTGCACCGAAGTCGGTGACTGCACCGAAGAAGATACCGCCCAGCAGAATCCACAGCAATACGGGCAGCCAGCCAAAGGCCGCTGCCTGGATGGCACCGGTAACCGGGCCGGCGCCTGCAATGGAGGAAAATTGGTGGCTGAACACGGTCCAGCCGTCGGTGGGCACATAGTCTTTGCCGTCCTTGTGGCGTACGGCGGGCGTCTCGGCCTTGGGATCGATGCCCCAGGTCTTGGCCAGCCAGCGGCCGTAAAGAGCGTAGGCGCACACCAGGCACACCGCAGCGATCAGCACGATGACAAGCGTATTCATGATTCGTTTTCTCCCCTTCTATGAAGTGTCTGCCCACGGCACGTCCGCCCGCATTCGCACGTTGTCGTGGTAGTGATTTTTAAGTTTATCCAGTTAAAGCGAGAATGTCAACGGGGTCTGCCATTTTTTGGAGAAACGACGTGAGTTTTACTCCTGCGGCATAGAGTCATTGTCCAAATTGACAATGGATTTTGTCTGTATTTTCAACATGTCTGGTTTGCATTTCTGCAAAGAGCGGGAGCCGGAGAGAATATCCCCGGCTCCCGCTCTTTTCTCTTTTCATACTGCAAGGCAGTGTAAAAACTATTGCTCCAGAAACTTTTTCAGCCCGTTTCCCACCAGCCAGCTGCCCGGCACGAGCAGCAGCGGTACCCCCAAAAGGGAAACCAAAAACAGCACATTCTCCCATGCGATTGCCTGCCCGCTGCAAACAAGACCAATCAAGGCCCAGTAAAGCTTCCAGAGCAGCAGAAAACTTGCCGCATAAAGCAGCACCATCAGCTTTCGTTCGTTTACCCTCATTTGCAGCAGCCTCCCTTTTCTTTTGGTCAATTTTATTGTATCATAGAAATCAGATTCATTGTATCGGCGCAGGGCGTAAAAAAGCTGATATTTTTTCAAAAAACAGCTTGACACTGACGTTCTGTGTTTGATATAATGAATTGCTGCCTTGCGAAGGCAGTGATCCTTGCCCGGTTTTTGCCGGGCCATAAGTCCAAAAGGAGGTGCACAGAAATGGCAAAGTATGAGACCATGCTGGTTACCAGCGCTGCTCTCGATGAGGAGGCTTCCACCGCTCTGGTTGGCAAGTTCAAGAGCCTGATCGAGGCCAATGGTACCATCGATTCTGTTGACGATTGGGGCAAGCGCCGTCTGGCTTATCCCATCAACGACGAGGAAGAAGGCGTCTACACCGTGATTAAGTTCACCAGCGAGCCCTCTTTCCCCGCCGAGCTGGATCGCGTTTACAAGATCACCGACGGCGTACTGCGTACGATGATCGTGGCCGAGGCTGAATAAGGAGGCATTTTTCAATGCTGAATGTTGTAGCTTTGATGGGCCGGCTCGTGGCTGACCCTGAACTGCGCCACACCCCCCAGGGCGTTAGCGTAACCACCTTTACCATCGCCGTAGACCGCAGCTTTGTGCGGCAGGGCGAGCAGCGTCAGGCCGATTTCATCGACATCGTTGCCTGGCGTTCCACCGCTGAGTTCGTTTGCAAGTATTTCCAGAAGGGTTCTCTGATCGCCGTTGACGGCAGCATTCAGACCCGGAGCTATCAGGATAAGAACGGCAACAACCGCAAGGCGTTTGAGATCGTTGCAAACAACGTGAACTTCGCCGGCGGCAAGGGCGGCAGCGGAAACGGTAATGGCGGTGCTTACAGCAGCGCCCGCCCGGAATACACTCGCGAGGCTCCCATGGAGGCAGCCCCCACTTACTCCGCCGGCAGCAATGATGATTTTGCTGTGATCGACGAAGGCGAGGATCTTCCGTTCTAACATGAATCGATTCTAACAGGAGGTAACAAGCCATGGCTTTTGAGAGAACCGAAGGCCGTCCCCAGCGCCCCATGCGCCGCGGCCGTAAGAAGGTTTGCAGCTTTTGCGTAGACCGTGTTGAGCACATCGATTACAAGGATGTTGCTCGCCTGCGCAAGTACGTCAGCGAGCGTGCGAAGATCATTCCCCGCCGCGTGACCGGTACCTGCGCGTTCCATCAGCGCGAGCTGACTGTCGCTATCAAGCGCGCCCGTCACGTTGCTCTGATGCCCTACGTGAGCGACTAATCGTTGCACCGATCCCCTGCCCTTTCGGGCGGGGGATTTTTTTATTCCTATTCACGACAAAAAGCCACCAGCAAAGCGTTCCACGGGAGACACACTTTGCTGGTGGCTTTTACTTTTTATCTTATCCTGCAGGAACCGTGCTGGGAGAAGGTTCCGGACTTGGCGAAGGGCTGGGGCTGGGCGTAGGTGCAGGGGTAGGCTCCGGCGTGGGGTCCGGCACCTGCGGGATATCCCGCTCCTTGGCAATATAAACGTTCACCGTGGTCGTACCCGCATCGATCTCCGTTCCCGCTTCCGGGTCCGTGTAAACTACACAACCGCTGGCATATTCGCCGTTGTTGTCGATCATCGAGAAGCTGGCCTTGATGTGTGCGCGCTCCAGCTCCTGCTGGGCCGCCTCCTGGGTAAAGCCCTTGATATCCGGGACTTCCACAAGTTCCGGCCCCATACTCACCACCACGCTGATCAGCGGGCGGTCTTCACTGGTTTCTGTGCCTGCCTGAGGCGACTGCTCCAGAATAATTCCGGCTTCGTACTCCGAACTGTATTCCTGAGCCACCGCAATAAAGCGGAACGCGGCGGTGTATTCCAGATTACTCTGTACGTCCTCATAGGAAAGGCCCACCACATCGGGCACCGTGAGTACCTGCGGCGTGCTCTGGCTGGTCGAGGAAGCCGGCGCACTGCTGGAAGCCGGGGCAGGGGCATCCCGGCCCAGAATGCTCCACATCAGAAGTGCAAACAGCACTGCGATCACCAGCAGCGAACCGGTAAACAGCGTGCGGGTACTAATGCTGATATGCTGTTCCCGGGCAGGAGCGCGCTCCGGCTGGCACTGCGGCGGGGTGATGCTGTCCGCCGCACGCTGGCTGGTGAGCGCGCCCATCAGCTCCGGCACATTCTGGATACGGCTGCCCGGATCCATGCGCATAGCCGCGGAAAGCACAACGGAGATATAACCGGGAACCTCCGGCTCCAGCGCGCGGGCGGGCTGCAAACTGTCGGTCACACGACGCTGATTGGCCGGAACCGGTGCCTGGCCGGTAAGCAGCCGATAGAAGACCGCTGCAAGGCCGTATACGTCGGTATAGCGGCCCTCAAACTCGGCCGCGGAATATTGCTCGGGAGCAGAGTAACCGTCATACAGCTGGCTTTTCAGTTCGCTGCCTGCGGTGCGCAGACCGAGGGTAGCATAGCCACACAGACGGGCCTGGGTACCGCCGGGGCTCAGGATAATGTTATCCGGGCAAACACCCCGATGGACCAGCCCTGCCTTGTGCATGGTCGCCACACCCTCCATGATGGGCTGCAGCAGAATGCGCGCCTGGGCCGGGTCCAGATTCTGGGTGTGTTCCGACAGATAGCGGCTCAGGCTTTCGCCTTCCACCTGCTCCAGCACTGCATAGACGGTGTTATTCTCCTCCACCACATCCAGCACGGCGGCAAGACCGGTGGCTGGTGTGATGCGCTGGATACTGCGATACAGATCCGCAAAGTCCATGCGGGTGGTTTTAAACAGCACTTCCCTGCCCTCTTTGGGCATCACAAGGCCGCTTTCATCCCGGCCCACACTTAATGTCACCGGATAGTATTCCTTCACGCTCACCCGCACACCGCCGGTATTTTCCACCGCTTCGTACAGAATGCCTTCGCCATCGGTGGCCTGATGGCGGCCGATGGTGTACCGGCCTGCCAGCAGCGAGGCAAAGGGCAGGGTGCCCGGAGGATTCATATTGTTCAGCTCTTTGCCGCAGAAGGGGCAATCCGGCCGGCCCAGGTCCACCTTGGAAAGGCAGTATGGGCAGAGAATGGTTTGACCCATGGGTCAGAGGCCTCCTTTATTTCATAAAACGCCCTGGCCGCAAAGACAGCAGGGCTGATAAATTGCACAAACTTTCCCTATTTTATTTGTATGGGTTCATTATAGCATGGCCCCCGGCAAAAAGCAAACCGGCACGGCGGCTCTGTCCTTTCAGTCTGGCCCGGACATATGGCAGTTAATCGTTTCGCCAGGGTATAAAAAGTCCCGGCTTTTGCAGAGAAAGCCGGGACTTTTGCTTATGTGTGATAAAGAAGCAATAGAAGTGCAAAAAATTTTGCCGTTCCTATCCGACACTTGGCCATTGTGTCGGATAGGTCGGGCGGTTATTCGGGCAAGTCAATCTTGCCGACAAAGCTGTAATAAATCTCAATGTCCTGCCTGCGGGTGCCGTTCTCATCATAGCTGCACTCATGCACCACAATTTTCTCGATCATTTCCCGCAAGAGAGTGGGGGTCAGTTCTTCAAAGGCAAGGTGCTTGCGGACAATGCCCATAAATTTCTCGGCGTTGACGGTAGCTGCCTGTGACTTGTCCAGTTCGGCTTGCAGGGCGGCGGCTCTCTTTTTCAGCTCCGCTTGCTCGGCTTCGTAGTCAGCCGACAGTTCCATGAAACGCTCATCGCTGATTTTGCCGTTTACATTGTCCTCATACAGCCGCTTGATAATGCGGCTGATTTCAGAAATGCGTTCCTGCGCCTGTTCAAGCTGCTTGATGGCTGCGGCGGTCTTTCGCTTGCCGCCGATCTCGTTCTGCTGGACAAGTAGTTTCACAAACCGGCTCTCATGCTTGGCTGCGTATTCGGTCACTTGCCGGAGATTTGCCAGGACACCAGCGGTCAACAGATCGGTGCGGATAAAGTGCGCCGTACAGTTGCGGGTGCGCTTCTTGTAGCTGCCGCAGATGTAGCAGTCCTGTTTGCGGTCTTTGTTCTGATACCGCTGCTGATACAGCACATGGCCGCAGTCGGCGCAGAACAAAATCCCGGAGAACAGCCCCACTTCATCGTAGCGGTTCGGGCGTTTGCGCTGTTTGCGTAACTCCTGCACCCGTTCCCATGTTTCCTTGTCGATGATCGGCTCATGGTGGTTCTCGAAAATGGCCTGCTTCTCGACGGGGTTCTCTATGCTGTGCTTGACCTTATAAGAAGGCTTTTCCGTTTTGAAGTTCACCAGACATCCGGTGTACTCTCGGTTTTCGAGGATATGAACGACGGTGTTGGTCGCCCATTTGCACTCATAGCCTGGGTGATAACGGCGGGTGCTGCCTGTCCGCTGATATTCCAGCGTCCCCGGCGTGGGGATTTGCTGCTCCGTCAGCATACGGGCAATCTTGGTCGGGCCGTTCCCGGCAAGGCAAAGCTGGTAAATCTGCTGCACCACCGGGGCGGCTTCCTCGTCTATAATAAAATTCTCGTCCTCGTCCATCACATAGCCGTAAACCGGCTTGCTGGTAACAGGCTTGCCGCTCATGCCTTTTGACTTTTTCACTGCCTTGATTTTCTTGCTCGTATCTCTCACCAGCCATTCATTGAACAGATTTCGCAGCGGGGTAAAATCGTTGTCCATGCCCTCGCTGGCACTGTCCACATTATCGTTGACAGCGATAAAACGCACACCCTTTTGAGGGAACAGCATTTCCGTGTAAAACCCTACCTGCAAGTAGTTTCGCCCTAACCGGCTCATGTCCTTGACGATGACCGTACCCACTTTCCCGGCTTCAATGTCCGCAAGCATGGCTTGAAATCCGGGCCGCTGGAAGTTCGCGCCGGAAAAACCGTCGTCGGTGTACCAGCGCAGATTGGTAAAGCCGTTCTGTTTTGCGTAGGTTTCGAGTATCCTTTTTTGGTTCGATATGGAATTACTCTCGCCTTGCAATTCATCCTCGTGGGACAATCTCGGATAAAGGGCGGTAATGAGGTTTTGGGTGGCTTGTCTTAACATAAAATCCTCCGTTTCCGACAGCCAGCCCCACTATTCCGTGGTTTCATTGTACCACGGAACGGCGGGGGCTGTACAGCGGCAAAAGCGTTAAATTTGCTTCTTTACAGCTTTTCAATTTTCCGATTTTTATGGTATGGGTTGTCGTCCCATATTTGCAGTAGAAAAGTTCATAACTCCGTGGTATACTCTGATTTAACAAAAAAATCAGAAGTTAAAGGAGAAAACATGAAGTATACAATAGATGAATTAACCGCGGCCAAAAGGCAAATTGATTCAACTCTGCACAAGCTAAGAGAAACAGTAAAAACATTTGAATCAAAGGATAATTCCGAGCGTTATAAATCACAAATCACATTGGCAAAGAGAAGAATAAAAGCCTTTGAAATTGCAAATTATTTTATAGAGAATGAGATTAAGAATTGCTAAAGCACTTCCGATTTTCGTTCCAGCGGTCATGCTCCCTGGCATGGCCGCTTTTCCATGCCCCGGTTCACGCCGGATAAGTCGGCTCCTGTGTAGCAGCGGCTTCCGCTTCCAGTACCCGCGCCATTTTGTCGGCGGCTGTGGTTGTGGTGTCTTTCTTGAAATAGCCGGACACGACAAGGACGGAATTGCCCATGCGGATTTCCGTCACACAGTCAGGGCGGCGGGTGGTGCGGGTGTCGTGCTGCTTGTTATCTGCCATAGGCAATACTCCTTTCAGTCGGTAATCAGTTTCTTCATGCTCTCCATTTTCCGCTTGGCGGTTTCCTGCCGGAAGTTGTCGCCGGTAAAGCGTACCGGGACGCACATGGAAAGCAGGCGGTCATAAATCCGGGAATGGGCGGTGTCCTCCGGGTTGTGCAGGTCGTCCAGCGTAAGGTTGGTCGTGACGATCAGCGGCTTGCCGCTGCGGTAACGGCTGTCAATCACATTGAACACCTGTTCCAGCCCGTATTCCGTCCCGCGTTCCATGCCGAAGTCGTCAAGGATCAGCAGCGGATAACGACAAAGGCGGGAAATGTACTCGTTGCGCCCCTCAAAGCTGGCGGCAAGGTCATTGAGGATAAGAGCAAAGTTCGTCATGCGGACGGGGATTTCTTTCTCCATGAGGGCGTTTGCGATACAGCCTGCAAGGTAGCTTTTGCCGGTGCCTACGCCGCCCCAGAACAGGCAGCCGATATTGTCTGTCCGCATATCTTCCCAATGCTCCACATACCGGCGGGCAAGCCCGGTCTGCGGGTTCCTGCCGTTGTCGTTCTCGAAAGTCCAGTCCCGCATGGTGGGGTCGGTAAAGCCCCGGCGTTTCAGTTCTTCCACGGTGTCAAGGTGTCTGCGCCGCTTTTCGGCGGCTTCCCGTTCCTCGCGGGCGGTTCTCTGGCAGTCGCACTCTGCCGGGTGGCGGTCGCGCCCGAAGATAGCGGCCTTATCCGGCGCAAAATAGGCTTCTTTCGGCTTGCGGCACTTGCCGCAGTACAGTAAACCGTCCTCGCCGGTGTAGTCCTCCGGCTCCGGGATGGTGGTCGTCATATTCTCCAAAACCGCGTTGATTTCATTCTTCATAAACTCTCGCCCTCCTTGCATGAGTAGTCTGGTATGCCCTTTTTAGGGGCTTCCTTTTTGTCGTTCCCCGCCCATATCCGCAGGGCGGCGGCATAGTTCTGGTAGCTTTTCCCGTTGGCGGCAAGGTAGCGGCTCATTTCCTCGATGAACCGTTCCAGCCTGTCAGGGTACTCTGCCTGCAACTCGTCGTATTCGGTCTGTGACAGAAAAATATTTCCATATCGGCCATAGGGCGCGGACGGCCCCCCACTCACTCCCTTTGTTTGGCTCTCTGTAAGGTTGTTTATAGTAGTTTGGTTAGGGGACGGTTTTCCGACCATCATAAGGTCGGTTTTCTGACCATCAGTAGGACGGTTTTCCGGCTCTATGAGGGGCGGACTTCCGGCCATCAGTTGGTCTGAAAACTGTACCTGTGGCACTGGCGGTACTTTGACATAAAGCCGGTTCGGTGCGGAGAAGCCGCCCCGTTCCCGTTCCAACAGCCCCGCCGTGTCCAGTTCATTAAGCGCCCCCTTGATGGTGGTGCTGCCTTTATCCAGTATTTCTGCTATCTCCGCGATGGGATAGATAATATAAATCCTGCCCTCGTCGTCCAGCCACTTGTTTTTCTGGGAGAGGGTGGAACGGTCTAACAGCAGCGAATACAGCAGCTTGGCGGTCTGTGAAATCTCCATTTTCAGCAGGAAACGGGGATACGGCAGATAGGCGGGCAGCCGCGTGTCTGCCCTGATATAATCAGCGATAGGATCACCTCCCTGTGTTCGGGTTGATTTTGGCGTATTGTCACGCATTAAAACGCCGTTTCCGGGGGAAAAGGATAAATGTATCGCGTACCCTTTGACACCCACGAAAAAAGCCTTGATTTATGCGGGTTTGAAAGGCTCTAAAGCGTGACATCTCTGCCTTTGTTTCCGCTTTCTCTCGGCGGCTTTGATTTTCTTCATGCGCCCGGCGCAGTCGGGGCAGTATTTTCCCCGGTTGGATTTGGGGACAAAGGCCGCCCCGCAGACGGCACACCGTTTCCGGCTTCCCCGGCACAAGAGGGCTGCGGCCAGCTCCCCGTCAAGGGGCAGGACAGCCACACGGAACCAGTGGCACATGAGGGAAAAGGAAATGCTCTGGACGCACACGCAAGGCTCCCCGTCGTCCAATAGCAGGCAGTTCCCCTCATCGTAGTTACAGCACTCATGTACCAGCCGCCGCGCCCGCCGGTGCTGGCGGTAGTCCATGTGGGGCAGGTTATCGCTCATGGCTCTGCTCCTTTCTGCGGTGCGGCTCGTCCCGGCGCAAAATCTGGTCGATGTTCCGCTTGACGGTCTGCAACTCCTTGAACCGCTGTTTCTGTTCGTGATAGGTGTTATACAGGCCGTCTTTCTCGGAGATAAGCTGCTCGATCTCGGCCTGCAACGCTTTCCGGGCGGGCAGCTTGGTAATGCCATGCGCCTTGAAATACCGGGCTGCTGCGTCGGCTATGATAAAATCGCTCTCATGGGCCTGCCGGTATGCGGCGCGGGCTTTCTCGGATTTCTGTGCCCGCAGCCCGTCGCGGGCGGCCTTGGTCTGGGCGTAGGCCAACACCTGCCGCTGCAACTTCTTTTTCCCTTGCAGCTTCGTTTCCAGTGCTTTCAGTTCGCCGCTGGTCTGGCGCATTTTCTGATAGGCGGTGTCAACGGCGGCTTCTAACTGCTCCGGGGAAGTAAAGCCGTATTGCTGGTAGACGGACAGCGTTTTGGCGGCCTGCTTCAGATTGTGTATCTTCGCCCAGCGTTCATAGCCCCGGCCTTTGCCCTCGGCCATTTTCTGCTCAATGTCCACAAGCCGCTGCACTCCGTCCTGTTTCGGGGCGGCTATCTCGGCTCTGGCAACCTGCAAGCGGTCTTTTATGGTGCGTGGGGGATCGGGGGATCTGGCTGGCGCTTCGGCTGCTCTGGCGGCGTTTTGCTCTAAAACGGCAAAGACAGCGGCGCGGTCAAAATCGTCGCCCAGCTTCCGGGCGGTAATTGGCTTTGTCCTGTCCGGCGTGAGGTAGGAAAGCCGCCCCCGGCTCTCCTTGACGGTCACACCCTCCTGCAGCAACAGAGAAGAAAACTCGTCAAAGCTGGCGGCGGTGGCAAGGGCTTTCCGTAGGGTCTGCCGCAGCTTCTCCTTGTTCGTTTCAAACTTGGTCTGCCGGGGCGTGATACTATCGGCAATCATGGGGGCGTTCTGCTTGTCCAGCGCGGCCTGTCCCTTTTTCTGCGCCCAATACTCCCGGTCGGTGACGCGGTTCTTGCTGCCGTTCAAGAGGTCGATTTGATAAAGCCCCTCCCGGTGGCACATCTCCATGACTTCGGATTTGAAGTAGCGCAGGGCAGCGTCGGTACATCGGTGCTTGCAGCCGACTTTCGTATCGGCCGGCCTGTCCATGTAGGGCAGGAACGGCACTTCCTCAATCCGCAGGCTGTTTATGACGATATGCACATGAATGTTGCCGCTGTGGTTATGCCCGTCCGGGTGGGTGCAGACAAGGGCCTGGTGGCCGGGAAAATGCTCTTTACAGAATTGTTCCCCCAACGCCTGCGCCCGGTCTACGGTCAGGCCGTTGTCCGGCCCGTCCCGCGGGTCAAAGCTGATGATGTAGTGGTGGCTTTTCACATCTTCCCGCCGCTGGTTTTTCTGATAGCGGAGATTGGCCCGCATACACGCAACGGCAAAATCCTCCCCGTCGCAGTTCAGCGTGGACAGCCGGTAGTCCTCGCGGGGGATAAGCCTGCCGGTTTCATCAAGGACGGGCTTCATGGTAAACTCGTCATGCTCAAAGAGAAGATATTGCTCGGCGGCTCCGTAGTCGGCGTTTTTAGAGTTGATATGCTTGAGTGTTGCCAACCGCGTCACCTACTTTCTTGAGGACTTCATACTTGAGGACGGCAAGGTCGGATATGGCGGCGCGTACCTCGCCGGAAAGGGTGTTGTAGGGTACGCCGTATTCGTTCAGATACCGGGCAATCTGATTGAGGTTGCCGCCGATCCTGCCGTACTCGGCTGTCAGCTTCCCGACAGCGGAAAGCAACTCGTCATTGACCGACGACACATGGACAACCGGGCGTATGGTCGCCCGCCGTATCGCCTGCCGGAGAAATTCGGACTGGCTGATACCATAGGGCGCAAGCCGCGCTGTGAAGTCGGCATACTCATCTTCGGACAGCCGGGTTTTCACAACGCGGCTGCGGTGGGGCGTGTTGTATTTCTTTCGCATGGTGTGACCTCCT
This sequence comes from Gemmiger sp. An87, assembly GCF_002159185.1. GTDB lineage: Bacteria > Bacillota > Clostridia > Oscillospirales > Ruminococcaceae > Allofournierella. The sequence goes on from NZ_NFHD01000012.1 coordinate 64,282, forward strand.
TTCTCGCCCGTAAGGGCGCATGAGCAGGGTTTGGGGAAGGCACTCCCCAACAAGTTTCCCGCGAGGGGCAAAACTGCAGAATTGCGGATTTTGGCACCGTGGTAGAAACTTGCTCTCCGTGACTGCAAACTTTCTCTCACTTCCGTCCGCCACTTTTTTGGAAAACTGCAACCACAAAAGTTTGTTTCTCTTTTTCTGCTACTACTAATCCTGTAAAGGGCATTCCTGCCCGCTTTCGCTAAAATGACACCGGACGCAGTGGTTTCTACCCGGTGTTGGAGAAATCCTTTCTCTTTGCCCTCTACTACGGGTAAATGCTCCAAATGCCAAACACCAGGGCAGAAAAATTCCCTCCTCGCTTACTACTACAACCGGCAGGGGGCAAAATGGCCGGGAGCGGAGCCGGACAACAAAAAAAGCAGTAAATCTTTTTCAAGACTTACTGCTTTCGCTGGCCGCGTCGGTGGCGGCTGGTATTCAGTTTTTATGACTTGTCCGGTGGTTCGTCAAGCCGGAACTTGAATTGACAGTCAATTAACCGCTGCTTTACATAGTCCTCCACCTCGGCGTTGACCTGCCCGTTCACTTTTGAGAAATAGCGGATATATCCGGCGTAGTGGAGCAGGACAGCGTTCACGGCTTCTGGGTCGCCCTCACGGGCTTTGAGGATTGTTTCATAGGGGAGAAGTCTACTCATACCGGCTCACCCCCATTTCTTCGCGTAGCCGCTGCAAGGCAAGCTGGATATGCCGCCCCGCTGTGCTGCGTGACCGGCCAATACACGCGCCGATCACGCGCTGCGGCTGGCGCAGAAAGTAATAGCGCAGGATTTCTTCCCGCGTCTGCTCCGGCAAAACAGAGATCGCGTCGGCAAGGGCGGCGTTGCAGAGCAGGACGGTCTGACCGCAGACGGTAAATGGGTATTCCTCGTCCGGCTCCGACGCGGCAAACTGGACAAACTTCTCGTTCATCAGATAGTCAAGGGAAACTTGCCGTTCCCATTGCCGTTTAAGCTTCAAAATCTTGTCCAAGGCGGCACAGCGGATAACAGTCTTGCAAAAGGCGTTGTACCTGCGCTGGATATATTCTTGATAGGCTATCTGGTCGGTCATGGAAATTCCCCTTTCTGAATAATAGTGCGGGGCGGTGGCACTTCTTGCTGTCGCCCCTTGATTGCCTACCAGCAAAGGCGGGCGGGGCTGTCAACGGCTGCGCATATGCGCCGTTCATCTTGACCGTTGACTGGCTCGGCTGGGTTTGCTATTTACCCGACAAACTTGAATTTATTTTAAGCTATCACGTTTTACCTTCTTAAGCCTTACTATCATTACCATAGGAATTTCTTTGTTGGTTTTAAAACATTCTTCATAAAATCCATCAATGACAAATCCAGCTCTAAAACAAAGGTTAAAAATATCTTGTATGGAACGATGATAATAAATCTGCTCTTTCGGTTGCCCTTCAATCGCTATATCATAGTAACTGTGCGGTGTCATATATTTTTCAGTCAACGTGACAAAACAAGGGTGTTGCGTTGCAAAGACAAAAATTCCGCTTTCCTGCAACAGTTCATAAACAGCCATAAGAAGTGGTTCAATATCCGTAATATCCATAATTGCCATATTAGAAACTGCTTTCGTAAAGGCTCGATTTCTTTTTAATTCTAATATACTTTTTCTATCGGTCGCATCCGCCACACAAAATTCAATTTGTTTTGCATATTGTGATTGCCGTCTTTTAGCCAATTCTATCATTTTTTTGCTGTAATCAAAAGCGACAACCGAAGCGCCTCTTTGTGCAAGATACGAAGAATAATTTCCATTGCCACACGCAATATCCAAAATGTAATCCGCAGGATTAGGAGATAGAAGTTCCGTTACTTTGGGACGCACTACCTCTCTGTGAAATTCATTAGATTCGTCACCCATTGCATTATCCCAAAATTGTGCGTTCTCCTCCCAGATTTTTTTACTTTCCTCTGTTCCCATGTTCTCTCCCACTCCCCAAATTTGCTTTTTTGCTTCCATTAAATCTTCCTTACTATATTCCATTGTTACCCTCCATAACTTCTGATTGTTGCCGTCTTGACGATTATGTATCTTTACATTACCTTCTGAAACATATGGCGCACCTTGTCCAGGCGGCTGTTTGGACGGCGGGGCTGGATGACCGGCTGACCGACAGCGGCCTGATATCCTTTCAGCTCTGTAAGGCATACGCTCCGCCCGTTGGTGTAAAAGGCCAGATCAGTACGGTATGCCTGTATACAGCGGGCGGGAATCTCGCCAGTAAAGACAACTTCATCCTTTTTTACCTGGGCCGTTTCGATGGTGGCACAGTATTTCGGTGCATCATGATAAGCCCTGGAAAGGTATTCCTGGGGCGCATAGAGGATGAAGGAGAGATAAGGTTCCAGCAGCTGCGTCCCCGATTCCTTCAATGCCTGTTCCAATACAATCGGGGCCAATGAGCGGAAGTCCGCCGGCGTGCTGACCGGACTGTAATAAAGCCCGTATTCAAAGCAAATCTTACAGTCCGTTACGTTCCAGCCGAACAAGCCCTGCTCCAGCCCGTAACGGATACCATCCCTGACAGCGTTTTGAAAACTCTGGTTCAAGTATCCCAGCGAAACCCGGCTCTCGTATTGTACACCGGAGCCAAGCGAGAGTGGTGTAACAGACAGTCCTATGGATGCCCAAAACGGGTTGGGCGGCACCTCGATATGGATGGTGTGGCTGGCTGCTTTGAGCGGCCGCTCCATATAAATGACGGAGGGTTCCTTTACCACTGTTTCAAGCTTGTATTTTTCCGACAGCAAAGCGGAAACAACCTCCAACTGCACCCGGCCCAAAAAAGAAAGAATGATCTCATGGGTGATGGAATCCACTTCGCAACGCAAAAGCGGGTCAGTATCCGCAAGTTGCGTAAGAGCGTCCAGCAGCCGTTCTCTTTGCGCTGCCGTTTTCGGCGCAATCGTCGTCCGCAGCATGGGGAGGGGGTCCTCGCGCCACCTTTTACGAGGGAGCCGGGTTTGGTCCCCTAATACATCGTTTAACCTCACGCTGTCGCTGGGAAGGATAACAATTTCACCCTGATAAGCGGTGTCTGTCCGAACAATTTCCCCTTTGGATGGAATACGCATCTCTGTGATTTTCAGCTTTTCTCTCCCGGCCAGGGCCACCGTATCCCGCAGGCGCAGCGTTCCGCTGTATAACCGTAGATAGACACGCCGCTGGCCGCAATCGGTGTACTCAACCTTGAAAACGCTGCCGCATAGGGCGGCGCCCCCCTGTTCCCCAATCGGTTGGAACAGCCCTGTCACCGCATCCATCAACGGTTGAATGCCAAGGCCATTTTTGGCGCTGCCATGATAGACTGGGAACAGGGAGGCGTCTTGAACCCGCTGCTGTTCCTCCCGCGCAAGTTTTTCCCGGCTGATTGGTTCTCCTGCGATATACTTTTCCAATAATTCATCGTTATTTTCGATGACCGCATCCCATGCTTCTATGTCGGTATTTTCCTCCAGGACTATTTCCGGGGACAGCGACACCGTCTGCTTGATGATAATATCGGCGGAGAGCTTATCCCGAACAGACTGAACCACGCTCTGCAAATCAACGCCAGCCTGGTCGATCTTGTTGATAAAGATAACGGTGGGAATGTTCATTTTCCGCAGGGCATGGAACAGAATACGGGTCTGGGCCTGCACGCCATCTTTAGCGGAGATCACCAAGATGGCCCCATCTAAAACAGCCAAAGAGCGGTACACCTCCGCCAAAAAATCCATGTGGCCGGGCGTATCCACAATGTTAACTTTACATCTGTGCCACTGGAAGGAAGTGACTGCCGCTTGAATGGTAATCCCACGCTGCCGCTCCAAAAACATGGTGTCCGTCCTCGTTGTCCCTTTTTCGACGCTCCCCGGTTCTGAAATGGCTCCGCTGGCATATAGCAGGCTCTCCGTCAAGGTCGTCTTTCCAGCGTCTACATGGGCAAGAATTCCAATATTGATTATTTTCATGTGATTGTCCTCCCTTTACAGCCCCAAAGGGCATAAAAATCCCCAGCAGTAAAATACTTTTACCACTGGGGATTATAAGTTGCGGACATACACATATACAGCATACACCTGTTTGTGATTGCTGTTTTTGGGGATATGTCAAAATTGATAAGGCAAAAGTATTCTTAAATTGGGTACAAAAAACTAAGCCCCTACAAAAGGAGCTATCATAATCCTTTGTTCCCACTATTTGATTATAGTTTTATTTAAGAATACCTTGCCGCATATTTTTTACTCCTTTTCTGGATTAAATCATTGTATCACATCAGTTTTAGGAAAGCAAGTACCTAAAAGAAATTTTTCTTCCCCTTATATGTAACAATCATACCGGCTTCCTAGCGTTCAGAATGTTTTCTGCTGTCTGCTGTGGTGTTTGGTTGGAATTGTCCAACCAAAAGCCGATCCGTGGTGTTGTCTGCATTTTACTAAATACAAATTCAATGTATACAGAAAGATATAAGGAGTGGGAGGGATTCCGCCGTAGTTGGCATTGTAGGAAAATCCAAAAGTTTAGATTTTCCCACAATGCTTATCTTTTGGTCTTTGGTTCGGAATAGTGTAGTGCTGGCGGTCTATCTCTTGTTTTCGGTTGCTTGCTTCCTTACCGTACATGAGCATTGGTTGCAGGTATGAATCGAAGGGCCGGGGCCGGATCAGCGATCCAGGTCCTCTTCGTTCTCCAGGTTGTGCCACACGTTCTGCACGTCGTCGTCGTCCTCCAGAGCGTCCAGCAGCTTGGCCATCAGCTTCTGGTTGTCCTCGTCGGTGATGGCAGAGGTGGTGGAGGGCACCATTTCCACTTCAGCGGAGATGAAGGTGTAGCCCTTGTCCTCCAGAGCCTGACGTACAGCAGAGAAGGAATCGGGATCGGTGGTCACTTCCACCACGTCATCGCCCATGTCGAAGTCCTCGGCGCCGGCGTCGAAGCAATCCTCCATGACCTTCTCCTCGTCCAGACCCTCGCCGTCCAGCACGATTACGCCCTTCTGGGTGAACAGGAAGCCCACGCAGCCCATGTTGCCCAGGTTGCCGCCGAACTTATCAAAATAGTGGCGCAGGTTGGCAGCGGTACGGTTGCGGTTGTCGGTCAGGGTCTCCACCATCATGGCGATGCCGCAGGGGCCGTAGCCTTCGTAGGTGATGGATTCGTAGTTGTCCTTCTCGCCGCCCTCAGCGCGCTTGATGATGCGCTGGATGTTATCGTTGGGCACGTTCAGGCTCTTGGCCTTGGCAATCAGGTCACGCAGCTTGCCGTTGCTGGCGGGGTCCGCGCCGCCCATGCGCACGGCAACGCCGATCTCGCGGCCAACCTTGGTAAACAGCTTGGCCTTCTGGCCGTCGGTCTTTTCCTTCTTGCGTTTGATGTTATTCCATTTGCTATGTCCAGACATGGAAACTTCCTCCTATTTTATGCCGGGCCGCAAGCCGGGCCCGAACGATGTGCGGTAACTAAATAATTCTAGCACAAAAAGCCCTCTTCTGGCAAGTGCCCGTGGCTGTCCGAGCCCATTATTTCAGGTTTCGCAGGGCTTTTGGATAGTGGTTTTTCACCTTTCCCCCACTCACCTTGCCTGCACCCAGGGAAAAGCCATCCACCAGCACGCAGCACCAGCCGTTTTCCGCGGTGCGAGCCTCAATCTCCTCTCCCCGCAGCCAGGCGGCGGTGCGCTCGTCGTCCAGAGTCAATCGCTCCTGATTGGTACATGTATGGCCAAAGGCGGTAAACAGATGGTGAGCAGGAACAAACCGGTTCTTCTGCACAGTTCCCGCCGCCACACCGCAGCGCATTACCCGCAGCTTGTGGGGCGGCAGCGGCGTCTCGGGCGGCAGGAGCAGCAGCTCGCCCGCCTTGAGCAGCGGCCGGTCCGCCAATTCCGGAAAATATTTCCCGGCAAACTCCAGCCATTCCTTGCAGGGCTTGGCGGGCTTTTCCGGCTTGAAGGGCCGGGCGCCTTCCCCCTCGGATGCCTTTACCAGCTTTGCCATGAAATGCCCCTCACCGCCCTGGAAGGGCCAGATGCGCCGCACCAGGCTCACATCAAAGGGATGCTCGCCGCAGCGGTTGGCCTCGCCGGGGCTGCCAAAGGACGCGCCGGTATCCACCAGGGTAAACTCCGGATGACGGGCAAGAAAATCCCCGATCTGACCCTCGTCTTCTTCCGGCGCGAAAGTGCAGGTGGAGTACACCAGCACCCCGCCGGGAGCCAGCAGGGCGGCAGCGTTGTCCAGGATCTCCCGGCCAATGGCGGCGCACTGGCGCACCAGGCCCTCGTTGTGCTGGGCCAACGCCTGGGGCTCCTTACGGAACATGCCCTCACCGGAGCAGGGTGCGTCCACCAGAATACGGTCAAAAAATGCGGGGAAAGCCTTGACCAGAGCAGTTGTATCGCTGTTCAGCACAACCGCATTGGCTACACCCATCCGCTCCAGGTTGGAGCGCAGGATCTCGGCCCGGCCTGCGTTGTACTCGTTGCTCACCAGCAGGCCCTGGCCCTGCAGGGCCGCCGCCAGCTGACTGCTCTTGCCGCCGGGCGCAGCGCACATGTCCAGCACCTTCATGCCGGGGTGTACATCCAGCAGCGCCGCCGGAGCGCTGGCTGAGGGCTCCTGGGAATAGAAGGCCCCACCGTGGTGATAGGGATGACGGCCGGGCTTGAATTCCGGCTCCTCCACTGCGAAGCCCTCGGCACAGAAGGGTGAGGGCCGCAGTGCCAGCCCCGCCAGCCGGGCAAATTCCTCCGGCGTACAGCGCAGCCGGTTCACCGTCACGCCCCGGGCCGCCTCCTCGCTGGGAGCCGCATAGTATTCCGCGTAGCGCTCGCCCAGAAGGGCCCGCTCCCGCTCTTCAAAATATTTTGCCTGCAATGCCATACCACCTTTGTATAATGGGTCTTGTTTGGGGTTACACTAGGAGCGAAGAGGCACGGCGGACAAGATTACACGCCGGGCAAACGCCCCCCGCCCCCTCTTCGGATTCGGAAAGGAGATCACAAACCATGGAAAACCGTAACGCAAAAAACTGCACCAGCCGCAGCGCCAAGAACAGCGCTAAGAACGAGAGCACCAATGCTACCAGCAGCACTTCCAAAAACAACAAGAGCACTGGCGCTTCCAACATGAAGACCGGCAAGTAACACCGGCTTTCCCCTCGCCGGGCACACACCGGCAAACACGCTTTTCACCAATCACAGAGCGTGAAAAGGCTGAGACCCTCGGAACCAATGTTTCCTGTTCCGCCGGTCTCAGCCTTTGTTTGCGTTTTCCGGCAATGCGCTGCCGCTTTTCACAGCAGAGCAGCCCGGGAAAAGCCGTTTATTCCGGCTTTTCCACTGCCAGCGGGTCGTAGCCCTCCCACAGTGCGTCGAACAGCTCTTGAATGCGCTGATTCTGGCCGGTGAGATACAGCCAGCCGAACAGTGCCTCAAAGCCGGTGGACGCCCGGTATTCCTGGGGGGTGGCGTGCTTGGCCACGGAGGCCTTGCTGGCATTCTTGCCCCGGCGCAGCACCGCCTGCTCCGCTTCGGTGAGCTGGTCCTCAATGGCGGCCAGCGCCCGGTTCTGCCCTTTGGCGGATACATACTTCACGCAGGCCGCGTGCAGCTTGCCGGGCACCAGGCGGGTGCGCTCCACCAGCCGCTGGCGCACCAGCAGCTCGAACACACCGTCGCCCACGAAGGCCAGATTCAGGGGGGACTGCTCCCGGATATCAATCTCGGGGTTTGCTTCAAACAACATGGTTTTGCCTCATTTCATGCCGCGCCGGGCGCGGCTTGGGTGCCTTAGAAGATATAGTCGAACTGGTATTCGCCGATCTTGATGGTGTCCTCTTCCTCAACGCCCTGGGCCACCAGATCACGCAGAATGCCGCTCTCGTCCAGCTGACGCTGGAAGTACTGCAGGCTCTCGTAGTCGTCCACGTCGCTGCCCGCCAGGATGCGCTCCAGCCAGGGAGCGGTGATGGTGAACTCGTGATCGGCAGTCTTCTCGATGGTGTAGGTGCGCTCGTTGGGATTCACCGCGTAGGGCACAAAGTCCGGCTCGAACACCTGCACCGGGGGCAGCTGCTGCAGCCGTTCCCACACAATGCCGGGCAGGTTCTTCAGGCCCTGGTTGGTGGCGGCGGAGATGGGCATGAAGGTCAGGCCCTTGCCCTCCACGTAGGCCTTGAAGCTCTCGATCTGCTCCTCGGTGGCGATGTCGCACTTGTTGCCCAGCACGATCTGGGGCCGGGTGGCCAGCTCGGGGCTGAAGCTCTGCAGCTCGGTGTTGATCTTCTCGAAGTCCTCCACCGGATCACGGCCCTCGCAGCCGGAAACGTCCACCACATGCAGCAGCAGGCGGCAGCGCTCCACGTGGCGCAGGAAGTCATGGCCCAGGCCGATGCCCTCGCTGGCGCCTTCGATCAGGCCGGGGATATCCGCGGCCACAAAGCTCTGCTCGGGGCCCACCTTCACCACGCCCAGCACCGGGCTCAGGGTGGTGAAATGATAGTTGGCGATCTTGGGCTTGGCCGCACTGATCACGCTGATCAGGGTGGACTTGCCCACGTTGGGGAAGCCGATCAGGCCCACGTCGGCGATCAGCTTCAGCTCCAGACGCACCTCGTACTCCTCACCGGGCAGGCCGGGCTTGGCGAATTTGGGGATCTGACGGGTGGGGCTGGCGAAATGGGTGTTGCCCCAGCCGCCTTTGCCGCCCTTGGCCACGATCACCGGCTCGTCGCCGGAGATATCGGCCATCAGCAGACCGCTGGCGGCGTCACGGATGAGGGTGCCGCGGGGCACCTTGATGACCAGGTCCGGGGCATTTTTGCCGGTGCAGCGCGAGCCGCTGCCGTTCTCACCGGGCTGGGCGGCATACTTGCGCTTATAGCGAAAATCCATCAGGGTGGACAGGTTGTCGTCGGCCACGAAAACCACGTTGCCGCCACGGCCGCCGTCGCCGCCGTCCGGGCCGCCGGCTGCCACGAACTTTTCCCGATGGAAGCTCACAGCACCGTCGCCGCCTTTGCCTGCTTTGATGGTGATCTTCGCCACGTCTACAAACATCGACATTGTTTTTCTCCTTTTTTAAATCATTGGAAATGGGGATGGAGCGGGCGGCACCTTTGCCATGCTGCCCTGCCGAGGGCAACACCGCATAATTCACGCCTCTCGGCTCAGGCGGCGTATCACGCCAAAATTTTCCGTGCTATTTTCCAAAAATGCTCGCCAATCCACCAAGGATTGGCTGTGCTTTTTGGTTCATATCACAAAAAATTTTCTGGCGCGCTCCACCACCAGGAATTATGCGGTATTACCCTAACAGTATGCCCCGTTACAACAAAAAGCCAGGCCCAATCAACAGGCCTGGCTTTTGAAAGATCTTACTGCTTAACGCTGACCTTCTTGCGGTCACGGCCCACGCGCTCGAAGCTTACGCGGCCGTCCACCAGAGCGAACAGGGTATCGTCGCTGCCGCGGCCCACGTTCTCACCGGGATGGATGTGGGTACCACGCTGACGAACCAGGATGTTGCCGGCCAGAACGAACTGACCGTCGGCGCGCTTAACGCCCAGACGCTTGGACTCAGAGTCACGACCGTTCTTAGTAGAACCTACGCCTTTCTTATGTGCCATAGTAGTTTACACCTCCGTTATTAGCCCTTGATGGCAGTGATCTCGACCTTAGTGTAGGGCTGACGGTGGCCCATGCGGCGGGCGCTGCCCTTCTTAGGACGATAAGTGATGATGTTCAGCTTCTTGCCCTTGCCGTTCTTCACGACCTTGGCCTCGACGCTGGCGCCCTCAACAACGGGAGTGCCCACCTTAACGGAGCCCTCGTTGCCGACAGCCAGAACGGAGTCGAAGTTCACATTGGTGCCTTCAGCAACGTCCATCTTCTCAACGAAGATTACGTCGCCTTCCTGTACCCGGTACTGCTTGCCACCGGTAACAATGATAGCGTACATAGTGTTTTGCCTCTCTTATATAAGTCTCGCTGGACTAGTGGGCGGGTGATGTTGCACACCTCTTGAGTGCCCGAACCATGCGGCTATACTACTATACCACAACTTTTTCGGGATTGCAAGCCCTTTTTTGGCCTTGCAAAGCCATTTTTTAGATTCTATCCGTTTTACCGGCCAGTCTGCCGCCGGGCAGCCTGGATAGTGTTCACCAGCAGCATGGCCCGGGTCATCAGGCCCACGCCGCCGGGCACCGGGGTGATAAAGGATGCCTTGGCTTCGGCGGCGGCAAAATCCACATCGCCGCACAGCTTGCCGTTCTCGTCCCGGTTGATGCCCACGTCAATGACCACCGCACCGGGTTTCACCATATCGCCGGTGACGAACTTGGGTTTGCCAATGGCCGCCACCAGAATGTCGGCTCCAGCGCACACAGCGGCCAGATTCTCGGTTTTGGAGTGGCAGATGGTGACAGTGGCGTTCTCCCGCAGCAGCAGCATCGCCGCAGGCTTACCCACAATGTTGCTGCGGCCCAGCACTACCGCCTGCTTGCCCGCGATGGGCACGCCGGTGCTTTTCAGCATCTCGATGCAGCCCGCGGGGGTGCAGGGCAAAAAGCACTCTTCGCCAATCATCATCCGGCCCACATTTACCGGAGAAAAGCCGTCCACATCCTTTTCGGGAGGAATGGCCGCGATCACCGCCTGCTCGTCGATCTGGGCGGGCAGAGGCAGCTGCACCAGAATGCCGTGGACACTTTTGTCCGTCGCCAGTTTTTCCAGCTGTTCCAGAAGCTGGGCCTGAGTGGTGTCGGCGGGAAGGCGAAGCATTCGACTCTCGATGCCGCACTCGCGGCAGTCCGACTCCTTGCCCCGCACATAGACGGCGCTGGCCGGGTCATCGCCCACCAGAACCACCGCCAGACAAGGGGTCACTCCCCCGGCCTTCAATTCCTCCACCTGACCGCTCACCCGCTGTTTGATGCGGGCGGCCAGCTCCTTGCCGCTGATGATCTGCGCCATGGTTTCCTCCTCATTGCACGGGCGGTGCGCCCGGCTGTTTTTATTTTTCATCCAGCCCCTGGGTAAGCGAGCTGTTGGTGGCGGCCCGTTCCTCCGGGTCCACCGGCAGCTGGGCGAAGCGGGCGTTTTCCTGCCGCACGCTCTCCTGCAATTCAGCATCCATCTCCGCCTGCTCCAGCTTCTGGCGAATCAGTGCCTCCCAGTCAAATTCCTGCTGCTGTTTCTGGGCTGCCACAAACTCCTTGTGGGGCGCGCTGGCGGGCAGCTTCTGCCGCATCTCCTCCAGACTCACGGTCTGGCTCAGAGCTTCCAGCTTATCGGCCCAGTCGGCCTTGGCCGCCTGGAACTTCTTCTCGGCGGCAACACTCAAGGGCAGATCCACCATCATCTCTTTTTTGCCGATTTTACGGCGGATGATCACAATGGCAGCCACTGCAGCCACCACGCTGATCAGGGCGATCAGCTGGCTGACCCGCAGGGTCATGCCGGGCAGCATCAAACTGTCGGTGCGCAGGCCTTCAATCCAGAAACGGCCCGCGCCGTACCAGGCGGCATACATCAGAGCAATCTCGCCGTTGAAGCGGCGCTTTTTCATGTAGGCCCACAGGGCGAAGAAGCCCACCGCACACCAGATGCTTTCGTACAAAAAGGTGGGATGCACCGGCATGCTGGGGTCCACGATCACGCCGTCCTGGGCCAGAACCGTCTGCCAGCTGCTCAGATAGCTGGCCGTGGCCTGGCTGTACATGCCCCAGGGCAGGCTGGTGTTGCTGCCAAAGGCTTCCTGGTTCACAAAGTTTCCCCAGCGGCCGATGGACTGACCGATCAAAAAGCCCATGGCCACCAGATCAAAGGTGGGCAGAATGGGCAGCTTGCGCCATTTGCAGGCAAGGCCGCCGAATACCGCCGCACCGATCACGCCGCCGTAGATGGCAAGGCCGCCCTGGCGGATGTAAATCATGTCGGCAAAGCTTTCATAGGGCACCGGCGAAAAGATCACGTAATAGGCGCGGGCGCAGATCACCGCGCACACGCTGCCCACCAGCACCACGTCCACCAGGCGGTCGGCGTCAATGCCGAAATCCACCGCATAGCGGAAGGCAAACACCAGTGCCAGCAGAAAGCCGGTGGCAATGAGCACACCGTACCAGTAAACATCCAGGCCGCCAATGGTAAAGGCCACCCGGTTGATGTTGAATTCCAGCCCCAGACCGGGGAATTGCACCAGATTCGTCATGCGTTCTCCTCCTGCTTGGGCCAGATGATCACGGTGGAGGACCGTTCCGGACGCAGCATGGTCTGCAGCGCCTCGTCCACCTCCTGGCGGGTCACGCTGGCCAGCGCCTCGATCTCCTCGGTCAGGCTGCGCTTGCGGAAGAAGCTGCCCGCCAGTGCGGTGGCGCTGTCCTCAATGTTTTCCAGATCCTGCAGCATCTCGCCGTAGGACTGGTTCTTGCACAGGGTGAACAATTCCTCGTTCACGCCCTCCTTGCGCAGCCGCTCGATCTCATCCAGCAGCAGACCGCGAACCTTTTCCGGCTGGTCAGTCTCGCCGGTGAACAGGAAACAGCAGCAGCCGTCCAGCACAAGAAACTCACCGCCGAAGCCCGGGTTTACCAGGCCCTGGTCGTACAGGCTGCGGTAGAAGTCGGTCATACCGCCGCACACCAGCTCGGTGATCATGTCGCAGATGATCTCGGCCTTGGCGCCCTCCACCGGAGTCTCCTTGAAGCCCACGCCCAGGCAGGGCTTGGCCAGCTGCATGGAGAACTCCAACCGCTCTTTTGCAACGGTTTCCGGCTCCTGGGGCTGGATGCGCTTGACCTGTGCGGGCTTTGCAGGCAGCTTGGCCCGCTTGCAGGCCGCCAGCACCTGATCGGCAGTGATATTGCCCGCCACCGCCAGTACCATGTTGCCAGGGTTGTAAAAGCCCTTACAGCAATCATACAGCATCTCCGGGGTGATCTGCGCAATGCTCTCCACGGTACCGGCGATATCGTTGCGGATGGGATGATTGTGATACAGGCAGCCGAACAGACCGGTCATAATCCGCCAGTCCGGGCTGTCGTCGTACATCTTGATCTCCTGGCCGATGATTCCCTGCTCCTTCTGGATGGTCTCCTTCGTGAAGTAGGGCTCGTTCACCATGCTCAGCAGAATGTCCAAACTCTCGTCCACCTGCTGGGTGGCAGTGAACAGGTAGCAGGTCTTGTCAAAGCTGGTGTAGGCGTTGGCCGACGCACCGGTCTTGGCAAACTTGGCGAAGGCGTCGCCGTCCTCGCTCTCGAACATTTTATGCTCCAGGAAATGGGCCACGCCCGCGGGCAGGCTTACCCGGCGGCCGTCCACCTCAAATTCCAGGTCAATGGAGCCGAAGCGGGTGCCGTAGATGGCGTGGACGCCGCTGTAGCCGGGCATGGGCCGCACCAGCACAGTCAGGCCGTTTTCCAGCGTCAGGGCCTCACAGGCCACGGCGGCGCGCACCGCCTGCATAGGTTCATTCTGCATGGCTGGGCTCCTCCTTTTTGGTCACAAGATAGCCGACCGAGTACCGGAACCCGGCCAGGATGCTGCGCACATCTTCGGCGGTCACCTGCTTCAGCTGATCGGCCGCCTGCTCGGGGGTATTGATTGCGCCGCCCCGCAGAATCTCGTTGTAATACCAGTTTTCCAGACCGGCCAGGCTGTCGCCCACGCTGGTCAGGCCGGACAAAAGGCCACGGCGGCTGTTTTCCAGCTCTTCCTCGGTGATGGGGCCGTTCACCAGATTCTCCAGCTCCTTCAGGATGGCCTGCTCCGCCTTTTCGGCGTTGGCAGGCTCCACCCCGCTGTCCACCATCATAAATGCGGTGGGCGAAGCAAAACGGCTGGCGCAGTAGTAGCAGAGGCTCTGCTTTTCCCGCACATTCAGGAACAAACGGCTGGTGGCAGAGCCGCCGAACACGCTCATGGCCAGCCGGAAGGCGTTCAGCTGCTCCGGCTTTGCGCACTGGTTCCAGGTAAACAGCATGCACAGCTTGGCCTGCACCAGGTCCATCTCCTCCCGGAAATGCTCGGTGGGCTGGGCGGGCATGTACAGATAGTTTTCCAAGTCGGCAGGCTCGCGCTGGATACCCGCCAGCTTTTCCAGGGTCATGCGGCGCACCACAGCCTCGTCCGCCCCCAGGCAGATCACATCCAGCTGAGCGGTGCGCAGCATCTCCTGATAAGCAGCGGTCAGGCTCTCGCAGGTAACGGCAGGCAGATCGGCCAGATAGCCGTCCCGCTCGATGCCCGCAGGGGAATCGCCGAAGAATTTGCGCCGGGCCTGCCGCACGCAGTACAGGCGCTTGTCGTTGATTTCGCTCTCCAGCTGACGGGCCAGGGTGGTCTTTTCGATCTCCACCGCCTCGCGGTTGAAGCAGCCATTCTCAAAATAGGGCTCAAAGGCCACACCGAAGGCGATGGCCGCGTATTCCGCGGTCAGTGCTTCGCCGTTCAGGGCAAACCGGTCCTTGATGCCGGTGATGGACACGCTGAGCACCCGGCTGGCGCCCTGCATGCTGGTCTCCACCGAAAGGGCCGCGCCGTACAGACGGGCCAGCTTGCGGGAGAGCTGGGTCATATCCGGGCAGGCGGCATAGCCCCGGTCCATCACCAGGGGGAGCAGGGCCTGATCGGTGGCCTTTTCCCGGCTGGCGGGGAACCGGAAATGCAGCGAGATCCGGCAGCGGTTGAATTTATCCGCCGGGATGCAGTTCAGATGCACCCCAGGCGCAAGGCATTCGCGTTGTAACATCGGTACTCCTTAATTTCAAGGGACAAAAACTGTGGCCTGCACTTGTCAGGCCTTTTGCAGGTTTTCATCCAGATATTCTTCCAGGCACAGGCCGCTGGCGGTGATGGCTTTTGCGTTCTCCACCCCCACATAGCGGTAGTGCCAGGGCTCATAAATAATGCCGGTAATGGCCTGTTTGTTCTCCGGATACCGGAGGATAAAGCCATATTCCGGCGCGTGCTCGAACAGCCACTTTGCGGCATCCGTTTTGCCGAAAGCTTCGTCCAAATTCTGATGCTTCGGGGTCACAATATCGGCGGCCAGGCCGGAGTTGTGCTCGGAATAACCGGGAACAGCCACCACCGTCTTTGCCTGATTATAGGCTTCCTCCTCCGAGTTGCCCTTATCCAGCCATTTCTGTTTCTCCGCATCGAACAGGCTCTGCTGATATTCCACGGTGCGGTAACCGGAGCAGAGCATCAGGTCGATTCCGTCCGCAGCAGCGGCGTTCTTCATGTTGATGAACGCGTCGGCCGCCACGGTGGCCAGCTCCTTACCGGTGGACTCATCGGCCACCTTTACCTCCAGGTTCTCCTCCCAGTCGTCCGGAAGCTTCACATTGTTATTCACCAGGGTGAGCAGCCAGTCAGCATCGCCGCCACCAGTGGTGGCGGCGGTGCCGGTGGCGGAAGCCGGTTCAGAGGTGCTGGCAGAGCCGGATTCCGGGCTGCTGGCAGAGCCGGATTCCGAGCCGCTGGCAGGCTCCGAAGTCGAATCAGCGCTGGACGAAATGCTGGTGGAGCCGCTGATGGAGGTGGAACCGCTGGAGGAATCCTTGTCCTTGGTGAACAGGCCCACCAGTTTGACCATTCCAAACACGATCAGCGCCAGAAGCGCCAGGCAGAGAATCGCAAAAATGATCCGGTTGCGGCGGATCTCCTTTTTGCGCCGGGCACGGGCGGCAGCCCGGCGGCGGCGTTCGGCTTCGCTCATTTCACGGGGCGGATAACTTGGCATTTGATGCAACACTCCTTAACTGTGAGGTTATAAACGAGGGCGCCATCGCGCCCGGGCTTCCGATTCAATCGCGGATTGCAAAACCTGTTTTATAGTTTCATATTATACACGTTTTTGCCGATACTGTAAACGTGCAAAGCTGCAAAGAAAATGTGAACGAATTGCCTTTTGCCATAAATTCCGGCACAAGAAAGCACCCTCCTGCAGGCACGAATACCTGCAAGAGGGTGCTGCATGAAGCATTAGTGGATGAAGGCGTCGTGAATGGCAGCCACAGCGCGGTCAGCGTCCGCCTTGTCGATGATGACGCTGATCTTGATCTCGCTGGTGGAAATCATGCGGATGTTCACATTGGCCTCAAACAGAGCCTCGAACATGCGGCTGGCAACACCGGGGTTGCTCTTCATGCCGCCGCCCACCACGCTGACCTTGGCGCAGCCGGTATCCACGGTGATGTCCTTGCCGCCGAAGCGGTGCTGGTTCTCCTTCAGCACCCGCAGCGCGGTATCCGCGTCGCTCAGGGGCACGGTGAAGGTCAGGTCCTTGTCGCCCTCACGGCCGGTGCCCTGCAGAATGATGTCCACGTTGATGTTCTTCTGTGCCAGCACACCGAACACCTTGAACGAGGTGCCGGGCACGTCCGGCACATTCAGGATGGTGAGAACAGCCACGTCGGTGTCCTTGGCCACACCCTTGATCAGCATACCTTCCATATCGCTAGTAACCTCCTTAACAACTGTGCCGGGCACAGGATTCAGGCTGGAGAGCACTTCCAGCTCCACGCCGTATTTTTTTGCAAGCTCCACGCTGCGGTTGTTCAGCACCTGCGCGCCGGCGCCCGCAAGCTCCAGCATCTCGTCGAAGGTGATCTCATCCAGGCGCTTGGCGCGGGGGATGAACCGGGGATCAGCGGTATAAACGCCCTCCACGTCGGTAAAGATCTGGCAGCGGTCCGCATGCAGAGCGGCAGCCAGAGCCACCGCGCTGGTGTCGCTGCCGCCGCGGCCCAGGGTGGTGATGTCTTCCATGCGGTTCAGCCCCTGGAAGCCTGCCACCACCACAACACGGTTGCGGGCCAGCTCACTTTCCACCCGCTCGCTGTCCAGCCGGCGGATGCGGGCCTTGGTGTAGGCCCGGTCGGTGTGGAAGCCTGCCTGCCAGCCGGTCAGGCTGATGGCAGGCACGCCCAGCTCGCTCAGGGCCATGGCCAAAAGCGAAATGGAGATCTGCTCACCGGTGGCCAGCAGCATATCCATCTCCCGCTGGGAGGGATTGCTGGAAATCTCGGCGGCCTTCTGGATCAGGTCGTCGGTGGTATCGCCCTGGGCGGAAACCACTACCACTACCTCGTTGCCTGCATTGCGGGTATTCGCCACAATCCGGGCCACGTTGAAGATCCGGTCCCGGTTTGCCACCGAGGTACCCCCGAATTTCTGCACGATCAACGCCATTGTTTCTCTCAACTCCTCTATACCAAATGCGCGCCGCCCGTACCGGAGCGGCCCGCCTGCACATGTAATCCGCGAAGTTCCGTTTCCCGGCAAAGGCTCTGCCGGGAGCGGCGCGTCACTTTACTATTCTACCACAGCGCCAGTATTGTCTGCAAGCATTCGGCGCAAAGAAAAGGCCATGGTTTCCGGCTGCTCCAGCAGGGCTTCCTCGGCTTTTTCAAAGAACTCGCAGTTGTCCCGGTGGACCACCGCCATGATGGTGGGGCCTGCACCGGAGATGTACACCGCGTAAGCGCCCAGGTCCCAGGCAATCTCAAACACCCGTTCGCCGCCGGGAATCAGGGGCAGGCGGTACTGCTGATGCAGGGCATCCTTGGTGGCCACCCGCAGCAGCTCGTAGTCACCATCGCAGAAAGCAGCGGTGGCCAGCGCCGCGCGGGAGAGATTGTACACCGCATCCCGCCGGTCCACGGTTTTGGGCAGCGCCGCGCGGGCTTTTTCGGTGAACAGCTTGAAGTTGGGGATAAAGGCCGCGAAGGCCAGCTCCTCGTTGATCTCCTTGCGGGCGGTGAACACCTGACCTTCGTCGAACACGCTGCTCACAAAGCCGCCCAGCATGGCGGGAGCCACGTTGTCCGGGTGGCCCTCGATGGAGGTGGCCAGGGTGAGCATCTGCCGCTTGGTCAGCGGGTTGCCCAGCAATGCGTTTGCCCCCAGAATGCCCGCCACGATGCAGGCAGAGCTGGAGCCCAGACCACGGGCCATGGGGATGGGATTTTCCTGCCGGATGCGCAGGCCCTTGATGGGCTTGCCCAGCTGCTCGTACACCGCCTTGGCGGAGCGGTAGATCAGGTTGGAGGTACCGGTGGGCACCAGAGAACCGTCGCTGGCCATGATGTCCAGCTTATCCCACTCTTCCATGGTCACGGTGTTGTGAAGCGAAAGCGCAAGGCCCAACGCGTCGAACCCGGCGCCCACGTTGGCGCTGGTGGCGGGAACCAGAATCTTGACTGCCATATTGCCTGTACCTCCTTACTGTTCCAAGCGGCGCAGCTCCATCTGCACGCTGCCGCCCAGCGCTTTTACCTGGCGGGCTGCTTCATAGAGCTTTTTCGGGGTGATGTTTTCGGCCAGATAGGCGGCCTGACCGCCGTCGTCCGCCACCAGCTCACCGGGGCCGTACAGGCCGGGCAGCATGGAAGCGGCAAGCCCCTTCACCCGCACATAATATGTGGCGGGTTCGCCGCTGGTGAGGGGGGCAGGCAGCGCCGGGGAGGGCTCCCAGAAAATGCTGTTGTGCACCGCGGCTCCCTGCTGTGCAGCCAGGACCAGATCGGCGGCAATGGCGCTGGCGGTGGGCAGCTTGCCCGCACCGCGGCCATAGAAGAACACATCGCCCACCATGTCGCCCCGTACCAGCACGCCGTTGAACACATCCTCCACACCAGCCAGCTGATTCTCCAGCGGCACCAGCATGGGCTCCACACCCACCGCCGGGCCTGTTTCGGTCTGCCGGGCCCAGGCGATCAGCTTCACCGCGCAGCCCAGCCGGGCGGCGGCACGCAGGTCAAAGGGCTCCAGCCCCCGAATGCCCCGGGTAGGAATGTTCTGGGTATGGACCTGCTTGCCAAAGGCAAGGCTGGCCAGAATGGCAATCTTGCGGCAGGCATCCGGGCCGTCCACGTCGTCCGAGGGGTCCTTGGTCTCGGCATAGCCCAGCTGCTGGGCTTCCCTGAGCGCGGCGGCAAAATCCATGTTCTCCCGGCTCATACGGGTGAGCATGTAGTTGGTGGTGCCGTTCACAATGCCGTAAACCTCTTCCACCTGGTTGGCCAGCAGGCTCTGGCACATGGGGGTGATCAGCGGCATACCGCCGCCCACGCTGGCTTCAAACAGAAAGGCTACGCCCTTCTCTTTTGCCAGAGCCAGCAGCTCGGCGCCATGGGTGGCCACCAGCTCTTTGTTGCTGGTCACCACACTGCGGCCGCTGGCCAGCAGTGCCTTCACATAAGGATATGCAGCTTTTACGCCGCCGATGGCCTCCGCCGCCATGGTGATCTCGGAATCGTTCAGAATATCGTCTATGCTGCTGGTGAACAACTCCGGGTTTTCGGTAACCTCCAGCACCAGCACTCGCTTGACCCGGATCTCCTGGCCCGCCCGCCGGGCAATGAGTCCGGCGTTTTTCTGCAGCACAGCGTAAACGCCGCTGCCCACGGTACCAAAGCCCAGGATCGCAATGTTGATCATAAATCCTCCCCGCCCGGCGCAAAGCCCGCCAGGCCCTTGTGATGAAAATGGAAAAACGGCCCGCGGCCGTTTTGGCGGCGTTACACGCCCTGATGTACCTCGACCACGGCACGCTGCTGCGCCAGCTGGGCCAGCATCTCTTCGATGCTCACCCGCAGAGTGTCGGTGCGCACAGTGACCTCCACCTTGGCCGCGCCGTTTTCCGGCGTGGCCTGGTTGATGGTGACCACGCTGCCGCCCGCGGCGGAAATGCCGCCCAAAAGCGCCTGCAGTGCACCGTTCTCGTCCAGCAGGGTGGCCAGCACCGTGATGATCTGCTGGGTGCTGCGGGCATCAAAGATGCAATCCTTATATTTATAGAACGCGCTGCGGGAAAGATCCACCGCCCGGGTGGCCGCCGAGATGTTGCGGGCTTCGCCGCTGGCGAGCAGCTCCTTCGCCTTGAGAACCTTCAGAAATACCTCGGGCAGAACCGCTGCGTCCACCATCAGAAAATGCCGTTTCATGCTGTTTTGTACACCCCTTGAACACATTTGTTTTTACGCATGTTTATAGTGTACCACTTTAGCATGTCAAAACGCAAGATGCAGTTTCAATTTTGTAAAAAGCCGCACATTTCTCACCCAGGCCCGGTTTTGTATGCACAGAATGCACAAAAAAGCCTGCTGTACGTTCACGGCGTACAGCAGGCTTTTTCAAATCCGTTTTTTACGGATGCATCGGGCAGATACCGGGCATGTTATCTTCGGTGTAGTAGCCGGTCTGCCGGTTGGGGCAATTGGCTCCGGCCAGCTCGCCGCTGTCCACACAGAAGGCGGCTGTCTTCACGTCCTCGCTCACCGGGAACTGCTTGACCTCCAGACCCTCCTGCACGGTCTCCATATAGGCCTTCCATACCTTCTGGATGGCCTTGGCGTTCTTGGCGCCCGCCTTGCTCATGTCGTAGGGCTTGTCGTAGCCCCACCACATGCTGGTCACGTAATAGGGGGTCATACCAACAAAGGTGTAGTCCTTGTTGTCGCTGGTGGTACCGGTCTTGGCGGCGGCTTCCATCTCGCCGCTGGGCTTCATGCCGCTGGCGGTACCGCTGGAGCCCAGAACACCCTGCAGCAGCCGGTTCATGATCATGGCGGTGCTCTCCTTGATGGCCTGGGTGTGCACCACATTGACCTCGTTGTCAATCAGCACTTCACCGGTGGTAGCGTACTCCACGCGGGTATACAGATGCGGGGTCACATATTCACCGCCGTTGCCGAACATCTGATAGGCCGCGGCCAGTTCGATGGGAGTGGCGCCGCCGTTCTGGCTGCCCAGCACCAGAGGTGCAAGGTCCATATCATTCTCGTTCAGATGAGACATGCCCACGGTGTCCTTGGCGAAGTTGTACATGGACTCCACGCCCACCAGCTGGCCCACCTGAACCGCAACGGTGTTCAGAGACTGGGCAATGGCGTAGTTCACATTCACGGTACGCTCGCCGTGGCCGGTGCTGGTCACATAGTTCTGAGGCCAGTCACGCCAGATGCCGGGGTTTGCCAGCACCTCGGGCGCATCGTTCTCGAACATCTTGCCCTTGTACTGGGGATAGCTGCTCTCGTAGTTTTCCAGCAGCATTTTGCCAATGCCAATATCCACAAAGTTGGTGGAGTAGTTGATCCAGCCCATGTCGATGCCCAGAGAGTAGGCCGCAATGGGCTTCATGGTAGAACCGGTCTGACGCGCCACAGTGGCTCGGTTCAGGCTCAGGTCGGTGGTCTTTTCGCCCAGGCCGCCCACCAGTGCCTTGATCTCGCCCTCGTAGTTCATGGTTACCATGGCCACCTGGCTGTGAACCGTCTTGTAATAATAGGTCTTGCCGCTGCTGTCGGTCGTGGTTTTCAGGCTGCCGTCCTCATTGTAAACGACGCCCTCTTCCTCGGCCAGATCCTCCAGGGTCTTGTCGCCCAGCTCAAACTGCTCCTCCCGTTCCATCCAGGGAATGCTCTCGTCCTCGTTGAGCAGCATCTTCTCCATCTCTTCCTGCAGATAGGGGTCCA
Source organism: Gemmiger sp. An87 (assembly GCF_002159185.1). Lineage (GTDB taxonomy): Bacteria > Bacillota > Clostridia > Oscillospirales > Ruminococcaceae > Allofournierella. Next base: position 85,818 of record NZ_NFHD01000012.1, read on the forward strand.
CAGTGGCGTAGATGCGCAGGCCGCCATTGAAGATCTCGTTATCCGCCTCAGCCTCGGTCCAGCCCAGCTCGTCCACCAGCTGCTGCTTCAGGGTGGTGTAAACCGCATCGCTGAAGTAGGAGCGAACGCCGGTGCTGGTGGAACTGTCGGTGTCGGTCTCAGCCAGAACCAGAGGCGAATTCACTGCCTCGTTGTACTCTTCCTCGGTCAGATGACCCTGCTCGTACATATTTTCCAGCATCACATTGCGGCGCTGCAGATGCTCTTCCGGATTTTTGTAGGGATTGTAGGTATTGGGGCTCTTGGTAATCGCCGCGATGCTGGCACACTCGGCGGCGGTCAGCTGGCTCAGATCATCCTTGCCGAAGTACTGAATGGCCCCGGCCTTTACACCGGCGGTGTTGCCGGTAAGGCTGATGGTGTTCAGATAAGTCTCCAGGATGGTATCCTTATTATAACGGTTGTCCAGGCCCCAGGCGCGGAAGATCTCGCGAATCTTACGCATGGCGTCCTGCTCATCGTCACCGGTGAGGTTCTTGATGAGCTGCTGCTCCAGGGTGGACGCACCCTGGCGGCTGCCAAACAGCTTGATGGGTGTGTACTCGTTGATGGCCGCGGCGATGGTACGCTTGAAGCTCACGCCGTGGTGCTCGTAGAAATCCTTATCCTCGGTGCAGATGAACGCCCATTTCAGATACGGGCTGGATTCGATCTCGCTCAGCTCGGCCCACTCTCGATTGTTGGTGCGGTAGAAGTCCTCGTACTCCACCCACTCGCCGGTGTCGTGGTCCTGGGCCATGATCCAGGTGGTCTGGGCCAGCTTGACCTCGGTCAGGTCCAGATTGTCGTCTGCAGTGGCTTCCACCAGATACAGGCTCAGTGCCACAGCCACCACGCTGGCTACCATCACACCCAGGCAGAAGCAAACGGCGATGAACCGGAACAGGCCGCCGAAAAAGCGGCGCACGCCACTCTTTTTCTTCCGTTTCGGGGTATGCCCGCCGGAGCTGGGCGCGCCGGAAGATCCCTGGCCGCCAGTTCGCTGGGCACCGGTGCTGCGCTGGGCGCCGGCTGCCGCGCTGCGGTTAACCGTGCGCTGCGTGCCCGCGCTGGGCGTGCGGTTTACCCGGCGGGGCGCACTCTGGCCGCTCTGGCTGTTTTGCGGGCGCCGGATATTGCGGTGTTCGTTGTTTTCGATGGGGACCGCCTCCTTTGCGGAAATAATTCATTGTGAGTAATGAGGGCATCGCCGCAGGGCGCATTTTGCCCCGGGCAGCCCTGCCGGAACGCTGCCGAAGCCGTCTTTCCGGCAAAGCCGGGCAGGCCCGCAGGCTTTTCAAAAAGCCTTTCACATTCAGGCGCTACTCTGCCTATTTTGATATTATACCACAACTGCCTGCCGCAAGTACAGCAAAAACGGAATTTCACATCCATCCGTTTGAAACGCACCTGCCCGGGCCATACTGTTTTCAAAGAGGTGAATCACTATGCCGAAAGTATGGATCTATCTTCTGGCTCTGCTCTGCGCATTGGGCCTTGCGGTGAGCGTGGCCGTGTTTGCCCTGCGCCCCTTTGAGAGTGAGCCGTCCACCAGCAGCTATACCCTGCGGGACTGGCACGGCAAGCTTGCCCTGTTCGCCCCCGGGGAAACCGGTGAGGAGGACCAGCCGGTGGAGGTATATGAGGTCTACACTCATCTATTGCCGGAAAGCGATGTGCTGAGCCTGCAGGCAGGCATCCCGCTGGAAAGTCAGGAGCAGCTGCAACGGCTTTTGGAGGATTTTGGGTTATGACGCGTTGCGCGCTGCCGGGGTTTATAGTATAATCAAACTGAATGTGACGGGCCCTGCTTGCGCCCGTGGCTTTGACCACCGCCTTCCGGCGGGTCATGACTTCTGCAAGGAGGAATTTTGCCGTGAACTGTTTTGATTATCCTCTGGACCCGGCCTACCTGCTGCAAAAAAAGCGCAGCCTCAAGCGCCAGCTGCTGGAGAAGCAGGGTCTGATTGAAAAGAAAGTCGCCATTATGAGCGGCAGCACCATCGGCGAGATCAAAAATATCCTGGAGCTGTTTTTGCTGGAAAACGGCATCAAGCCCACCTTCCACGAAGGCGCTTACGCGCTGTTCTATGAAAACCTGGTCTTTGACGACGGTTCGCTGAAGACCTTCGCGCCGGATGTGATCTACATTCACACCAGCGTGCGCAACATCAAGCTTTGGCCGGACATTGCCGATGAGCCTTCCCGGGTGGAGGAAAAGCTGAATGCGGAGTACAGCCGCTTTGAGCAGGCCATCCGGGCCGCACTGGCCTTCGGCTGCCCGGTCATCGCCAACAATTTTGACCTGCCGGTCTACCGGGTAATGGGCAACCGGGAGGGCGTGGACTGCCACGGCCGGGTGCGCTTTGTACGCCAGCTGAACGAGAAGCTGGCTGCCCTGGCGGAGGCCACCCCCAACCTCTATCTGAATGACCTGGCCTACCTGCAGGCAGTACACGGCATGGACGCCTTCAGCAGCCAGACCGCCTGGTACGCCTACAAGTACGCAGTGAGCATTGACTGCATCCCCTATTTGTGCCAGAGCGTGGCCAACATCATCAAGAGCCTGCTGGGCAAGAACAAAAAGGCCCTGGCCCTGGATCTGGACAACACCCTGTGGGGCGGCATCATCGGCGACGATGGTCCCGAGGGCATCGTGATGGGCAACGAGACCCCCGCCGGTATGGCCTACGCGGAGTTCCAGAGCTACTTAAAAGAGCTATCCAAGCTGGGCATTCTTTTGAATGTGTGCAGCAAGAACGAGGAGAAAATCGCTCTGACCGGCTTCGAGCGGGCGGACACCGTACTCAAGCGGGACGACTTCCTCTGCTTCAAGGCCAACTGGGAACCCAAGAGCCGGAACATCGCGGCCATGGCCCAGGAGATCAACATCCTGCCGGAAAGCTTCGTTTTCGTGGACGACAACCCCGCCGAGCGGGAGATCGTGCGCCAGGAGCTGCCGGGCGTGACCGTGCCCGAGCTGGGCGCACCGGAAGAGTACATCGCGGCCATCGACCGCAGCGGCTACTTTGAGGTGACCACCCTCTCGGCGGACGACAAGAAGCGCGCCAGCATGTACAAGCAGAATCTGGAGCGCGCTCAGCTGGAGCAGAGCTTCGGCGATTATAACGACTATCTGAAGAGCCTGGAGATGCACTGTGAGATCGGCGCCTTTGACGAGCCCCATGCCGAGCGCATCACCCAGCTGATCAACAAGACCAACCAGTTCAACCTGACCACCCGCCGCTACACCGCCGCCGAGGTGGAGGGCATCATGGCCGATCCGGCTTACATCACCCTTTACGGCCGCCTGGTGGACAAGTTCGGCGACAACGGCCTGGTTACCGCCATGATTGGCCACATCCAGGGCAACGTGATGGACATCGATCTGTGGATCATGAGCTGCCGCACCTTCAAGCGTCGTCTGGAGCATGCCATGTTCGACGAGCTGGTGCGCCGCGCCGCCGCTGCCGGAGTGGAAAAGATCGTGGGCCACTACTACCCCACCGCAAAAAATTTGCTCGTTCGCGATTTTTATGCTACAATCGGTTTTGAACAAACCGCCCAGGACGACCAGGGCAACCTGACCTTCGAATTCACCGGCTTCGCGGGTTACGAGCCGCAGTGCGGTGTGATGGAGATCGAGATCGTTTAAAAAGGAGTTTTTCAAATGGATAAGCAGAGCATTTTTGACGCCGTACAGCAGATCTTCCGCGACAACTTCGACGACGAGGAGCTGGTGATCACCCGCGAGACCTGCGCCGACGACATCGAGGATTGGGACAGCCTGGAGCAGATCAACCTGCTGACCGCCATGGAGAAGAAGTTCGGCCTGAAGTTCAAGCTGGACGACGTGCGCGGCCTGGAGAACGTGGGCGACCTGCTGGATCTGATCGAGCGTCTGACCGCGTAAATGACTACAAAAGGGGCTGGGCTGCGGGCCCGGCCCCTTTTCTGTTTGAACCCTTTTTAAAAGGAGGACATATTCCCATGAACAGCTACACGTTGGCGGACATCACCCCCGGCATGACCGAGAGCTTCACTGTGACTGTGACCGCCGAAATGATGAATGCCTTTTACGCCATCACCGGCGACAACAGCCCCATCCACATGAGCGAGGAATACGCCGCCGGGCGCGGCTACCCCGGCCGGGTGGTCTACGGGATGCTGGGCGCCAGCTTCTTTTCCACTCTGGCGGGTGTTTACCTGCCCGGCGAGCACTGCCTTTTGCACAGCGTGGAATCCAAATTCGCCAAGCCCATCTTCATCGGCGACACCCTGACCATCACCGGCAAGGTGGACGAGGTAAACGAGGTGTTCGGCGAGATCACCATCAAGGCGACCATCACCAATCAGGACGGCAAAAAAGTGACCCGCGGCGTCATCAAGGCGGGCGTGGCAAAATAAGGAGGACTTTATGGGCAATGTATATCTGATCACCGGCGCTTCCAGCGATGTGGGCTGCGCGCTGATTGAGCGGCTGTATCAGGAGGGCGATATCTTCATCGCCCAGGGCGCGGGCGATCTGAAGGGTCTGGCTGAACTGTGCCAGGCGCATCCCGGGGCCATCCGCACCTACGATGTGGACCTGACCAACGAGGCGGCACTGTGCGCCTTCATCGAGGACGTGCAGAAGAACTGCCCCGCCCCCACCCATTTTGTGCATCTGCCCGCCCTGCGGGTGGTGAACACCAAATTCAAGAAGTTCGACGAGGAGCGCTTTGAGCTGGACCTGTCGGTGCAGGTGCGCAGCGCCGTTGCCCTGTGCAAGGCCTTCGTGCCCGGCATGGCCAAGGCCAAAAAGGGCCGGGTGCTGTTCATGCTCACCAGCTACCTGCTGGGCATGCCGCCCAAGAACACCGCCGCCTATGTGATGGCCAAAAGCGCCCTGGCTGGTCTGGCCAAAAGCCTGGCCGCGGATTATGCCAGCTTCGGCGTAACCGTGAACTGCGTGGCACCCAGCATGATGGAAACCAAGTTCCTGGCCGAGACCAGTGACCTGATCGTGCAGGCCAGCGCCGAGGCCAACCCCATGGGCCGCAACGCCCGCCCCAGCGACGTGGTGCCCGCCATGGCCTTCCTTCTCAGTGACGAAGCCGGCTTCATCACCGGCGTAACTCTGCCCATCACCGGAGGCAGCGCCTTATGAGCGACTCTCTGACCCTGCGTCTGGCCCGGCCGGAGGAAGCCGAACGGGTGATCGGCTTTATCAATGAAAACTTTGACTGGAAGCTGCCGCTGGTAAACCTGCCGGAATATTTTAACTTCTACTACCGCAGCGGCGATGCGCTGCAATACGCACTGGCCGAGGAGAATGGTGAGCTGCTGGCGGTGGCTGGATACATCCGGGCCAACGAATCCCCCACGCCGGACATCTGGGTCTCGGTGTGGGTGGCGAAAAAAGGCCACAACGGTGTAGGCCTGGACCTGATGAACGCACTGCCCGAACTGACCGGCGCCTCGGTGGTGGCCTGCAATAATATCCGGCCCAAGACCATGGCCTTTTACCGGTTCCTGGGCTGGCATGCGGACCGGGTGCCCCACTTCTATCGGCTTTCCGGTCAGGAACACTACACCCTGGCCCGGGTGAAGGACCCCACCGTACTGCCGGTGGACGGCGACCTGACGCTGGAGCAGGTAAGCAGCCCGGAGCAGCTGGCCGAGCTGAGACTGCCCGAAACACCCCATACCCCCAAAAAGGACCTGTGGTACCTGACCCGTCGGTATTTCGCCTTCCCTCATCTTACATACGACGTATACTGCGCCCGGGAAAACGGCGTGACGCTGGCCTGCCTTGTGGCCCGCGTGGTGGACAGCGGCTGCGGCAAGGTACTGCGCATCGTGGATTTCATCGGCCGGAACGAAACGCTCCCCCGGCTGGGCAAGGCCATTGACGGCCTGCTCCATGCCGCCGGGGCGGAATACGCCGAGTGCTATTGCGCGGGTATTCCCGCCGAAGTATTCGCGGCAGCGGGCTTCTGCGAACGGGGCGAAGACAGCGAGAACATCCTGCCCAACTACCTGACCCCTCCCCTTTTCGAGAACACCGAATACTATTACTTCACCAATGACCCGGACCAGTTCGTGCTGTTCAAGGCGGACGGCGACCAGGACCGGCCCAATCTGACGGTGGACTGAATCTTTTGCAACAAAAAAGCACCGGGAATGGCATGCTTTGCCCATTCCCAGTGCTTTTTCTTGTTGACTCAAAACGTTTTACGCCAGGCAGCTCTTTGCCCAGGCGGCAGCGGCTTCCAGATCGTTGGCATCCGGGTGGGCCAGCGCCGCATCGAAGTTCTCGATGAGCATTTTGTAGCGGGCATTCTCCGGCTCCTTGGCCTGCATGGCCTCGTAGCGGCTGCGCACCGCCTGAGGCATCCGGCCCTGGCACATATAGCCGCCGCCATACACCGCACCGGCGGGCAGGTTTTCCCGCACACGGGCCAGGATCTGATCGAAGTACTGCTGACTCTGACCGAACCCTGCGGTGCCAAACAGGTAAACGGTTTTGCCCTCGGCCTGTTTCAGCAGCTGGGCCACGGTTTCATCGCAGGTTCCCTTGTCGGTCCAGAAACCCACAAACAGCACGTCCGCCTGCAGTGCCGCCGCATCCGGCGCGCCGCAGTAGAGCAGATCCCCGGCGGGCAGCTGCCGTTCAATTGCCTCGGCCAGCTGACGGGTGTTGCCGGTTTTGCTGGAATATACAATGGAGTAACGCATAGTTTTTCCTTTCCTGCATGCTTGCAGATTGCCGCCACCCGGGCGGCGGTGATGAGTGATTTATTCCTGGCAAGTTTCCTTGCGGATGGCTTTTCGCACCGGCCCGGGAGCCGATTCCATGGGAGATTTGGGCATGGGAATACCAGTCATTGCTTTTTGCAGCAGCCCTTTCAGCTGCGTCACCTCTTCCGGGCTCATGCCCTGGGTGCGCTGGGCCTCCCACTGATAAAACCACCGGCCTGCCTGAACAAAAGCCTCCCGGCCCTGTTCGGTCAGCTCCAGCACCACTGCCCGCTTATCCTGCTGGGAGCGGGTACGGGTCATAAAGCCCTGCTGCACCAGCTTTTCCACCGAACGGGTGGTATGGCCGCTGTCCGCCCCAATCACCGAGGCCAGCTCCCCCGCCGAGCAGCCCGGGTGCCGCCCCACATACAGCAAAAAGTAAAGCAGCCCCTGAGAAAGGCCCAGCTCCTTGAGCCGCTGGGCGCAGAATTGGGTGAAGTCCCCCCGCAGAAGATTGATATAGAACGCAAGTGTCTGTTCCATGTTCCGTCTTCCTCCTGTTTGATTTTCACTGACAAAATCAATTATATGAATTTATCTGCAATTGTCAAGTATTTTTTCAAAAAAGAGGCGCTCTCCCGTAAAACGGGAAAAGCGCCTCTTCTCTTCGATATCCCGATGGCAGAATCAGTTCGCCCGGATACCGGTCACAGTCTGGTCAATGATGCTGTCCATAATCTCGCGGGTCATGCTGCCCTGCAGATAACCGAACAGGTTTCCGTCGCTGTCGATCATGAAGGTGGTGGGAAAGGCCGAAATGCCGTAGTTCATCAGCACATCACCGGTGGTATCCATCAGCACCGGATAGGTGTAGCCGCCCTCCTCCAGGAAGTCTGCAATGCCGTCCGCATCCAGGGTCTCCTGGTTGAAGGGATTGTCTTCGCTTTTGGGTGCAGCCACGCCCAGGATGATCACATCGCCGGTATTTTCGCCCTGGTCCAGATACAGCTGCTGGATGTCCGGCATTTCCTGCTTGCAGGGGCCGCACCAGGTGGCCCAGAAGTTCAGGAACACGGTCTTGCCCTTGTAGTCGGAAAGGGTATGCTCATTACCGTACTGGTCCACCAGGGTGAAGTCCGGCGCGGCAACCACCGGGTATTCCTCTTCCTCCGGACTGCTGGCTGCGCTTTCCGGCTGACTGGATGCCTCCGATTCTGCCGATGTACTGCTTGCCTGCGGCTGGCTTTCAGACTGGGACTCCGCCTGAGAATCGGGCTGGCTGCTGCTTACCGCCTGGGACGAGGATGCAGCAGCGCTGGAAGTGCCCACGCCGGACAGATATCCGGTGAAGCTGTTCATCCAGCCGGTGAACATCATCACGCCCATCAGAATCAGCAGCACACCGCCCGCCTTGGCAGTGTACTTGAGCCAGGAGGTATGACGGCGGAAGAAGGACAATACCTGACTGGTGAACAGCCCCACCGCCAGGAAGGGCAGTACAAAGCCCAGGGTGTACACGCCGATGAGCAAAAAGCCCTGGGTTCGGGAAGCGGAGGAACCGGCCATGACCAGGACACTGGTGAGGGCCGGGCCCACGCAGGGGGTCCAGGCAAAGCTGAAGGTGAAGCCCAGGACCAGAGCAGTAAGCGGGTTCATGCTGAACCGGTTCAGATCAAACGGCAGGCGGCGCTCCTTCTGCAGGGCGTCCACCTGCAAAAAGCCCACCTGATACAGCCCCAGCAGGATGATCAGGATGCCGCCCAGCCGGGCCACCAATGCCCGGTTGCCACTGAGCAGCTTGCCCAGCGCCGTAAAGCCCAGGCCCAGCATAAAGAAGGCAAAGCTCACGCCCAGAATAAAAAACAGGGTGTTGCGCAGCGTAATGCGGCGGCGCTGCTTGTCGGTCAGGCTGGCGCTGGCCGTGCCGCCCGCCAGATATCCCAGATAAAGCGGCACCAGCGGCAGCACACAGGGTGAAAAAAAGCTGAGCAAGCCCTGTATAAATACCGTAAACACTGAAACACTGGTTTCCAGATTAAAGCCCATACGCGAATGGTCCTCCCATGGTTTGAATTTGTATCAGTATAGCAAAACCGGCTATGCTGTTACTGTGGCAAAATCACAAACAGCACGAATTTTCTCTTTTTGAGCCGCAACAACAAAAAGCAGCCCGCCTGCCTGGGGCGGGACGCCGACGATGCGAACACCGGAACGTCTCTCTCCAGGGCAGGCGGACCGCCCTGCGTTTTATTCAGATTGCCTTGCCCGGATTACTTGGCAGCGCGGCGCTTGCCGGCCTTTTTCAGGTTCGGCTTGGGCGCAGGCTTCGGAGCCTCAACCGGCTTCGCAGCTTCCGCAGCCTTCTTTTCCTCGGCAGCCTTCAGGGCTTTCTGCTCCTCAGCAGCCTTCAGAGCCTTCTGCTCCTCGGCGGCCTTCAGGGCTTTCTGTTCCTCGGCAGCCTTCAGAGCCTTCTGCTCCTCGGCGGCCTTCAAGGCCTTCTGCTCTTCGGCAGCTTTCAAAGCCTTCTGCTCCTCGGCAGCTTTCAGGGCCTTGGTCTCTTCCGCAGTGGGCTCAGCCTTTTTGCGGGTAGCACGGGGCTTCTTGACGGGCTCTGCGTCCTCGGCCTTCTTGGCAGTGGTTTTCTTAGCCGCGGGCTTGCGGGTCGCGGTCTTCTTTGCGGGCTTGGCCTCCTCAGCGGGAACAGCTTCGGCCTCAGGCTCAGTCTTCTTACGGCTGGTCTTCTTGGGCTTTACTTCTTCCACAACCCACAGCTGATTATCGCCGTTCACGTCCTGCCAGATCTGCAGGCGGGCGCCATTGTCCTGGCTCATGCCCACCACATCCAGGCATTTGCCGGACAGGTTGGACTTAATCTTCACACGGCCATCGCCGGTGTTCTCCAGAACCCACAGCTGGCTGGAGCCGCTGGTGCCTTCCCACTGGTGCAGCCAGGTGCCGTCCACCACGCCGCCGGCAATCAGGTCGAGCATCTTGCCGGTGAAGCGGTTGCGAATGCGGTACACGCCTTCCCCGGCGCGCACGAACGCCCACTGCTGCCACTCTTCACCCGCGTAATCCCACAGCTGAATGGCTGCGCCATTTTCCGTGTTGAAATCCGCTACTTCAACGACCTTGCCATTTGCACTTGCAATGGTGTAGAATTTATCGGGACTGATTACCGTCTGAACCGTCTTTTTCATGATGTTCGCTGCTCCTTCCTTATCTGAAACCTCAAACCAAGCCAGCCGTACGATCCTCTCTCCTCCAAAGCTGACACGTTTGCCTTTTGCTTAGTTTCTTGCCTGATTATACCATATTATTCTGCTAAAATCCAGTGGTTGCGCCCCTGCGAAGAATACTTCACAATTGCGTCAAATTTCGCCAAAGAAGGCCGCACCGCATTTCAGGAGGCTGTTTTATGCAATATTCCGCCGTTGTTCCCGCCCGTTTTCTCAGCCGCCCCAACCGATTCATCGCCCGGGTTGAGCTGGACAATCAGGTGCTGAACGTCCATGTAAAAAACACCGGCCGCTGTGCCGAACTGCTGCGCCCGGGCTGCACTGTTTACCTGCAGCCCGGCGGCAACCCTGCCCGCAAAACGCCCTACGACCTGATTGCCGTGGACAAGGACGGTCTTCTGGTGAACATGGATTCCGCCGCACCCAACCAGGCGGTAGCGGAATGGCTGGCCGCAGGCGGCATCGGACCGCTGGATGAGCTGCGCGCCGAATACAAACTGGGTGCCTCCCGCTTCGACTTTTTTGCCCGCCGGGGTGAAGAAAAGATTCTGATGGAGGTAAAGGGCTGCACTTTGGAGGAAAACGGCTTTGCCCGCTTCCCGGATGCACCCACTCTGCGCGGGCTCAAGCATGTGGAGGAGCTGGCCGCACTGGCCGGTCAGGGCTGGCGCTGCTACGTGATGATCCTTCTGCAGATGGAGGGCATGAAGCAGTTCTCCCCCAACTGGTCCACCCACCCGGACTTCGGCCACGCGCTGCGCCGAGCGGTAGAGGCGGGCGTCACACTGCTGACCTACGACTGCCGCGTCACCCCCTCCAGCCTGACGGTGAATGCCCCGATCCCTGCGGATCTGACCCCGCCGGAAAACTGATAGAAATGAAGCAAAAACGCGCCCTGGTCCCTGACCAGAGCGCGTTTTTGCTGTTTCGGGCAACTCAGCCCGCAAGCTTCATATTCTGATATCTCTGGGTGAGGTACTCGTCCGGATACTGCTCATCCAGGAACTGCTGCACCGCATTGGTGGCCGGGATGCCTTTTTCCCGCTGATCCATACGGCCCAGCGCCATGCAGGAGAGAAGCACATCCACTGCCAGCAGCACCACCAGCACCCAGGTGAGCACCTTGCCCACCTTCATGGGAATCTTCTCGATCAGCGCCGAGATGCGGGGATAAACCTCTTTCACCCAGATCACCGCGGCAATGCCCCAGAACACGCAGTACAGCAGGTTGATACGGCCATTCAGGTTGAAGGGGATCTTGCTGTAATCCCAGAAAACCTTGCCGAACAATTTCTCGGTAACCACGCTGCACATGTACTCATACACGCCGCCCATGAGCGCGCCGCCCACAAAGATGTAACGGTCGCTCTTGTCCATCAGGCCGCGCAATACCACGGTGAGGATTGCCGCACCCAGGCCCCAGACCACGCTGAACGGGCCGTACAGAAGGCTGCTGCGGCTCATCAGCACACCAGAGGTACCCCATACAAACACAGTCTCAATCAGATCACCCACAAAGGCACCGATCAAAAACAGCCAGAACAGCTTGTAGAAGCCGATTCCCGCTGCAAAGACGTTGGCTGCAGGGTGTTCCTCCTCCGCAGAAAGCCGGGTCAGGTTGGGGAAGGCTTTGGCCAGATGACGCTTCTGGTACCCCTGGTACCAGCCCAGGGTGCGGGTGGTCAAACCGTCGCCAATGGTCTCACTGGCCTGCTGCAGGTATTCCGCGATGGGCTTGCTCATCTTCCAGCGGCGGCGCACCGCGTGTACACCGTACACCATCACCAGCGCGTCCACCGCCAGCACAACGGCCAGCACCAGCGCCAGAATCTGCAGCGCAATGGCGGGCAGGAAGCTCAGGCCCCAATGCAGCACCGGAGTCAGGAAGCGCACCGCCAAAGCCACCAGAACGCCCTTGATCAGGGAGCTCTCCAGGCAGATGTAGCCCTTCAGGTTCATGGGCCGGTCGGAGTAATCCCACCAGCGCCGGTCAAACTGCCGCTCCAGGATCACACCGGCCACCACCTCGACGGCAGCGCACAGGACTACAGCGCCCAGCACAAACACCAGAAGATTGTTCTCCTTCGGTTCCAGAAAGACACCTGCCAGGGTAGCCATCAAGCCGTAAAGCGGCACGATGGGGCCGTTCATGACGCCTCGGTTCACAAACCGGCGCTGCTTCACCGCAGTGACAGCAACCTCGGCGCACCAGCCCAAAAAGGCATAGATAATAAAATACAGGAACAACATGCTCAATTCGTACATACGTTTTCTCCTTTGGGCGGGAACATCCCGCCGTTTTCAACGAAGTCCGCCGGGATGTTTTCCTTTCTCCCTAGCATAACAGCGTAGCTTAAGTGTACCATATCCCACAGTAAAATCAATTGCACAAACAACGAACTTTGTTTCCTTTGCGTTTTTTTACTGATTTTATCCGAACATAAACCTTATACACTCGTTTTTTGATATTTCGTCGCTTGCTTTATCCTCGGCCGGAAGACGCAAAAAAGCCCGTGAACGCTTTCGCATTCACGGGCCTTTGGCAGGGGCAGAAGGATTCGAACCCTCGGCACGCGGTTTTGGAGACCGCTGCTCTACCAGCTGAGCTATACCCCTTTATTCTGTTGCCCCGTTCGCCGGGTGCCTTATTACTATACCAAAAAACAGTCTGCCTGTCAACAAGTATTTTCGATTTTTTCGCAATTTTTTCTGTCCTGCTTTCGGGACAGAAAGTGGTCTGCCGGATGGTAAAAAATGAACCCTTTCGGCAAATTCCGAAAGGGCTCTACCATGGAGCTGCTAAGCAGATTTGAACTGCTGACCTCATCCTTACCAAGGATGCGCTCTACCGACTGAGCTATAGCAGCAAGATGGCGACCCGGATGG